>NZ_JBFAPI010000030.1:0-51331 GCF_040676615.1 Asanoa sp. NPDC049573
TGTCTGGAGTACTGACTTGTGCTCTTCGGATCACGCGGCCCGGCCTTCGCGCGGCCCGGCCTTCGCGCGGCCCGGCCGTCGCGCGGCCCGGCCGTCGCGCGGCCCGGCCGTCGCGCGGCCCGGCCGTCGCGCGGCCCGGCCGTCGCGCGGCCCGGCCGTCGCGCGGCGCGGCCGTCGCGTGGGCGACACCGCTCGCGTGGCACGGCCTTCGCCCAGGCGACACCGCCACCACGTCGCGCAGCACGGGCGTCGCCCAGGCGACACCGCCACCACGTCGCGCAGCGCGGGCGTCGGGTCAGGGTCTGGGCGGTCGGGCGACGGTGCGGGCGTCGGGCCAGGCGACGCGGAGCTTGCGTGGCCGGCCGTGGAGACGGCCCGGGACGCCGCCGGGTGGCTCGATCTGGGCGGTCTCCACGACCTGGCCGCCGTGGGCGGCGTAGAAGGCCTGGGCGGCGGTGTTCTGCTCCTGGACCCAGAGGTAGAGGCCCGGGAGGGCGCCGCGCTCGGCCGCCGCCTCGGCGGCCCGCCTGATCAGGGCCGAACCGACGCCGCCGCGCTGCCGTCCGGTGAGCACGTGCAGGTTGTCGATCAAGGAGCCCCAGCGCGGATCGTCATCAACGACAAGATGGACGAATCCGACTAGTGTCGATGCCGCGGTGGCCAGCTGTCGGGTATCGGACTGAGTCGCCGCGCCGGTCCGCCACGCCGCATCGTCCGGGGTCGCGGGCTCTCCGGGCGCATCCTCGCCGGCGCGTGTCATCCCATCGATCCCGGCCGTGCTGGTCACCGGCGCCGAGCGGGGCCGCGGCGGCACCAGGGCATCGGTCTCCGCCACGATGGTCACGCGGCGGGAATCGGCCGCCGTCAGGCGGGCGGACCAGATCGCCAAGCGGTCGGCGTCAATGTCGCCGTCGAGGTAGGCGTCGGCGTAGGCGCCCCGGTAGTAGCGGCGCCAACTGTCGGCGTGCAGGGCCGCGACAGCCGGTGCGTCGCTGGTCAGCGCGGCTCGGAAGCGCATCGCACGCGGCCGGGTATGGACGCAAAAAGGCGTCGGACGCGTGGTCCGACGCCACCAGAGAGATGGCCCGATGTGGCGGCCCGGGTGCCGCCGCAGCGGATTGTCAGCGGTGTCCCTCCGGGCGCTGCCGCCAGCGCTCTTCGAGACGGTCGAGCAGGCCCGATCTGCGCGCGCGGGTGCGGCGGCTGGCGGTGCCACCGACGACGTGCAGGTCGGGCTGTTGGCCCTTGCGATGCGACTGCATGGCGAACGCCGCTGCACCCAGCATGATGACGAAACCCGCCACGCCGAGCAGCGGTGTCTTGTTCACCGTGCCGAAGACAACCAGGGCCAGGCCAGCGATGATCACGGCGGCGGCCAAGAACAGACGACGCCGCGCGTGGAAACGCGGGTCGCTGGCGCGCACGGCCGAGGCGAACTTGGGATCCTCGGCAAGCGACCGCTCGATCTGCTCGAACAGCCGCTGCTCGTGCTCCGAGAGCGGCACGGCACTCCTCCCCGGTCGTGCGGTCGGCCCGGGCGGGCCGACAGACCGTGACAGTCAACCGACTGCTTACCCGCAAGTCTACGAGGGGCTTCGCGGGTCGGAAAGCGGGACGACCGACGGCCGGGGTCGAATTTCCATCCGTTCGCCCGCGAGGAGGCTGGCCGGTTGGATGACAGAGCGCCCGAATCGGGCAGCGGCCGCATCAGCGGCCGCTTCCGCCTCGCGCCAACCGCGCTCCGGCGCACCCAACTCCAACTGCCGCGCCGACCCCGACGCCACCGCCAGACCCTCGACCCGGACGCCCACCAGGCGGATCCGGTCACCGGGACGAAGTGCCTGGTAGAGCGCCCAAGCGGTGGCGAAGATCTCGCGCGCGACATCGGTCGCGGTGCCCAGGGTGCGGGAGCGGTTGACGGTGCGGAAGTCGGCCAGCCGGACCTTGATGGACACCGTGCGGCCGGCCTGGTCGGCCCGGCGCAGCCGGGCGCCCACCTTGGTCGACAGGTCGAGCAAGGCCCGCTTGATCACTTCGACATCGGCCACGTCGGTGTCGAAAGTAACCTCGGCGCCGATCGATTTTTCCACGTGTTCGACCGAAACCTGCCGCGGATCGCGGCCCCAGGCCAACTCGTGGAGGTGCGCGGCGGCCGCCTCGCCGAGCGCCGACCGCAGCATCCCGACCGGTGCCTCGGCCACCGCGCCCACCGTCGCCAGCCCCAACCGGCGCAACGTCTCGGCCGCCTTCTCGCCGACGCCCCAGAGCGCGTCGACCGGCAGCGGGTGCAGGAAATCGAGCACCTGGTCGCGCGGCACCACGATCACCCCGTCGGGCTTGGCCCGCGCCGAACCCAACTTGGCGACGAACTTGGTCGACGCGACACCCACCGAGCAGCTGAGCCCCTCTTCCTCGGCCACCCGCCGGCGGATCAGCGCCGCGATCGTCGCCGGCGACCCGAGCAGCCGGGCGGCCCCGGCCACGTCGAGAAAGGCCTCGTCGACCGAGAGCGGCTCGACCAGTGGCGTCACGTCGTTGAAGATCGCCATCACCGCCCGGGACGCCTCGCCGTAGGCGGCGAAGTCGACCGGCAGGAACACCGCCCCGGGGCACAGCGACCGGGCCCGGGCGGTCGGCATCGCGCTGCGCACGCCATAGGCCCGGGCCTCGTAGCTGGCCGAGCTGACCACCCCGCGCGGCCCGATGCCGCCCACCACGACCGGCCGCCCGGCCAGGTCGGGCCGCTTGCGCACCTCGACCGACGCGTAGAACGCGTCCATGTCGACATGCAGGATCGCGCAGCCGGTGTCGTCGGCCCCCGCTCCGAAGCGCGGGTCACCCCCGCGCGGCACCGCCTGACTGCGTCCCACAACCAGAGGCTAATCCGGGGGTACGACGAAAACGCGTTACGACCGCGCCCGGGAGACGAGCAGCGGGATCTCCATCTCCACCGCCGAGTAGGCGCCGTGGTAGGCGATCAGCATCGCCTTGATCGCGTGTTCCGAGGTCGGCGCCACGACCGCGTGGGTGCCGTGGCAGATCACGACGACGTCGCCGATGCGCTCCAGGTTGCGCTCCGGCACCACACCGAACCAGCTCTGTGCGATGACCTCGTCGCGACGGGCCACCCAGGCGGCGTCGCCGAGGATCTCGGTCCAGGTGGCCAGCACGTCGTCGGTCGCGCCCGGGAGCGTGTGCAGGTAGCGGACGCGGGGCTCGCCGGCGATCACGCGTACGCCGGCCTGCAGTCGCGGGTCCGCGTCGAAGTCGAAGCGGTGCTCGGCCGGCACGTCGAGCTGCCCGTGGTCGGCGGTGACCAGCAGCGCGCCGTCGGCCGGCAGGCCGTCGAGCACCCGGTCGAGCAGCGCGTCGACCTCGACGGCGGCCGCGCGCCAGGGCTCCGAGTCGACGCCGAAGACATGGCCGTAGCGATCGAGGTCCGGAAAGTACCCGTAGGACAGCGCCGGCGGCATGCCGGCGGAGCCGAGGCCGGCCAGCACGGCCGCGGCCAGTTCGTCGACGTCCGAAGCCGGCCGGTAGAGCGCCCCCCGGTTGGCGGCCATGGTCAGCCCGCTGTAGGTGAACTCGGGGCGGTTGGCGACGCTGACCGCCAGCCCGGCGGTGGCGGCGCGCTCGAAGAGGGTCGGCACCGGCTGCCAGATCGCCGGGTCCGGGTCGTCGCGCCAGTGGGTGTGTGTCAGCACCCTGTCGGTGCCGGGGATGGCGACCCGGAAGCCGAGCACGCCGTGGGTGCCGGGCGCGATGCCGGTGCCGAACGAGACCAGGCTGGTCGGCGTCGTCGACGGGAAACCCGTCGTGATCATCCGCGGCGCCCGCCCGGCGAGGTCGGCCAGGTTGGACGCGAACGGCGCCGCGGTCGGGATCTGGTGCCAGCCCAGCCCGTCGATCAGCAGCACCGCGATCCGCCGGACGCCGTCGAGCTCGAGGCCGAGGATGTCGGTGAAGCCGGGAACGCCGAGCGTCGCGAGCGCGCTCGGCAGTACGTCCATCAGACTGTCGGCGCCGTACCTCGGCAGAACCTGGTCGAACTCGCTCATGCCGGATCGGCGGGGCGGCGGGCGAGCAGGTGCAGCTGGGCGGCGATGTCGCGATAGGGCGGGCGGGCCGCGGCGGCCAGTTCGAGGTCGAGCAGCGTGCGCGGGTCGGCGTCGGCCGCGGCGGCGGGGACGAGGTCGGCGACCACCCGTACGCCGTGGATGCCCTCGACCGCCAGCCCCGCGGAGCGCAACAGGTCGGCGGCGCCGTCGGCGTCGTAGCGGCGGCGCAGCAGGTCGCGCGGCCCGGTGCGCCCGTCGGGGTCGGCGAGCAGCGCGGCCGCGGCCGCGAGGTGGCCGCCGGTGGCCCGGGCCAGCACGGCGGCGGCCCGCGACGCGACCAGCACCGAGGCGGCGCCACCGGGGCGCAGAGCGGCGGTGATCGCGGCGACGACGCCGGCCGGGTCGTCGACCACCTCGAGCACGGCGTGACAGAGCACCAGGTCGACGGTGCCCGGCGCGACCAGACCGGCCAGCGCGTCGCCGTCGCCCTGCACCGCGCGGACCCGGGGCGCGACCCCGGCCTCGACGGCGCGGCGGTTGAGGGCGGCGAGCGCGTCGGGGCTGGCGTCGACCACGGTGACCCGGTGGCCGGCCTCGGCCAGCGGAACGGCGAAGCCACCGGTGCCGCCGCCCACGTCGAGGACGGTGAGCCCACCATCGGGCGCGCGGTCGAGCTCGCTGCGCAGCACCTGCCAGACGACCGCGGTGCGGGGGCCGCGACGGACCGTTGTTCGCTCCACGGGCCGAGCCTAACGGTCGCGTGCCGGCCGGGCCGGTTCGGTGGAAGCCGGGCGCGGATCACTCCAGTTTCGTTGCGGTCCGCCGTACATTCGCTGGATGGTTGTTCCATCGATTTGAACGCGCTTCCATCGAAAGGAAGACCATCATGACGCTCGCGGAAACGCTCGCCCGCAAGGTGCTCGACGCGATGAACGCCGGCGACGTCGAGGCCGTCGGCCCGCTCGTGGCCGAGGATTTCGTCGACCACGGCGCGCCACCATGGGCACCGCAGGGCCGGGCCGGATACATCCAGATCCTCGGGTACGTGACGCGGGCGCTGCGGATCACCTACGAGGTGGACGACGTCGTGGCCGCCGGCGACAAGGTCGCGATCAGGGCCACCGCGCACGGCGTCAACGCGGTCGACATGCTGGGCTTCGCGCCGACCGGCAAGCCCTACGCGATGCGCACCATGCACCTCTACCGCGAGTCGGGCGGGGTGCTGGTCGAGCACTGGGGGGTCCGCGACGAGATCGGCATGCTCTGGCAGGTCGGCGCGCTGCCGCCGCCGCGGCCGGTCGGGTTCGGCCTGCCGGCCGGCGCACCGCTGGGAGACTGACGGGCGTGACCACCCGGCGGTATCAGAGCCCGGTCCGCGCCGAGCAGTCCCGCGCCACCCGGCAGCGGGTGCTCGACGCGGCCCGCGCGCTGTTCACCCGCCGCGGCTACACCGGCACGACGGTCGAGGCGATCGCGGCCCGCGCGCAGGTGAGCGTGCAGACCGTCTACAACACGGTCGGTGGCAAGGCGGCGGTGCTCAAGGCGGTGTACGACGCGACCATCGCCGGCGACACCGAGCCCATCCCGATGATCGAGCGGCCGACGGCCCGGGCCATGCGCGCCACCGACGACGCCCGCGAATGCCTGGCGCTGTATGCCCGGATGTGCCGCGAGATCTACGAACGGGTCGGGCCGCTGGTGCCGATCCTGCTGACCGAGGGTGCGGCGGGCGACCGGGAGGTCCGCGCGTTCATCGACGCGATCGAGAACGAGCGGGCGATCGGCACGGCGGGCATCGCCCGGTACGTCGCCGAGCGGTTCGGGCTCCGCGCCGGGCTGTCGGTCGAGGACGCCTCCGACGTGCTCTGGACCCTGACCGCGCCGGACGTCGTGCACCGCCTGGTCCGCCGGCGCCGCTGGACCCTCGACCGCTACGAACGCTGGCTCGGCGGGACGATGGCCGACGGCCTGCTCGAGCCGGGACCTCGCGGCGGCCCGGTCTGATCGTCCCGGGACCCCTGCCGGCCCGCGATATCGAAGCCCGCTTCGCGGCCTTCCGGGTGCCGCGTGACCGGAGGCGGCGTTCGGCCGCTCAGCGGAAGTCGCGGGAGGCCGAGGTCACGGGTGGGGTGATGCCGTCGAGGCGGTCGGCGCGGAGGTTGATCACGCCCTCGGCCATTTCCAGGCGGCCGCGCACGACCAGGGCCGCGCTGGTGCGGGCGACCCGGCGGTAGCGCTGCCACAGGCCCGGCGAGCAGGTGACGTTGAGCATGCCGGTCTCGTCTTCGAGGTTGATGAAGGTGACCCCGCCGGCCGTGGCCGGGCGTTGACGGTGGGTGACGATGCCGCCGACCCGGACGCGCTGGCCGTTTTCGCAGCGGCCCAGGCGGGAGATCGGGATCGCGCCGATCATCTCCAGTTGCGGGCGGATGAACTGGGCGGGGTGGCTGTCGGGCGACAGGCCGGTGGCCCAGACGTCGGCGACCAGGCGGTCGACCTGGTCCATGCCGGGCAGCGGCGGCGCCTGGGTCGCGGCGGTCGTGCCGGGGAGGCGGCCCGGGCGTTCCTGCGCGGCGGCGCCGGCCGCCCACAGCGCCTCGCGGCGGCTCAGGCCGAAGCAGGCGAACGCGTCGGCGGTCGCCAGGGCCTCCATGTTGGCGGTGGACAGGCCCACCCGGCGGGCCAGGTCGGACATGTCGCGGTAGGGGCCGGCCGCCGCCCGTTCCTGCTCGATCTTCTCGGCCAGGTCGGTGCCGATCGTGCGGACGCCGGACAGGCCGACCCGGACCGCCGGACCGCCCAGGCCCCACTGGTGTGGCGGCTCGCCGGCGGCGCTGCCCCAGCGGGTTTCCCTCGTGGACTCCAGGACCGCCGCCGCGTTGCTGGCGTTGATGTCGGGGCGGCGCACCTCGACGCCGTGCCGGCGGGCGTCGTCGACCAGGGTCTGCGGCGAGTAGAAGCCCATCGGCTGGGCGTTGAGCAGGGCGGCGAGGAACGCTGCGGGGTGGTAGCGCTTGAGCCAGGAACTGGCGTACACCAGGTAGGCGAAGCTCATCGCGTGGCTTTCCGGGAAGCCGTAGCTCGCGAACGCCGACAGCTTGAGGAAGATGTCGTCGGCCAGGGTGCCGGTGATGCCCCGCTCGGCCATGCCGGCGTAGAGCCGGCCGCGGATCTCGGCCATCCGCTCGGCCGACCGCTTGGAACCCATCGCCCGGCGCAACTGGTCGGCGCCGGACGCGTCGAAGCCGGCGACGTCGATGGCGAGTTGCATCAACTGCTCCTGGAACAGCGGCACGCCGAGCGTCTTGTCGAGCGCCTTCGCCATCAGCGGGTGGTCGTGCTGCCAGGTCTCCTGACCGTTCTTGCGGCGGATGTAGGGGTGCACCGAGCCACCCTGGATCGGCCCCGGCCGGATCAGCGCCACCTCGACCACCAGGTCGTAGAACACCCGGGGCTTCAGCCGCGGCAGCGTCGCCATCTGGGCCCGGCTCTCCACCTGGAACACCCCGACCGAGTCGGCCCGGCAGAGCATGTCGTAGATCTCGGGGTCGTCGAGCGGCATCGTGCTGATATCAAGATCATCTTCGATCATCTCGTACGCGTAGCGCAGCGCCGACAGCATGCCGAGCCCGAGCAGGTCGAACTTGACCAGGTCGATGGCGGCGCAGTCGTCCTTGTCCCACTGGAGCACCGTGCGGCCGGGCATCCGGCCCCACTCGACCGGGCAGACCTCGATGATCGGCCGGTCGCAGATCACCATGCCGCCGGAGTGGATGCCCAGGTGGCGCGGGAAGGTCTGCAACTCGTTGGCGAAGTCGACGACGTGCTCCGGGATGTCGTCGACGTCGACCTTGGCCACCGAACCCCACCGGTCGATCTGCTTGCTCCACGCGTCCTGCTGGCCGGGCGAGAAGCCGAATGCCTTGGCGATGTCGCGTACGGCCGACCGCGGCCGGTAGGAGATCACGTTGGCGACCTGGGCCGTGTGCCGCCGGCCGTATTTTTGGTAGACGTGCTGGATGACCTTCTCGCGCTGGTCGGACTCGATGTCGACGTCGATGTCGGGCGGCCCGTCACGCTCCGGGGCGAGGAAGCGCTCGAAGAGCAGCCCGTGCTGGACGGCGTCGACGTTGGTGATCCACAGCGCGTAGCAGACGGCGGAGTTGGCGGCACTCCCCCGGCCCTGGCAGTAGATCCTGTTGTCGCGGCAGAACTTGACGATGTCGTAGACGACCAGGAAGTAGCCCGGGAAGCCGAGCTGCCCGATCATCGCCAGCTCGTAGTCGAGCTGGCGGTAGGCGTCGGGGTGGGCCTCCCGCGGTCCGTAGCGGATCAGCGCACCTTCCATGGTCAGCTTGCGCAGGTGGTCCATCTCGGACTCGCCCGGGTCGACCGGGTAGTCGGGCAGCTTCGGCGCCACGAGCTGGATGTCGAAGGCCAGGTCCTGCCCGTATTCCGCGGCCCGGGCCACCGAGCCCGGGTAGGCGGCGAACCGCTGCGCCATCTCGGCACCGGTGCGCAGGTGTGCGGTGGCCGCGGCGGGCAGCCACGGGTCGATCTCGTCGAGGCTGCGCCGGGCCCGGACCGCCGCGACCGCGGTCGCCAGCCGCCGCCGGGCCGGCGTTGCGTAGTGCACGTTGTTGGTCGCGACGGTCGGCAGCCCGCGCTGGGCGGCGAGCGCGGCCAGCGCGTCGTTGCGGTCGCCGTCGGTCGGGTCGCCGTGGTCGGTCAGCTCGACCGCCACGTTGTCGGCGCCGAACAGCGTCGCCAGCCGGTCGAGCTCGCGCGCCGCCGCGTCGACCCCCTCGGTGAGCAGCGCGGCCGGCACCGTCCCCTTGCGACACCCGGTGAGCACGAGGACGTGGTCACGGAGCTGCTCGGCGACGTCTTCCAGCGGGCCGTAGGCCGGCCGGCCCTTCTCGCCGCCGTCGAGCTGGGCCTGCCCGATGACCGACGACAGCCGGGCGTAGCCCTCGGTGCCGTGCGCCAGCGCCAGCAGGTGCCGCCCGTGCGGGTCGGGCTCGCCGGAGCGGATCACGGTGTCCTTGCCGCGCACGCCCTCGGAGAGCGACAGCTCGGCACCGAAGATGGTCTTCAGCCCGAGCGCCCGGGCCGCCTCGGAGAAGCGCACCACGCCGTAGAAACCGTCGTGGTCGGTCATGGCCAGCGCGGTCAGCCCGAGCCGCCGCGCCTCCTCGGCCAGCTCCTCGGGGTGGCTGGCCCCGTCGAGGAAGCTGAAGTTGGAGTGGCAGTGCAGTTCGGCGTAGGGGACCGTGTCCTGCTCGGACGGCAGCTCCGCGGGCACCTCGTAGGCGGGACGCTTGCGGCTCCAGGCCGGCGAGTCGCCACCGTCGCCGTCGCCCGCCAGCGGGTCGACCACGTGCAGGTGGCGCCGGCCGGAGAGGGTTCCCTCCAGCTGCGACCACGGGACACCCGGGTTGTTGAAGCCCCTGGTCCTAGTCATAGATGGCCTCCACCGACCACTGACCCGCGGCCAGAGAGAGGAGGAAGGCGCTGCCATCGGCCAGGGCCACCTGGAACCGGGCCCGGCGGCGGGCCTCGGCCGGCGCCCACCAGCGCTCGTCGACCGGCCAGGGCCCGGCCCAGCCGACGATCTCGGCGGCCGGCCCGGTGCCGATCGCGAGGCGGGCCGGCGCGGCGGTGACCAGCAGCCGGGCGGAGACGCCGACGGGCTCGCCACTCGCGTCGCGGACGGTGGCCGGCAGCGGCGCGGGCAGCACCAGCGCGGGTGCCGGCGCCGGCAGCCGCCCGGGCCAGGGTGCGGCCGGCCGGGCCGGGGTCAGCTCGTCGCCCCAGGGCACCAGGCGCACCTGGTCGGCCGGCGAGCGACCGCCACCGAGCACGGCGGTGACCACCGACTCGGGGCCGAGGATGCCCTGGATCCGGTTGAACGCCCGGTGCGCCCGCTCCTTCTCCTCCCCGGTTTCGCCCCACAGCCCCGGTTGGAGGCCGGCATGCGGCAGCACACCCTCGGGCACCAGGCGCAGCCGGATGATCCCGGCGGTCGGCTTGGCCGGTGCCGTGCGGGCGCCCGGGCGGGAGGTGCCGGACAGCCAGCCGTCGAGCTGCCAGCGCACCCGGTCGGCGATCGCGGCGGTGGTCAGCAGCCCGTCGTGCCGCCAGACCCGGTGCAGTTCCTGGCCGTGCGCGGTGACCGCCCCGATGGCGAGCCGGGTGCAGGCCAGCCCGTAGCCGGCCAGCCGCTCGTGCAGCCGCTCGGCGAGCATCCGCGCGGCGAACGCGGCCGTGTCGACCCGTTCCAGCGGATCGTCGCCGTAGTCTTCGCTCACCTCGAGGTCAGGCGGCGGTCGCCGCACCGCGAGCGGCCGCTCGTCGCCGCCCGCGGCCAGCCGGTGCGCCAGCGCGGCGTCGAACCCGAACCGCGCCAGCACGTCACCCCGCGCCAGCCCGGCGAAGGCGCCGAGGGTGGTGATGCCGAGCCGGCGGAGCAGTTCGGTGAGCGCGGGCCGGGCGAGCGCCTCGACGGGCCGGCCCGCCAGGAACGCGACGGTCTCGCCGCTCGGCACGATCAGCCCTTCCCGGGCAGCGAGCGCGGCGGCGAACCCGCCGTCGGCGACCCCGACCTGGCTCTCCACCGCGCTGCTCTGGGCGACGTGCTCGACGATCCGCTCGGCCGCGGCCTCCTCACCCCCGAAGTAGCGGGCCGGCCCCCGCGCGGCGAACCCGCACACACCGGGCCGCACCACCTCGACGCCCGCGACCATCTCCTCGACGGCGGCCACGACAGGCTCGAACGCCCGCGCGTCCCGGCCCGGATCGTGGTCGACGACGACCAGGCCCGGGCACCGGCTCTGCGCCTCCCGTTTACGCAGCCCCCGCCGGACACCGTCGGCCCGCGCCGACTCGGACGCCGCCACGACGCGGTTGGCATGCAACACCGCTACCGCCCCGGTGGCCGGCACCCCGTCGACGATCTCGGCCGCGATGACCGGCCAATCCGGACACCAGAGCACGGCGGTACGCGCGACCGCGCCGTCGTCACCCACGCGCCCGGCACCGGCACCCCGCCCGCGCCCCGGGTCACCGCCCGCACGTCCCGGATCGCCGTTCCTGCCGCCGCTCCCCCGACCGGGATCGCCGGTCGCGCGGCCAGCGGCGCCGGCCCGCCCGGTCATCTGACGCCTCCCGCGACCAGGGTGAGGCGTGGGCGTTGCGGCTCCGGGCCGTCGGCCAGGCCGTCGGTGACGACCGCCCACGGGTCGGCCGGCTCCGGGTGTGCCGCACCCGCGACCAGCCCGTCGTCGGTGCGGCCGGATCGCGGGTCGTCGCCCGCGGAGCGGGCCGGCTTCGGCCGGCCCGCGCCGGCCGGGCCGGGCTGGAC
Source organism: Asanoa sp. NPDC049573 (assembly GCF_040676615.1). NCBI lineage: Bacteria > Bacillati > Actinomycetota > Actinomycetes > Micromonosporales > Micromonosporaceae > Asanoa > Asanoa sp. NPDC049573. The sequence goes on from NZ_JBFAPI010000030.1 coordinate 11,422, forward strand.
GCCTGCCGCCCGGCCCTCGCCGGCCGGGCCGGGCTGGGCGCCTGTCGCCCGGCCCTCGCCGGCCAGGCCGGGCTGGGCGCCTGTCGCCCGGCCCGCGCCGGCCAGGCCGGGCTGGACGCCTGCCGCCCGGCCCGCGCCGGCCGGGCCGGGCTCGGCGCCTGTCGCCCGGGCGGGTGCCGCGGCCTCGGATGCGGCGGCCGCCGGCGGGGTGGGGTCGGGGACCGGATGGAGGGCGGGCAGGGCGATGGGTTCGAGGGGTGCGATCGCGACGGTGCCGGTCAGCGGGCGGAAGCCCGGCATCCAGACGGTGATCTCGCGGGGTTGGGTGGCCGCGCCGCGGCCCTGGGCGACGACGGTGACCTCGCGCCGGCGGAGGCGGCCGCGGCCGTCGGACAGGCCCTCCCAGCGGCCGCGGGTGACCCGCAGGGTGAGGTCGGCGCCGTCCCAGTGGCCGTAAGGGACCAGGACGCTGCCGCGTTGCCGGGCCCGGGCCGCGAGGCGGGCCGTGACCGGGCCGGAGACGGCGCCCGGGCCCGGGACCGCGAGCACCACGACGTCGACGCCGTCGATCAGGGCGGCGACCACCGTCGCCCATTCGGGGCCCGGGTTGGGCACCAGCGCCAGCCGGTCGAGGGCGACGCCGCCGTCGGCGGCCGCGACCGCGCCGAACGCGGGGACGCCCACCACCGCGCACCAGGACCCGGCCCGGGACGCCTCGGCGATCAGGGCGTAGACCAGCGAGGTGCCGCCACTCGGCGACCGCGGCCCGGTGCCCACCGCCACGGTGCTGCCCCGGCGCAGGCCCCGGCCGGGCAACAGCCCACGCAGTTCGGCCGGCACCGGCAGGGTGCGGTGCCCGTCGTCGGGGGCGGCGCTGGCCGGGCGGACCAGACCTGACAGCGCCGCTGATCCCAGCGTCATCTGACCGGCCATGCGCTCACCCCCGTCGTGCCTTCGTGCTGGTTGTGCTGGTTGTGCGGTGAAACGGTGGTCAGGCGGCCAGGCCGTCGAGCGACGGCTGGTGTGCGATGCCGAGCGCGACCTCGACCACGGCCACGAACTGCTCGGCGGCGCGGAGCAGGTCGTCGGCCTCGCGGGCGGTCACCACCCGGGGGATGCCGGCCTCGGCGGCGGCGCGCTTGGTCGCTCCCGCGGCGAAATAGGCGGCCCACTCGTCGAACTCGGGCGCGACCATCACCAGCAGCTCCCAGACGCTGGTGATGCGGTTGCGCCGGGTCGGCGACGGACGGGCCCGAGCGCCGAGCATCGCCGCGGCGGCGCGCAGGGCGGCCAGGTGGGCGGCGGCGTAACGCAGGCCGTCGGGGCGGGTCTGTGCCGCCTCCGCGAGGCCGTGCCGGGCGATCGCGAGCAGCTGGGCCGGCGTGCGATGCGGCAGCACGTGTGCCGGCACGGTCGGCGCCTGGGCCGGGCTGGTCGTCATGGAACCTGTCTCCTCCGCGTTGTCCGCGTTGCAAAGCCTGCGCACGGGCCCGGAAGGGCCCGCGGGACGTTGCCCGCCGCGGAGGAAGACGCAGCGGTGGTGCTAGTTGCCGGCCGGGCGTGACGCTTCCCCACACCACACCCGGCCGGCAGGGCCGGCTGGTCCGTCGTCCGCCGCCCGGGGGTCGAGGGCGGCGGACGACGGTCCTGCCTGATGTGCGGCCCGCGAAGCCGCACCTCCCGGGAGCCACGCCGCGAATCGTGGGTCTCCCGGATCGCCAGAACGAGTGTGCGAGCCAATCGAACACGCGTTCTAACTACAAGAAGAGTACACCTTGGGTCCGACAAAAAAGCAACGCGACGCGAGCTGACATCCGCTGATGTTTTCCAGACCCCCGAAAACGGCCCCGACCAGCGGGAACAGCGTGTCAGCACCCCACGCCGAAACCGGGGCGCGCCCACCGCGCCCGGCATGAGAACGTGTCCAGATGCAACCGCACGCCAACGTCCGCGCCGTCCAGGACGCGCTCGACGCCGCCGGCGCCCGCACCGCCGCCGGCCGGCCCAGCCAGGTCCGCATCCTCGACGAGGCCGCGCCCACCGCCGCCGCGGCCGCCGCCCAACTGGGCGTCGAGGTCGGCCAGATCGCCAACTCGCTCGTCTTCGACGCCGACGGCGCGCCGCTGCTGGTGCTGACCAGCGGCGCGCACCGGGTCGACACCGCCCGGGTCGCCAAGGAGCACGGCATCGAGAAGGTCAAGCGGGCCTCCCCCGACTTCGTCCGGGCACACACCGGCCAGGTGATCGGTGGCGTCGCTCCGGTGCACCCCGGCCTGCCGGCCATGCGCACCCTGGTCGACACCGCGCTGTTCGCCTTCGACGAGGTCTGGGCCGCGGGCGGCATCCCCCACGCGGTCTTCCCGATCACCCCGGCCGAGCTCGAACGCCTCACCGGCGGCACCGTCACCGACGTCGCCTGAGCCGGCGGGTGGAGACCCGACCAGCGGGTGGAGACTGGGACCCGATGGACACGGTCGTCACCCTGCACGTCTGGCGGATGCCCCGGCGGGCCCTCCCGGAGGTGCTCGCCCGGATGGCGACCGACCGGGCCCGGCTGCGGCGGCACCCCGGCGTCCGGTTCGCCAAGCTCCTCGGCACGGGCACCGGCACCGGCTTCGGCCCGGGCGACGTCGACGCCACCCGCTGGGCCGCGCTGCTGGTGCACGACGCGGCAGCCGCGCCGCCACCGGCCATCGACGGCTGGACCAGGCGGAGCATCGGCCACGCCCGGATCGACCTCGCCCCGATCGCCAGCCGCGGCACCTGGAGCGGCCGCGAGCCGTTCGCGGGCACCGCCCGTACCACCGGAATGGTCCTGGCTCTGACCCGGGCCCGGCTCAAAGCGGCCAGGGCCGCGACGTTCTGGCGGGCCGTCCCCCCGGTGGCCGCCGCGCTGCACGAGGCGCCCGGCCTGCTCGCCCGGTTCGGCGTCGGCGAGGCGCCGATCGGCTGGCAGGGCACGGTCACCGTGTGGCGAAACGCGGCAGATCTGGTGGCCTTCGCGTACCGTCGGCCCGAGCATCGCGCCGCCATCGCCCGAACGACCCAGGTCGGCTGGTATTCCGAGGAGCTTTTCGCCCGGTTCGCGGTGTGCGGCATCATGGGTGACCGCGAGGTGCTCGGCTGGGCAGAGAGATGACAAGGAGCGATCCGGCATGAGGCTGGTGCCGTGGAAGCCGGACGACCTGGCACGTCGGCTCGACGACGTGGTGGCCGTCTACGGCGAGGCGATGGGCTACCGGCCGGAGCTCATGGAGGCCAGGCGCGGCATCATCGCCACGCACGTGCGCCGGTCGGGTTTCCGGGCCGTCGCCACGCTGACCACCGAGGGCGCGCTCGCCGGCTTCGGCTACGGCTACGTCTCCGGTGCCGGCCAGTGGTGGCACGACCAGGTCCGCGCCGCGCTCAGCGAGGAGCACCGCAAGCGCTGGCTGACCGACTGCTTCGAGGTCGTCGAGTTGCACGTGCGCCCGGCCGCGCAGGGCCACGGGGTCGGGGCCCGCCAGTTGCGCGCCCTGCTCGGGATGGCGCCCGGCGCGACCACCCTGCTGTCCACGCCCGAGGCCGACGAGCGCAGATCGCGCGCCTGGCGCCTCTACCGCAGCTTCGGCTTCGTCGACGTGCTGCGCCAGTTCCGCTTCCCGGGCGACGAGCGGGCCTTCGCGGTGCTCGGCCGCGACCTGCCGCTGGTCGCGCCGTCCGGGGAATGACCCGCGGACTGCCCTGGCTCGGTCTGGGCCTGCTGATCCTCACCCAGATCTGCTACCCGCTGACCGGCGGCGACACCCGGGCGGCCGTCACCGTCATCACGGTCGCGCTCGGTTACCTGCTGTCGGTCTCACACGCGGCCATCACCCGCGGCCCCCGGGTCGCCACCGCGTTGGTGCTGGTCACCACCGGCGGCGGCCTGCTCGTGGAAGCCATCGGCGTCGCGACCGGCGTGCCGTTCGGTGACTACGCGTACTCGGACGCCCTCGGCCCGAAGATCGCCGGCGTGCCCGTCGTGATCCCGCTCGCCTGGACCTGGATGGCGTGGCCGGCCTGGCTCGCCGCGGTCCGGTTGGTCCGATATCCGATACCGCGGATCCTCGTCGCCGGCGTCGGCCTCGCCGCGTGGGACCTCTTCCTCGACCCGCAGATGGTCGCACAGGGCTACTGGACCTGGGCACACCCGTCGCCCGGCCTGCCCGGTGTGCCCGACGTGCCGCTGGGCAACTACGCCGGCTGGCTCGTCGTGGCGGTGCTGATGATGGCCCTCTTCCACGCGCTCGACGGCCCGACCTCCCCCGCTGACGACGCGCCGATGTACGCCCTCTACCTCTGGACCTACTTCTCCAGCATCCTGGCCCACGCCGCGTTCCTGGGGCTGCCGGCGTCGGCGGGCTGGGGCGCGCTGGCCATGGGCCTGGTGGCGATTCCCTTGGCTTATCGGGTACGGGCATGAGCGCGCTGGCCTGGCTCCCAGCGGTGCTGGCCGGCGTCCTGACGCTCCACGCGCTCGCCAACGCCCGGCTGCTCCGCCGTCCCGTCGCGGCGTCGTTCCCCGAGCGGGTCGCCGTGCTGCTCCCGGTGCGCGACGAGGTCGACCGGGTCGGGCCGTGCCTGCGCTCGCTGCTCGCCCAGCGCGGCGTACCCGGACTGTCCATCCTGGTCCTCGACGACGGGTCCACGGACGGCACGGCCGACCTGGTGCGGTCGCTGGCCGGCGACGACCCGCGGGTACGGCTGCTGACCGGCGCTCCCCTTCCGCCCGGCTGGCTCGGCAAGCCGCACGCCTGCCGGCAACTCGCCGAAGCGACCGACGCCGAGGTGCTGGTGTTCGTCGACGCCGACGTTGTGCTGGCCCCGGACGCGGTCGCCGGTGCCGCCGCGCTGCTCCGGTCGGCACAGGTCGGGTTGCTCAGCGCGTACCCCCGGATCGTCGCCGGTTCGTGGGGTGAGCGGCTGGTCCAGCCGCTGCTGCAGTGGTCGTGGCTGACGTTCCTGCCGCTGCGGGCGATGGAGCGCTCGGCCCGGCCGTCGCTGGCCGCGGCCGGCGGCCAGTTCCTGGTGGCGGACCGGTCCGCCTATCGCGCGGCCGGCGGGCACGCGGCGGTGCGCGGTTCGGTGCTGGAAGACGTCGCGCTGGCGCGGGCGGTGAAGCGGGCCGGCGGTCGGATCGCGCTGGCCGACGGATCGAGGATCGCGTCGTGCCGGATGTACGAGTCGTGGGACTCGCTGGTCGACGGGTACGCGAAGTCGCTGTGGGCGTCGTTCGGTTCGCGGATCGGTGCGGCGGCGGTGGTCGGGACGCTGATCCTGGTGTACGTCGTACCCGTGCCGCTGTTCCTCGCCGGCCTGGTCGCCGGGTCGTCCGGCGTGCTGCTGGCTGGCCTGGTCGGCTATCTGCTCGGCGTGCTCGGCCGGCTGGTCAGCGCGGCGGCCACGGGCGGTCGGCGGTGGCCGGACCCGCTGGCCCAGCCGGTGTCGGTGCTGCTGTTCGGCTGGTTGGTCGCCCGCTCCTACCGGCTGCGCCGGTCCGGCGTGCTGCGCTGGCGCGACCGGCCGGTGGTGCCGTGGTGACGGGAGGGGTGCGGCGTGGCTGAGGTCGTGGTGGTCGGCGCCGGCGTGGGCGGGCTGGCGTGTGCGGCGCGGCTGGCGGCGGGCGGACACCGGGTCACGGTGTACGAGCGGTCCACTGTGGTCGGTGGCAAGCTCGGCCGGCTCGTGGTGGAGCGGCCGGAGGGCACCTACCGGTTCGACACCGGGCCGAGCCTGCTGACCTTGCCGCAGGTCTTCGACGAACTGTTCGCCGACCTCGGCGGCGACGCGCCCGCGCTGGTGCCGCTCGATCCCGTGGTGCGGCACGTGTTCCCCGACGGTGCGGTGCTGGATTCGTCGGCCGATCCCGCGGTGTTCCTGTCGCGGATCTCCGCTGCCCTCGGTGCCGGTGCGGCGGCCGACTGGGAGCGCCTGTGGCGGCGGGCCGGCCGCGTCTGGACGGCGTCGTGGCGCGACATCCTGCGCAAGCCGCTCGACTCGCCGGCGGCACTGGCCGGGCTGGCGTGGCGGCTGGGCGACCTGGCGGCGGTGGCGCCCGGCACGTCGTTGCGCGGCCTCGGCCGGCGGTACCTGCGCGACCTGCGGCTGCGGATGCTGCTGGACCGCTACGCGACCTACACCGGCGCCGACCCCCGACGGGCGCCGGCGGCGCTGGTGGCGGTGCCGTACGCGGAACTGTCGTTCGGGGGTTGGTACCTGCCCGGCGGGCTGGCGACGCTGGCCGACGCGCTGCTGTCGCGGTGTGTCGCCCTGGGTGTCTCGGTGCGGACCGGTGCGGAGGTGACCGCGATCTCGGCTCCGGGCGGGCGGGTCGACGGCGTGCGGGTGGGTTCGTCGTTCGTGCCCGCCGACGTGGTCGTGTCCAATGTGGATGCATTGACGCTCTACCGCGACCTGCTCCCGGCGCCGCGCCGGTTGGGGCGGCTGGCCGACCGTAGCCTGGCGGGCTTCGTGGTGCTGCTGGGCCTGCGCGGCCGGACCCCGGGGCTGGCTCACCACACCGTGTTCTTCCCGCCCGACTACGACGCCGAGTTCGACGCGGTCTTCGGTGCCCCGGCGCGACCGGCCGCGGACCCGACCGTGTTCGTCACGGCGGCCGACGACCCGCTGGTGCGGCCGGCGGGTCATGAGGCGTGGTTCGTGCTGGTCAACGCGCCGCGGCACGGGGTTGGTCGGGGTGCGGTGGACTGGGATCGGCCCGGCCTGGCCGACGCCTACGCCGATCGGGTGCTGTCCGTGCTGGCCGCGCGGGGCCTCGACGTGCGCGACCGCGTGCTGTTCCGGGAGGTGCTGACCCCGGCGTCGCTGGAACGCGGCGTGGGCGCGCCGGGCGGGGCGATCTACGGGACCGCCGGCGGCCTGTTGCGGCCGGCCAACCGCGGCCCGGCGCGGGGGCTGTTCCTGGTCGGCGGGTCGACCCATCCGGGCGGCGGGCTGCCGATGGTCGCCCTGTCCGCGCGGATCGTGGCGTCCTCGGTGGGGCCGGCTCGCTAGGGTCGTCGGATGCGTATGCCGCCGTTGCCCGAGCCGTCGCCACCGGTTACCGCGCAGTGGCTGCGGGAGCGCCAGGTGGGTGGCGAACTGCCCCGGCTGCCCGGCCCGATCGAGATCGTCGCTTACGACCCGTCCTGGCCGACGCTGTACGAGAAGCACGCGGCCGCCATCCGTGCGGCCCTGGGCCCGGCGGCGCTGGCCATCGAGCACGTCGGGTCGACGGCCGTGCCGGGCCTGGCCGCGAAGCCCCGTCTCGACATCGACGTGATCGTCGCCGACCCGCGCGACGAGCCCGCCTACCTGCCGGCGCTCGAGTCGGCCGGCTACGTGCTGCGCGTGCGCGAGCCGGACTGGTATGACCACCGGTTGCTACACGGCTTCGACCCGCTGACGAACGTGCACGTCTTCGCACCCGACTGCGACGAACACCTCCGCCATGTGATCTTCCGGGACTGGCTCCGCGCGCACGCTGACGACCGTGCCCGCTACGCGGCGGAGAAACGCCGCATCGCCGCCTCGAACCTGACCTACATGGCCGAGTACGCCGCCCAGAAATCCACCGTCATCACCGACATCCTCCACCGCGCCGGCCTGCGCTGACCGGCGGTTCAGGCGCGCAAGGTTCGCACAAGGTCGGTGGCCTGGCCGCTCCGGCCCGGCTGGTCGCGGACCCCGTCACAGCAGATGTGGTACGAGCGCCCGGCGGTCGGGCGGGTAGTCGGGGAAGCGCTCGCGGTACCAGGCGTGGTGGTCGACCGCCCTCGGCGCCAGGTTGGCGGTGGTGTAGACCGCGAACGCCAGCCCCGCCACCGACCAGGTCGCCAACGCCCACCCGAACCACTGCACGATCTCGCCGGCGTAGTTCGGGCTGCTGACCCAACGGAACGCGCCTCCGTACGGAACGCGGTAGCCGCTCTCACCCTGCGGGCGCAGCCGGCGCAGGGTGCGGTCCGAGCGCACGTGCACGACCAGCCCGGCGAAGAAGAGCACCGCACCGGCGAGGAAGCGTGGATCGGTGAGCCAACTGTCGGCGTAACCGCCGAGGTCGGCCACCCACCAGGCGTTGACGGTCGCGTTGAGCACGTTGAACGCCACCGCGAGGGCGACGACCAGCAACGGCATCCGACTGCCCGGCCGCATCAACACCGGGTAGACGAAGGCCCGGTATACGTAGTGGCACAGCCACAGCGCCAGCAGCACGAGGGCGACCAGGTCCGTGCGGTGGTCGCCGGCGACGAACACGGCGGTGAAGACCACGACCGCGGGCGACTCCATCACGATCCACCCGACCCGGCCGGACACCGTCGGGCCCCAACCGCCGCGCTGGTAGCGGCCGTAGGGCGCCTTTATCCACAACAGGGCGACGGCGGTCACCACGGCCAGCCCGAACTCCAGCGCGACCAGCACGCCGTACCACCCGATGCCGCTCATGGCCCCGCAGTTTACGAATCGCACGAGCCGCCGTCCGCCCTGCTCGCGCGCCGGGGTCTGACGTGGACCCTGCGCGGGGCCGCGAGTTCGGTTCTCGCAATCCGCGGTCAGCGCAGCAGGCGGCGGACCGCGCGGAAGAGTTGGGTCAGGCCGACGGCCGCCAGGAGGACCCAGATGGCCAGGAAGACGGTCAGCGTGCCGGGGGTCAGGTCTTTGTCGAGGGCGCCGGCCGCGGCGGCGACGAGGAAGGCCACGACCGTGACGCTGACACGGCTCGGGCGTTCGCCGACGGTGACCGTGCCGATCTCGGTCATGCCGGCCGCGGTGGCCCGGGCGCGGATGTATTCGTGCAGCCAGGACAGGGCACCGGCGGTGAAGACCAGGGATGCCGGTGCGCCGGCCACCCAGAAGGCGACCAGCCAGCAGATCTCGCCCAGGCGGTCGGCGACCGAGTCGTAGACGTAGCCCAGGCGGGTGGTGCGGTCGGTCGCGACCGCGACCGCGCCGTCGACGCTGTCGGCCACCGCCGCCGCCAGGACCAGGATCGCGGCCGCGAACAGGCCCGACGGGGCGCGGGTGGCGGCGACCGGGACCAGCGCGCAGAGCAGCAGGCCGGCCACCGTGACCGGGGTCGGGGCGATGCCGAGACGGCCCAGGCGCGAACCGATCTCATAGGACAGTCGGACCCAACCGCGGACGACCGCGCCCGCCTGGCGCGGGTCGAAGCCGCCGTGCAGCGTCGCCCATCGGGACGCGTATTCGTTCCAACCCAACCGTGTGCCCACGTCAGCTCAACCGTCCGGCGGCGGTCGAGGTCACACGCGGGCGTCGACCCGCAGGTTTTGCCAAACCTCGCGGGTCGCCGTCGACCGGTTGAGGGTGATGAAGTGGATGCCGGGCACGCCCTCGTCGATCAGCCGGCGGCACATCTGGCTGGCCTGCTCGATGCCGAGCTTGCGGACCGCCTCGTCGTCGTCGGCCACCCGGGCGAACTGCGCGGCCAGCGCCGGCGGGAACGGCGCACCGGAGAGCTGCTCGGAGCGGGCGATCGTGCTCATCCGGGTCACCGGCATCACGCCGGGCAGGATCGGTGTGTCGCAGCCGGCGGCGGCCACCCGGTCGCGGAGCCGCAGGTAGTCGTCGCCGTCGAAGAACATCTGGGTGATCGCGAAGTCGGCGCCGGAGCGGCATTTGCGGATGAAGTGCGCGGTGTCGCTCTCGATGTCGGCCGACCGCGGGTGCTTGTAGGGGAAGGCGGCGACGCCGACGCAGAAGTCGCCCGACTCGCGGATGATCCGGACGAGGTCTTCGGCGTAGTCGACGCCCTCGGGGTGGCGGACCCACTCGCCGTTGGGGTTGCCGGGCGGGTCGCCGCGGACGGCGAGGATGTTGCGGATGCCGGCGCCGGCCAGCCGGCCGATCACGTTGCGCAACTCGGCGACCGAGTGGTTGACGGCTGTCAGGTGGGCCATCGGGAGCAGGGTGGTCTCGGTCGCGACCCGCTCGGTCACCGCGACCGTGGTGTCACGGGTGGTGCCGCCGGCGCCGTAGGTGATCGAGACGAAGGACGGCTGGAGCGGCTCGAGCTCGCGGATCGCCCGCCACAGCTGCACCTCGCCTTCGGGGGTTTTGGGCGGGAAGAACTCGAACGAGAAGGTCGGTGCCTCGTCGCGGACGAGGTCGCCGATCGACGGTTGCGATCCCGGAAGGATCGAAGGGAGTCCTAGCGCCACGGGTCGAGCGTACCGGCTGGGGGTGTCGGCGGGTCGACGCACCGAGCGCCTGTGGATAACGCGGGTTCGCGCTGGTGACGGCGTTGACGGCGGGATGGGTACGGGAAAACGTCGGACCCGTGGGGTACATATGTTCTACGCGTCGCGGGCCGCCCCACGGTCCACTGGTCGGCGCGGGGGATGCCGTGCCGCGGCGTCCGGGGGCCTGGAGGCGTGCACCGCTGCTCGGGGAGGTTCCATGATGTCCGCGTTGCCACCACACCCGTTCGACGCGGCGGGTCCACGCCCATCGTTCGGTGCCTATCTGGCGCAGCTCCGGTTGCGTCGCGGTTGGAGCCAGTTGCGCCTGGCCGAGCAGCTCTGCGCCGCGTCGGGCAGCCCCACGGTGACCCGGCACGAGGTCAGTCGCTGGGAGCGTGAGGAGCGGCTGCCGGCCGACTTCTGGCTGGGTTGGCTCGCCGTGGTGCTCGACGCGCCCGCCGACGGCCTGGCCGCCGCGGCCGAGCGCAGCCGGCTCCGCCACCGGCTGGTCGCCCCGCCTGGCCGGGCCGGGCCCGGTCGGCCGGAGACCCGCGACCGGGTCGGGCTCGACCTGCTCGGCCTCGCGCACACCTGGCTGACCAGCGCCTCCGACGAGACGGTGCTGATCGGTCCGGCACCGGCCCCGCCGGCGGGCGCGGCGCGGCCCACCCGATCGAGCCTGGCCGAGGTGGCCGCCCGGCTGGCCGCCGCGCGCCGGCTCGACGACGTGCTCGGCGGCACCGACCTGGCGGCGACGACGCGTGCGCTGGCGGCGGCCGCGGCACATGCGACCTGCTCGCCGTCCGGTGCGGTGCCGACCCGCAAGGCGGCGCGGCTGCGGGCCGAGGTCGCCCAGTTGCGCGGCTGGACCCTGGGCGACGCGGGTGACGCCGCCGGTGCGCTGTCCGCCTACCGCACGGCGCTGGGCGAGGCGGCCGTCGCGGGCGACCGGCCGCTCGCCGGGCACGTGCTCGGCTCGGCCAGCCACCTGTTGGCCGGCTCGGGTGACGCGGCGCCGGCGCTGCTGTTGGCCCGCACGGCCTACGCGGGTTCCCGGCGGGCGCTGTCGGCCTCCGGGCGGGCGTTGCTCCTGCACCGGATCGCGTTCGCGGCGGCGTCGGCCGGGCTGCGCGGTGCCGCCGAGGCCGCGCTCACCGCCGCGCAGCGCGCCGCCGAACGCCGGGCCACCGAGCACGACCCGCCCTGGCTCTACTGGCTCGACGAGGGCGAGTTCGACGCCATGGCCGGCCGCTGCCTGGCTGCCCTGGGGCGCTCGGCCCGGGCGCTGCCGCTGCTCGCCAGGGCGGCGGCGCGGTCCGGCCAGCCGCGCACGGCGGCGCTCGACAAGGCCTGGTTGGCCCACGCCCGGCTCGACGCCGGCGAGGCCGACGGGGCGCTGCTGGCGGCCAGCGGCGCGTTGCTCGACACGATCCGGTCCGGATCGACCCGGGCGCTCGACCTGCTGACCGCGTTCGGCGACCGGCTCGCGCCGCACGCCCGGCTGCCCGGGGCCCGCGACTACGCCGATCTGCTGGTGGCGGCGCGGCCCTACCTGCCCGGGCCGGCCCGCGACGAGTGGCGCGCCGCCGATCGGGTGGCCGGCGATGACTGAGACGCGTCCCATGGATCACGCCGCTGCCGCAGCGCCGTCGGGTGATCGGTGGTCATCCGGCGCGGGTCGCGCCCCGCCTGGTGACGGGGTCGCGACCGTCCGTGGCGGTCGGTGGACCCGTCCGTTACCGCTGTGGTTGTCGTTCGGGCGGATTGACCCTAGCGTCGTGGCGTGACCGAGCCGACCAGCCCCTCCGACGCCGCCGGCCCGGACCCTTCCGACCCTGCCCGCTCCGACCCTGCCCGCTCCGACCCTGCCCGCTCCGGCCCGGCCCGCTCCGCCTCCCGCCGCTCCGACCCCGACGGCTCCGACGCCGGCCGCTCCCACGCCGACCCACCGATCGTCGGGGCCGGCCTGCCCGCGACCGATCGGGTCGGTCTGCGCCAGCGCGTCGACAAGTCGCTGGCCTGGTTCCTGGCCGACCGGCGGGCGTGGATGGCGCAGGTCGACAGCGCGCTGGAGCCGGTCGCCGACGCCATCGAGGGCTTCGTGCTGCGCGGCGGCAAGCGGTTGCGACCGGCGTTCGGCTACTGGGGCTTCCGCGGTGCCGGGGGCCGCGACTCCGACCAGGTGGTCACCGCGCTCGCGGCGCTCGAGCTGGTCCAGGCCAGCGCCCTGATCCACGACGATCTGATCGACCGCTCCGACACCCGGCGCGGCGAACCGGCGGTGCACCGGCGCTTCGCGGGCCGGCACCGCGCACACGGCTGGTCCGGCGACGCCGACACGTTCGGCGACTCGGCCGCGGTCCTGCTCGGCGACCTCTGCCTGGTCTGGTCCGACGAGCTGCTGCACGCGGGTGGGCTCGACCCGGCGGCGATCTCCCGCGCCCGCCCGGTCTTCGACGAGATGCGCACGGAGGTGACCATCGGCCAGTACCTCGACGTGCTGACCCAGGCGACCGGCGACACCTCCGTCGAGCGCGCCGGCAAGGTCGCGCGCCTGAAGTCGGCGAAATACACGGTCGAGCGGCCGCTGCTGCTCGGTGCCGCGCTGGCGGCGGCGCCGGCCGAGGTCGGGGCGGCCTACTCCCGCTACGGTCTGCCGCTCGGCGAGGCCTTCCAGCTCCGCGACGACCTGCTGGGTGTCTTCGGCGACCCGGCGCAGACCGGCAAACCGGCCGGCGACGACCTGCGCGAGGGCAAGCGCACCTTCCTGGTCGCGGCCGCGTTCGAGACGGCCGGCGAGGCCGGCCGGAATGACCTGCGCCGGCTGCTCGGCTCCCGCGACCTCGACGCGGACGGCATCGCCCACCTCCGCGAGGTCATCGTCACCAGCGGCGCCGCCGACCGCACGGAGCGGCGGATCGCCGCGCTGCTGACCTCGGCATTGTCGGCGATCGAGTCGGCGCCGATCGATCCGGAGGCGCGCGGTGCGCTGATCGACCTCGCGCACGCGGCCACCACCCGCACCGACTGACCCCCGCGTTCCGGCCCCGGCCTGCGGCGGTGGGGTGCGTGGCGGGCGACGTGGGATCATCGACGACGTGCGTGGCCTGGACAGCCCGTGGGGTCTGCGCGTCACCGGGCTTGTCGGGGTCGCCGTTGTCGCCGCCGGGGCGTACGGAGCGGGTTCGTTGCCGGGGCGGGACCCCGGCGCGGGCCTTCGTGGTGCCGGCACTCCGGCGGCCGCGTTCTGGCTGGGGCTGGCCGGCTGGGTGGTCGGGCTCACGATCCTGTCCGGCGCCTGGTGGCGGCTCGGCAAGCGGCTCGACGGCGTCAGCGGCCGCTGGTTGATCGTGACAGGCGCGCTCTGGGCGCTGCCGCTGCTGCTCGCGCCGCCGCTGGCCAGCCGCGACGTCTACTCCTACGCCTGCCAGGGCCAGATCTGGAACGCCGGAGCCGACCCTTACGCGGTCGGTGCCATGGACGGCGGTTGTTCTTGGGCCGGTTCGGTGCCGGACCTGTGGCAGCACACGCCGGCGCCGTACGGGCCGGTCGGGGTCGCTCTGTCCGGCGCCGCCGCCGCGGTCGGCCGGGCGGTCGGCGGGCCGGCCGGGCACCAACTGATCGCGGCGGTCACCGTGCTGCGGATCGTCGCCCTGGTCGGCGGGGTGCTGATCGCGGTCTACGCCGGGCGGTTGGCCACCGCCGCCGGGATCGCGCCGGCCGCCGCGCGCTGGCTCGCTCTCCTGTCGCCGCTCGTCGCGGTCCACCTGGTCTCGGGTGCGCACAACGACGCCCTCACGGCCGGCCTGACGGTGGCCGCGCTGGCGGTCGCCACCAGCGCGAACGCTCGCCAGCGAACAACCGGGGAGCAGTCCCCGAACCGTCGCGGGGTGCCATCGGGGCCTCCGGAAAGCTCGCCGTGGCCGGCGGCGGTCGCGGCCGGGGCGTTCATCGGGCTCGCCGTCGCGGTCAAGGTCACCGCGATCATCGCGCTGCCGTTCGTGATCCTGCTCGTCGCGGGACGGCTTACAAGCCGCCGGGCAACGACCACGATCGCGCTGGCCGCGCTGGTCGTCACCGCGACCGGCACGCTCGTCTTCGCGGCCGCCAGCCTGGCCACGGGCCTTGATCTCGGCTGGTTCGGCGCCCTCTCGGATACCGGCAGCCTGGTGCAGTGGACGTCGCTACCGACCGGCATCGGCATGGCCGCCGGCTACGTCCTGCGGGCGGCCGGCTGGCCCGACGGAGTCGACACGGCGGTCCTGGTCGCCCGCGTCTGCGGCGTCGTCGCGCTGGTCGCGATCGGCCTGGGCCTCTGCTGGCGCGCCCTTCAGGCGACACTCCGCATCACAAGCGGCTCGGACGGAACAGGCATCGGACCGCTCCCCGTGGGATCCGTCGGTCACGACGCGGCGGATCCGCGGTCGGCTCCAGCACCGATGACCGGCGCCAGCCCCCGCCACCACCTCACCGCGCGCGAAGCCACCCCAGCAACCACAGCCACCGAGGCCACCCCAGCCACGCTAGCCACGCAAGCCACGCAAGCCACGCAAGCCACCCCAGCGACCACAGCCACCGACGCCACCCCAGCCACGCAAGCCACCCCAGCGACCGCAGCGACCGCGGCGACCGCGGCGACCCCGGCCATCGAAGCCACCCCAGCCACGCAGGCCACGCAGGCCACGCAGGCCACGCAAGCCACCCCAGCGACCCCAGCGGCCGCAGCGACCGCGGCGACCGCGGCGACCGCGGCCACCGAGGCCGCCCCAGCCAATGCAGCGACCGCAGCGACCAATGACGAGCCAGAAGCGCCGACCACCGACCGCCGTCAGATTGTGGCCGCCGCCGGGTGGACGCTGGCCGCGGCCGCGGTCCTGCTTCCGGTCTTCTACCCCTGGTACGCGATCGCCCCGCTGGCCGTGCTCGCCTGCGCGACCCCGCCCGGCAGGACCCGGACCGCCCTGGCCGCGACCGCCATCGCGATCACAGCGCTGGTCCTGCCCAACGGCCTGGGCCTGCCGGTCCTGACCAAACTTCCCGGCGCCATCCTCGACGTGGCGATCGTCGTCGCCGTCGCCTACCGCTTCCGGAGCCACCGCAGCAACCGCGAGGAACCCTCCCCGGCCCGAGGCGACCGCTGAACACCGGCCCGCCCCCAGAACACCCACGACGAGAGCGTCAGCAACACCAGCGCGAACCCGAAGAACAGGTCCTCGACGGGCGCGTACACCAGACGCACCCCGACGATCGCGGCCGGGTCGTAGCGGACGATGTCGCGCCCAGTCAGCACTCCGTTGGACAGCAACTGGAAGAACAGGATGATCGGGTACGTCGCCCAGAAGAGTGGTCGCAGCACCAGTCTGGTGCGCACCACGAACAGGTCGAACGCGAGCGCACCGAGCACGCCCAGCAACGCGGCCGCCGTGTAGGTCACTCGTCTCCCGCTGGCAGCCGGGTGACGGCGCGGACCGCCTCGAAGCCGAGGATCGCGCACAGCGGCACGACGAGGAAGAAGAGCAACTCGTCGAGCGGAAGGCGGCCCGGCAGCAGGATGCCCGTCGTCTGCCGCGGGTCGAACGACCAGTGGCCGGCCGCGATCGCCGCGATGTCCCAGGCGGCGAAGACCGCCATCACCGGCAGCACGGTGAGCAGCAGGCGGCGCCAGCGGCGCAGGACGTTGACCCGCAGCGCCGGCTCGAGCCACAGCGCACCGGCCAGGCAGCCCAGCAGGACCGCCAGGTAGAGGAAGCGCAAGGCTAGAAGCCCGGCACCTAGAAGCCCAGCGCCTGGGCCCGGCGCTTCACCTCGGTGGCCTGGTCGCCGCCGAGGGCCACCGCGGGCAGGCCGGGCAGCGTCTCGTCAGGCTCGTAGAGCCACCGCAGGCACTCTTCGTCGTTGTACCCAGCGTCGTGCAGCAACGTGATGACGCCCGGCAGGTGCTTGAGCACGGTGCGGTTGGCCACGAGCTCGGCCGGCACCCGCAGGACGCCTTCGCGCCGGACCGCGAGCAGCGAGCCGTCGCGGACCATCTGGTGCACCTTGCTGATCGACACGTCGAGGCGCTCCGCCACGTCGGGCAACGGCAGCCACTGAGCGGGAACGGTTTCGGTCACCCGCTCACATTGCCACGCCGGCATGGCGTGACACCACTGAACCACCCGGTATGGGGTATCGAAGGGATCTGCACCGTGACGACCTGGCGGGCTCTGCGCAAGGAACTCGTGGGCGCGTGGCGTTCGGTCCAGTACGACCTCGCCCGCGTCCGGCCACGCCGCCGCGCCGACGGCGAGGAAACCACCCAGTTGATCTTCACCGAGCACGCCCGCCCGCCGCGCCGGCTCGTCGCGACCGGCGCCTTCGCGATGGCCAGCCTGGCCGGCGCGGCCGCCACTTACTTCGCCGTCGTCAGCGGCCTCGGCGCGCTGCTGGAGACCGACGCCAGCGCCGCGGAATCACCCAAACCGGTGATCGCCGGCGCCGCCGGCACCGGCCAGCGGTCGGCGGCGGAGGCGGAGGCCGGCAAGAAGACAACCGTCCGGATCGCCCGCCAGGGTGGGCCACTCACCGCGGCCGGCCGCCGGGCCGGAACGGGCGGATCGGATCCATCGGATACGCGCGGCGGTGTCCCGGGCGCCCTCGGCGGCGCGCCGGGACCGAGGCAGCAACCGGGCGCACCCGTGCCCGAGGACTCCCCGGATCCGCCCGGCACCCCGCCCACGCCGGCACCGACGGCGACCCCGACGACCGACCCGGGCGGGTCGCCGACGGCCACACCGGACCCCGGCCCGACCGCCACGGCCACCCCGGACGGTGACGACCAGCACGACGAGGGCCGGCGCCGGCACCGGCACCACCGCCCTGACCAGGACGAAACCCCGTGAAGGCGGGCTTACCGACGAAGTTGCCGGCACGGCTGTGTCGCACTCGCGGGATGGGCACATAGACTGCCTGCCGATGGACATCCAGGTCGCTGACTCGCTCTTGGGCACCCTGGTCGACGGGCGTTACCGCATCCGTGGCCGGGTGGCCCGTGGCGGCATGGCGACCGTGTACACGGCGACCGACGAACGCCTCGAGCGCACCGTCGCACTCAAGATCATTCATCCGGCGCAGGCCCGCGACCCGCAGTTCCTCGAGCGGTTCACCGACGAGGCCAAGACGATCGCCCGGCTGACCCACCCCAACGTGGTCGCGGTCTACGACCAGGGTCACCACAACGGGCTGCCCTACCTGGTCATGGAATACGTGCGCGGCCACACGCTGCGCGAGGTGCTGGCACAGCGGCGGCGGCTCAACCCGGGCGAGGCCCTCGCGATCCTCGAGCAGATGCTCGCCGCGATCTTCGGCGCCCACCGCGCCGGCCTGGTGCACCGCGACGTCAAACCCGAGAACGTGCTGGTCGCCGAGGCGCCCAGCGGCGGCCCCGGCGACCTGGTCGACAGCGTGGTCAAGGTGGCCGACTTCGGCCTGGCCCGCGCGGTCGAGGCCAGCGCCACCGACGCCGACGGCGGCCAGTTGATGGCCACCGTCGCCTACGTCGCGCCGGAACTGGTCACCGACGGCCGCGCCGACCCGCGTAGCGACGTCTACTCGGCCGGCATCGTGCTGTTCGAGATGCTCACCGGCCGGGTCCCCTACGACGGCGCGCAGCCGGTCGAGGTCGCCTGGCAACACGTCGACCGCGACGTCCCGGCGCCGTCGTCGCTGGTGCCCGGCATCCCGCCGGTGGTCGACGAGTTGGTCGCCCGGGCCACCCGGCGCGACCCGCAGGCCCGCCCGACCGACGCGGGCGCGTTCCTCTCCGAGGTCCAGAACGCCCGCGACGACCTCGGCGCGGCCAACGCCAACACGGCCGTGCTGCGGCAGGTCTCACCGCGTACCGAAGTCATCCCCCGCGTCATCGCGGAGCCGGCGCGGCCGTCCTGGGCGCGCCTGCCCGGGCAGGCCGAGCCGCCGGCGCAGGCCGGCCGGCGCCGGGCCGAGCCCGACCCTTACGACGACTACGACGACGGCCACGGCGGGCGGGGTTCCGCGATCGCCGAGCGCTACCGCATGGTGATGGCGCACCCCAACGGCCGGATGGCAGTGGCCGCGGCGATCGTCGTGATCGGCCTGGTCGCCGCGATCGGCGGCTGGTGGTTCGGGATGGGCCGCTACACGGTCGCGCCGCAGCTCACCGCGATGACCAAGGCCGCGGCCCAGGAGCAGGCGACCCGCGGCGGTTTCAGCATCACGTTCGGCCCGGGGCGGTTCGACGAGAAGGTCGACAAAGACGTCGTGCTCGCCCAGGACCCGCCGGCGGCCGGGCGGATCCTCAAGGGCGGGACCATCACGCTGGTGCTCTCGCTGGGTGCCGAGCGCTACACCGTGCCCGACGTGACCGGCATGACCCTCGACCTGGCCAGGGCTCAGCTCGAAGAGAACAAGCTGCAGGTGACCAAGGGCCCCGACCGCTACGACGACAACCTGCCCAAGGGTGTCGTGATCGCGGTCGACCCGCCGGTCGGCACCGAGACCAAGCCCGGCGACAAGGCCACCGTCTTCGTCAGCAAGGGCAAGGCGCCGCTGACCGTGCCGCGGGTGGTGGGCAAGAACGTCAACGACGCCCGCAACGAACTCGTCGCGCTCGGGCTCGAGCCGCTGATCGCCTACAAGGCCTCCGACCAGCCGCGCGACACGGTCACCAAGCAGACCCCCAACGACGGCGCCGGTGTCGAGAAGGGCGCGAAGGTCGAGCTCGAAGTCAGCGAGGGCCCGCCGCAGGTGGTCGTGCCGCGGCTGATCGGCCAGCCCTGCCAGCAGGCGGTGCTCGCGCTCCAGGGCATGGGCCTGCAGGCCAACCCGCAGCTCAACCCCAACGGCACGGTGTTCGCGCAGAACCCCAACGAGAACACGCCGGTCGCGCCGCAGAGCCAGGTCGTCCTCTTTTGCAACTGACCGACCGCCCGCTGGGTTCGCACACACCGACCGCCGGGGGCATCGCGAAGACCGCGCTGCCCTACATCGACGCGGCCGGCTCCGGTGCGACCCAGGTCTACGTATCGAACTCGCGCGGCTGGGCGCTGCCGCCCGGTGACCCGGCGCAGGACGCGCTCTTCCGCGAGGGCTGCGCGGAGCGGGACATCCCGGTGTACGTGCACTCCTCGCTGCTGGTCAACCTCGGCTCCCCGACCGCCGGGACGGTCGAACGCTCGACGGCGACGCTGGCGCACTCGCTGACCCGCGGCACGTCGATCGGCGCCCGCGCGGTCGTCTTCCACGCCGGCAGCGCGGTCGACCCCGCACACTACGACGCCGCGCTCAAGCAGGTCCGCGAGGCGCTGCTGCCCCTGCTCGACCGCGACGACGCCCCGCTGCTGCTGGTCGAACCGAGTGCCGGCGGCGGCCGCTCGCTGGCCTCGAAGGTCGAGCACCTGGCGGCCTACTTCGACGCGGTCGACTGGCACCCGCGGCTCGGCGTCTGCTTCGACACCTGCCACGCCTGGGCGGCCGGCCACGACCTGGCCACGCCGGGCGGCATGACCGCGACGTTGGACCTGCTCACCGCGACGGTCGGCGCGGGCCGGCTCAAGCTCGTGCACGCCAACGACTCCAAGGACACCTGCGGCTCCCTGCGCGACCGCCACGAGACGATCGGCCAGGGCACGATCGGCACGGCCGCCTTCGCGGAACTGCTCCGGCATCCGTCCACCGCCGGCCTGCCGGTGATCGTGGAAACACCCTCGGGCAAGGCCCACGAAGGCCACGCCGCCGACATCGCCACCCTGCGCGCCCTGCTCGCCTGACCCGCGCCGCGACGCCCATCCCGGCGCGGACCGGTCAGGTGGCGCGGCCGCGGATCACGAGGCCGGTGCCGCCTCCGGCTCCGCGATCGGCCGCGGCAAACCACGAAGCTGGCGCCCGCGAACGGCAGCCGCGGATCACGAGGCCGGTGCCGCCTCCGGCTCCGCGATCGGTCGCGGCGCTCCCGGTAGCGAGCGCACCGCCCGGACCCCCAGCGGTGCCAACGCGGCCACCGCGAAGGTGATACCGCAGGCCAGCGCCACCCGTGCACCACCAAAGGCCGCGGCCGCCGGCCCGACCAGCAACTGGCCGAGCGGGATGGCCGAGAACGACAGCAGGTCGTCGATCGAGGAAACCCGCCCGAGGTGGGTCGCGTCCACGTGCCGTTGCACCGCGCTCTCCCAGGTGATCCCGGACGCCGCGAAGCCCACGCCGCCGAGGAACGCGGACGCCGCCAGCCAGACCGGGTCGAAACCGAGGCCGAGCGCGATCAGCGAGCAGGCGCCGAGCGCACCGGCCAGCCGGCCGAAGCGCAGCGGGTGGCGCACCGACAGCCGGTACATGAGCACGCTCATCAGCAGCAGGCCGACGGCGCGCACGCTCAGCACGACGCCCCAGGTCGCCTCGCCGGAGCGGGCCCGGGTCAGCGCCGGCCCGAGGATCTGCCACGGTCCGACGTTGACCAGATTGATCACGGCGTACGCCAGTGCCACCGGCCACACCCACGGGATCGCGAAGAACACCCGCCCGCCGTCGCGGATGTCGCGCAGCAGGCCGGCCCGCGCGGCCGGTGCCGGGCTGATCCGCGGCAACCGGGCCAGGAAGGCCGCCGCGGCGACGAAACTGACCGCGTCGACCGCGATCGCCCACCCACCGCCGACCGCGACGACCACCAGCCCGGCCACGGTCGGCCCAACGATCTTCACCGCGCTGCCGGTCGCCGAGAGCAGTGAGTTGACGCGTTGGAGGTTGTCGCGCGCGACCAGTTCGGGCACGATCCCGCGCAGCGCCGGCGAGGTGAACGCCTCGATCGCGCCGTTGGCCAGCGCCAGCCCCGCCACGAGCCAGAGCCGGTAGGCCCCGCCGATCAGCACCAGCGCGATCGCGCCCTGGGTCAGCCCGGCGCCCAGGTTGGCCGCGACCAGCACCAGCCGGCGCGGCCACCGGTCGGCGACCGCGCCACCGACCAGCAGCAGCGCGAGGTGCGGCACCAACTGGCAGGCCAGCACGACGCCGAGGTCGCCGGGTCGGCCACTGGCGTCGAGGACCGCGAACGCCAGTGCGACCGGGGTCATCGCGCTGCCCGCGAGCGACACCAGTCGGCCGAGGTAGAACGAGCGGAACGGCGGGACGAGGAGCACCCGGGGAGCCTGCCGGCTCGGCGGTGCCGCCCGCTAACCTTGCGGCGAAAGGCGCAACGATGACCCTGCTCCGGCTCACCCCCACCGCCCTGTCGCGCTGCCGCTTCGCGATCTCACCGCTCGCCGAGACGCTCAGCTCGCTGATCACGCTGCAACGCGCGGCACCCGAACCCTGGCTGCGCACGTGGTACGACCGCCACCACGCCGACTACCGCTCCTGGCTGGCCGACGACCCCGTCGCCACCGGGCTGATGTCGCTCGTCGCCGCGACGAAGTGGCTGCCCGACCTGGTCGCCGTCCCGCCGGCAGGCGGCACCTCGACCCGGCTGGCCGACGAACTCGCCCAGGTCGCCGCGTTCTCCGACACCGAGACCCGCACCACCATCGCCGATGCCGTCGCCGCGAGCTGGCTGCCGCAGGACACCGCCTGGCTGACCACGGCGGACCTGTCCGCGCGGATCGCCGCGGTGCTCGCCGAGGGCTGGCGGCGCTACGTCGCCCCGGACTGGCCGCGCCGCCGGGCCCTGCTGGAACGCGACATCATGCACCGGGCCGGGCTGCTGGCCGCCTACGGCTGGAAGGAGGCCGTCCGCACGATGACCCCCCGCTCGGAGTGGGTCGGCGACGACGCGATCCGCTTCAGCGACCAGGACTATCCCGACCGCTGGATCGCCGACGAGGGTCTGGTCTTCGTGCCCAAGACCGGCCCGATCGGTTCGTGGACCTGCGAACGGCCGCCGCTCTACGCGCTGGTCTACCCGGTCCGCGGCCCGGCCGCGCCGGTCACCGCGGCGGCCGCCGACCCGCTCGCCACCCTGCTCGGACCCGGCCGCGCCCGGGTGGTCCGCGAACTGCGGCAGGCGGCGACCAGCACCCAGCTCGGGTACGCCCTCGACGTCTCCCTCGGCACCGTCAGCACCCACCTGGCCGTCCTGCGCGAGGCCGGCATCGTGACGGGCGCCCGGGTCGGCCGCGCGGTCGTCTACCGCCTGACCGACCGCGGCACCGACCTGCTGGCCCTGCTCGACCCGACCCAGGGCCGCCAACCGGATCCCGCGACCGACACGCGGCCCCCGGTGCCCGGCGTCAACCCGGCCTGACCTGCCGGCCGCGCGGGGAGAGGCCGACACGGTAGGCCGCCACCCGGTCCTTGCCGGCCGCCTTGGCCGCGTAGAGGGCGAGATCAGCCTCCCGCAGCACCTCTCCTGGCCCCCGCGCCGGCAGCTCGCGCGCCGTCACCCCGACGCTGGCGCTCACCGTGAGCGGCCCGAACGCCGACGGATACGGCGCACGCAACTCCGTGCACACCGCGGTGCCGAAGGCCATCGCCGCCTGCTCCCGCGTGTCCGGGAGCAGCATGGCGAACTCGTCCCCGCCGAGCCGGACCAGCGTGCTGTCGGCCGGCGCCAGCGAGGTCAGCCGCTCCCCGATGGACACCAGCAGCTCGTCACCGGTGGGATGGCCGAGCGAGTCATTGATCTCCTTGAAGCCGTCGAGGTCGATCAGCAGCAGGGCGTAGGGCCGGTCGTGCGGCAACGAACCCAGCCGTTCGTCCAGAACGGACCGGTTGGCCAGCCCGGTGAGCGGATCGTGCGCGGCCCGGTAGGCGAACTCGGCCTGCAAACCCTGCAGCTCGCTGACCGCCTCCCCGAGCTGGCCGGCCCGGCGATCGGCCACCCGGGCGACCAGCGACAAGCGCCACAGGAGCAACAGCGAGATCAGGCCGCCGGCCAGGACCACCAGGCCGAAGTCGGCGGGCGAACCGGGGTTGAAACGACCGATGGTGGCGGCGAGCAGCCAGGCCAGCGGGCCCAGCAGGGTGAGTCCGACGAACATCGCGGCCCGGCCGCGGCTCAACCGGCCCGACGGTGCGCCGCGATCCCGGACCGGCAACGGGGACCCGGCCGAGGGGTGCAGGAGGGCGGCCGCCAGCAGCAGGGCGTACCCGGTGAAGAACACGCCCGTGCCGTTGACCCGGCCGTCGACCGGATAGCCGACGGAGTGGCCGATCAGCGCCAGCGAGCCGAGCATCGCCGTGCCGACGCCGACCGACACGAAGCGGATGGTGGGCGCCCGCGGGCCGACCATGAACAGGAGCCGGAACAGCATCCCGATCACCACCGCCAGGCCGATCGGGCGCAGCGACGCGATCACCAGGCGGGAGCCGGCCGGCGCCATGTTTCCGTGCAACAGGAACAGCCACAGGAGGACGAAGACGCCGAGGATGACCACCGAGGCGTCCAGGGTGTCGGCCAGGTGCGCGACCGCGCCGGTGCCGCCCAGCAACAGCAGCCCCACCGCCAGCGTCGGGTAGAGCACGATCGCCCGGATGTCGCCGGTGGCCAGGCCGCGGTCGGCGACCACGGGCCGGCCGGCGACGGCGGACCACACCCGGGAGACGGCGACCGAACCCGACGTCAAGGTCAGCGTCGACCATGCCGCGAGCCGGGGCGGGCGGCGGACCACCAGCATGGTGACGGCGACCACGAACGCGACGGCTGCCACCACGGCCGTGTAGACGGGGGCCGCCAGGAGCGCGGCGGTGCCGACCAGCGCGCCCCCGGCCGCGAGAAAGGCCCAGACCGGCCAGTGCCGGGGGCCCGTGGTGGTCATCACAACCCCCGCTGACCAGTTACGTCCCCCATCCGGCCGGTCGGCCGGTCGGGGCTCAACTACTCAGCAAAGCACGCGATCCTGTCAGCGGCGAAAGATTTCTGGCAGCACGCTGACCGCACGGTCGATCGCGGCGTCGTCGACATCCATGTGGGTGACCAGCCGGGCCACCCGCGGGCCGAGAACCGACACGAGGATGCCGCGCTCGCGGGCGGCCGCGGAGAGCGCGTGCGCATCGATCGACGACTTGCGCAGGTCGAGCGGGACGAGGTTGGTGCGGACGGCACCGGCCACCACACCGAACGGGGCCAGCGCCTCCGCCAGCCGGGCGGCCTTCGCGTGGTCGTCGGCCAACCGGGGGATGTGGTGCTCCAGCGCGTACGCGCCGGCCGCGGCCAGGACGCCGGCCTGGCGCATGCCGCCGCCCATCCGCTTGCGGATCACCCGGGCCCGCTCGATGTTGGCCGCCGAGGAGACGACCAGCGACCCGACCGGGGCGCCCAGGCCCTTGGAGAGGCAGACCGAGATGGTGTCGAAGAGCGCGCCGTAAGAGGCGAGCGGCACCGCGTCGGCCACGTGCGCGTGCCAGATCCGGGCCCCGTCGCAGTGCAGGGCGACACCGGCCGACGTGGTCGCCGCGCGCAGCGTTTCCAAGACCGGCAACGGGATCACCCCACCACCGCCGCGGTTGTGGGTCTGCTCGACGGCGACCGCCCGGGTGGGCACCGCGTGATAGCCGGCCGGGCGGATCATGTCGACCACCACGTCGGGGTCGACGTCGGCGCCGGCCGGCGCCCAGGTGCGGGTCGAGACGCCGCCGATCGCGGCCGCCGCGCCGACCTCGTAGGTGACCACGTGGGCGTCGGCGTCGCAGAGCAACTCCTCGCCGGGCGGCACGGACAGCTGGATGGCGATCTGGTTGGCCATCGACCCGGACGGTGCGAACAGCGCCGCCTCGTGGCCGAACAGCGCGGCGACCGAGGCCTCCAGCGCGTTGACCGTCGGGTCTTCGCCGTAGACGTCGTCGCCGAGGGGCGCCGACATCATCGCGGCACGCATGCCCTCGGTCGGTTGGGTAACGGTGTCGGACCGCAGGTCCACGAACTCAGCCACGCAGCATCTCCGCGACGAGGAAGGCCAACTCCAGCGACTGCTGGGTGTTGAGCCGGGGGTCACAGGCCGTCTCGTAGCGGCCGGGCAGGTCGAGGTCTTCGATGCCCTGGGCGCCGCCCAGGCATTCGGTCACGTCTTCGCCGGTCAACTCCACGTGCATGCCGCCCGGGTGGGTGCCGAGCCCGCGGTGCACCTCGAAGTAGCCGAGCACCTCGTCGACGATCCGGTCGAAGTGGCGGGTCTTGTAGCCGTTGGACGACTCGTGCGTGTTGCCGTGCATCGGGTCGCACTGCCAGACCACCTTGGCGCCGGCCGCGGTGACCTTCTCGACGATCGGGGCCAACGCGTCGCGTACCCGGTGATTGCCCATCCGGGAGACCAGCGTCAGACGGCCCGGCACGTTGTCGGGGTTGAGCTTCTCGCACAACTCGATCGCCTGCTCCGGCGTCGTGGTCGGGCCGAGCTTGACGCCGATCGGGTTGACCACCCGCGACAGGAAGTCGACGTGGGCGCCGTCGAGGCGGCGGGTGCGCTCGCCGATCCACAGGAAATGCCCGGAAAGGCCGTAGGCCTTGCCGTCGGAGACCCGGGTCAGCGCGCGGTCGTATTCCAGCGCGAGCGCCTCGTGGGAGCAGTAGAGGGTGACCGTGCGCAGCGCCTCGTCGTCGGTCATCCCGCAGGCCCGGATGAACGCGAGCGCCCGGTCGATCTCGCGGGCGATCGCCTCGTAACGCTCGCCGGCCGGCGAGTCACGGACGAAACCCTTGTTCCAGTCGTGTACGGCGTGCAGGTCGGCCAGGCCGCCGGCGAGGTAGGCCCGGAGCATGTTCATCGCCGCCGCGGAGTTGGCGTAGGCCCGGATCATCCGCTGCGGGTCGGCGACCCGTGCCTCGGGGGTGGTCTCCAGCGAGTTGATCATGTCGCCGCGGTAGGTCGGCAGGCCGAGCGCGTCGGTCGCCGACGAGCGGGGCTTGGTGTATTGCCCGGCGACCCGGGCCACCTTGACCACCGGCAGCGAGGCGCCGTAGGTCAGCACGACCGCCATCTGGAGCAGCGTGCGGGCGTTGGCCAGCAGGTGGCTCTCGGTGTTGGAGTCGAACGTCTCGGCGCAGTCGCCGCCCTGGAGCAGGAACGCCTGGCCGTCGCAGACCAGCGCGAGCCGCTCGCGGAGCTGGTCGACCTCGTAGGGCGCGACCACCGACGGCACGTTGTCGAGCACCTGGCAGACCTCGGTGACGACCTTCGGGTCGGGCCAGGGCGGCATCTGGTCGCGGGGAAGCTCACGCCACCGGTCGAGGCCGAGCGCCTGGTCTTCGGCCGAGTCGGCGGCCGGTCGGGAGGTCTGTGGACCGAGGGTCGCGACCCCCGGGTAGCTCAGCTGATGCCACTCTTGGCGCATGCCCGCAAGACTACGGCTGTCCGGTCACTGGGAAGGCGTGGGGCTTGCGGTGGACGGCATCGACGGGAGCACTACGGCCGGGTCCTCACCGGCGATGCACCAGCCGGTATCGATGTTGGTCACCAGGAAGCCGACACCCAGCGGCACCGGTTTCTTGCCGGAGAAGGTGACCAGCATCGCGGCGGTCACCTTCTGGCCGCTGGCGTCGGCCCGCACGTCGGTCACCACCGGACCGGACACCTTGGTCTTCTTGTAGAAGTCGCCGCCCTCGCCCGCGGCGGTCTTGTCGAACGTGCCGGCCAGCGTGGGGCAGAGTTGCTTGCGCCCGGCGGCCGCGTCGCGCTTGACCATCGCGGCCAGGTAGGCCTCGACCTTCTCGCGCGCCTTCTGCGGGCTCTCGTCGATCGGCTTCGGGTCTTCCCCGACGATCTTGTCGGCGATCGAGCAGCCGCCGAGGGGCGCCGCGAGGGCGACGGTCAGGGCCGCGACGGCCAGTGCGCGACGTCGGAACAACACGGTTCGTGAGTCTGGCACATGTTGGGGCCGGCCCGCGTTCCCCTGCCGGATTCGCGCCCCGAAGCCGGAGAAACCCCGCAAGATGGATATAAGGGAATTTTCCGCGTACGAGGGGACGAGCCGATGCAACCGAGCGGTCCGGCGTACCCGGTGAAGTTCGCCGTCGACTATCCGGACCGGCCACTCAACCGGCTCACCAGCTTCTTCCGTCTCTTCACGACGATACCGATCGCGATCGTGCTGGGCACCGTCTACAGCGGCGGCGCGGACTGGGGCCGGTGGGGCGGCGACAACGGCGGTCACGCCACCGACGTCGCGGCCGGATTCGGCGGGGTGCTGTTCTTCGGGCCGCTGCTGATGATCCTGTTCCGGAAGAAGTACCCGCGCTGGTGGTTCGACTGGAACCTGGAACTGCAGCGGTTCGCCAACCGGGTGACGGCGTACTTCGTGCTGATGGACGACCGGTACCCGTCGACCGACGACCACCAGTCGGTGCGGCTCGACTACGCGTACCCGGGCGGGACGCTCAACCGCTTCCTGCCGATCGTCAAGTGGCTGCTCGCGATCCCCCACTACATCGTGCTGTTCTTCCTGCACATCGCCAGCGTGGTGGTCGTGGTCATCACCTGGTTCGCGATCCTGTTCACCGGCCGCTACCCGCGCCCGCTGTTCGACTTCGTCGAGGGCGTGCTGCGCTGGCACAACCGGGTCGTCGCGTACGCGTTCACGCTGGTCACCGACCGGTATCCGCCGTTCCGCCTGGACCCGTAGGCCCAGGCGGAACGGCGTCGGCCTCAACCGATGGCGGTCACCGTGCCGGCGGCGACGGTCCGGCCGCCCTCGCGGACGGCGAAGCCGAGGCCGACGTGCATCGCGACCGGCCGGGCCAGCTCGACGGTCAGGTCGACCGTGTCACCGGGCATGACCATGTCGATGCCGTCCCCCAGCTCGATCGCACCGGCCACGTCGGTGGTCCGGAAGTAGAACTGGGGCCGGTAGTTGGCGACGAACGGCGTGTGCCGCCCACCCTCGTCGGCGCTGAGCGCGTGCAGCCGCGCCGCGAACCGGCGGTGCGGCGTCACCGAGCCGGGCGCCGCCACGACCTGGCCGCGCTGCACCTGGTCGCGCTTGACGCCGCGGAGCAGGATCGCCGCGTTGTCGCCGGCCTGCGCCGACGGAAGCGACTTGCCGAACGTCTCCAGCCCGGTCGCCACGGTCGTGAGCGTCTCGCCGAGGCCGACGACCTCGACCTGCTCGCCGACCCGCAGCGTGCCGCGCTCGATCGCCCCGGTGACCACGGTGCCCCGGCCGGAGATGGTCAGTACGCTCTCGATCGCCATCAGGAACGGCTCGTCGACCGCCCGCGGCGGCACCGGCACGTACCGGTCGACCGTGTCGAGCAGCTCCACGATGGACGCCGTCCAGCGCGGATCGCCCTCCAGTGCCCTGAGCGCGGAAACCCGCACGATCGGCGTGTCGGCCGGGAAGCCGTACTCGGCCAGCAGTTCGCCGATCTCGAGCTCGACCAGGTCGAGCAGCTCGGGGTCGTCGACCGCGTCGGCCTTGTTGAGCGCCACGACGAGGTGCGGCACGCCGACCCTTCGCGCGAGCAGCACGTGCTCCCGGGTCTGCGGCATCGCGCCGTCGAGGGCGGACACGACCAGGATCGCGCCGTCGACCTGGGCCGCGCCGGTGATCATGTTCTTCACGTAGTCGGCGTGGCCGGGCATGTCGACGTGCGCGTAGTGCCGGGTCGCGGTCTCGTACTCGACGTGCGCGATGTTGATCGTGATGCCCCGGACGATCTCCTCCGGAGCCCGGTCGATCCCGTCGAAGGAGACGAACCGGTTGGTTGCCGGGTCGGCCTCGGCGAGGACCTTGGTGATCGCGGCGGTCAGGGTCGTCTTGCCGTGGTCGACGTGCCCCATCGTGCCGATGTTGAGGTGTGGCTTGGTGCGCAGGAACTGCGTCTTCGCCATGCTGTTCTCAGTCCTCCTGAACTGGATGAAAGGAGGGCAGGGTTCGCTACCGACGCCTGGACCATCAGTCGGCATGGCGAACCCACGGCCCTTCGGGCCGATTTGGTCGTGCGCGGGCGGGCGCCACCCCGCGTCGGGGCCGCGTGGGCCTTGAATGACAGAAAGAAACTCCGCGCCAGAACCGGGCCGGGACCAACCCCTCCCCGCGGGTTCTGCTGCTGCGAGGAAGGGTCAGAGATCAGCGCCGTCGGCGGCACACGGCAGGAGGAAACCTGCGGGCCGCACGGGGCTGCTGAAGAACATGACCATCACGGTACGGACGAACGCCCGCGCCGTCGAACGTATTCCGCGGCCGTTTCCCGGCATACGGTGCGGCCGCCTGACATTGACCACCTTTAAGGCCACCCCAACGGCCGAGCTGACGTGATGCTGATCTCGGTTGCTGAATATGAGTCCATGCGCGAGACGCTGGATCTGCTCTCGGACGACGAGGCTCTCGCCGACCTCCGGCAGTCGCGGGAGGATTTCGTATCCGGCGATACGTTCTCAGCAGACGAGGTCCGAGCCGAGCTCGACCGCCGTCGAGAAGGCCGGCCCGATGCCGCCACTGGCTGAGCGGCCGGACGGCGGCACGCCCGAGCGGCCCAGCCCATACACGGTGATGTTCCTCCGATCGGCTCGCCGTAGCCCGGAACTAGTTCGCGAGGCGGGCGGCTCGGGTGTGCAGGTAGCGCTGTTGGGGTTGGCTCATCGTCCTGGTCGCCGCGGTCAGGTAGGCCTCGCGAGCCGCCTCGCGGTCGCCGGCCAGCTCCAGGAGGTGGGCGCGGGCCGTATGCCAGCGGTGGTCGGCGGCCAGGCGGTCGTCCTTGCCTAGCGGGTCGAGCAGGGCCAGGCCGGCCGCCGGGCCGTGCACCATCGCGACCGCGACCGCGTGGTTGAGGGCCACCAGCGGATTGTCGGCCAGGCCGAGCAACACCTCGTACAGCAGCGTGATCTGGGGCCAGTCGGTGTCCTCCGGTCGCTCCGCCTCGTCGTGCAGCGCGGCGATCGCGGCCTGGATCTGGTAGGGGCCCGCCGAACCGCGAGGCAGCGCCGACGAGATCAGGGCGACGCCCTCGGCGATCTGCGCCCGGTTCCACAGTGAACGGTCCTGCTCGGCCATCGGCACGGGCGTGCCGTCGCGGGCGGTGCGGGCCGCCCGGCGGGCGTCGGTGAGCAGCATCAGCGCCAGCAGACCGGTCGCCTCGGTGTCGTCGGGGAGCAGGCGGTGCACGAGGCGGGCCAGCCGGATCGCCTCGGTCGACAACTCGACCCGCTGCAACGACGGGCCCGCCGTGCCGACGTAACCCTCGTTGAAGACCAGGTAGAGCACGTGCAGGACAGCGGCCAGGCGGGCGGTCCGGGCCGGTGGCGCGGGCAGGCCGAACGGGACGCCGCTGTCCTTGATGGTCCGCTTCGCCCGGGTGATCCGGCGGGTCATCGTGTCTTCCGGCACCAGGAAAGCCCTCGCCACCTCGGCCGTGGTCAGGCCGCCGACCGCGCGCAGCGTCAGCGCGATCTGCGAGGCCACCGACAGCGCGGGATGGCAACACATGAACAGCAGCACCAGCGAGTCGTCGGTCGCGGCACCGGGCGAGGGCACCGGCCATGCGGCCACCGTGTCCTCGCGGCGGCGACGGGCCTGGTCGGCGCGGACCAGGTCGGTCAGGCGGCGGGCGGCGACCCGGATCAGCCAGGCCCGCGGGTTGTCCGGCACCCCGTCGACCGGCCACTGCCGCGCCGCGGCCAGCAGCGCCTCCTGCACCGCGTCCTCGGCCGTGTCGAAGTGGCCGTAGCGGCGCACCAGCGCGCCGAGGACCTGCGGCGCCAACTCGCGCAGCAGGTCCTCTCCCGCCGACCTCGGCATCAGTCGCCGAATTCGGGCGCTCCGGCGATCGGGCGCACGTCGACGTACCACTCGTTGGCGAGTTGGGCGCCGGCCGGGTGCGGTGTGTCGGCCAGCTTCGCGGCGATCTCGGTGGCCCGGTCGAAGCTCGCACACTCGACGATCGTGTAGCCGGCGAGCACTTCCTGGGTCTCCGCGTACGGCCCGTCGGTGACCACCGGCACCCCATCGCGCAGCGACACCCGGCGGGTGTGCACCGGCGCGGCCAGGCCCTGCCCGTCGACGAACTCGCCGGACTCGACCAGCTCGTCGTTCCACTTGGTCATGAACTCGTGCAGCGCCGCGAGGTCGTCCGGGGTCCAGGCGGTGCCGTCGGTGCTGGTGCCGGTCAGCATGTCGAAGTCGCGCTGCGAGCCGGCCAACATGATCATGTATTTCATCATCACCATCTCCCTTCACCTGGAACGTCGACGCCCGGGATCCGCTCCGGACATCCTCCAACAGAAAAAGAAGCGGAGGGCCGTCGACCGGCCCTCCGCTCCCTTCGTGGGGTGTTGCGTCGGCGCGGGGTTACCCCAGGCCGTTCTTCATCGCCGAGATCAGCTCGCCGTTGCCGGTGTCGCCGGACAGCTCCCAGAAGAAGCCGCCGCCGAGACCCTGGCCGTTGGCGTACGACATCTTGCCGCCGATGGTGGCGGGGGTGTCGTAGCTCCACCAGTTGCTGCCGCACTTGGCGTACGCCGTACCGGCGATAGTCCGGTTTGCCGGGCAGGTGTTCTTGAGCACCTTGTAGTCCTCGATGCCCGCTTCGTAGGTGCCCGGCGCCGCGCCGGTCGCGCTGCCGCCGGGCGCCTCCTGGGTCACCCCGGTCCAGCCCCGGCCGTAGAAGCCGATGCCGAGCAGCAGCTTGCTCGCCGGGATGCCCTTGCTCTTGAGCTTCTGGATCGCCGCGTCGGAGTTGAAACCCTGGGTCGGAATCCCGGTGTACGAGGTCAGCGGCGAGTGCGGGGCCGTCGGGCCCTGCGGGGCGAACGCGCCGAAGAAGTCGTAGGTCATCGGCATGAACCAGTTGACGCTGTTGGCGGCGCCCGCGTAGTCGGTCGCGTCGATCTTGCCGCCGGCGCTGCCGTCGGCCGTGATCGCGGCGGTGACCAGGGCCGACGAGCCGAACCGGGACCGCAGCGCGGCCATCACGTTCTTGAAGGCGTTGGGCCCGCTGGCGTCACAGGACAGACCGCAGGCGTTGGGGTATTCCCAGTCGATGTCGATGCCGTCGAAGACGTCGGCCCAGCGCGGGTCCTCGACCAGCTGGTAGCAGGACTCGGCGAACGCGGCCGGGTTCTGCGCCGCCTGGGTGAAGCCGCCCGACCAGGTCCAGCCGCCGATCGAGTAGATCACCTTGAGGTGCGGGTACATCCGCTTGAGCTTGCGCAGTTGGTTGAAGTTGCCGCGCAGCGGCTGGTCCCAGGTGTCGGCGACGCCGTCGACGCTGTCCGCGGCGGTGTAGGCCTTGTCGTAGTCGGCGTAGGAGTCGCCGATCGAGCACCGGCCGCCCGTGGTGTTGGCGAACGCGTAGAGGATGTGCGTCAGCTTCGCCGCCGAGCCGCTCGTGGCGATGTTCTTGACGTGGTAGTTACGGGCGTAGACGCCCCAGTCGGCGAAGTAGCCGACCAACTTCTTGCCGCCGGTCGGCGGGTTGGTCGGCGGGTTCGTCGGGTTGCCGGTGGGCGGGTTGGTCGGGTTGCCGGTCGGCGGGTTCGTCGGGTTCCCCGTCGGCGGGTTGGTCGGCGTCGTGCCGCCCGAGCAGGACGCGCCGTTGATCGTGCAGTTCTGCGGTGCCTTGTAGGCCCCGGTGCCGACGTACCCCCAGCTCACCGACGCGCCCGCGGCGAGCGGACCCATCCAGCTCTTCGGCGTGGCGACGTAGTGGTTGTTGGTGCGCACCACGTCGGCGTCCCAGAAGCTGCTCATCGTCGTGCCGGCGGGCAGGTCGAACTCGATCCGCCAGGTGGACAGCGTCGCGGTGGAGCCGTTGGCCACGGTCACCCGCACCTCGTGGCCGCTACCCCAGTCGGAACTCGCGGCGAATGTCGTGGTGACCGTGCCGGCGCCGAACGCGGCGGCGACCGGGATTGCGGCCGCGACCACCACCGCTGCGGCGCCGGCCCAGAGGGCCCGGCGCACCGAGGTTCTCATAGGACGCTCCCTTTAGTTAGGAAAGTTTCCAAATAGTTGAGGAGACGCTACTCACCTCCTCAACACCTCGTCAAGATGTGCATGTATCGATTTCTTGGTAACCGCGAAGAGGTAACGTCGCGCGCATGACAGTGCTCGACACCGACATCGACTCCCTCGCCGGCGGGCCGGCGGACCTCAAGCAATACGCGGGCAGCACCGTGCTCGTCGTCAACGTGGCCTCGAAGTGCGGGCTCACCCCGCAGTACGCGGGCCTGCAGAACCTCTACGACACCTACGGCGACCGCGGCCTGGTCGTGCTCGGCGTGCCGTGCAACCAGTTCCACGGCCAGGAACCGGGCAGCGCCGAGGAGATCGCCGAGTTCTGCTCGGTCAACTACGGCGTCACCTTCCCGCTGACCGAGAAGGTCGAGGTCAACGGCGACGGCCGGCACCCGCTCTACGCCAAGCTGGTCGACGCGCCCGACGCCGATGGCTACACCGGCGACATCCGGTGGAACTTCGAGAAGTTCCTGATCGCGCCGGACGGCACGGTCGCCGCGCGGTTCGGCCCGCAGACCACCCCGGACGCGCCGGAACTGGTCGCCGCCATCGAGCGCCAGCTGACCTGACGCGAGTTCCGCTCGGGGGACACCGTTCGGGCGGGCAGTCGGGCCGACGGGGGACGGTCCGGCTGCCCGACCGGACATGATCTGTGCATTGTCAGAATTTTCCACCTTTCAGGCCTTGCGGTCCGGTCCGACTGACGGGACTCTGTTCGCGTGCTGCGATCCTCGTCCGCAGGAGGAGATTCGATGACCTCTGCGCGTCCTGCCCCCCACGCGCTACGCCGGCTGGCCGGTGCCGCCGGTGCCGTCCTGATCGGTGCCGGCCTGACCGCCGCGATCGCCGCGCCGGCCTCCGCCGAGGCCGGCGTCGGCTATGTGCGCCTCGCCCACCTCTCCCCCGACACCCCGCCGGTCGACGTCTACGTCGACGACCTCGGCGGCAAGGTCAAAGGCATCAAGCTCGACGCCGTGCCCTACGGCGTCGTCTCCGACTATCTGTCGATGAAGCCCGGCACCTACGCGGTGTCGATGCGCAAGGTGGGCGCCGACCCCAAGTCGCCGCCGGTGCTGACCGAAGAGGTCAAGGTGACCGAGGGCAGCGCCCACACGGTCGCCGGCACCGGCCGGTTCGCCGACCTCGGCCTGTCGGTCATCGACGACGACATCTCGGCGCCACCGTCCGACGAGGCCAAGATCCGGGTGCTCCAGGCGTCGGTCAAGGCGCCGGTGCTCGACATCCGCACCACCGGCGGCCAAGACATCGGCAGCGGGCTCAAGTTCGCCACCACCAGCGACTACCGCGGCGTGAAGCCGGGCGACTGGACCATCGACCTGACGCCGCAGGGCGGTTCGGCCACCAAGGCCAGCTGCAAGCTCGCCGGCGGCACCACCTACTCGCTGTTCGTGCTCGACGGCAAGAACGGGCTCACCACCGACCTCAAGGTCGACGCCAAGGCCGGCGAGATCACCCCGGTCGGCGGCGTCGAGACGGGCGGCGGCGGCACGAGCCGCACCAGCATCGCCCTGATCGCCGGCCTGAGCCTGGTCGTGCTGGCCGCCCTGGTCGGCGTCGGCGCGGTCGGCCTGCGCCGCAGGGCCCGGCGCACCTGGTAAGAAGCTTGAGCAGCACAGACGAGCGGCCGGCCTCGGCGGTGATCCGGCACCGCTGGGGTCGGCCGGCGCGCCGCACGACGGTCGGCCTCACCGCGACGGCGCTGGCGCTGTGCGCGGCGGCCGGCACGACGCTCGGCCTGGCCGCGGGCGACGCGGCGGCGCCGCCGACCGCGCTGCGCTGGCACGTCGGCTGCCTAACCACCTGCGCCCGGCCGGTCGAGCTGTCCGAGGTGGTCGACCCGCTGGCCGCCCTGCCGCCGCCGTCAGAGGTGCGCATCCCGCGCGTCGACATCCGGTCCAAGCTGGTCGGTCTCGACCTCGACAGCACCGGCGAACTCGAGGCGCCGGCCGACTTCGCCAAGGCCGGCTGGTATGAGCAGGGCACCCTGCCCGGCGAGCCCGGCCCCGCGGTCATCGCCGGCCACGTCGACTCGCACAAGGGCCCGGCCGTTTTCTACCGGCTGCGCGAACTGCGCCCCGGCGACACCGTCGAGGTCCGCCGGGGCGACCAGTGGCTGCCGTTCCGGGTCGTCGCCACCGGCCACTACCCGAAGAACGACTTCCCCACGTCGAGCGTCTACGGCGCCACCCCGGGCGCCGAGCTGCGCCTGATCACCTGCGGCGGCGAGTTCGACCGCCACAAGCGGTCCTACCGCGACAACGTGGTGGTCTACGCGGTCGACGCGCGCCGGCCGGCGCTGCCCCCGACGAAGGGCGACGGCCCGACGGCCTGGCAGTGACGCCCGCCCGGCCGCGCTCGTTGATCAGGCCGTGCTCCCCGACCTGTCGCGCTTCCAGGTGCACCGGGAGGCGACCGACGTCGACCTCGACGGCACGCCGATGCCCGGCCTGCACGCGACGTTCCACCGCCGCCCGGTCGGGACGCGGACCGAGTCCGTCGGCGTCTACCGCTACGCGGGCATCAAGATCTTCATGGCCTGGGGGTACGTGGACGAGCCGCACTGCCGGTTCACCGCGTACGCGCGGGCGCACGGGTGGGGCGCACCGCGCCGGGGCTGCCCCTCCGTCGACGCGGTGCGCGACCTGTTGGCCACCCTGGGCCCGGTGCCCTATCCCCGCTGACGCCACGGGTGTCGGCTCGGAGACCGCGAATCCCCGAACGTGGCGCCGGCGTTCCCCGGCAAGGGCACCGGGTCCGGGCCCGGGCTAGTCGACCGGCGCGGCGGCGGGTTCCGCGACGGTCGGGCCCGCGTGGGCGGTGGCGAGCCGCCGCACGGTGACGAGCGAGAACAACGTCAGGGTGAGCGAGAGGACCAGGCCGGCGGCGTGCCAGCGCGGGTCCGGGATCGGTGCGAACCCGAGCACGGCGGCCGGCAGTTGGACGATCGCGACCAGCGCCAGCAACGCCGGCCGGCGACCCGTCCAGAGGTAGGCCGTCCACAGCGGGGCGGTCACGACGGCCAGGGTGAGCA
Organism: Asanoa sp. NPDC049573; assembly: GCF_040676615.1. Taxonomy (NCBI): domain Bacteria; kingdom Bacillati; phylum Actinomycetota; class Actinomycetes; order Micromonosporales; family Micromonosporaceae; genus Asanoa; species Asanoa sp. NPDC049573. The sequence goes on from NZ_JBFAPI010000030.1 coordinate 47,581, forward strand.
CGTCGAGGGCCGCGTGCGCGTAGGGGTTGGCGACGTTGGCGTGCGCGAAAGCGGAGGCGGGCGCGGCGACCCACAGGGCCGCGGCGGTCGCGGCGACAACGGTGGCGAGACGTCGCATGACCGTACCTCCTCGCAGTCGGGGATTCACCATCTGTAATGACGGTAAGGCCCGGCCGCGGGGCCGCGAAAGGCTCGACCGCGTGAATGAATCTACACGGAAGAGTGTTCAGGCGTTCTGTTCAGCCAGTTCACGCGCCCGGTCGCGGGCCGCCTCGAGGGCCGCGAGCAGCGCCGCACGGACGCCGTGGTTCTCCAGCTCGCGGATCGCCGAGATGGTGGTGCCGGCCGGAGACGTGACCGCCTCGCGCAGCTTGACCGGGTGCTCCCCGGAGTCGCGGAGCATCACCGCCGACCCGATCGCGGTCTGCACGATCAGGTCGTGTGCCACCTGCCGGGGCAGGCCGAGCAGGATGCCGGCGTCGACCATCGCCTCGACGAGCAGGTAGAAGTAGGCCGGCCCGGAGCCGGACAGCGCGGTCACCGCGTCCTGCTGCGACTCCGGCACCCGCAGGGTCACGCCGAGCGGCTTGAACATCTCCTCGGCCAGGCTCAGGTGCGCGGCGGTCGCGTGCGGGCCGGCGGAGATCGCCGTCATCGCCTCGTCGACCAGCGCCGGGGTGTTGGTCATCACCCGGACGATCGGCACGCCGTCCTGCAGCCGCTTGGCGAAGAAGCTGGTCGGCAGGCCCGCGCAGAGCGAGATGACCAGCTTGTCGGCCGGCACCTTCGGGCCGATGTCGGCCAGCAGGGTGGCCGCGTCCTGCGGCTTGACCGAGATCGCCAGCACGTCGGCCTCGGCCACCGCGGTGACGTTGTCGACCACGCGTACGCCGTAGCGCTGGCGCAGTTCGTCCGCTCGTTCCGCACGGCGCGAGGTGGCGAGCAGCCGGTCGACGGGCCAGCCGGCGCGCAACAGGCCGGAGAGCATCAGCTCGCCGATCTTGCCCGCGCCGATCACGGCGACCGTCTTGTGCGTCATGGCTGCCCGCCCCCTCGTCGACGTGGATGGCTCAGGAGCCGAAGAAGACCTCGGCCTCGGTGTAGCGCTCCAGCGGCACGGTCTTGAGCTCCTTGGTCGCCTCGGCCAGCGGCACCCGGACCACGTCGGTGCCCTGGAGGGCGACCATCTTGCCCCAGTCGCCGTCGTGCACCGCGTCGATCGCGTGCAGGCCCAGGCGGGTGGCGAGGACCCGGTCGAACGCGGTGGGCGTGCCGCCGCGCTGGATGTGACCGAGGACGACCGTGCGGGCCTCCTTGCCGGTCTTCGCCTCGAGCTGCTCGGCCAGCCACTGGCCGATGCCGCCCAGCCGGACGTGGCCGAACGAGTCGAGCTCCTGGTTGTGCAGCACCATCTGGCCGTCGAGCGGCTGCGCGCCCTCGGCGACCACGACGATCGGCGCGTACTGGTGCTGGAAGCGCTTCTCGACGTAGCCCGCGACCTGCTCGACGTCGAAGTTGCGCTCCGGCAGCAGGATCACGTTGGCGCCACCGGCGAGGCCCGCGTGCAGGGCGATCCAGCCGGCGTGCCGGCCCATCACCTCGACGACGAGCGTGCGGTGGTGACTCTCCGCAGTGGTGTGCAGGCGGTCGATGGCCTCCATCGCGATGTTGACCGCGGTGTCGAAGCCGAAGGTGTAGTCGGTGGCGTTGAGGTCGTTGTCGATCGTCTTCGGCACGCCGACGACGTGCACGCCCAGCTCGCCGAGCTTGGTCGCGACACCGAGGGTGTCCTCGCCGCCGATCGCGACCAGCGCGTCGACGTCCATCGCCTGCAGGTTGTTCTTGATCTGCTCGACGCCGTTTTCGATCTTGAACGGGTTGGTGCGGGAGGAGCCGAGGATGGTGCCGCCACGCGGCAGGATGCCGCGGACCTCGGGAATGCCCAGCGGCATGGTCAGGCCCTCCAGCGGACCGCGCCACCCATCACGGAAGCCCACGAAGTCGTGGCCGTAGGTGGAGACGCCCTTGCGGACGACCGCCCGGATCACCGCGTTCAGACCGGGACAGTCACCGCCGCCGGTAAGCACGCCGATTCGCATGATCTGCTCATCCTCCTGATTGCGATCCTTGCCCCAAAGGGCGCACACATGGCCAGAGAGCCCCAGGATCGATCATCGGCGTCATTGCCGGCCCGGGGCGGGCCGCCAAATGCGCACTGTAGTCGCCGGGTGGAGGGCCGACCAGCGCGACCCACCCACCACCCGGTGAACGGTCAGGGTCCGGCGGGCGCCCGCATGGCGTTCCAGCGGGCCAGGTTGTGCCGGGCGTCGGCGAGGGCGTCGTGCTGGTCGGAGCCGGCGGCCGGTAGGGGCGGTTTGCCGAGATCGTCCCAGAGCTGCCGGAGCTCCTTGGTGAACCGCGGTATCGCCCGCGGCAGGGCCGGCATCGCACCCCAGAGCTGGGCCAGCACCACGTGGTCGTACGCGGCGTACCAGGCCCAGAGCTCCAGCGTCTCGCCGGAGGTGGCCCGCAACGGCGCGACCAGGAACTCGTAGAGGTCGTCGCGGATCCGCTCGCGCGACCGCCAGGCCTTGTCGGACGGGGACGGCAGCTTGTCGAGCACGTTGCGGCGTACCCAGGGCACGGCCCGCGAGTCGTCGAACTCGGTGGACACGGCGTAGAACTCGCGGCCGTGCTCATCGACAACACCGATCGACACGAGGTCGACCGTGCGGCCGTCCTCGATGAACTCACAGTCGTAGAAGTAGCGGTAGGTCATCGACCTCCATCCTGGCCCATCCACCCGGAGATTCGTTACCGTGCCCGGTCATGACGTTTTCGATCGTGGCGCGGTCGGCCGACGGGCACTCCCACGGCATCGCTGTCGCCAGCAAGTTCCTCGCGGTCGGCGCGGCCGTACCGGCCGCCGAGGCGGAGATCGGCGCCGTGGCCACCCAGTCCTACGCCAACCTGGCCTACCGGCCGCAGGCGCTGGCGCTGCTGCGGACCGGCGTGGACGCGGCCGGAGTGGTCGCCGGCCTGACCGCCGCCGACGACGGCCGGACCCAGCGGCAGGTCGGCGTCGTCGGGGCGACCGGCGCCGGGGCCACCTACACCGGCGCGGACTGCCACGACTGGGCCGGCGGCGTCGCCGGCGACGGGTACGCCATCCAGGGCAACATCCTGGTCGGTCCGGAGGTGGTCGACCGGATGCGGGAGGCCTGGCTGGCATCCGACCCGGACGCGCCGCTGGCCCGGCGGCTGCTCGCGGCGCTGCGGGCCGGCGACGAGGCGGGCGGCGACAAGCGCGGCCGGCAGAGCGCGGCGCTGCTGGTGGTCGCCCGCGGCGAGGGCTACGGCGGCACCAGCGACGTGGTGGTCGACCTGCGGGTCGACGACCACGCCGAGCCGGTGCCGGAGATGGCCCGGCTGCTGCACATGCACGAGTTGCTCTTCGGGAAGCCGGACCCGGCCACCCTGCTCGCCCTCGACGGCGCGCTCGCGGCCGAGGTGCGCGGCCGGCTGGTCGCCGCCGGCCACGAGGGTGCCACCCTCGACGACGCGCTGGCCAGCTGGGCCGGCGTCGAGAACCTCGAGGAACGCATCGTGCCCGGCAAGATCGACCCGCTGGTGCTCGCGCACCTGCGCAAGGCCGACTAGGTGTACTGCCCAGGCAGGTTGGTCGAGGTTGTGTGACGTCGGAGTGTGACGTTGCTGGACGGGTGAAGGCCTCCGGTTGTGGAGTGGAGCT
>NZ_JBFAPI010000031.1:0-47018 GCF_040676615.1 Asanoa sp. NPDC049573
CAGGAACACGAAGCCGGTGGCGATCCGCAGGACGGCCAGGGCACGGGCGGCGGTGGTGGTCAGCATCGGGCCCGGCGACGCGGCGTGTTCCAGCGCGGTGGTCGGGGTCTTGGCGGCGTGGGTGCTCATGGCTACCTCCGGGGACTTCTTCGTTGACATCCATACCCTCGCTGCTGGGGTGGGGTCGGCACCCGGGCCGGAACACCCCACTTCGACGGGACCAACGTCCCGTTCGTGCCACGGTCCTATGACCAACGGCCCTACCGGCCGGCCACCGGCTCGACGTTCCATGAGGGCATGGCCACGACCTCGGTGCGGTATCAGATCAAACGGTGGATGTACGACGGTGGGCGACCGAATTGGCTGGCCCGCGCGATGAACCACGTCTCGGCCCTGCAGTTCTCGACGGGCGTGCTGGCGCCGCGGACCTGGGTGACGCTCGAAGTGCCGGGGCGCCGCACGGGAAAGGTCGTCTCGGTTCCGATCGTGGTTGTCGAACTCGACGACGCGCGCTACCTGGTTTCGATGCTCGGCCGATCGGCCAACTGGGTGCGCAACGCGAGTGCCGCTGGGGGTTTCGTGGTGCTCCGTCGTCGCCGGCGCGAGCAGGTGCGGCTCGTGGAGGTCGACGTGGACCGTCGCGCGCCGATCCTGCGTCGCTATCTTCAGCTCGCCCCGGGAGCCAGGCCGCATTTCCCGATCGACCGCCACGCGCCCCTCGCAGAGTTCGAGGCTATCGCTGTCGACTTCCCGGTGTTCCGGATCGTCGACGCGGACCGGCCCTGAAGGGACTGAAGACCCATCGGCGACGGACGACCGGCACTTCTGCATCTTGCTGCGTCATCGCACGCTGGTGTCGGAGGTGACGAGATGTATCCATCGAGGAAAGGTTCTGGCCGCCGAGTCGAGATAGCTGCGGCCACCGCACTGACCGCGGCGATCGTCGCCGTCGGTGCGATCCTGCCGCTATACGGCGTCGCTGTCGCGGTGCTCCTGGACCGCCGGCGTCATCCGCACCGCGTATAGAACACGCGGGCGACCAATCAGGTTTCCGTGGGCAGGTCCAGGGCGGCTCCGCCGCTTCCCACGAGCTGCGCAGCAGCCGGGCGATGCTCACCTGTCCACGCGCTGCGCCAGTCACGCCGCGCCGTTCTCGAAATCGGCCCTCGGCGGCCATCGGACCGGTCAGCGTCCGAACGCCCATGCCACCATCAGCGGAAACTCTTGTTTCCAGAACGCGTCGCCGTGCGAGCCGACCCGTTCAGCCAGGACAACATCACCACCGGCATCACGCAGCGCGTTCGCCCACCGGGTCGCGTTGTTGCGGAAGAACGGTTCGTTGGTGCCGGCGACGAGGTAGGTGCGTGGGAGCCTGCCGGGTAGCACGGCGGGTGGCTGGTACCCCGCACCGGGCGAGGCGCAGAAGACCGCGCCGTAGACGTCGGGATGACGAAGCCCCATGGCCAGCGCGAGTTCTGCACCGGCGGAGACACCGAACGCCGCAGTTCGATCGGCCGGCAGTTTGGTGCGCAGGCGGGTCGCCGCCCATCGGCGTACGTCCTCGACGAAGAATTTCTCGTGTGCCGCGAACCGTTGCGGGTCGAAGGTGAACGCGTCCGTGTTACGGCCCGGTGAGTACTCGTGCAGCCGCAGCGTCTCATCCTCCGGCCGGTGCACGCCGACGATCATCGCGGGCGGTAGATCGGCGGCCTCCAGAGCTGATCCCCACGACGTGATCAACTCGCCGTCACCGGCAAAGACGATGGCCTCGGGCGCAGTCGCCGGGACGTAGGCGGTGACCTGACGTCCGCCGTCGTACTGCAACACCTCGGTAACGAGTTCGCCTGCTGTGGACGACATCAGCGTGGGCTCCTTGCTGACATGAGGTAGCCGCATGCATGTGCTCGCAGCCGTCGAACACTCTAGGCCGATCAGCAGGTAACCAGACCGCGTCCTGCGAACACCTCGTGCGCTCGAGCGATCTCGTCCGCTGCCGGGACCCGGGCGCCGGCCAGCGGGAACGTCAAACCCATCTGTTCGTACTTGTGCGCTCCGAGCTTGTGGAACGGAAGAATCTCCACCCGCTCCAGGGTGGACAGCGTTGCGAGGAAGTCGGCCAGCCCTTCCAGGTTCGCGGCGTTGTCGGTCAGACCCGGCACCAAGACGAACCGGATCCACATCGGCACGCCGTACGCGGCCAGTCTTCGCGCGAACCGCAGTGTGGGCATGACGTCTCCGGTCCCGGTGACCTTCCGGTAGGTAGCCGGGTCCCAGCTCTTCACATCGAGCAGGACCAGGTCGGTGACGTCCAGGAGCGAGTGGTCCGCGCGGTGGCCGAGGAAGCCACTGGTGTCCAGCGCCGTGTGCAGTTTCAGTGCGTGGCACCGGCGTAGCACCTCCCGGGTGAACCCGACCTGTTGAAGCGGCTCTCCGCCGCTGATGGTCACGCCGCCGCCGGCGACCTGGATGAACCGCCGATACCGCTCGATCTCCAGCATCAGGTCGTCGACCGACATCAGTGTGCCGCTGCGCCGGTACCAGGTGTCGGGGCTGTGGCAGTAGGCGCACCTCAGCGGGCAGCCGGCGAGAAAGGCAACAAACCGGCTACCGGGCCCGTCCACTCCCGTGGAGATGTCGAAGGAGTGGACGGAACCGGTGAACGGTGTCGGGCCGGATCGCACAGCGCCCTCCTCAGAGAGATCCGTGGAACGTCCGCGAGATCACGTCCCGCTGCTGTTCCCGGGTCAGGCGGACGAAGTTCACGGCGTAACCGGATACCCGGATGGTCAGCTGCGGGTAACGCTCGGGATGAGCCATCGCGTCCTCGAGCGTCGACCGGTCGAGCACGTTGACGTTCATGTGGAAGCCGCCGGCGTCGGTGTAGCCGTCGAGGACGCCCACCAGGTTGTCGACCTGGTCATGCGTCGTGTGTCCGAGGCCCGACGGTGTCACGGTGCAGGTCAGCGAGATGCCGTCGCGGGCGTCGGAATACGGCAGCTTGGCCACCGACAGTGCGGCGCTGACCAGGCCGCGACGGTCGCGGCCGTTCATCGGGTTGGCGCCCGGAGCGAACGGCTCGCCCGCGCGGCGGCCGTCGGGCGTGTTGCCGGTGTTCTTGCCGTACACGACGTTCGAGGTGATGGTCAGGACCGACAGCGAGGGCTCCGCGCCGCGGTAGGTCGGCTGCCGGCGGATCTTGGCCATGAAACGCTCGACGAGGTCGACGGCGATGTCGTCGGCCCGGACGTCGTTGTTGCCGAAATGCGGCGGGTCGCCGTCGACGACGTAGTCCACGGCGAGTCCCGTGCTGTCGCGCAGCACCTTCACGGTGCCGTATCTGATCGCTGCGAGGCTGTCGGCCGCCACGGACAGGCCGGCGATGCCGGTTGCCAGGAACCGGTGCACGGGATAGTCGTGTAGCGCCATCTCGATGCGTTCGTAGGCGTAGCGGTCGTGCATGTGATGGATGACGTTGAGCGCCTCGACGTACGTGCGGGCCAGCCAGTCCAATGTGGCGTCGAACGCGGCCATCACCTCGTCGTAGTCCAGGATGTCGCCGTGGACCGGTGCGGCCGGCGGGGCCACCTGTTCACCGGTCAACTCGTCACGGCCACCGTTGATCGCATAGAGGAGCGCCTTGGCCAGGTTGGCCCGCGCACCGAAGAACTGCATGTCCCGGCCGACCCGCATGGCCGAGACACAGCATGCGATAGCGGTGTCGTCGTCGTACGCCGGGCGGATGAGGTCGTCGTTCTCGTACTGGATCGCGCTCGTGTCGAGCGAAACCCGGGCGGCGAACCGCTTGAACGGCTCGGGTAGGTCCGCCGACCACAGGACGGTCAGGTTAGGTTCGGGGGCCGGACCGAGGTTGTAGAGGGTGCGCAGGTAGCGGTACGTGGTCCGGCTGACCATCGTGCGGCCGTCGGCTCCTTGCCCACCCAGCGCTTCGGTGACCCAGGTCGGGTCGCCGGAGAAGAGCTGATCGTACTCGGGCGTCCGTAGGAAGCGGATCATCCGAAGCTTGATCACGAAGTCGTCGACGAGCTCTTGCGCGTGTGTCTCGGTCAATCGGCCCTCGGCGATGTCCCGCTCGAGGTAGGCGTCGACGAACGTGGCTGTGCGTCCCAGCGACATCGCGGCGCCGTTCTGCTCCTTGGCCGCGGCGAGATAGCCGAAGTAGAGCCATTGGATGGCCTCGCGACCGGTTCGCGCCGGCCCGGAGATGTCGTGGCCGTAGCTGGCAGCCATCTTCTCGAGCTCGCCGAGTGCGCGGATCTGTTCGGCCAGTTCCTCGCGGTCGCGGATGACGTCGTCGCCCGCGCCGCGGCCGTCGAGGTCGCGCACGTGCAGTCGGCGTTCCTCGATGAGCCGGTCGACGCCGTAGAGGGCGACGCGCCGGTAGTCACCGATGATCCGGCCGCGGCCGTAGGCGTCCGGCAGGCCCGTGATGACGTGGGCGCGCCGGGCGGCGCGCACATCGCTGGGGTATGCGTCGAACACGGCGTCGTTGTGGGTCTTGCGGTAGGTCGTGAACACCTTCCGCACTGTCGGGTCGAGCTGGTAGCCGTACGCGTGGAGGCCGGCCTCGACCATGCGCAGACCGCCGTTGGGCATGATGGCGCGGCGCAGCGGCGCGTCGGTCTGCAGACCGACGATCAGTTCGCGGTCGCGGTCGACGTATCCCGGTGCGTGTGCGGTGATCGAGGCGGGTGTAGCGGCGTCGACGTCGTAGACGCCTCGGCGGCGTTCCTCGGCGAACAGGTCACGCACGGTTGCCCAGAGCGCGGTGGTGCGCTCCGTCGGCCCTTCGAGGAATGACTCGTCGCCGCTGTAGGGTCGGTGGTTGTGGCGGATGAAGTCCGCCACGTCGACTGTCTCGCGCCACGTCGTGCCGGTGAAGCCTCGCCAGGGGTCGAGGTGCGTCATGGTCGTCAGCTCTCCGCCACGGTGGCGCGGGGCTGCTCGGCGGGCGTCGGCTCGTCGGGTCGTAGCAGACCCACGAGGTTCCCCTCCGGGTCCCTGACGTGGGCGTAGGTGCCGACGCCCCGGTGGTAGGTGGGTGGCGTGACGCAGGTGCCGCCGAGTTCGGCGACCCGGTCGAGCGCCGCGACGATGCTGGCCACCCGCACGTAGATCGTCACGTGTGGCGGGGTGCGGACGACGGTCCCGTCGGGCGTGTCGCCGGGGTCCAGGTCGCGGCCCCACGAGGTTTCCGGACTGACCTTCCAGCCGAACAGGTCGGCGTAGAAATGCTCGAGGCGTTCTGTGTCGCGACCACCTATCTCGAAATGCACCACCGGATGCGTCACCGCGACCTCCTCTCTATGTCCATCCTGAGCGTGCGCTGCCGAGCGCCCTGCCGGACAGAGGCGATCGACCCCATCGCGGAGGGCCGTTCGCGAGGTCAGTGGGCGGAAGTGGTCGGGACCTTGCTCGCTGCCCGCCGGCACGCCCGGCGATGTGCCGCCGGCGCGGCTCCAGAGTTTCACTGACCGAGAGCGCGACTAGCGGGCGGAGTCACCGATACCGGCAGAGCGCCCCGATACCTCCGGCGATCGGGACCGTCTGGCGATTGGTCTGACATATTGCGGCATCAGTCAGCAGCGCCGCCCGCACGGCCACGTCAACCAACCCGCCTCGGCGAGGGCCGTCGCCGCCCGGGAGGGCAACCGGTCGTGCGGCACACAACAGTTCGGATCCGAACCACGCCGTGCCCGTGCTCGCCACCCGACGGTCGATGAACAGCGTCCGTACGCGACCGCCGGCCAGCGCGGTGAGGGTCCGGTCTGCGCCTTCGATGACTGTGCTGGTGGCGGCGTTCCGGAGCGCCGCGGTCATGGCCAGCCGTGTTTCTTCGGCGTAGGCGGCCCGGGCACGTGCGACGTCGATGGCGCGTCGGGCCGCGGAGCCATCCGGTCCGCGTCCTCCGCTGACCCTTCTGATCAGCAAGGGGCGCTGTGGCAGTCGGGCGAGCAACAGATGGATTGCCCGGATGTCGCCGGCGACCAGGAGCAGCCGTGCCCCGACCCGCGACAAGGCGTGGGCGGTCGCTGCCGCGACGGCGGCGGCGTTGTGGTGCCAGGCGTCCGTGGCCGGGCGTTGGAAGCTTGGTTGCGACCGGCCACCGGGCGCATTGCGCTCGATCTCGTCGTCCGGACCGGCGACGACGGTCGTGGAGCCGTGAACCGCACCGCCGGCGACCTCCGTGATGTCCGCCCCGGTGCGGTCAACCACGACCTCTACGTACGAAGGGCGGATGGCGATCCACGACAGCAAGGGCAGGATGTGCGCCGGCGCGCCCCAGCTCGCGCGGTCCGGGGATGCGACGCCGGGGAGCTCGAATGCGGTGAGGATGCGGTCGCCGGTGGCGAACGCCACCAACTGAGTCGGCCGGTCGAGCCGGTCCGCGACGGCGTGGCGGAGCGCCTCCACCGTCGTTGCCGGCGCTCCCGACCGGAGCAGCAGGTCGGTCATGGAGCGGAACCGGACCTCCACGTCCTGCGGCCCGCCGTGGACGTAGACCGAGGCAACTGGGTCGAGGGGACGGACGAGATCACGCAGCGTGCGCAGCTGTGGTACGACGGCGAACCGGTCGCCCGCGGTCGGTCACCGCGGGCGATCGGGGGGTGATCGTCAGGATGCGGAGAGGACGACTTTGAGCGCGCCGGTCTCGGCGGGCCGGGCGAAGACGTCGTACGCGCCCATGATCTCGTCGAGTGGGAACCGGTGGGTGACGATCTGGCCGGTGTCGAGCTGGCCCGATGCCACCATCTTGAGCAGCGTGGCGGTCGAGTAGGTGTCGACCAGCCCGGTCGTGATGGTCACGTTCCGGATCCACAGATCTTCAAGGTGCAGCGTTGCGGGCTTGCCGTGGACCCCGACATTCGCGACCCGGCCACCGGGCCGCACGAGCGTCGTGCACAGTTCGAAGGTGGCGGGGACGCCAACGGCTTCGATCACGACGTCGGCGCCGAGCCCGTCGGTGATGGCGCGCACGGCGTCCAGCGGGCTCTCATCCGGCCGGACCAGCACATCCGCGCCGAGCTGCTTGGCCGCCTGCAAGCGGCTCTCCGCCTTGTCCACCGCGATGATGTGGGCCGGCGAGAACAGCTTGGCCGTCAGGATCGCGGCGAGCCCGATCGGGCCCGTGCCGACCACGACCACGGTGTCGCCGGGCCGGACCGTGCCGTTGAGTACGCCAACTTCGTAGGAGGTGGGCAGGATGTCGGCCAGCAGTACGGCCGCCTCGTCTGAGACGGTCTGCGGGAGTCGATAGGTCGACAGGTCGGCGAACGGGATCCGCGCGTACTGGGCCTGGACACCGTCGATGAGGTGGCCGAGGATCCAACCGCCGCCGCCGATGCACTGGCCATAGCGCTGTTCCCGGCAGTACCGGCAACGCCCGCAGGCGGAGATGCACGATGCCAGCACGCGGTCGCCGGGCTTGACAGTGGTGACGGCGGAGCCGATCGCCTCGATGGTGCCGACGGCCTCGTGTCCGAGAATCCGTCCTTTCTGGACTGCCGGCACGTCACCGCCCAGGATGTGCAGATCCGTGCCGCAGATGGTGACCGTGTCGACGCGGATGATCGCGTCGGTCGGGTCGACCACCGTGGGGTCGGGCACGTCAGACCAGGCGCGCTGACCCGGGCCGCCGAACACGAGCGCTTTCATGGAGAACCTCCTCGGGTACGTGTCTTCTCCTCCATCGCACTCCGATTCGCGGCGCCGGAGCAGGGCCGAAGGTCCTGCGGGCCCGGTGCGGGCGACCCCGTCCGTCAGCGCCTCGCCCGATCTCGATCGCGGTGTTGACCACGGCGATCCCCGGGGCGGTCACGCTCAGGTGCGAACCGCCGGTTCGGCCGACGGCGCAGCCGGCACCGGGACCGGAATCACGACGACCGGGCAGGGCGCCATGCGGATGACCTCCGCGCTGACAGACCCGAGCACCGTGTGCCGCAACCGGTTGTGGCCATGGCTACCCAGCACTAGCAGGTCGGCGGAACGTGCCGCGTCCGCCAGCACCTGGGCCGGCCGTCCCTCGACGACCTCGGCGGCCACGGGGTGCCCGGAGCCGTGCCGGGCGGTCAGGGTTGCGAGCTCGCGCTCCAGGATCTGCTCGGCGTATCGACGTGTCTCGTCGGGCCGTATCGTGTGCGGGTCCAGCTCGACGCCGTCCCACCGCCAGGCGATCACCGCCTGCACCGCGCCGCCGCGCCTCGTGGCCTCGGTCGCGGCCCAGTCCAATGCGCGCCGGCCGCCTTCGGAGCCGTCGACGCCGACCACGATCAAATAGTTGTCCGTCATCTCGTCCTCCCCGGATCGGGCTTCTCTCTTGCAGTGTTCGCTGGCACCCGCCGCTCGCACAGTCGCGAAGGACCCTCGAACACGGGCCGATGGTCCCGCTAGACCTCCGTCGAGGGGACCTCTGCTGACGTTCGGCGGGCCGGTCGGCCCTGCCTGGCCGAGCCGGCATGGCGTTGTCTTCAAGAAGAAGACGACGACCGCTTCGAGGAGGACCCGGTGACCGACACCGTCAAGCCGCTGGCTACCAGCGCAACCGCGACCGGCGGCGTCGATGCCCTCATGGCCGACGGTGGGATCGTGCGTATCCGGGTGGTGCGTCCCGACGACCGGCCCGCGCTGCAGGCGATGTACGAGCGCGGTGACGCCGATGGCCTACGGATGCGGTTCTTCGCGCTGGCGACCGAGGCGACGATCGCGGCCGAGTTGGACCGGCTTTGCCGGCAACCCGACGACAGCGGCGGCGCGGTGCTGGCCGAACTCGCCGGCACCGTGGTCGGCGTGGCCTCGTTCGCCCTGTTGAACGGTCCGGGCCGGCACGCGGAGTTTGCGGTTTTCGTCGACGACGCACACCGCGGCCGCGGCATCGGCACCTTGCTGCTGGAGCACCTGACGGTCTTCGCGCGCTCGGCCGGCATCGACGAGCTGACCGGCATGGTCCTGGCGGACAACGGATCCATGATGCGGGTCGCTCGAGGTCTCAGCGGCCGGGTCGTCGCCCACGTCACCGAGGACGCCCTGGATGTCGGCTTGCCCACCGCCGATGACGTGGCGGCCATCGACGCCATGGACGAGCGGGAGAGGCACGCCGAGCAGGCCTCGCTGCGACCCCTGCTGCGCCCGCGGTCGGTCGCCGTCGTCGGTGCCGGACGTGCTGCCGGCGGGGTCGGTCACGAGGCATTGCGCGGGCTGCAGGAGTACGGGTACACCGGCACGCTGTACGCGGTGAACCCACAAGCGGTCGAGGTGGCCGGCATACCGGCGTACCCGTCACTGGGTGCCGTGCCTGGACCGGTTGACCTCGTGGTGGTGGCCGTACCCGCGCCCGGTGTCGCCGGCGTCATCGCCGACGCCGCCGCGATCGGCGCCCGAGCCGCGGTCATCCTGAGCGCCGGATTCAGCGAGACGGGGAGCGGCGGCAGGGTGCAGCAGGCCGCCCTGGTCGACGTCGGCCGCAAACACGGCATCCGCATCGTCGGTCCCAACTGCATCGGCATTCTCAACACCGACCCCGCGGTCCGGCTCAACGCCAGCTTCACCCCAGGCTTGCCGCTGGCCGGCGGCCTCGCGGTCGCCTCACAGTCCGGTGCCGTCGGCATCGCCCTGCTCGACCACGCCGCCCGTGCGGCCTGCGGCATCTCGACGTTCGTGTCGCTCGGCAACAAGGCCGACGTGAGCGGCAACGACCTCATCGCTTATTGGTTCGACGACCCACGAACCACCGCCGTGGCGCTGTATCTCGAGTCGTTCGGCAATCCACGCAAGTTCGCTCGCATCGCCCGGGCGCTGGCCCGGCGCAAGCCGGTGCTGGCGGTCAAGAGCGGGAGGTCCGCAGCCGGCCGCCGCGCGGGTGCCTCGCACACAGCCGCTGCCGCGGCGCCGGACGCCACGGTGGACGCGCTGTTCGCCCAGGCCGGCGTCATCCGCGTCGACGACCTCGGCGAGCTGCTCGACGCTGCTCGGGTGCTCACGGACCAGCCGCTGCCGGGCGGTCGTCGACTGGCGGTTCTCGGCAATGCCGGCGGTTTCAACGTCATGGCCGCGGATGCTGCCGCGGGTGGCTTTCTCGCGGTTTCGGCGCCGAGCGCCGACCTGCGCGACCGGATGCGTGACCTGATCCCAGACGCCGCCGCCGTCGACAACCCGTTGGACCTCGGAGCGGCGGCCACGCCTGCGGGGTTCGCCGCGGCGGCCCGTGCGCTCGCGGCCAGCGGCGAGGTGGACGCGTTGCTGTTCGTGGTCGCGGCCACCCGGTCCAACGACGTGCCGGCGATCCTCGCCGCGATCGCGCCGATCGTGGACGCCCAACCTGGGCTGGCCGCGGCGGCGGTGGTCGTCGGCGTCCCGGATCCGCCACCCGTTCTCGGCAGCCGCCGGATGCCGGTCTACGACCTGCCCGAACAGGCCGTCCGGGCGCTCGACCACGCCGCTCGGTATGCCGCCTGGCGGCGCGAGCCGCTGGGTCGCCGGCCGGAGCTGACCGGTATCGACACCGAGCGCGCCCGCGCGGCCGTCGGTCGAGGCCTGGCCGCCCATGACGGCTGGCAGCCGTATGCGATCACCGCGGAGATCCTGCGGGCGTACGGCGTACCGCTGCTGGGCTCGACCGTCGTCACGGATGAGGATTCGGCCGCCGTCGCGGCGCGGCTGGCCGGCTATCCCGTGGCGGTCAAGTCCGCAGACCCGGCGTTGGTGCACAAGACCGAGGTCGGCGGCGTGCACCTGAGCCTGGCCGACGACGCAGCCGTGCGCGCCGCCTACCGCGCGGTGACAGCGGCTGGCGATCCCGCGCGCGGAGCGCTCGTTCAACCGATGGTCGCCCGTGGCGTCGAACTCGTCGCCGGCATCGTCCACGATCCCCTGTTCGGGTCGCTGGTCATGGCCGGGCTCGGCGGAGTCCAGACCGACCTGTTCGACGACCGGGTGTTGCGGTTGGTGCCGATGACCGACCTGGACGCGGGCCGGATGTGGCGGGCGCTGCATGCGGCACCCTTGCTGACCGGCTTCCGTGGGAGCCGGCCGGCGAACACCGACGCCGTCGAGGACCTTCTGCTGCGCCTGGGCCGCCTCGCCGAAGATTTGCCCGAGGTTGCCGAGCTCGACCTCAACCCGGTCGTCGCGGGCCCAGACGGGGTGGTCGCGGTCGACGCCAAACTCCGATTGCTCGCCGTGGGCGTTGAGCCGGATCCGGTCCTGCGTGGACTCCGTCACCCCTGATCAGCCTCCGTGGAGGGAGCCATCATGAACAGGCCCGTTGTCGTCGGCGTCGACGGCTCGGCCGCGAGCATCGCCGCCGCGGACTACGCCGCCCTGCTCGCGACCCGCCGCGCCGCACCGCTGCTGCTACTGCACGGCTACGTGCATCCCCTGGGGTACGGGGCGGCCGGCGTCAGCCCATATACCCCGGCCTTGCCGGATCCGCGTGCCGACGCCGCCACCATGCTCGCGCGGGTCGCCGCGGCCGTGAGGCGCGCGCACCCGTACCTCGACGTCCTGACAGATCAACTCGCCGCCGGTGGCGGTCCCGCGCTGATCGAGCGGTCACCGACCGCGGAGGCCGTGGTGGTCGGGCACCGAGGGCTCGGCGGGTGTGCCGAGTTGGTGGTCGGCTCGGTCGGCGCCATGGTCGCGGCCCGGGCCAGCGGCCCGGTCGTGATCGTCCGACCCATTGCCAGCGGCCGTGCGGACGCGCCCGTGGTGGTCGGCGTCGACGGCTCCGCCGGATGTGTTCCGGCGATCGAGTTCGCGTTCGAGGAGGCCGCCCAGCGCGCACTGCCGCTGTTGGCCGTCTACGTCGTCGACGAGCGGGTGCAACCCGCCTGGATGGCCGAATCCATCCTGGATACCGGCGTCGCGCCGTGGACGGTGAAGTACCCGCAGGTCGACGTTCGCCGGCAGGTGCGTCCCGCGAGCGACGCCCAGCAGGCGATCGTCGACATGTCCGACCACGCCAGCCTGATCGTCGTGGGATCACGCGGACGCGGTGGCTTCGCCGGACTGCTCCTGGGTTCGGTCAGCCAGGCACTGGTTCACCACGCGCGATGCCCGATCGCAGTAGTCCACCCACGGGCGCGGGAAGCCGCCCACGGTTTGACCGAGAAGGAGGTCGACATGAAACAGATTTACGCCGCGACGGACCGAAAGGTCGCACCGGTGCTGTCCCGACCGGTGCGGCACCTCATGAGCGCGCCGGCTTCGTGCGTCGGCGAAGGAGTGAGCCTGGGCGAGGCGTTGGCTGACATGGTCCGTCAGCGCCTGCGGCACCTTGTCGTCGTCGACGGCCAGGGAATCTGCCGGGGTGTCGTATCCGACCGGATGATCGTGGCAGCCTGGGCCAACAGCCCACAGTCGCTGGACCGTGAGACGGTGGGCTCCGTGCTCGAACCCGGGTCGGCCATAGTGGACGAGGCCGCTCCGGTCGTCAGCGTGGCTCGGCTCATGCGCTCCGCGCATGTCGATGCCGTCGTTGTCGCCGGCGCGGACCTGCGTCCCATCGGCATCGTCACCGGCAGCGACCTGATCGCATTCCTCGCCGGCTGACCACGCCCTGGCGCGCGATCAACTCACGACGAGGCGGCGGGCCCGCAACACGCGGGCCCACCACGGCCGCGGGCCCGCCGACCGCAGCGGCGGCGCGGCGACACCCTTGAAGCTGACCCATCCGCCCGGACCCATCGTCACGGCGCCCACGCTCGGCGCCCGGCGCCGAGCTACGGCGTACGCCGTCCCGGCGACCGCCAAGGCCGCGACACCTGCAGCGGCGGACAGCACGTGCCCCAGGTCGACCACGGGCCGAAAACTGACCCTCCCGCCGGAGCAGACGTACGCGCCGATCACACGCCCGCCGCGGTATAGGGGCACGAGGGAGACCTCGGCCTCCTCGAAGGTGATCACGACCGGCTCGCTTCCGGATCTTGTTACAGGTGACCCTGTAGCGGCGGGATGCCTCAGAACGGTCATTGCGTGCTCCTCCGGTGGGTTCGTCCCCATGCTCCCCGCGACTCCCACCCGCGGGGCAGGGTCATCAGTCCCGATCCGGTAGGGCCTTCCCGGCCAGGACGGGACGTCCGGCCCTGAACGCCCGCGTCCTGGCCGACCGACGCTTGGGACGAGAACTCGTGGAAGGGAGGCCGCAGTGCGCGCCAACACCGTTGTTGTCGGGGCCGGAGGCGAAACCGGGTCGTACGCGATGTCCTGGGCCGGCGAGCACGCCGCCGCGACTGGCGCTGATCTTGTGCTCTGCTACGCCTGCTCGGCCGACTGGCCACTAACGTCCGGCGATAACCTGGCGAGGCTGCTGGAGCTCTACGATCCCACCGTCGGGCGCGCTGTCGCCGGGCTCCGGACCCGCCTGGGTGGTCACCGGGTGAGCGTTCGCTTGGCGCCCGGACGCCCGGCCGACCTCATCCTGGCGACCGCCCGCACCGCAGACCTGGTCACTGTGGGCCCACCCCGACCAGGGTCGGCTGGGCGCCGGGAAACCGCTCATCGGGTGGCTGCCAACGCAACGGTCCCGGTGGTTGTGGTCCGCCACGATGGCACCACCGGACCCGGACCGTTCGCGGGGCATGTCGTGATCGGCGTCGACGGGTCGGGGGCGAGCAGGGTGGCCCTGGAGTGCGGTTTCCAGGAGGCGGCCCTGCATCACCGGCCGGTCGCCGCTGTCCATGTCACTACGGCGCGGCGTGAGGACTACTGGTTCGACGACACCGTGCTGTCCGCGCAGTTCACCGCCGAGCCCGCCGGCCTGGACCTGCTGGCTGCCGAGACGGAGCCCTGGCACTACCGCCACCCCGACGTGCCGGTCAAACGCGCCGTGTTCGCCGGGCGGCCCGCCGAGGGACTCCTGCGGGCCGCAGCCGGGTCGGCGCTGCTGTGCGTCGGTGACCGCGGCCGGTCGTGGCCGGTGCGGACCCTGCTCGGCAGCGTCAGCGACCGGGCCGTCGACAGTGCCGACGCCCCGGTCGCGGTCGTCCGCAAGGCGTGATCACCGCCGGGCGGCGATCAGCGTGGTCAGGTCGACCAGGCGGTTGGTGTAGCCCCATTCGTTGTCGTACCAGCCGAACACCTTCACGAAAGTGCCCGCGGCCTGGGTCAGCCGTGCGTCGAAGACGCACGATGCCGGATCACCGACGATGTCTCTGGACACCAACGCGCTGTCGACATAGGACAGAACGCCGGCCAGGCCGCCGGCCGCGGCCGCGGCGAACGCGTCGTTGACCCGCTGGGCTGTCGCCGGCGTGGCGAGCTGGCAGGCCAGGTCGACCAGCGAACCGTCCTCGACCGGGACACGCAGCGCGACGCCGTCGAGACGTCCCGCGACCTCCGGGATGACCAGGCCGATCGCTTTGGCGGCACCGGTGCTGGTCGGAACGATGTTGACGGCCGCGGACCGCGCCCGCCGCAGGTCCTTGTGCGGTGTGTCGATCAGGGCTTGGTCGTTGGTGTACGCGTGGACCGTTGTCAGGAATCCGCGCTCAACGCCGAACGCCTCGTGCAAAACCTTGACCATCGGTGCCAGGCAGTTGGTCGTACAGGACGCCGCGGAGATGACCTCGTGGCGGACCGGGTCGTACTCGCCGTCGTTGACGCCCGGCACCAGGGTGGCGTCGACGCCTTTGCCGGGAGCCGAGATCAGCACCCGGCGGGCACCGGACTTGAGGTGCCGGCCGGCATCCTCGCGGGTGCGCAGCTTGCCCGTCGACTCGATCACCAGGTCGACGCCGAGATCCTGCCAGGGCAGGTCGGCGGGGTCGCGCTCGCGGAACGCGGGTATGCGGTGGTCGCCGATCGTGATCGCATCGGAGTCGTGCTGCACCTGGAACGGTGCCTTGCCGTACGTCGAGTCGTACCTGATCAGATGAGCGAGAGTGTCGGTGTCCCACAGGTCGTTGACGCCGACCACGCTTACTTCGGTGTCGAAGAGCTTGCGCTCGACGAGCGCGCGCAGGTAGGCCCGCCCGATCCGCCCCAGCCCATTGACGGCAACGTGCAGCATGATTTTCCTCCTTGGTCGTCCATCCCAGCCTCTGCCTGGGCCGATCCCGGCGGGCAGAGGCAAAGGTCCCAGTGCGCGGGTGACCGGGGTCCCGTGCAGGTGTGGTCCACCGGCACTGCTGTGGAGCCGGACATGGAGGTGGAATCGATGTGGGTCCAGACAGGGCCCCCAGACGATGCGAAAGGACGTGGCAGACCATGACCGCGATGGCAGAGCGGCACACCGCGCGGACGACCGCTCCGGCGGTCACGCACGAGGCGGCCGGGACGACCGCGCAGAAGGCGGCGCGCTACGTGTGGGCAGGCCTGCGCCTGGCCTTCGCGTTCACCTTCCTGTGGGCCTTCCTTGACAAGGTCTTCGGATTCGGCTTCGCCACCCCGAGCGAGCGCTCCTGGATCAACGGCGGCAACCCGACCAAGGGATTCCTCAGCGGATCGGAAGGCCCGTTCGCGAGCTTCTACCACAACCTGGCCGGCACCGGCTTCGCCAACTGGGCGTTCATGATTGCCCTGCTCGGCGTCGGCCTGGCCTTCGCCCTGGGCATCGGCATGCGCGTCGCCGCCGTCTCGGGCGCCGTGCTCTACGTGTTGATGTGGTCCGTCGCCCTCCCGCCGGAAACCAACCCCTTCCTCGACGAGCACCTGCTCGGTGCGGCCACCATGGTCGGCTTGGCGCTCGTCGGCGCGGGCCGGACCCTGGGGTTCGGCGGCTACTGGGAGAAGCTGCCCATCGTGCAGCGACTGCCCTGGCTCAAGTGAAGTAACGCACCACCTCGCAGACCCGGGGCACCGCCGTTGGGCGGTGCCCCGTCTCCGCTCCGGCCCATCTCACAGCGACGTGAGGAAGGTGTCCCATGGCCAGCATCCGACTCGACCACGTGACCAAGGTCTATCCGGGCGGTGCCGTGGCCCTCGACGGTGTCGACCTGACCGTCCGCGACGGCGAGCTGCTCGTCCTCGTCGGGCCCTCAGGCTGTGGCAAGTCGACGGTCCTGCGGATCATCGCCGGCATCGAGGACGCCAGCGGCGGATCGGTGGAGGTCGACGGGGCCGTCCTCGACGGCCTGCCGCCGAAGATGCGTGACGTGGCGATGGTCTTCCAGAACTACGCGCTCTACCCGCACATGACCGTCGGTGAGAACGTCGACTTCGCGCTGCGGCTGCGGCACGTGCCCGCGGCCGAGCGCAGCTCCCGGGTAGACGAGATCGCCGGCCTGCTCGAGATCGTCGAGCTGTTGCAGCGAAAGCCAAAGGCGCTGTCCGGCGGACAGCGTCAACGCGTTGCCATGGGCCGGGCTCTGGTGCGTAATCCCCGGATCCTGCTGATGGACGAGCCATTGTCCAATCTGGATGCCAAGCTGCGGGTTACGATGCGAGCCGAGCTGCGGCGACTGCACGAGCGGTTCCGCACGACCACCGTCTACGTGACCCACGACCAGGTCGAGGCGATGACGTTGGGCGACCGGATCGCCGTTCTCCACGAGGGTCGAATCCAGCAGATCGGGCCACCGCACGAGCTCTACCACCGTCCCGCCAACCTGTTCGTGGCGCGCTTCATCGGCTCGCCCGCGATGAACGTCGCGCCCGCCCGGCTGGTGGGCGAACCTGCTTCCCTGGTGCTCGGGGACGGCGCGCGATGGCCGGTCCCGGCCGACTGGTCCGTCGACCAGGCCGCCGGTCGCGACGTGTGCCTTGGCCTGCGACCCGACGCCCTTACCTGGCCGGCACCCGCGGGATGGCCGCGGTTGGCCGTCACCGTGGCGGCCAGCGAATTTCTCGGCAGCGTCCAACACGTTCTGTTCAGGGCGCCCGGGTCGGACCTGTCCGACGATCCCGCCGCGTTCTGGACCGCCAGGGTGTCCGCGGCTCGCGACGCCGCACCCGGCACTGAGCTGACGTTCGGCGTGGACGTCAGCCAGCTGCACCTGTTCGATGGCGCTTCCGGAACGGCGCTGCTCCCGGCGCGCGACTCGACCGCGACTGCGACTGCGACCGCGGAGAAGGTGGCGGCGTGACGTGGGTCAGACGACCGGGTCGGCGGGTCGGCGGAGCGGACCGTCGAACGTGACCGCCTGCCCGGCCCCCACCATGCATAGGCGTCCTCGGCAGCCGACCCTTCGCTCAGGGTTCGGAGGTGAACGTCCACACTCATCCGCTCGCCGGAATCACAGCGGGTCTTCGTCCAGCACCTCGGCCAGGTCGCGATGAGCGGCAGGCGGAGGCGGAACCGGCTGGCCCTGCGGTCCGGTCCGCAAGACGAGTTGGGGTTGCGCCCGGTCCGCCAGCAGAGAGGCGATCAACTGTCGGGTGGCGGGGACTTCTACGACGTCGCTGAGCACCGACATCGCCAGGCCCCGCGCCGTGGCCGTGAGCCATACGGCGCTGGTGCCTTCACCGGCGCGTAGCCGGTCACCGGCAGTGTCGCGTGGCGTCGCAAGCACCAGGTAGTCGGCGAAGCGGTCGTCGCCGAAACCTGGGAACAACCCTGTTTCGCCGCCGGCGGCGAAGTCGCGCACCGCGACCGGTCGCGGTGTCGGCGCCACGAGGCTTTCGAACGAGACGCCGCCGCCGTGCGGCCGCCGCACCGTCCAGGCGACCAGTTCGCGCCGGTAGGCGGGGTCGCCCTGTTCGGCATGTTGCGCCTCGTCGACGGCCGCGCCGAGATGTGGGCGTTCGGCGTCGCCGATCCGGAACAGCGCACATTCCTCCCGGACAGCCGCGGCTTCCAGGGCGGCGATCTCGTTGTCGCTTGCGCGGTTGTCCGCGACGATCGGCCGCCGGTCGCTGTGACGGTGGCGGATGGCCTGAGCCATCTCGACGTCCAGCGACGACACGGGCGCCGACCCGGTCACGGTCACAATGGCGAGCAGAGGGCCGGGTGCAGCTGCGGGCTGCCGGTCGACGGCTAGCGAGTAACCGCGGGCGGCCAGCGTCACCCCGGCGTGGTGCAGAGCGGCGCCACAGCTGATCAACGTCATCGCGCCGGTGCGATCGATGGCGTTCAGAGTGCGGTCGGGGTCGCGGCTCAGCTCCAGGCTCGCGCCGTGCAACCGCCATCGCCATGGCTGTGTGTTCAAGATGGACGGGGCGTACATTGACGCGGATGCCGCTGCCCGCAAGGCTTTGCGG
The DNA here is from genome assembly GCF_040676615.1 of Asanoa sp. NPDC049573. NCBI lineage: Bacteria > Bacillati > Actinomycetota > Actinomycetes > Micromonosporales > Micromonosporaceae > Asanoa > Asanoa sp. NPDC049573. The sequence continues at coordinate 18,151 of NZ_JBFAPI010000031.1, forward strand.
ACCTCGGACAGCTCCCCGAACGGCTCTCCATCGGCCATGACAACAGCCTACGGTGCGCGCTGCCGGCTGTTCTGCCGCGCGTTGATCCCATTGGCACCGGCAGAACCGGCTGCCCCATCGTCCCCTCCTCCGAGGGGGGGTCAGGCGCACGTGCCGGCGCAGTTCCGCTACCGCCGCGGCGCTGCCCGTCCCGAACCCGTGGCGGGTGATGCTCAGCTTGCCCGCCGATGCTCCCGTGCGCACGGCGGTGTGCACGTCGCCACCCTCGGCGAGCACCGTGGCGATCGCGGCGGTCATCGAGTCGGTGCGAAGACCGTCACGCTGCCGCTCACCTGTGTGATCCTTCGTGGGTCCACACCACCGGGCAGGTCGCGTGATGCAGGAGCTGCAGACCCACCGAGCCCAGCATCGCGCCGGTGACCGCGCCGTGGCCGCGACTGCCGATAACGACGAGCCGCGCATTGCTGGAGCGTTCGACGAGCGCGCCGGCCGCGCCACCGTGCGCAATGGCTGCTCTCACGTCGACGGCGGGATGCTTCTCCCGCCACGGCTCCAGTTCGCCGGCAAGCTCCGCCTGGGCGGTCTGATCCAGCACGTCGAGCGAGTATGTGAGCGCCTGATAGCCAAAGCCGAACGGTAGTGTCGGCGGATAGTAGGCGCGCACCGCGAGCAGGGGTGCGCGGCGTTCGGCAGCGAGTTGGAAGGCCACTTCCACCGCACCGCGCGCCTGGTCCGAGCCGTCGCTGCCGACGACGACCGGCCCGGTTTCGCGTGCGTCTCGGATAACGGCAACCGAGCATGGTGCACGGCAAGCGACCTCCTGGCTCACCGAGCCCAGCAGCAGGCTCGCGAAGCCGCCGTGGCCGCGGCTGCCCACGACGAGCATGCCGGCGCCCTCACCGGCGCTCAACAACGCCGGAAGAGCCAAGCCGACCACTCGTTGGGTGCGGATTTCAAGGTTCTCGTCCACCTGGCGGGCGGCGCGGACCGCTGATTCGAGGATCGCCTCGGCCTGGTCGTCAGCGAGCTTGTAGAGGCCGGGCTCGCCGCCGAAGCGCAGCCCAGGCCATTCGGTGTCGTGCGCGAGAAGAACCCGCAGTGGGGCGCCACGGAGTGCGGCTTCCTCGGCCGCCCACCTGACAGCGATCGTGGCGCACGCCGACCCCTCGGTGCCGACAACGATTTCGCGTGTGTCCACGGTGTTGCCTCTTCCCCAACGGCAGGGCCTCAACCCGCAGCGGACTGCGCCACCTCACGGACGATCGCGACCGGGCAGTGTGAGTGGTGGATGAGCTCCTGGCCGACCGATCCCAGGAAGGTTCCGCTGATGCTGCCGCGTCCGCGTGATCCCACCACGACCAGCCGGGCGTGGTCGCTGGCGGCGACCAGTTGTGCGGCGGCGCTGCCGGTGTGCACGTGCGTTGACGTCGGTACCTGTGGATATTTCTGTCGCCAGTCCGCGACCATGTCGTCGAGGTCGCCGTGAATGGTGCGAGCGATGTTTCGCGAGATGGTCAACAGGCTCAGACCCTGCGGCACGAAGCGGGTCGACGGCGGCGTCCAGGTTTGGATGACCCGCAATGTCGTCTGGTAGGTCGCGGCCCTCTCGAACGCGAACTCGAGCGCGACAAGGGAGCACGGTGAGCCGTCGACGCCGACGACGACATCTCCGGTGGCTTCGGCCGTCCCGGCCCGGACCACGACGACCGGGCAGTGTGCGTGGGCGGAAACGGACACCGCGGTCGAGCCAATCAGTAACTCGGCGAAACCACCGGTGCCGCGCCCGCCGACCACGATCAGGGCCGCGTCGGCGGAGAGGTCCCGCAGACAGACCTGGGCCGGCCCGTCCAGGATCCGAGCGGTGACGTCGACGCCCGGATGTGTCGTTTCGGCGTCCTCGACGGCACTGGCGAGCATCGCCGAGATGTCGGCTCGCGCCTCGGTGTCCGACCAGCCACCCGCGCCGGACGCGAGCCACATCGGGTCGACGTACCAGTCGAACGCGTGCGCCAGTAGGACCGGCGTCGACGTCCGGTCGCCTTCGTCGAGCGCCCAGCGCAGGGCGGCGCGGGCATCGGGTGAAGCGTCGTACCCGACGAGGATCGGTCGGATGTCCATGACGGCCTCCTCTGGCTCCTCGCTGTGCACTTCTAGCCAATCTCGACGCGGTCGGGCTGGACAGGGCCATCCGGCCCAGCGTTCGGGTGTCGCTCGGCCCTGCCGTGCTCACCCGTGGCGGCGTTGGATAGGTAACCGAGCTTGCTGAGGTCTCCCCGCCGAAAGGACGTGATCATGCTTCGCATCGGAAGTTCCATCGCTGTCGCGCTCGCGGAGGCGGCCAACGCGGCCGGCTACGCGCCGTCGATCCACAACACCCAACCGTGGCACTGGCGGGTGCTGCCGGACCGCTTGCAATTGTTCGCTGACCGGAGCCGGCAACTCGCCGCCACCGACCCGGACGGGAAGCTGTTGACCCTCAGCTGCGGTGGCGCGCTCCAGCACGCCCGGCTGGCGCTGCTGGCCGAGGGCTGGGCCGCGCAGGTCCGCTATCTGCCGGATCCGGCCGACCCGGATCTGCTCGCCGAGCTTGTCGAACTCGAGCGGGTCGAAGCCACCCCGGAAGCGATGCGGATGGTGCAGGCGATGCGCACGCGGCACACCGACCGCCGTCCGGTCTCCGATGAGCGAATCCCGGCAGCGGTCAGCGCCGCCATGGTCGGTGCCGCCGGCGACCTCGCGCGGATCCACCTGTTGACCGGCGACCAGGTCATCGAACTGGCCGCCGCGGCCCACCACGCCGGCGAGATCGAGGCCGACGATCCGATGATCCGCGCGGAGCTGGCGTACTGGACCAGCAAGTCCGCACCCGCCGGGACCGGCCTGCCCCAGGATGTGCTGCCGGCACGCCAACCGGAGACCATGGTTCCCGCTCGGGACTTCGGGACGCCGGGCACGCTTCCGATCGGCCCGGGACACGATGACCACGCCCGGTACGCGCTGTTGTACGGCGACGACGACGAGCCGACCGCCTGGCTGCGCGCGGGAGCCGCACTCACGCAGGTGTGGCTCACGGCGGTGCACGCGGGCGTTTCGCTCGTCCCGCTGAGCGGTGCCGTCGAGGTGACGACCACCCGGCAGACCCTGCGCGGCATCATCGCCGGGCTGGGCTATCCGTACCTGGTCATGCGGTGGGGGATCCTCGATCCGGCACATGCCGGCCCGCCGCACACGCCGCGGATGCGGACCAGCCAGACGGTGGATCTCGCCGCGGTCACTCGCGAAGGCTGAACCGCCGAAGACTCCGGCGACCGTGCCGCCTGAGTCGCTGCACACCGCCGTTGTCGCGCCGGCCGAAGGTCCCGCTGCGCGGCCCGTGCGCCGCAGGCATGACCGCGGATCCGTGGGAAAGGTGCGAAGGGAGGCAGCGACGCCGGAAGTCGAGGGGGGCGAACACGATGTCGGGGACTGATGAGGCCGTTGTGGTGGGTGTGGACGGTTCGGCGTCGGCGACCCGAGCGGTGCGGTTCGCCGCTCGGGAGGCGGCGTCGCGGCACCGACCGCTACTGGTGACACACGCGTTCACGTGGGCGCTGGTCCCGACGGTTCTCGGGCCGGGCCTGGCCAGTCCGGGTGACGTCGGCCTGCGCACCGCCGCGCAGCGGTTGGTCTCCGACGCCGTCGAGGTCGCGGAGAAGGCCGCGCCGGGTCTCGTGGTCAGCGGGGAAGTCCGCGACGGCGCGCCGGCGACGGTCCTGCTTCACCACGCCAGGCAGGCTCACATGATCGTGATCGGCGACCGAGGCCTCGGTGGCTTCACCGGGCTGATCCTCGGCTCCGTCGCTGTCCAGGTATCGGCTTACGCTCCCGAATGTCCGGTGCTGGTCGTCAAGGGCGATGCGGACCGGGCTGGTCCGGTCGTCGTCGGCGTCGACGGTTCCCCGATCTCCGAGCGGGCGATCGCGTTCGCGTTCGAGGAGGCCGCGATCCGCCGGGCAGCTCTGGTCGCGGTGCTGGCCTGGCGTTACCCGGAACCCATCGGACCCGCCGGTGACATGCTGCCGGAAATCTACGACCAGGACGACCTGCTCCGCGAAGAGGCGCGCGTCCTCGAATCCGCGGTGGCGCCGTGGTGCGCCCGCTATCCGGCGGTACGCGTGACCCGCCGTCTGTACCCGGGTCGTCCGTCCAAGGTCCTCGTCGAGGAGTCGCACGCGGCCCAGCTGACGGTGGTCGGAGGCCGCGGCCGTGGCGGATTCAAGGGGCTGCTGCTGGGTTCGGTCAGCCATGCCGTGCTCCACCACGCGCAGTCCCCGGTCGCAATCGTCCACAAGTGAGCTCTGGGGGTCGAAGGTCCCGATCGGCCCGGGCCCGGCGACCCTGACACGCCATCGCACACGAACAGAGGATGGATGGCATGAAGGTACTGGTGACCGCGGCATCGAAACACGGCTCGACGTTTGAGATCGCGATGGCTCTGGGCGACGAAATTCGATCGCGCGGCCACGACACGACCGTCCGCCAACTTCCCGGCGGTGACGTCGACGGATACGACGCGGTCGTCCTGGGCAGCGCAGTCTACGTCGGACGATGGATGAAAGAGGCCACCGACTTCGTCCGCAGGCACGCCCCGGCGCTGCGGCAGCGCCGGGTGTGGCTGTTCTCCAGCGGACCGGTCGGCGATCTGCCCCGTCCCGAGGAGCCCGCGGTCGACGTGTCCGAGGTTCTGCGGTCGACAGCCGCGGCGGGCCACGCGGTCTTCGCCGGCCGACTCGACCGCGACGTGCTCACGTTCGGCGAGAAGGCCATCGTCCTGGCGCTGCACGCGCCGCAGGGCGACTTCCGCGACTGGACGGCGATCCGCGAATGGGCCGCGTTCGTGGCCACCGACCTGCGCTCGTCGAGCGCTGTGCCCCACTAGTCCGCCCGCCAGCACGCCCGAAGGAGCATCATGGACACCGTCGCCGACCTGGAGAAGCCCCTGACCACCGACGAGGTCGCCCAGCTCGACGCCTATTGGCGCGCGGCCAACTACCTGACCGTCGGACAGATCTACCTGCTGGACAACCCGCTGCTACGGGAGCCGCTGCGAGCCGAGCACATCAAGCCGCGCCTGCTCGGCCACTGGGGCACCAGCCCGGGCCTCAACCTGGTCTACGCGCACCTGAACCGGGTGATCAACCAGCGTGACCGGAGCCTGATCTACGTGACCGGGCCGGGCCACGGCGGGCCGGCGATCGTCGCCAACACCTGGCTGGAAGGCACCTACAGCGAGCTGTACCCGTCGGTGAGCCGCGACGAGGTCGGCATGAAGCGGCTGTTCCGGCAGTTCTCGTTCCCGGGTGGTATCCCGAGCCACGTCGCGGCCGAGGTCCCCGGATCAATCCACGAGGGTGGTGAGCTCGGCTATTCGCTGATGCACGCGTACGGCGCGGCGTTCGACAACCCGGACCTCGTCGTCGCGTGCGTGGTCGGCGACGGTGAGGCGGAGACCGGGCCACTCGCCGCGAGCTGGCCCTCCAACGTTTTCCTCAACCCGGCGCGCGACGGGGCGGTGCTGCCGATCCTGCACCTCAACGGTTACAAGATCGCAAATCCGACGGTGCTCGCCCGGATCCCCGACGAGGACCTGCAGAACCTCATGCGGGGGTACGGCTACCAGCCTTACGAAGTGGCCGGCGACGATCCGGCCCAGGTCCACCACCTGCTGGCCGCGACCCTCGACAAGGCCTTCGACGACATCGCCCGGATCCAGCGCCAGGCCCGACAGGGCGATGCCGACCCGCGACCGCACTGGCCGATGATCATCCTTCGTACGCCGAAGGGTTGGACCGGCCCGAAAGTTGTCGACGGGTTGCCGGTCGAGGGAACGTTCCGGGCCCACCAGGTCCCGCTGTCCAACGTTCGCGAGAACCCGCAGCACCTGGCGATGCTCGAGACCTGGCTGCGGTCCTATCGGCCGGAGGAGCTGTTCGACGCCACCGGCGCTCCGGTGTCGGACGTGGCCGTCGTGTCGCCCCGCGGCGAACACCGGATGAGTGCGAGCCCGCGCACCAACGGCGGCGCGGTGCTGCGCGACCTGGTGCTGCCCGACTTCCGCGACTATGCCGTCGCGGTGACCCGGCCCGGGTCACCGGCCAGCGAGGCGACCCGGGTGCTGGGCTCCTTCGTCCGGGACGTCATCGCCGCGAACCCCGACCGGTTCCGGCTGTTCGGCCCCGATGAGGTCGCCTCCAACCGGCTCGGCGCCGCGTTCGAGGTGACCGACCGGGCCTTCGACTCGGAGATCGTCGATGGCGACGACCACCTTTCACCGGACGGGCGGGTCATGGAGGTCCTCTCCGAGCATCTGTGCCAGGGCTGGCTGGAGGGCTACCTGCTGACCGGCCGGCACGGCATCTTCACCAGCTACGAGGCGTTCATCCACGTGGTCGACTCGATGGTCAACCAGCACGCGAAATGGCTGAAGGTGACCCGCGGCATCCCGTGGCGGCGGCCGATCGCCTCGCTCAACTATCTGTTGTCCAGCCATGTCTGGCGCCAGGACCACAACGGCTTCAGCCACCAGGATCCCGGCTTCATCGACCACGTCGTCAACAAGAAGGCCGAGATCGTACGGGTCTACCTGCCGCCGGACGCCAACACGCTGCTGTCCACGATGGACCACTGCCTGCGCAGCCGGCACTACATCAACGTCGTGGTCGCGGCCAAGCAGCCCGCACCGACCTGGCTGTCGATGGACGAGGCCGTGCTGCACAGCCGGCGCGGGCTGGGCATCTGGGAGTGGGCGAGCTCGGGCGGGGACGCGGAACCCGACGTGGTGCTGGCCTGCGCCGGCGACGTGCCCACCCTGGAGACGCTCGCGGCGGCCGACCTGCTGCGCGCTCACCTGCCGGACCTGAAGGTCCGTGTGGTCAACGTCGTCGACCTCATGCGTCTGCAACCGGAAAATGAGCACCCGCACGGGTTGCCGGACGCCCAGTTCGACGCGATCTTCACCACCGACAAGCCGGTGATCTTCGCATTCCACGGCTACCCGACGCTGATCCACCGGCTGACCTACCGCCGCACGAACCACCACAACCTGCATGTCCGCGGCTACAAGGAAGAGGGGACCACCACCACGCCGTTCGACATGGTCATGCTCAACGACCTCGACCGCTTCCACCTGGTCATCGACGTCATCGACCGGGTGCCCGGCCTCAGTGCCCGGGCCGCCCAGCTCCGCCAGGACATGGTCGACGCGCGGCAACGGTGCCGCGACTACACCCGCGAGCATGGGGAGGACGACCCCGCCATCAGTGGCTGGCAGTGGAGTCCGGAGGCGCCCATCAATCCATGACGCTGCCGCCGCCCTCGCGGTGCCTTGGCCGACTGGCTAGGCTCCTTCATGAGTCGGTTGAAGGAGTGCCCGATGCCCGAACCATCCGGCGCGGAACCCGACAAAGCGGGCAGCCAGCGCACCAACGAGCAGAGTTCGCTGACATTTCCCGACATGCCCCGGCTCGAACTCGACCAACTGCTGGGGCAGTTGGTCGAGCGTGCGCAGGAAGTGATGGCGACCCAGGGCCGGTTGCGCGGGTTGCTGCACGCCAACCAACTGATCATCGGTGATCTGGCGCTGCCGGCGGTTCTGCGCCGGATCGTCGAGGCGGCACGCGAGTTGGTCGGCGCTCGCTACGCGGCGCTGGGTGTGGTGTCGCCGCGTGGCGGGCTGGCCGAGTTCATCCACAGCGGGATGCCCGAGGATGCGGTCGACGTCATCGGGCACCTGCCCGAGGGCAAGGGTCTACTCGGCGCGCTGATCGACGATCCGCGACCGATCCGTCTTCGGGACATCGCCGACGACCCCCGCTCGGTGGGCTTCCCGGCCGGGCACCCGCCGATGCATAGCTTCCTCGGTGTGCCGATCCGCATCCGCGACGAGGTCTTCGGCAACCTCTATTTCGCCGAGAGCCTCAAGGGTGCCTTCAATGCCGAAGACGAAGAGCTGGTCAAGTCGCTGGCCGCGACCGCCGCGGCTGCCATCGACAACGCCAACCTCTATGAGTCGGCGCGGCTGAAAGGGGAGTGGTTACAGGCCTCCGCCGCGATCACCCGCCAGGTGCTGGCGACCGAGGACTCACCTCTGCATCCGCTGCGCCGCATCGCCGAGCACACCAAACGGGTCGCCGACGCCGACCTGGTGACAGTCGTCCGCGCGGATCCCGACGACGACGACCTGCGCGTCGACGTCGCCGTCGGAGTTGCCGCGGACCGGCTGATCGGGACCCGGGTTCCAGCCAACGGCACCCTGTCCGGTCAGGTGCTCTCGACCGGCACCGCGCTGCGACTTGCCGACCCCGGCGGGGGCACGGCCAGCCTCTCGCCAATCGCGGACGTGGTGGACGTGGGTCCCGTTCTCGCAGTGCCCCTGCACGGCTCGGCCCGTATGCAAGGGGTGCTCTGGGCGGCCAGGCTGCCCGGGCGCCCGATGTTCACTGCGGACGACGTTGAGATGGCGTCAAGCTTCGCCAACCAGGCCGCGCTGGCGATCGAGTTGGCTGACGCCCGCGCCGAGCAGCGCCGCACGGAGATGCTCGAGGAACGCGAGCGCATCGCCGCTGACCTGCACGACCACGTCATCCAACGCCTGTTTGCCGCCGGTCTGTCGCTGCAGGGCGTGGCCGCGCAGCTGGGCGCCGGGCGGGCTGCCGAGCGCCTTGTCGGCATCATCGACGACCTGGACACCACCATCAGCCAGATCCGCACCACGATCTTCCAACTCCAGCGGCTACCGGGCTCGACGCCCACAGGTATTCGCGCGCGGCTCCTCGATGTCGTCACCCACGTCAGTCCCATGCTCGGATTCGAACCCGGCGTCCGCTTCACCGGCGTCATCGAAGGTCAGGTCACCGACGACCTTGTCGACGACCTGGAGGCGGTGCTCCGGGAGGCGCTGACCAACGTCGCCCGACACGCGCGAGCCCGTTCGGCCGACGTGGAATTCACGGTTACGGCCGATAGCGTCACGCTCGAGATCGGGGACGATGGCGTCGGTATCGGCGAAACGACTCGGGCGAGTGGTCTTGCCAACATCCGCGCCCGTGCTGAGCGGCGTGGCGGAACCTTCGAGGTGCTTCGGGCCGCGCCGACCGGCACCCGGCTGTGTTGGTCTGCCCCTTGCCCCTGAGGTGGGCCGATCGGCCCTAGCTGAGGACTTTCGGCCCTGACCAACGGTGGCGGGTGGCCGCGATCGTACGATGATGAATCCTTTACCCGCCGCGCCCGGCAGCGCCCAAGCAGTCGTCGAGCTGAGCCGGGCCGACTGTCTCCAGCTGCTGGCCGCCTGCACCTACGGCCGTGTCGTGTTCACCGAACGGGCGCTACCCGCCGCGCACCCGGTGAGCTATCTGTTGGACGCCGAGGAGGTGGTCTTCCGGACGGCCGGCGGAGGGAAACTTGCCGCCGCGACGCTGCGTAACATCGTGGCCTTCCAGGTCGACCACATCGACGCCGAAACGGAGACCGGTTGGAGTGTGCTGGGTGTGGGCCAGGCCTACGAGGTCACCGACCCGGCGCGGCTCATGGCGCTCATGCCGCGGCTGCCGCGACCCTGGGGCGCTCAGGCGGTCGCCGGACACGTCATCGCCATCCCGCTCGGCCGGCTGACCGGGCGCCGACTCGGGTGAGCTGACGGCACCCACGTGTCCCGATCCCGCGGGACCTTAGCCTCTGACGTGCCTTCTGTGAACGGCCGACGCTACAGACGACGACCGTGGCAGGAGAGGGGCACGACGATGACGAAGTACGTCTACGACTTCATCGAAGGGGACAAGGACAAGAAGGACCTGCTCGGCGGCAAGGGTGCCAACCTCGCGGAGATGGCGAGGCTAGGGCTCCCGGTACCGCCCGGCTTCACCATCGCCACCACGGCGTGCCGCGCCTACCTGGCCACCGGCGAGACGCCGCCCGGGCTTTTCGCCGAGATCGGCGACCATCTACGCGAACTCGAGATCCGGGTGGACAAACCGCTGGGCGACCCCACTGACCCGCTGCTGCTCTCGGTCCGTTCCGGCGGTAAGTTCTCTATGCCCGGGATGATGGAGACGATCCTCGACATCGGGCTCAACGACGACAGCGTCGAAGGACTCGCCAGGCGCACCGGCGATGCCCGGTTCGCGTGGGACTCCTACCGCCGGCTCATCCAGATGTTCGGCCGGACGGTGTTCGACATCCCGGCCGAGCGCTTCGACGCGCAGATGCAGACCGTAAAGTCCGCCGCAGGTGTCGTCGCGGATACCGATCTGACCGCCGACGACCTCCGCCGCCTCGTCGTGGCCTACAAGAAGGCGTTCCGTGCCGCGGCGGGCCGCGAGTTCCCGCAGGCGCCGCATGAGCAGCTCCAGCTCGCCGTGCAGGCCGTCTTCGCCTCGTGGCAGGCTCCCCGTGCGGCGCTCTATCGGCGTCGTGAGCAGATCCCCGACGACCTGGGGACGGCCGTCAACATCATGGCGATGGTCTTCGGAAACCTTGGGCCGGACTCCGGCACCGGTGTGGCGTTCACCCGGGATCCGGCGACCGGTGCCCGCGGCGTCTACGGCGACTACCTGGCCAACGCTCAGGGCGAGGATGTGGTCGCCGGAGTGCGCAACACCGTCCCGCTGGACAAGCTCGATGCCATTGACCCGGTCAGCTATCGTCAGCTTCTGTCCATTATGGACACGCTGGAGAAGCATTACCGGGATCTGTGCGACATCGAGTTCACCATCGAGCGGGGCAAGCTGTGGATGCTGCAGACCCGCGTCGGCAAACGGACACCGGCGGCGGCATTCACCATCGCCGGCCAACTGGTCGACGAGGGCCTGATCGACCTCGACGAGGCGGTAGCCCGAGTCACGGGCGAGCAGCTGACCCAACTGATGTTTCCGACGTTCGACGACGGGGCGCTACCGGCGCCGTTGACCAGCGGGGTGCCGGCGTCGCCGGGCGCGGCGGTCGGCCGGCTGGTCTTCGACTCCGCCGAAGCCGCCGCTGCCACCGGGGATGTCATCCTGGTCCGCCGCGAGACGAGCCCTGACGACCTGGCGGGCATGATCGCGGCGCAAGGAATCCTGACCAGCCGCGGTGGCAAGACATCGCATGCCGCCGTGGTGGCCCGCGGGATGGGCAAGACCTGTGTCTGTGGCGCGGCTGACGTGGTCATCGCATCCGACGCCCAGTCGTTCACGGTCGGCGACGTGACCGTCCACGCCGGCGACAGCATCTCCATCGACGGCTCGACCGGTGCGGTCTACCTCGGCGCCCTCCCGGTGCGTCAATCGCCGGTCGTCCGGTATTTCGACGGCGTGCTGGACGCCGGCAACGACCCGCTGGTGCGGGCGGTGGACCGCTTGGTCGATCACGCCGACCGGATACGCACCCTGGGCGTGCGGGCCAACGCTGACACACCCGACGACGCGGCGCGCGCCCGCCGCTTCGGCGCCGCCGGAATCGGGCTGTGCCGGACCGAGCACATGTTCCTCGGCAGCCGGCGCGAGCTTGTCGAACGCCTCATCCTCGCCACCGACGAGCCCGAGCGCGACGCGGCCCTCGCCGCGTTGCTGCCACTGCAGCGCGAGGACTTCACCGAGATCCTAGAAGCGATGGACGGCCTTCCGGTCACTGTCCGGCTGCTGGATCCGCCGCTGCACGAGTTCCTGCCGAGCCTCGAAGGGCTCTCCGTCCGTGTCGCTCGCGCCGACGCCCTCGGTCTCGATCCTGGGCGCGACCGGGATCTGCTCCGCGCGGTGCGCCGCATGCACGAGGAGAACCCGATGCTGGGAATGCGCGGAGTACGGCTGGGCCTGTTGGTGCCGGGTCTGTTCGCGATGCAGGTCCGGGCGTTGGCTGAGGCGGCCGCGCAGCGGATCGCCGGGGGCTTCGACCCGCAGCCGGAGATCATGGTGCCGCTGGTCGGTTCTGTCCGGGAGCTCGAATTGGTGCGCGCCGAGGCGCAAGCCGTCGTCGACGCCGTGCCCGGCGCCCCGTCCATCCGCATCGGCACGATGATCGAGGTGCCGCGCGCGGCGCTGACGGCGGCGGAGATCGCCACTGTCGCCGAGTTCTTCTCCCTCGGGACCAACGACCTCACCCAAATGGGCTGGGGCCTGTCCCGCGACGATGTCGAAGGCACCGTGATCAGCCGCTATCTTGCCCTCGGAATCTTCGACCGGTCGCCCTTCGAGAGCATCGACACCGCGGGCATCGGTCGGCTGGTCCGAATCGCGGTCGACGAAGGCCGCGCCGCCCGTCCGGAGCTGTCCATCGGCGTGTGCGGCGAGCACGGCGGCGACCCCGCCTCAGTGCGGTTCTTCGCGGGAGCGGGCATCGATTACGTGAGCTGCTCGACCTACCGCATTCCCGTCGCTCGGCTCGAAGCAGGGCGCGCGACTGTCGTCGGCACCACCTCAGACAGCCGCTGAGAAACTCTGCAGCCCCAGCCGCGAAAGCGGCTGGGGCTTCATCGCGATCTCACTCGGGCGTGTCGATGGCCGATGCCGCCGGGCGCCGCAGGCTTGGCTGCCCAAGATGCCCGTACCCGATGCGGAGCACCATCTGCGGCACACCACGGCGGCCGAGCGCGGAGCGCAGTCGTTCCCGAGCGGCCGGCACCTCGACGGGCTGCGAGAACATCGAGACGGCCAAGCCGACGTCCGTCGCGGTCAACAACACGCGTTCGAGGGCCTGTCCGGCGTTCACCTGGTCGATGTCTCGGTCCTCGGCGGAGCCGAGCACGGCGACGAGCGGCTCAGGTTCGTAGTCGCGGCCGGGCGGCCGGGTGCGAGCACCGAATGCGCGCAGTGGCAAAAGATCTTGCGGCTCCGGCGCGTAGCCCGCCGCGCGAACCGCCACGCCGTCGGGTGCGATCCCCTCGCGACCCCATCGGGCAAGCTCCTGCGCGTAGGCCGGGTCGCGCAGCAGGACCCGGTTCGCGGCGTTCACGACCTCCGCAAGCGCGTTGACGGCGCTGGTCCCGATGATCAGTTCAAGCCAACCGCCCTCGGCGGCTGCCGCCTCCCGTAACTGGAAACGCAGGTCCTTCGGCACCGTCTCGGTGCTGAACGGGGCGCGATTGCTTCGCCGGCGGGGGATAGCGGCATACAGCGTGCGCTCGGCGCCGGACGCCGGTCGCGGCGCGTCGGGCACGAGCAGGGCAACAACGCTGCGGTCGCGGTCCGGAGGCTGGAGGATCACCGTGGCGGGCTTACCGAGGACGGCCAGAGCGAGCCTCAGGTTGAAGACGGCGGCGCCGCAGCTGACCCGGCCGGCCCAGGCCCGCGCCGGGATGTCCGGCAGCCGGTCCATGTCGAGGCGCACTTCGATCGCTCCATTGCTGAGGCGGAAGCGCCACGGTTGGCTGTTGTGCATCGAGGGCGCCCGAACGGCCAGCTCGGCGGCGCCGGCCAGGTCGTCCGTCGTGTAACCAGTTGTCCGCTGCGCTGTATTCGTCGGTTGCATGGATAGCTCCCTCAAAGGCGACATCTCTCTCGCACCCCAATCGTGTTCCGCTGTTCGTACGCACAGCAGGGGCGGAGGTCCCGAGGTCGCGGGCCAGCCGGTCGGGCCCGCGATGGTGCGCGGGGGTGCCCGTGGGTACAGAATGAGCTGTGATCCGTGTGTACCTGCTCGACGACCACGAGGTGGTCCGCCGCGGCCTGGCCGACCTGCTGCAGAGCCAGGGCGACATCGAGGTGATCGGCGAGGCCGGCCTCGCCCGCGAAGCGACCGCGCGCATTCCGGCACTGCGGCCTGATGTCATGATCCTCGACGCCCGGTTACCGGACGGCAGCGGCATCGACGTCTGTCGCGACGTCCGCGCTGTTGACCCGACCATCCGGGGCCTGATCCTCACGTCGTACGAGGATGATGAGGCGCTGTTCGCCGCCATCATGGCTGGCGCCGCCGGCTACGTCCTCAAGCAGGTCCGCGGCACCGACCTCGTCGAGACGGTCCGCCGGGTGGCGGCCGGCCAATCCATGCTCGACCCCGCGGTCACCCAGCGGGTCCTAGATAGGATCCGAAGCGGCGTCGAACAGCCGCAGGAGCTCAAGGCCCTCACCGACCAGGAGCGGCGGATCCTCGAGCACATCGCCGAGGGCCGCACCAACCGGGAGATCGCAGCGGAAATGTTCCTGGCCGAGAAGACAGTCAAGAACTACGTCTCCAGCCTGCTCGCCAAGCTTGGCCTCGAACGGCGCACGCAGGCCGCGGTGCTGGCCACCCGGTTGCTCGGCAAGAAGCACTGACCGCACGACGGGACGGTCGCCCGCCGGGGCGCCGTCCTGTCGCGTTGGGTTCACAAGATCCCGGTCGGGTTGCCCAGTCCCCGGCTGTAGAGCACCGGGTCGACGTCGTCGAAATCGAACTCGACCTTGTCGATGATGTCTACGACGCCGCTGACCTGGAGAGTGAGCTGGGCCGCGATCTCCGCCGAGCTGCGGCGGTCGAGCCGCCCGGCGAGCGTGACGACCCCGCCAACCACCGTGACGGTCACGGCGTCGTCGCTGATGCCGAGGATTCGGCGGAGCACCTCGGTGACCACATCATGGCGGATGTCGTCGTCATGCCGCAGGTGCACCTTCAGCAGGTCGCCGCGGGACACGATCCCGATCAGCCGGCCAAGGTCGTCGGTCACCGGGAGGCGCTTGATCCCTTCGCGGTCCATGGTCTTGGCCGCCTCGACCAGCGTCGTGCTTTCCATCGCCGTCACCGCGGGAGCCGTCATCAGGTCCCGGGCGACATTCGCGTCGGCCTTGACCCGCGCGGCGTGCCGGCGCCGTCCTTCGAAGAACCGCCGTTCGTGCGGCTGACCGATCAGCTCGACCTTGTGCAGCAGGTCGGCCTCGGAGATGACGCCGAGCACCCGGCCGAAATCATCCACTACCGGCAGCGCACTGACGTGCCGGGTCGTCATCATGTCGACGACCTTTCGGTACGGCGTGGACTCGTCCACCGTCGCGACGTCCGTCGTCATGACGTCGCCGACCTGCCAAGTTCTCATGGCACATTCCCTTCATCGATTGACCTCGGTTTCACAGTAGGTCTGGCCGTCGTCGCCCGGTCAGAGTCGCCGGACCGTCGCTGCTCGGGACCTGCGCCATGTCCACAGTGGGTCTTAAGGCCCTGCCAGCAAGGCGACGTGGGCTGCACGCTGATCCCAGGATCGACATTGGAGAGGTGAAGCGATGAACATGACCCGGATCGTCGTCGGCGTGGACGGATCCGACCCGAGCATCGCCGCCGCGCGTTGGGCGGCCAGCGAGGCGCAGCAGACCGGCGCGACCCTCGTGTTGGTGCACGCGTTCGAGTGGGACTGGCCCGCCGCCCGTTTCGATGGCGGCACCGTGCTGCGCGAGTGGGCCGAGCAGAAGGCGAACACGACACTCGCCGACGCGGCCTCGGTAGTGGCCGCGGTCGCCCCTGGGGTCACGGTCGAGCGTAAGGCGGTGACCGGATCACCCGGCCCGGCTCTGATCGAGGCTGGCGCCGACAGTTCAATGATCGTCGTTGGGAACCGCGGCCGTGGCGGCTTCGGAAGCCTCCTGCTCGGCTCCGTCGGGCAACGCCTGGCCACGCACGCGCCGGCCCCGGTGGTCGTCGTCCGTGGTCGTCGTGACCTCGGCAACGGCGCCGTTGTGGTCGGCGTCGACGGTTCACCGTCGTCGCTGGACGCTCTAGCCGCCGGCTTCCGCGCTGCGGCTGCCCGCTCCGCGCGGCTGATCGCCGTGCGTGCTTACCTGCCGCCGACTCCGCCGTGGGGAGTGAACGTCGAACCGGTGGTCTACGACGTCGCGGAGCGCGATGCCGAGCTGAAGGCCGAACTTGACGAGTTGCTGGCTCCGTGGCGGGAGAAGTTCCCGGACGTCGCAACCGAGACGTTGGTGGCACACGGCGGCGCGGCAGGTGTCCTGGTCGGGTTGTCACACACGGCCCAGCTGCTCGTCGTCGGCACCTGCGGCCACGGCAGCGTCGCGGGCACCTTGACCGGGTCCGTCGCCTTGCAGCTGGTCCACCACGCCGACGCACCCGTTCTGATCGTCCGCTGACACATCTCCGCGATGCCGGTGCCGGAGGGCGCCGGCATCGCGGTGGCCATGTTCGACCCGCCTCCGCCGGAGGCATCGACGCCGTAGCCCGCTTTGCCCGCGCTGGTAATGGGCCGCGCACCCGCCGAGCTGGCCGGATGTCTATAACGGACGGTCCGGCTGTGCGCGCCAATGATGGTAGGCGTTGACGGCCATCGGCAGCGTCGGGAAAATGTGGTCCGCCCCGACCCGGGCGACCAGGCCGAACGCCTCCAGGTCATCGAGCAGGTCCTGCTTGACCGGGCCATGGCGAAGACGACGCCACGCGCCTCGAGCTCGACGCGGAGGCGGTCCACCGCGTCCAGCGCCGTGATGTCGACCTCGACGATGGCCTCGGTGTTGAGCACGAACCAGGCGACAGGCTCGGCCTGCTGGCCGACCGTCGCCAGCGCGCGGCGGTGGAAGTCTTCGGCATTGGCGAAGAACAGCGGTGAATCGTATCGGTAGACCACCAGACCGGGCACCGTGTGCGCCTGCTGATAGTCATCCACGTCGTGCATCCCGGCCAGCCCTGGCACCAGGCCCTGGATCGCGTCGTGCGGGCGGGCCACGCGGGCGAGCATCTCGGCGACCGAGAGCCCGACGGCGAGCAGAACGCCGTAGAGGATGTCGAAGGCCAACACGCCGGCGAGCGCGCCGAGCGCGAGCAGCAACTCGCTGCGGCGGAACCTGGCCAACCGGCGGAAGCCGGTGATGTCGATGAGCCGGACGGCAGCGTAGACCACGATGGCACCGAGGGCGGCGGACGGGAAGTGGGTCAGCAGCGGGCCTAGGAACAGCAGCGTGGCGACGACGAGGACGAGCGCCACGAGGGAGTAGAGCTGGGTCCGGGCGCCGGCGGCACTGGCCAGAGCGGTGCGGCTGCCGCTACTGCTGATCGGAAACCCCGGCGAACGACCGTGCGGTCAGGATGTTGTCCGTGTAGCCGACGAGCAGGACACTCGCCGCTGGCAGCAGCAGATCGGTCAGTTGTCCCGGATCCGGCAGCACCGGGCGGGGGAGGGCCTGCGGGATCGTCCCGATGACCTGGATGCCGTGGCGTTCGAGGTCGAAGATGGCTACTGCAGCCGTGGCCAGCAGGATCGCAAGCAGTGGAGCGGGCGCGAGTGGGATCAGACGCTGCGCACCGAACAGCAACACCAACACAGCTGCCGCGAACGCGATCGTGACGACACGTGCGTCGTCCAGGTGTGTCAGGAACGAGGACAGCTGAGCGGCGAACGACTCGCCGGACACCGGTACACCGGTCAGCTTTCCGAGATGCCCAACGATCATGATCAAGGCAACGCCGGCCAGATAGCCGACGAGGATCGGCCGGGATAGCAGGTCGGCCACGAACCCCAACCGGGCGAGCGGAGCGACCAGGCACAACCCGCCGACGACCAGGGCCAGGGAAGCGGCCAGACCCGCGTAGCGTCCCGGGTGCCAGCTGCGAGCGGCCCGATGAGCACCGCCGTCATCAGGGCTGTCGTCGACTCCGGCCCGATCGACAGGACTCTCGAGCTGCCGAAGATCGCGTACGCCGCGAGAGCCGGCAGGATCGCCCACAGCCCGGCGACCGGCTGCAGCCCGGCTACGGTGGCGTATGCCAGCACCTGCGGCACCAGATACGCGGCGACCCGTGAACCCGGCGAGCACGTCGCCGCGTAGCCAGTCCCGTTCGTATCCCGCCAGCGTGGCGATGCCCGGCACCAGCGATCGGAGGGCGGGGCGGCGGACCATGCCGCCATTGTGGCCGCCGCGATCGGTGGTGTCTCTGCGTCCGCGTGTGTCACAGCGGGAACGTCCGCCACATGCCGTCGGCCACTGGTCCCGCCGCAAGGTGACCAATGCCCGTACCGGCCGAGCGCCCGAGCGGGCGAGGCTCGGAGGAGAAGACCGAAATGTGAAGGAGCGAATGGATCGTCATGAACCGCGACACGATTCTGGTCGGGTACGACGGCTCGATCGCCGCCCAGACCGCAGCGGACTGGGCGCTGGACGAAGCGCGCCGGTGGAGCTGCCTGGTCCGGCTCGTCGAGGTCGTCGAGTGGCCGGTGCGCGTCGGACCCGCTACGACGCGGCCCGACACCTGGCCTAAGAGCCAGGCCTACCGCGATACGGAAGAAGCACTCGATCGCGCGATCGCCGCGTTGGCCGACTCGAACCCGGACGTCGAGGTCACCGGAATCCTCGTCGAAGGGCCGCCGGCCGCGATGTTGGCCGACCTTTCCACCGGTGTGCGCATGGTCGTCGTGGGCGACCACAGCCGGCGTGGATTGGCTGGCCCGCTTCTCGGCTCCGTCGCCACCGCCCTGGCCACCCACGCCGCGGCGCCCGTGGCCGTTGTCCGCGGCTCGACCGCGCGACAGCGATCCGGGCCGGTCGTCGTCGGCGTCGACGACTCGCCTGAGGGACGGGCCGCGGTGCCGGTGGCCTTCGCCGAAGCCAGCTCGCGCGACGCTGAGCTCGCGGCCGTGCACGCCTGGCAGCCTCCGCGGGCCTGGCAGAGCATGGGCCGGCCGCGCTACGACGACGCGGTCGCCGAGTTGGCGACCGCCGAGCGGACACTGCTGTCGACCCTCCTGAAGGATTGGCGGCGCGCCTACCCGGCCGTCACCGTCAGCACACATGTGGCGGAAGCCGGCCTCGCCCAGGCACTCGTCGAGGCGTCTCGCCTTGCCCAACTCGTCGTCGTCGGATCGAGTGACCGCGTCGGATCCCGCGGGGTCCGATCGGGCTCGGTGAGCCGGCGGGTGTTGCAGCACGCGCACTGCCCGGTGCTCGTCATCGGCGCGGCCGAGAACATTACTGCCATCGCACAGGGGACGAGGCGATGAAAGCGAAGGTTGGCGGCCGCCTGATCCTCGACCACCGCAGGCACGGCGTCGTGATCGCGTTGAAACACGACGACGGCAGTCCGCCGTACGTCGTGCGGTGGCTCGACAACCGCCGCGAGGCCCTTGTGTTCCCCGGCGCCGACTCCCGGATCGAAGAACCAACGACCATCTGACAGCCGCGTCCGGTGCCCGCCCGGGTGAGGCAGGTTCACGCCCGGCCGAAGGTCTCTCGATGCCGGGCGCGACGCCTCTGCCGGCCGACGCGCTGTGCGGGGCCGCTGAAGGCCGGCCGAGGGCGGCGGGCGGTTGGCCGGGCTCGCGGTGTCGCAGGCCCGGTCTGAGCACCACGCTTTGGCGGCGACCGCCGTCGTCGACGACGACGACCCGGTCGCCGTGCTGCTCGCCCAGTCAACCGGCGCCAGCCTGCTGGTCGTGGGTCACAATTGTCATTGCACCAACGGACGCGTGGGCCGCCATCGATCGCGCACCGGTTGATCGGTCCGGCGGCCGTGCCGGTGATCGTGCACCGACGGTTGGAGACGACCCAGACGGTGGAGCGGCCGATCCTCGTCGCGGTCGCAGGCGCACTCGGTGACGACGCGGTGCGGTTTGCCTTCGCCGAGGCGGCCCTGCGTGGCGTGCCGTTGCTTGCGTTGACCGTTTGGCCCGGCACCGCGGGGTGACAGCGACCTGTCACGGCTCGGGTTCGCTCAGCGCCGCGACGATGCCGACTTCGCTCTCGTCGACTCGCTTCGCCCGTGGTCGGAGAAATATCCGGAGGTGCCCGTACGCCGAGCGGTGCGTCATGGTCTCGACGTGCCGGTGGCCGTCGCTGCCGCCTCCCGCTCGGCCAGCTGGTCGTCGTCGGCACAGCGGCGCGGCCCGGCCGCACCTCGACGTTGTCGCTCCCGCAGATCCTGACGCACTGGGCTGGCTGCCCGATCGCCGTCGTTCCCGCGCCGTAGCGAACCGAGTCGGCCCAGCGGTCACGCTCCACGGTAGACCGTTGTAGGGTCCGACGACCCAGGCCATCTGGGCCGACCGGCACTACGCCAACGGCGCTGCGGCGACCAATCTGAACGTGGGATGTCAGATGGACAATCCATTGACGGAATCGAGGCCGGCATGAACTTTCCCGCTCTCCTCGCCGCCGTGATCGGCGGTCTGGCCGTGCTCCTGCTCCTGGCGGGCCTGCGCATGGTCCAGCAGTACCAACGGGGAATCGTCTTCCGCTTCGGCCGCGTCCAGAACCGCGTGCGTGACCCGGGCCTGCGGCTCCTTGTCCCGATAGCCGACCGCATGGTCAAGGTCAGCATGCAGACAGTGGTGATGAGCGTGCCGCCGCAGGGCGCGATCACCCGCGACAACGTCACCTTGACCGTGGACGCCGTCGTCTACTTCCGGGTGGTCGATCCCGTCAAGGCAATGGTCAACGTCCGCGACTACCCCCACGCGATTCTCCAGGTGGCACAGACCTCCATGCGCTCAGTCATCGGTCGCGCTGACCTGGACACCTTGCTGAGCGATCGCGAAAGCATCAACGCCGAGCTGAAGACGGTCATCGACGCACCGACCGAGAAGCCATGGGGCGTGCTGATCGAGCGCGTCGAGGTGAAGGACGTTGCCCTACCCGACTCGATGAAGCGTTCGATGTCGCGCCAGGCCGAGGCCGAGCGCGAACGCCGTGCCCGAGTGATCGCGGCAGAAGGGGAGTTCCAGGCCTCCCGACGGCTCGCCGACGCCGCCCGCGCGATGGTTGCGACTCCGGGCGCCTATCAGCTGCGGATGCTCCAAACCGTGGTCGATGTCGCGGCGGAGAAGAACAGCACTCTCGTGATGCCGTTCCCCGTCGAGCTGCTGCGCTTCTTCGACCACCTCACCCGGACGGCGCCTGCAGAGCCCGCGCCGGTAGCCGCGGCGCCGCACGACAACGGCTACCCGGTACCCGTGGGCTGATCGTGCGCCATCCAGATAGGGCAGTCCGGCGCGAGCTGTATGACCTTCTCCTCTGCATGAGAAGGGTCCCGCAGGTCTTTTCTGGCAGTGGAGCATCGACGAAAGGAGGGTCAGGATGAGCACCGCGACGCTGCGGAGCCACAGCCTGTTCCCGATTGAGTGGCCGCGGTTCACCTGGCTGTCACTGGGCGGGCAGTCCTTCCGCATCGAGGAATTCCTCGATGGCAAGGACTATGTGATCCGGGCCGAGCTGCCGGGCGTGGACCCGCAGAAGGACATCCACCTTGCCGTGCACAACGGCGCGCTGAACATCAAGGTGGAGCGCGCGGACGAACGGGGGACCGAGGAAGGCAAGCTGGTGCACTCCGAGTTCCACTACGGCTCGCTGTACCGCCAGATCCCGCTGCCGTCGGGGGCGCACCGGGACAAGGTCACGGCGACCTACGAGACCGGCATCCTCGAGGTGCGGATCGCGGTGGGGGACTCTGGATCCAGAACCCACGAGATCCAGATCACTGTGGGCAATGGTAAGTCGACGACCGTCAAGAAGAGCTGACGCGGTAGCGGTGTGCGGCGCCCGACCCGCATGGGCCGGGCGCCGCCAGTGATGAAGATGTTCCGCCAGAAGGAAGGATCGGACAATGAGACAGTGGACTGTCGAAGACGTCATGACCCGCGACGTCGTTTCGGTCGCGCCCGACGCCTCGTACCGTGAGGTGGTCAATGCCCTGATCGACCGCGCAGTGAGCGCGGCGCCCGTCGTCGACGCCGTGGGTCGCGTCGTCGGAGTGGTGTCGGAGGCCGACCTCCTGCACAAGGTGGAGGCGGTGGGCGATGAGCGGCATCGGCGGATTTTCGGGGCCCGTCGGCACGCCGACGCGCCGGCCGCTGTCGCCGCGGAGCTGATGACCTCACCTGCCGTCGTCATCGAGCCGGACACCTCGATCGTCGCGGCGGCCCGGCTGCTGGAATCCAAGCGCATCAAACGGATGCCCGTCGTCGACCGGCAACGACGTCTCGTCGGCATCGTGTCGCGTCGGGACCTGCTGCGCATACACACGCGGACAGACACTGACATCCGCGCCGAGATCGTCGACAACGTGCTGGTGCGTACGCTCTGGATCGATCCGGTGTCGGTAGAGGTGGACGTCGTCGACGGGGTTGTGGCGCTGGGCGGCCGCGTCGAAACCCGCAGCCTCGCCGGCCTGGCGGTCGAGATGGCCGCAGAAGTCGCTGGCGTCGTCGAGGTGATCGACCGGCTGACCTGGGAGCAGGACGACTCGCGTGCGGTTCACTCACGGGGCTACTCATTCGGGACCCCCGAGCACCTGATGCGTCCATCCACGAATTGAGCCCCACCGACGAGGCGCGACGGTCGATCGGCCGTCGCGCCTCGTCGACTCGGTCTCAGGCCGCCCGTGGCGCGTCGACCGGTGTCGGCCCGCGCCGATGCTCCGGCCGCGGCTCGCGGTAGGGCGAGCGCATGCCCGCGGTGCGCACTATTTTGGCGACCTCCCGGTCGGTGACGCTAGGGAAGTCGCGGTACCAGCCAGAGATTCCCGTCATCCACGGGCAGCGTTCCACACAGACGGTCTCTTCGATCTCGTCTGCCAGGCCGACCAATACGTCGGCGGCCGCGACCGGGACCGCGAGGACCACGCGCCCCGCGCCCCGCGCCCGCACCGCCCGGGCCGCAGCCCGAGCCGAAGCGGCCGTGGCGACACCGTCGTCGACGATGACTGCCGTGCGGCCGGCGAGGGACAATGGCGCCCGCCCGGCCCGCATGGCCCGCGCCCGTCGGTCGACCCCGGCGCCGAGCTCCTTCGTGAGCGCGTCCAGGTTGTCAGGCGCGATCCCTGCGCGGCGCAACGCCGAGGCATCGAACACGCGAACGCCACCCTCGGCCAACGCGCCGATCGTCTGGCCGGACAGGAACGGATCCGCGACGCGTTCCGTGACCACGACGTCCAGCGGAGTGTCGAGGGCGCCGGCCACCTCGAATGCCACCGGGACGCCACCGCGGGCCACACCGAGCACGACCGCGTCGCAACCCCGCAGGTGGCTGAGCCGACGGGCGAGGCGGCGACCCGCGTCGACGCGGTCCTGGAAGGTCATATCCCCACCTCCTGCACGCCGGTGATCCCGGCGGCTCCGTGTCCGCCGTTGTGCGGGCTGCGGAGCCTGCTTCGATCCAACGCCTGACCACCGTGGCGTCGACAGGGACTTTGGTCCCGGAACCGCGGTCCCACGGCCCTGACCCGCGCACGCGGGCGGAAATACCGTAAGGAGGGACAAGCCCAAGGAGGTCGTGATGAAGGCATGGAAGGTTCGCGACGTCATGACGACGAACGTCGCCACGGTCGCGGAAGGGACCCCCTACCGGGAGGTCGTCGACCTGATGACCAGCCGGCACGTCAGCGGTGTGCCCGTCGTGGACGATGCCGGCCTCGTGCTGGGCGTTATCTCCGAGGCTGATCTTCTCTACAAGGTGGAGATGATTGGCGAGCCGCACGAACGCCGCATCTTCGAGGGCCGCCGCCGGCACGCCGCCAGGGTCAAGGCGGATGCCCTGATCGCTCGCGAGCTGATGGCGGCGCCCGCGGTGACCGCCAGCGCGTCGACATCGCTCGTCGAAGCGGCCAAGCGGATGGAGCGCGAGCACGTCAAGCGCCTCCCGGTCACCGACAGCCACGGTCGGCTCCTCGGCATCGTGTCCCGTGCCGATCTGCTCAAGGTGCATCTGCGGCCTGACGAGGACATCAGGCGCGACGTCCTCGATGGGGGCCTCAAGCGCGTTCTCGCCAGCGAAGAAGCGACGATCGACGTCACCGTCGCCGATGGCGTTGTGACCCTCTCCGGCCGGCTGGTGCGGCACAGCGCGGTCCAGATCGCCGCCAACCTGGCCAGTCAGGTCAGCGGCGTCGTGCAGGTCGTGGACGGACTGACCTACGAGTTCGACGACCTCAACCCGGCTTACCTCAAGCCTGGGTTGGGCAACCCCGCCGGTCTGCTCTGAGCCCGCCGATGCCGTCTTCGCGCATCCATATCGAGGACCGGGTGTTGCCAGACCGGTACGTGTTGCGGGCCGCGCTGCCGGGCATCGACCCGACCGTCGACCTTCGCGTGACGTGCAGCGGCAACGAGCTCCGTCTCGACGCCGTACGCGCGTTCCCGCCGGACGCCAGAGGCGGCCACTCGGAGTTCTCGTACGGACGTCTATTCCGGGTCGTCCCACTGCCGGTCGGGACTCGTGCGCGCACGATCTCCGCCCGCTACGTCGACGGGATCCTCGAGGTTTCGGCGCGCCTCGGCGTGGCGGAACCCGGAACTAGGCAGTTCACCGTGCCCGTCGGCGACCACCTGTCTTCTGACCCGCAGTCGGGGGACCTCGGACCCTGATCAGTCGATACCCGACGGGCGTTACATCGAATTGCGCTCCCTGAATCGGCAGGGTGGGAAGTCGAAGGAGGTGGACGCGATGCGGCTCACCTGGCGCGCCGCCGCCGTGACCAGCCCGGCGGCCGTGAGCGTCGCGCTATACGTGACATCGGTGCGTGGCAACGGTTTCTGACACCGATCGGAACACGCGGCGTTACCGTGCTAGTTGTCATCGCCGGCATCGCCGCGTGCATGATCGGGGGCAACCTCGTCCAGACCTACGGGCCTACGCCAATCGACCGCGGCTTTGTCGTCGCCACCATTCTCGGCACTGTCGGCATCCTCGCGGCCACCGGCGCTCTGCTCGTCGGAAGTACGGTCCTGCTGCTCCTGCTCGTCTCAGACATCGTGCTGCGCTGGCTCGTGACCACGATCCGGCACCTCGTGCTGGGCTCGGAAACGCGCCGGCCCGCGGCTCGGCTGGCAGCGCCCAGAACGGCTGCGCGGACACTCGCCAGGCGATGAGCGGCGTGCTCGGATGATAAGTAGGGGCCGGGCGAGGAGTCGAACCTCGCATGTAGCCGCGGGGAGCTCCCTCGGACCGCCCCACCCTGTTCGGGTAGTTGCCGTATGTCTACCAGCCCATGTTCGCCTTCAGGATGGCGTGGACCGCCCCTCCTCGACAGAGTCGGATGGCCCCAGTCCGTAGGACCGATAGGGGCCGAAAGCCGTTCGCGTGACTCAAGTCCCATGGCGGTCCACATAGGTTCGTGACTATGACAGCTGAGCTGAAGCCATGAAATGGCTGCGCGCCGGCAGTGTCCTATGTCTGGCCGTCAAAGCATGCGGGCGGGACACGTCTCCGTGCCGTTAATACCCTGCAGCCGCACACGACGACGCCGGAATGTCTACGGCGCTTCGCCCGTAGACGCTGGGCTACCCCCGATGCTGAAGCCCTCCGCGGTGACCGGCGCCGGGCTACCAGAAGCGGAGCACTAGTGGACCCCGCCTCCCGGGATGTGCTCGACCGTGATGCGCCGCCGGAAGACCCAGTAGGTCCAGCCCTGGTAAAGCAGAACCAGCGGTGTGAAGGCAACCGCCACCCACGTCATGACCTTCAGCGTGTATGGCGTTGACGAGGCGTTCGACACGGTGAGGCTGAAGGCTGGATTCATCGTGGATGGCAGAACGTTCGGATAGAGGGCGAGGAAGAGAGTTGCGGTCGCCGCGACGATCGTCACGGCGGTGGCGGCGAAAGCCCAGCCTTCGCGACCCGCGCGGTTGGCGACCAGCGCACCGACGAGCGCCAACGCCGCGATCACGGCCACGGCCGCCGTCCCGGCGTCCCCGCGGGTCACCTGCGTCCACATCAGAAATGCCGCCGCGCTCGCCACCGCGCCGAGCCCGAACAGGCCTGCGGCCCGTCTTGCGTCGGCTCGGATGGGCCCGTCGGTCTTCAGGGCGACGAATACCGCGCCGTGGGTCAGGAACAGCGTCAGCGTCGTGAGACCGCCGAGTAGGGCGTAGGGGTTGAGGAGGTCGAAGAACGATCCGACGTAATGGTGGTCGGCGGAGAGCTGGACGCCGCGGATGATGTTGCCGAACGCGACGCCCCACAGCACTGCTGGCAGGAGGCTGCCCAGCACGATCGCGGCGTCCCAGCCACGTCGCCAGCGCGCCTCGTCTCGCTTGCCACGGAACTCGAAGGCGACGCCGCGCACGATGAGGGAGACGAGCACGAGCAGCAGGGGAAGGTAGAAGCCGGAGAACAGGCTGGCGTACCACTCCGGGAAGGCGGCGAAGGTGGCCCCGCCGGCGACCAGCAGCCACACCTCGTTGCCGTCCCATACCGGACCGATCGTGTTGATGAGGACCCTGCGGCGGAGCTCGTCACGGCCGAGGACAGGCAGCAGGATGCCGACACCGAAGTCGAAACCTTCGAGCAGGAAGTAGCCGGCCCAGAGCACGGCGATCAACAAGAACCACAGATCGTGCAGCGCCATCTCGGCTCCCTCAGTAGGCGAAAGTGAGGACGGTGTCGTCCTCGTCGGACGGGGGGCGGTCGACGGCCGGATCCGGCGGTCCTGCCTTGACGGCCCGCACAAGCAGGCCGACCTCGACGATGGCGAGCACGGTGTAGACCGCGCTGAGCGTGACCAACGACGCGGCAACGCTCCCGGCGCCGACCGTCGGCGACACACCGTCGGCAGTGTGGAGCAGACCGAACACGACCCAGGGCTGGCGGCCCAACTCGGTGAAAATCCAGCCGAACGAATTCGCCAGCAAGGGAAACGCGACGGCCAGCATGGTGCAGCGCCAGAACCACTGGACACCTCGGCCGTCCGGCAGCCGGCCGCGCCGGCTGCGCCACAGGCCGAGCAACGCCCAGGCGACCGGCAACATACCGAGCCCGATCATGAGCCGGAAAGACCAGTAAGCCAGTGGGATGTACGGTCGGTAGTCGCCCGGGCCGTACCGCGCCTGATATGCCGCCTGGAGGTCGTCGACGCCCTCGACCGTCCCGGACGGCGACCCGGTGGCCATGAACGACAGCACGCCGGGCACCCGGAGGCTCCACACCTCGCTGGTGCCGTCGAGGCTGCCGATGGTGAACAGCGAGAACGACGCAGGGGAGGAGGTGTCGTAGAGCGCTTCGGCCGCGGCCATCTTCATCGGCTGTTGCCGAGTCATCACCCGCGCCTGCAGGTCGCCGGTCACAGCGACGAGCAGCCCGGCAACGAGCACGACCCACAGGCCGAGCCGGAAGCTCGGACGCAGCACGTCAACGTGCCGGCGCCGGGCCAGATGCCACGCCGAGACGGTCAACATCAGCGCACCAGCGGTGACGAACGCGGCAGTGATGGTATGCGCGAAGGTCACCAGCGTGGTGGTCTGAGTGAGGACCTTGCCGATGTCGGTCAGTTCCGCACGGTTGGTCACGGGGTTAATCCGGTAGCCGACTGGGTGCTGCATCCAGGAGTTGGCGGCGAGAATGAAGTACGCCGACAGCATGGTGCCGATCGACGCGAGCCAGATGCAGGCGAGATGGATGCGGTTTGGCAGGCGCTCCCAGCCGAAGATCCACAGGCCGAGGAAGGTCGACTCGAGGAAGAAGGCCAACAGGCCCTCGATCGCGAGTGGAGCGCCGAAGACATCGCCGACGTACCGCGAGTAGTCGCTCCAGTTCATCCCGAACTGGAACTCCTGGACGATGCCTGTCACGACGCCCATCGCGAAGTTGATCAGGAAAAGCTTGCCCCAGAACTTGGTGGCCCGCAGGTACGTGTCCTTGCGAGTGCGGAACCACGCTGTCTGCAGTCCGGCGACGAGGGCCGAGAGGCCGATGGTGATAGGAACGAACAGGAAGTGGTAGACGGTGACGATGCCGAACTGCCACCGCGCGAGGTCGAGAGCGTCCACAGCCGCGAGCCTCTCGGCCGGGCGCCGTGACGAGTCAGTGCCGCTGGCCCTCAGCCGCCGGGCCGAAGGTCCCGAACGCGTCGAGCACCACGATCGGCGTGCCGGTCGGAACAGCCGTGCCCCTGGCTATCCGGTAGGCCAGCAGAGCCTCCTGGTGGCCCGCTGAGGAGGGAACGAGAACCCGGCCGACACCGTAGCGAACCCGCCCCCGCAGGCGGATCGAGACCGGCGTGGGTCGGCGGAACGCCCGCCACCAGCGCTTACTGTCGGCCTGAGCAACGGCGACCAGGATCCGGCCTCTGTTCATCACGTACTGCACGGGAAGGGTCACGACCTTGCCCGAGCGGGGGAGCACGTAGGTGAGCTCGCAGATGCGAGTGTCGAGTAGACCGTGGGCTGGGGAGCGAAGCACGGCCAGCACCAGAAGGTTGACCCAGCGCGGCGGACCTACGCTCATCATGCCTCCCCTCTACTACACCATCGTGCGCGCACCGCCGTCGTTATGGGTCCACCGTTGCGACGTCCGGGACCTTCGCGGTCAAGAAAGCGTCGCCCGGACCGCATAACGGTGACCTTCGACCCTGACGGCGGAACCGACCCTGGCGTCAAATGAAGGCAGCCGCGATAGAGGCAGACGGAACAGGCGGACCGGCGAGACCGTGTGATGGCCGGACCGTTCCGATCGCCCACTCGCGGGGCCGCGGCCATGACGCCCGCGACCCGAGCGGCCACGGTGGCCCTGGTTCCCCCGTCCGGGGCCACCGGCCGCTCGCTGACATTGGCCGGTTCGTGGTGACCGACGGTAGCCGCGGTTCGCGCTTAGTTCCGGGACGCCGCGATGCTCGCCGCGACCGTGGCCGCCCGGGCGCACGCGCTCGCCGCCGCGCTATGCCCAATCCCGTATGGGCCGCAGCTGGAGCGCCTGATGTCGTCGCCGTGGATCCAGCGTGACCTGACAGCGCGGGACGTTGGTCCTGTCGATGTGGGGTGTTCCGGCCCGGGCGCAACCCCCACCCCAACAGCGAGGGTATGGATGTCAACGAAAAAGCCCCCGGAGGTAACCATGACCACCCACGCCGCCAAGACCCCGACCACCGCCCTGGAACACGCCGCGTCGCCGGGCCCGATGCTGACCACCACCGCCGCCCGTGCCCTGGCCGTCCTACGCATCACCACCGGCTTCGTGTTCCTA
>NZ_JBFAPI010000032.1:0-45018 GCF_040676615.1 Asanoa sp. NPDC049573
GCCCGGGCGGGGGGGGGCGCGGTGCGGGGGCCCTGGGGGCGCCGGGCCCCCCCCCCCCCCCCCCCGGCGACCCCCCCCCGCCGGCCCCCCCCCCCCCCCCCCCCGCCATGATCGACGGCAACAACGGTTGGGGCCAACCGGCGTGCCGGCTGGCCCTGACGATCGCCGAGGAACTGGCCGCGGAGCACGGCGTCGCGGCGGTGACCGTCCGGAACTGCAATCATGTCGGGCGTATCGGCGAGTATGTCGAGGCGCTCGCCGACGCCGGGCTGGTCGGCCTGGCCTGGTGCAACGCCGAGCCGGTGGTGGCGCCGTACGGTGGCCGGACCCGGATGTTGGGCACCAACCCGATCGCGGCCGGCATCCCGGTCGGCGCCGACGTCCCCAGCATCGTGATGGACTTCGCGACCGCGGCGTCGGCCGAGGGGAAACTCCGGGTGGCGCGCGCCACGGCGACCCCGATCCCGGAGGGACTGGTCATCGACGCGCAGGGGCGGCCGGCCACCAAGGTGGACACGTTCTACGACGGCGGGGCGCTCGTGCCCTTTGGCGGGCACAAGGGCTACGGCCTCAGCGTGATGGTCGAGATGCTGGGCGGGGCGCTCTCGGGGAACCACCCGTCCACGTCACCGCGGTACACGTTCGGCAACGGCGTCGTCCTACTGGTACTAGATCCGGCCGCGTTCGTCGGCCGCGACCAGTTCGTCGCTGAGACCGTCCAGTGTGCACAGGCGCTGCGGGACAGCGCGCCCGTGGTCAGCGGCCGGCCGGTGCTCGTGCCGGGAGACGTCGAGCATCAGCAACGCGCGGCGCGACACGCGACGGTGCCGGTCGCCGAGCAGGTCGTCGAGGACCTGGGACGGTTAGCTGGCCGCCTTGGCGCGCCGGCGTGGCGCCTGGGCTGACTTCGCCGCGTCGGCCGGGTCGGCCGGGTCGGCGGGATCCTTGTAGAGGTCTGCGACGATCCGCTCGTAGCCGGCCGCGACATGATTGCGGATGAACCTGAGCGCGTCGGCCTTCTTGCGCTGCTGCAGCAGGTTGACCAAGTGCCGGTGATCGGGCTCCCAGCTGTCCTTGTAGTCCTGGCGCAGCGCCATCCGCGTGGTGAGCACCGAGTGGATCTGTGACCGCAGCCCTTCCCAGGCCCGGTAGAGCGGCGCGTTGTGCGCGGCGAGGTAGACCGAGTCGTGGAACCTGATATCCCAGTCGGCGACCGCGGGCGGCGTGCGCGCGGCCCGGCCGGCGCGGTTGAACTCCGCCAGGATCTGCTCCATCCGCGCGAAGTCCTCCGGCGTGGCGTTGCGGCAGGCGTAGTCGACCGCGATCTGGTCGAGCGCCCGCCGCACGCTGTAGAGGTGCTCGTGGTCCTCCCGCGAGAGCGTGAAGACACGGGCGCCGCGGTGTCGCTCGAGAACGACGAGGCCTTCCTGCTCCAAACGGACCAGCGCCTCGCGGATCGGACCGCGGCTCACCTTCATCTGCGCCGCCAACTCGTCCTCGCGCAGCCGTTCACCGGCCGGGATCTCACCGGAGACGATCGCTCGACGCAGGTCGTCGGTCACCTCGTCGGTAAGCACCCGCCGACGTGCCGGACCCAGCGCTGGCAGCGTTTGGACCATGCGGCACCCCTTGTATATTGCCAGACTGTAAACAACACCAACGGTCAGGACGAATATACAGCCCGGCACCGTCGGAACTAGCGCAGGGTGCCTCCAGCATTCAGGCTGAGGTTGCCGCCGTCGACCGGCAGAATCGCACCCGTGATCATCGATGCCGCGTCCGAAGCGAGGAACAGCACGGCGTTGGCGATGTCCTCGGGCTCGGCCAGGCGGCCGAGCGGGATGCCGCGGACCATGCGGGCCAGCAGCTGCGGCCCGTCCGGTCCCGGCGTGTCCACGAGCGTACGGAACAGCGGCGTGTTGACCTGGCAGGGCTGGATCGCGTTCACCCGGATCCCGAGCGACGCCCATTCGATGGCCAGCTCACGGGTGAGCTGGTTCACTCCGCCCTTGGCGACGCTGTACGCGAAGTTGCCCCGGCCCAACGCCGTGCTGCCCGCGATCGAGCTGAGGTTGACCACCGCGCCCGGCCCGCCCGCCGCGATGAGCCGCCGGGCGACCGCCCGGGCCATCAGGAACCCTCCGGTGAGGTCGACCTCGATGATCCGCTGCCAAACCGCCAGCTCCAGCTCCTCGGGCGCCGTGTGTGTGCCGATCGCCGCGTTGTTGACCAGCACGTTCACGGTGCCCAGCGCGTCGGTGGCCCGGTCGAGCAGTCCTTCGACGGCCGCCTCGTCGGTGATGTCGACGACATCGCTCCATACCTTCGCGCCGGTCTCCGAAAGCTCGGCCGCCGCGTCGGCGAGCTCCGGCCCGCGGACGTCGACCAGCGCGAGCGCGGCGCCCCTGGCACCGAGGGCCCGCGCGACCGCGCGACCGATGCCCCCGGCCGCGCCGGTGATCAGCGCGACCCGTCCGGACAGGTCGAATGCATCGGTGTTTCCCACTGTGGTTGCCTCCAGGTAAGCGAAATGGTGGGTCGGCCTCAGACCGCGGTGAGACCGGAGTCGAGGACGAGGACCGAGCCGTTGGCGAAACGCCCGTCCGGTCCGGCCAAAAAGGAGACTCCGGCGGCGACCTCGTCCGGGGTACCCATCCGCCCGTCAAGCTGGCGCTGCTCCATCATCCGACGGGTGCCCGGCGCATCGGGATCGTCGGCCAGCATGCGCTCTACCCATTCGGTGTCGACGGTGCCGGGTGCGATGGCGTTGACGCGTACGCCGTCCGCGGCGTGATCCGCGGCCAGCGCCCGGGTCAGGCCGATGACGCCCGCCTTGGAGGCGCAGTAGGCGGCCCGCTGGCGTAATCCCACCAGGCCGCCGGCCGACGCGATGTTGACGATGCAGCCCCGCTGCCGCTGGATCATCCCGGGCAGGACGAGGCGGCAGAGCCGGAACACCGCGGTCAGGTTGAGGGCGAGCGTGGTGTCCCACTGCTCGTCGGTAGTGGCGCCGGCGGTGGCGCGGAAACCGACGCCGGCGTTGTTGACGAGCAGACCGACCGGCAGTCGGTCGACCACCGCGGCGATCTCGTCCTGGATCGCCGACGGCGCGGTAAGGTCGCACACCAGGTGCTCCAACACCGGCGCGCCGATTCCATCCACTGTGTCCTTGAGCCGCCCGCCGTCGCGATCGACGAGGACGATCGGCCACCCGTCTGCCGCCAGGCGGCGCGCGGTGGCCCGCCCGATGCCCGAACCGGCGCCGGTCACGAGCGCGACGCCGCGCGTCGTGCCGTCGGCGGCCCCGCCTGTCATGCCGTCACCTGGGCCGGGTCGAACAGACCGTCGACGGCCGCGACGATGTCCGCGACGGAGGGCAACGCTGCCTCGATCAGCTTGGGGTTGGCGCCCAACGGCGCCCGGATCGCGCCCACCCGGGTCACCGGGCCGTCGAGGTAATGGAATGCCGCCTGCTGCACCTGCGCGGCGATCTCCGCGGTGGCCGAGCCCACCAGGGGCGCCTCGTCGACCACGACGATGCGGCCGTGGCGACGGGCGGCGTCGACCACCGCGTCCAGGTCGATCGGCCACAGTGTGCGGAGGTCGAGCACCTCGGCGTCGATGCCCTTGCCGCTCAGCGTCTCGGCCGCCTGGATGGCCGGCCCGACGGTGCCGCCGTAGGTCACGATCGTGCAGGCGGTGCCCGGTCGGGCGACCCGTGCCTGCCCGAACGGCACCAGGTCGTCGGGCCCGCCGACCTCGCCACGCTGCCCGGAGAGGCGCTTGTGCATCAGGAAGATCACCGGGTCGGGCGCCCGGAGTGCCGTCTTGACCAGTCCCTTGACGTCGGCCGGGGTCGAGGGGATGGCCACCGCGAGCCCGGGCGTGTGCATGAACCACGCTTCGAGGCTGTTCTGGTGGTGCGCTCCCCCGAGCGCGATGCCGTGCGTGGCTCGGATGAGCAGCGGGACCGGCCGGCCGAGCATGAACCGGATCTTGGCCGCCTGGTTGGTGATCTCGTCCATGGCGCCGAGCGCGAAGTCCACGAAGTTGAGGTCGACGATCGGATGCAGCCCGTAGAGCGCCGCGCCGACCCCCGCCGCCACCATCGCGGCCTCCGAGATCGGGGTGTCGCGCACCCGCTCCTGCCCGAACTCGGGGCCGAGCCCCTTCACCTGGGCGAAGTGCCCGCCGCGCTCGAAGAGGTCCGTGCCGAGCACGAAGATGTCGCTGTTGCGGCCCATCTCCTCGCGGACACCTTGTTGGAACGCCTCCGAGAAGGTCATGGTCTGGTTGCTCATCGGGTCACCGCCACATCCCATGCGTCGACGTTGTCGGCCGCGGTCTTCGGATCCGGTTGCGGTGACGCCTCGGCGAACGCCACCGCCTTCTCCACCCGGGCGTGCGCGGCCGTCTCCAGCACGGCGAAGCCGTCGTCGTCCAGCGCGCTGGCGGCGACCAGGCGCGCCCGGGCCGAATCGATGGGGTCGCGCTGCGAGCGCCAGTCCGCGATCTCCTCCTGCGTCCGGTAGCGCGCGACCTCACCGGTGTTGTGGCCGTAGTAGCGGTAGGTCACCGCCTCGACGAGGGTCGGCCCGGCGCCGCTGACCGCCCGGTCACGCGCCCCGGCGATCATCCGGTGTACGGCGACGACGTCCTGGCCGTCCACCCGTTCCGCGGCGACGCCGAATCCTGCGGCGCGGCGCACGATGTCGCCCCCACCGGTGACCCGGTTGACGTGGGTCTCGACCGCGTACTGGTTGTTCTCCACGACGACGACGAGTGGCAACGACCAGATCGCCGCGAGGTTCACGGCCTCCCAGAGCCGCCCCACGTTGACACCGCCGTCGCCCACGAAGCCGACCGCGACGTTGTCGTCCCGGCGATGTTGGATGCCCAGCGCCACGCCCATCGCGATGCCGGCGCCGGCGCCGACGATGCCGTTGCCGCCGTAGTGCCCCAGCGGGAAGCTGGCCAGATGCATCGATCCGCCGCGCCCGCCGACCACGCCGTCGCGCCGGGCGTACAGCTCCGCCATCACACCGTCGGGCGAGAGCCCTTTGGCCAGCGCGTGATGATGTGATCGGTGGGTTGACGAGATGACGTCGTTCTCGCGCAGTGCGGACATCACGCCGACGGCCACCGCTTCCTGACCGACCGCCGCGTGGATGCCGCCCGGGATCCGGCCGCGCAGTGAGAGCTTTTCGGCTGTCTCCTCGAACGCCCTGATGAGCAGCATCTGCTCCAGCCACTCCCGCAGTTGCGCGGTCGGCGTCTCGTCATCGGCCATACTGGTCTCCGGTGTCTCTAGATGAGGGGTGCGCATGCTCAGCCGCCGACCAACACGCGGGTGTCGGCGGCCACCGAGGCGAACGCCTCGAGCAACCGCGCGCCATCCGCGCCGTCGTACTCCCGATGATCAAGATTGAGGGTGGCCCAGAACGACGGACGGTCCACGATCCGGTCCCCGTCGCGGGCCAGCGTGTCGTGGATGGCGCCGACGGTGAGGAGCATCCCCTGTCCTAAGGGGACGATCCCGGTGAACCAGTGCACGCCATGCGTGCCCAGGTTCGACAGGGTCACCGGCGCCGACTCGCTGTCGGCCACCGTCAGCCGTCCCTGCCGGGCACGTGCCACCGCGTCGCGCCGCAGCCGCGCGATCCGGCGCAACCCGACATCCGCGAGTCCGGCGAGGGACACGTTGACCACGCCGCGATCCGTGGCCACTGACAGCCCGATCGGGGCCGGCGTGTCGAAGTCCTCGACGGCCAGGGCGAGGGCTCGCAACAATGCGTCTGTGACCGTCACGCGGGCCGGTGGCACGGTGGCCTGAGCCACGGCCATCCGCAGCGCGTCGGCCGGAATGAGCCGACTCACCGCGAAGTGCGGAATCGTCGCCCAGGATTGAGAGACCGCCGACGCGATCGCCGCCCTCGCCCGCGGCATGGACGCGGATCGCACCGGCGGTCGCGCCGCCGCGGGAGCGGGCGGGGCCGAGGCCGGTACCGGCGACACGGGCTCCGGACGCACCGGCGATTGCGCCGGCGCGGAAAGTGCCGTCGGCGCCACGGCCGGCGCGTCCAACGCCTCAGACATCCCGTGCAATCGCAAGGCCTCAAGCGCGGCGAGCCGCCGGCGACGTGGACTAAGCCGGTGTGGCGTGCGCGGCGCCGGGGTGGCGTCGGTGTCGGTCCCCGTCGCTGCCTCCGTCGCGCCGGGTGCCAGGTCGGGCTGCCCGACGGGGATCGCCCGCTCCTCACTCTGGTTCGCTGGTTCCGCAGCGGCGTTCACCGCTTCCCCACGCGGAGTCGCCGGTTCCCCGGCGGAGGACGCCGGGTCGCCCGGATCGGCGGCGGTGGCTGAGCTTTCGCCCGGGGCCAGGATTACGGTCACGGTCGTGCCCACGGGTACGACCGCGCCTTCCTCGTATCGCCGGTCGCCGAGCACGCCGGCGGTCGAGGCGACGAGGTCGTAGGTGCTCTTGTCGGTCTCGACGACGGCCACGACGTCACCGGCGGCCACCGCCTCTCCCGGGGCCTTCACCCACTCGTTGAGGATCGCCTCTTCCATGGCCATCCCGAGCGCCGGCACAAAGATCTCTTCCATCGTTGCTCCCTCAGCTGCCCGTGCCCGCCGCGAACCGGCCGTGCGTGATCTGTCCGCGGGTCGTGTACGAGAGCACGTCCGCGATCGTCCAGTCGCGCAGGCGGGTGGCGGCCGTCTCGGAGTACCAGGCGACGTGCGGTGACAGCAGCAGGTTCGGCGCGGAGCGGAGCGCCGACGGCTCCGGCAATGGCTCGGTCTCGAAGACGTCCAGACCAGCGCCGGCAAGGTGCCCGTCGTGCAGCGCCTTGGCCAGGGCCGCCTCGTCCACCAACCCACCCCGCGACACGTTGACCAGCAACGAGCCGGAGTTCATCGCGCCGATCTCCGGCGAACCGATGAGGTGCCGGGTCTGCGCCTGCAGCGGCACGTGCAGGGTCAGCGCGTCGGCGCCGTCGACGAGCGCGGCAAGGCTGGAGACCACCCGCGCGCCGGGCACGTCGTCGGTGACGAACGGGTCGAAGACCCGGACCTCGCCGAAGAACGGCCGGAGCCGGTCGACTACCGCCCGGCCGATCCGGCCGCAGCCCACCACCGCCACGCTCGCCGTGTCCATCGACCACACCCTGCCGACGTCGGTCGCCGAGCCCCAACCGGCGCGGACGGCCGCGTCGGCCGGCCCGAGGCGGCGTTGCAACGACAGCAGCATGGCCACCGCGTGGGTGGCCACTTCGCCGGTGGCGTACGCGGGTTGGTAAACGACCGCGACATTCCTCCGGCGGGCCGCGTCGAGGTCGATCGTGTCGAGGCCGACGCCGGCGCGGCCGATGACCCGCACCGAGTCGGGCAGCGCCGAGAAGGCCGCCTCGTCGAGCCGATGGAGGCTCACCACCAACGCCTGTGCGCCCTCGGTCAGCTCGGCCACCCGGGCCGGCGTGTCCACCGACCCGGTCACGAGTTCGACGTCGGCGGGAAGCCCGGCGACCACCTCGTCCAGGTTGGCCAGCGCGCCCTGTGCCACCGCGATCCGGACCGCCATACGAACCCCTCTCGTCTACTTGAGATTGTCAACAGTCAACAAGAATGTCAAGCGGCCCGGACCGGGTTGCTGAGCGTGCCGATCCCCTCGACCTCGATGACGATGCTGTCGCCGGGCTTGAGGAAGATCGGCGGGTCACGGAACGCGCCGACGCCCGCTGGCGTGCCGGTGGTGATGACGTCGCCGGGTTCCAAGGTGATGGTCGAGCTGATGAACGAGATCAGCGACGCCACCGAATGAATCATCAGCGCGGTGTTGCTCGACTGGACCGTCTCGCCGTTGAGCCGGGCGGTGATCGCGAGCCGCTGCGGGTCACCGATCTCGGCCGCGGGGACGACGCGGGGGCCGATCGGTCCGAACGTGTCGTACGACTTCGCCCGGGACCACTGGCCCTCGGCCGCCTGCGCGGCACGGTCGGTCACGTCGTTGAGCGCCGTATAGCCCCGCACGTAGTCGAGTGCCTCGTCGATCGCGACCGAGCGCGCCGTGCGGCCGATGACGACGGCCAGCTCGGCCTCCCAGTCCACCTCGCGCACCCCGTCCGGAATGACGATGGGGTCGCCGTCGGCGACGAGGCAGCTCGACCACTTGGTGAACAGAACCGGCGCGGACGGCGCCGCCGTGTCCGCCTCGGCGGCATGATCGCGGTAGTTCAGCCCGACAGCGATGATTTTGCCGGGTCGTTCGAGCGGAAGGGTGGACATGGGCGGCGTCCTTTCGATCACGGGTCTGTGCACTGCGAGAGCGGGGCTGGCGTTGGCTTGGCGGCCGCGGGCCCGCGGCCGGTGTGGAGCGGCAAAAACCGCGCCCAGCAGCATGCCGATCAGCTGGGCGAGGCCGGCGGCCAGCAGGCACCAGCTCAGGTTGTGCGGCGCGATCGCGCCGAGCACGGCCGCGCCGGCGGCGAACGAGAGGCTGCGTAGGCCGGCCGCGGTGCCGAAGACGCCGCCCTGGAGATGGCCGGGCGACCGCTGGAACCGGCTGAGGAACAAGGCCGCGACGAGCAGGGCCGTGATGGCGCCGAGGACGAACAGGGTCAGCAGCGTCAGCGCGGCGCCGGGCACGACGGCGAGCAGGCAGAGGACGATCGTGTACGCGGCGGCCGCCACCCGAACCACCCGTTCCGGCGGCGACCGCAGCGGCCAGCGGGCGGTGACCACCGACGCGGCCAGGTTGCCCGCCGCGAGGGTGGTCAACAGGACGCCCGTCCAGCCCAGGCCGCCGGTCAGCTCCCGGGACAGCAGGGGCGCCGCGACCACCACCCCGGCCTGGCCGACCGCCGTGAACGACGTGACGATGGTGACCTCGCGCAGGACCCGGTCCGACATCAGCGCCCGGATCCCGGAGACCACCGAATGCCGCGGGCGGTCGGCCGTTCGCGTCCGGCGCGGCAGCCGGATCCCGTGCAGCGCCAGTAGGGCCAAGCCGAACGGCGCCGCCGCCAGCAGCAGCTGCCCGGAGGCGGCGAGGGCGACACCGAGCCCGGCCAGCGCCGGGCCCGCCATGCCGGCCACGCTGAAGACCCC
This sequence comes from Asanoa sp. NPDC049573, assembly GCF_040676615.1. Taxonomy (NCBI): domain Bacteria; kingdom Bacillati; phylum Actinomycetota; class Actinomycetes; order Micromonosporales; family Micromonosporaceae; genus Asanoa; species Asanoa sp. NPDC049573. Next base: position 9,109 of record NZ_JBFAPI010000032.1, read on the forward strand.
GACGTCGACCGAGAGCGCCCGCGGCAGGCCGGGCGGCGGCACGATCCGGCCGAGCTGGGCGGTCAACGCCCCGCTCAGCGCCGGCTGGCCGATTCCGACCAGCACCGCGACGCCCATCAGCAGAGGCAACGGCGCCCAGGAGATCAACGAGGCTAGGCCGGCCAACCCGAGACAGGTCACCGACAGGACCAGCGCGTACGCCCACGCGGGTCGGCGCACGGCGTCGAGCACCGTGCCGATGAGCGGTCCGCCGACCACCGCCGAGGCGGTCGCGGTGGCGAGAATAAAGGCGCCGTCCAGCGCAGCGCGCTGCGAGACCAGCGCCGCCAACAGCAGCGTGGGTGGGATTGCCTCCACGCCGGTGCGGGCGAGGAAGGCCGTTGTCGCGTACGCGGTGAGCCGGCGCGTGGTCCCGATGACGGTTGCGGGTCGCGGTTTCATCATGCGCGGGTGCGAAGTCCGGCGGAGAAGCGAAGGTCAGCGGCACGGGAACCGGATGGGTTCCCCGATGCGGGGTATGGCAACCTCGGCCCCGGGTGCGAGCCGCCGGTAGACGTCCACGAACCGTGCGGGGTCGAGGGTGGCGCCGGGCCCGTAGTCCTCGTCGTGCCACAGCCCGAAATGCATGGGCACCGCGAGGCTCGGTCGCTGCCGGAAGGCCAGCATCGCCGCCTCGTCGACGTCCATGTTCCCGGCCGTGCCGTTCATGCAGATCATCGAGACGTCGACGCGATCCTCGGTGTCGTCGACGATCCGCGCGTCGTACTCGGTGTCGCCGGAGTGGTAGACCCGCCGGCCGCCCGCCGTGATGAGGTACCCCAGCGCGTCCGGGGTGGGCTCGGGCTCGAACATGTGCCGGGCCAGCACCGCCTCGATTGTCACGTCGCCGATCGCGACGGTCTCACCGCGGCGCAGCGCATGGGTGCGGGCGCCGGGGAACCCACCGCCGCGGGCGATCTTCACGGCAGATGGTGGGCCGACGAACGCCGTCGTCTCCCGCGCCGCGAAAGCCGTGACACAGTCGGGGTCGAGGTGGTCGTCGTGAGGATGGCTGGCCAGCACGGCATCGAACTCGACCTCCTGTGCGTCCACGGGCGCCGGCACGGCCCGGGAGATCCCGTACGACGCCAGCACCGATTCCGACAGGTAGGGGTCGACCGCGATGGTCGTCCCGCCGGGACTCTTGATGACGAAGCCAGCCTGATAGAGCCACCAGATCGAGACGGTGCCCTCGGGCACGACGTCGTCGACAATTCGCTGCCACAGGGATGGGCTCACGTCGCCTCCTTTCTGCACGGGCACCGTGGTGCCCGTGCCGCTCAGCCCTTGACCCCGCCCGCGGTCAGGCCGGAGATGATGTACCGCTGGATCAGCACGAACAGCACGACCGGTGCGATCGCGTAGATGAGACCTCCGGCGAGCAACTCGTCGACCGGCGTGTCCAGCTGGCCGATCAGCGTCGCCAGCCCGACCGACGCCGGATAGCGCTCGGAGGTGGTGATCATCGTGGTGGCGAACAGGTACTCGCCCCAGCTGGCGAAGAACGCGACCACCGCGACGGCCACGATCGCCGGCGAGGTGAGCGGCACCATGATTCGGCGCAGCACGGCGAGGTGGCCGCAGCCGTCGATGAGCGCGGCCTCGCTGATCTCCCGCGGGATGCCGGCCATCGCCGAGCGCAGGATCCACACGCCGATCGGCAGGACGAACGCGGCGTGCAGGAAGGAGAGCGCGATCAGATTGTCGATCAGGTGCGTCTTGCTGTAGAGCTGGTAGATCGGGATAACGACGATGGCTTCGGGCATCATCTGCGTGGTCATCAGCAGCAGGCCGAACAGGGCCCGGCCCCGCCAGCGCAACGCCGCCAAGGTGTAGGCGCCGATGATGGCGAGCACGGTGGTGATCGCCGTCGCGACGAGGGCCAGGAACGTCGAGTTGCCCAACCAGCGCGCGATCGGCAGATCCGAGAACACTTTGCGGAAGCCGTTGAGGTTGATGTCGGTGGGCCACGGGTGCGGTGGGTACCGCAGCGTGCTGGCAGGTGTCTGGATGGCAGTGATCAGCATCCAGTAGATCGGGAACAGCACGACCAGGCAGACCGCGACGATGAGGACGTAGCGGCCGATCGCCCGGGTCCGACCCGGGCGCCGGGTGGTGGAGGGAATCGCGCTCATCGGTCGGAGTCCTCCTGGTATCTGCGCTGCACCGCCATGATCGCCACCGTCACCAGGAGCGTGACCACGAGACTGGCGACGCCGATCGTGGCGCCGTAGGAGTAGTCGTAGAACTTGAAGGCGTTGTTGTAGATCGCGACGACGAGCGTCTCGGTGTCCCGCCCGGGTCCGCCGCCGGTGGTCAGCCAGATGAGGCTGAACTGCTTGAAGGCGAAGATGAACGCCAGTAACGACAGCAGGATCAGGGTGGGCCGGATCGACGGCAGCGTCACGTGCCGAAACCGGCGCCACACGTTGGCCCCGTCGACCCGCGCCGCCTCGTTCAGGTCCTCGGGCACTGCTTGCAGCGACGCGAGGATCACGATGCTGTAGAAGGGGAAGGTCTTCCAGGTCGAGATCAGGACAACAGACACCATGGACAGTGGGCTCGACGTCAGCCACCCGCCCGACGTGTCGAGCCCGGGTACGACGTTGTCGATCACGTTGATGACACCGAAGGTCGGGTTCATGATCCAGATGAAGATGAGGACCGTGGCGATCTCCGGGAACGCCCACGGCGCCATCAGGAGCCCCCGCACCACGCCGCGACCGCGGAACCGACGGTTGACCAGCAACGCGGTGCCGAGCCCGACGCCGACCGCGATGACGACGACAGCCAACGCGTACGTCAGCGTGTTGCGCAGGTCGCCGTAGAAGTCGGGATCGTGGAACAGCCGGTCGTAGTTCCGCGCGCCCACGAACGTCGAGTCGGAGGATCCCAGGGACGCGTCGGTCATGCTCAGCCGCACGCCCTGCACGATCGGATAGAGGACGAAGACGGCCTCGTAGAGCAGGATCGGCCCGGCCAGCAAGTACGCCAGAACGTTGGTCTTCCGACGACGGCGGCCCGCCCGCACGGTGGAGGCGTTGCCCGGGGGCGACGCCTCCACCACGCCGCCGCCCTTCGGCTCTGTCGACGTCGTCATTTCAGACGCTTCGCCAGATCTTCCAGCTGGGTCTGCGCTTTGGCCATGGAATCCGGGATCGAGGTCCCCTTCGTCAGGGACTCCTGGAAGTTGGTGAGCAGGATGTGGCCGAACTCGTCGTTGGCGTTGATGAAGTCACCCATCAGGTCCATCGGTGTGACCGGTGTGACGTCCTGGTATCCGGAAAGCCACGGCAGGTCCTTGAGGTACGACGCGAACTCCGGAACGTCGTTGAGCTCCGGGTACGGCGGGATGGCGTCCAAGGACTTCATCGTCAGCAGCGCCATGTTCTTCGGCTCGAGCAGCCAGGTCAAGAACTCGGTCGCGGCGTCCTTGTTCTTCGTACCCTTGTAGATGCCGATGGGGTGCACGCGGGAGGTCGCCTTCTTGGTCGACCAGGGCGAGGCCGCACTGCGGAGTACACCGTAGATCTTGGGGCTGCCGGTCTTGAGCACGTTGACCGTGGCCGACACGACCATGCCCATCGCCGCCCGGCCGTCGCCCATCAGGCTCATCATCTGAGCGTCGTTCAGGCCCTTCGGGATGCTCGAATCGTAGAGCGACTTGAACAGTTCGAGGGTCTTGATGACGGGCTCGCTGGTCACCATCGGCGTCTTGCCCTGGGCCCAGACCCCGTCGTACGCGTTGATGGTGTTCTGCAGGTTGAACCAGAAACTGCCTTCTTCGGCGAGGGTGTTCGCCTGGATGATGCCGAACTTGTCGGGCCGTTTCGTGAGCCGCTTGCCCTGCTCGACCCACTCCTCCGGCGAGGTCGCCGGCTGGAGGTTGTTCTCCTTGAAGATCTGCTCGTTATAGAGCATGCCGAACCCGACCGTCACGGTGCTGACGCCGTAGAGCTGGCCGTCCTTCTGCATGAAGGCGTGCAGCTTGGCGTCGGGGGTCACCCTGGCCGCGTTGACCGCTTCGGTCACCGGCAGGAACTGGTTGAGCGACAGCAAGCGTGCGGCGAGATCCGGCGGCGCCGTGATGAGGTCACCTTGCAACGCGCCCGACTGCGTCTGGGTCAGGACGTTGTTCGAGTACTGGGTGAAGGGCCAACCGACCATGCTGACTTCGATCGTCTTGCTCTGGGCGTTGAACGCGTCGCAGACGGCCTTCCAGGCGTCCTTGCGGCCAGGTTCGAATCCCATCCACGAGACGATCCTGACCTTGGTCTTGCCGCCGGCTGTCTGGTCGCCGGATGATGATCCACAAGCGGCGAGGAGAGGGGCGCCGAGTGCCGCGAGACCGAGCGCGCCGGCGCCCTTGAGCACACCGCGCCGTCCGATCCCGGTGCCTCGGTTGCCCTGCGGGCTGACGATGTCGGCCATGAAATCCTCCTAGTAAGACCTGAACCCGGGACCGACCTTCTGTTTTTTGTTGACAGTTTTCATGCGTGAACAGAGTCAGACGTGGCGTGGGCAGTTGTCAAGGGTTCGTGGCCACCGCGTTACGCAGAGGTTTCCTGTTAACCGTCTGCAGCAGACATTGCACCGTTCCCGCCGCCGACCGGCGCGCCGTGCTCAGGGCGCGCTTCGGCGGGTGTGCACGTCGGAGCGTTGCCGGACCTCCGGCCGCAGCGCCAGCCCCAGCCCGGGTCCCTCGGGCGGCCGGATCCAGCCCTGCTCGAGGGCCGGCAATTCCGTGACGAGGTCGCCGTACCACCCGTGGTAGAAGGCGCGCACCGTCTCCTGGAGGACGGCGTTGGCGAGGTTGACGCCGAGATGGGTGCCCGCGGTCAGGACCACCGGGCCGGTGCAGTCGTGCGGCGCCACCGGGACGCCGTATGCGGCGGCGAGGGTCGCGGCCCGGACGGCCTCGGAGATCCCGCCGACCCAGCCCACGTCGAACATCAGGTACGACACCGCGCCGGTCGCCAGCAACCGATGCAGGTCCCAACGGGTACCCGACGTCTCGCCGACGGTCAGTGGGATGTCGGTGCTGTCGGCGAAGCGCACGAGCGCGTCGAGACTGTCGACCCGGATCGGGTCCTCGATCCAGAACAGGTCGAAGTCGCAGACCGCCCTGGCGATGGCAGTGGCGGCCGGCGCTGACCACAGCGAGTGCATCTCCAGCATGATGTCCATCGCGTCGCCGGCCGCGGCCCTGGTCCGCTCGACGATCCGCACGCCTTCGGCCAGGTCGGCGCGGTCGATCCACAGCCCGCCCGAGCGCTGCGCGGCCTCGTCGAAAGGCCAGATCTTCATCGCGGTGACGCCGTTGTCCAGCAGGCTCGCGACCAGTTCCTCCGGCCGCTCCAGGGACGCCGCGAGGTCCTCGAACTCACCGGTCGGCCGCTCGTCGCCAAGGCCCCACCGAGCTCGGCGGACATTGCTGGACGAACTCCCGTACGAAGGACCGGCACAGGTGTTGTAGGCCCGCACGCGTTCCCGGACCCGCCCACCGAGCAGGCGGTAGACCGGCAGCCCAGCCGCCTGGCCCAGCAGGTCCCAGAGCGCCAGGTCGACCGCGGAGGCCGCCCGGACGGCGACCGACGAACCCGAGAAGCCTATGAAGTCGGCGTGCAACGCGCTCCACATCCCGGCGACGTCCCGAGCGTCGCGTCCGAGCGCGATCGGCGCGGCCGTCTCGTGCAGGTACGCCTCGACCGCCTCGACGCCGACACAGGTCTCACCGAGGCCGACCAACCCAACGTCGGTTTCTATCTGGAGGAAGAGCAGACTCGGATGTCGGTCCAGCCGGATGGTCTCGAACGCGGTGATTCGCAACGGCACTGCCCTCCGTGGCGACGTCCGAGGAGCTCGCGACCGCTGCCACGGCCCCTCTTGACGGCCATGGTCACATGGTCATAAGTCTACAGTCAACAATCTGCTCGAAGGCGGAGGCGACGCCATGGCCGTACCCCAGGCGCCCGACATCCTTGGTCTGTCCGGTTCGTCGCTGCTCGTCACCGGCGGTGGCACGGGCATCGGTCGGGCGGTCGCGCTCGCCGCCGCCCGCGCCGGCGCGGAGGTCACCATCAGCGGACGCCGTCGCGAGGTGCTGAACGAGACCGCGCGCGCCGCCGCCGAGTCCGGTCTGGTGCTGGACGTCGCGACGGCGGACGTCTGCGACTCGGCGTCCGTGGCCCGGGTCGTCACGTCGGTGCTCGACCGGCGGGGCCGCCTCGACGGCGTCGTCAACGCCGCCGGCATCGCCCGCTTCGGGCCGTCGGAGGACCTGACGGACGAGGAGTTCAGCCACGTCCTGGACGTCAACCTCGTCGGAGCCTTCCGGGTCTCCCGTGCCGCGGGCCGGGCCATGCTCGCGGCCGGACACGGAAGCATCGTGCACATCGGGTCGCTGACCAGCCTCGGCGGGTTCGCCGGGCGCACCGCGTACACGGTCTCCAAACACGGCGTCGTCGGGCTCACCCGCACGCTCGCCGCCGAGTGGGGCGCTAGCGGCGTGCGGGTCAATGCGGTCGCGCCGGGCTTCGTCCGCACCCCGATGACCGACCTCGCCATCCACCGCGGCGTGCTGGACCTGGACGCGATCGAACGGCGGACGCCGTTGGGACGGCGGGCCGAGCCCGTGGAGATGGTGGGACCGGTGCTGTTCCTGCTCTCCGACGCGGCGAGCTACGTCAACGGGGCCTGCCTGGTGGCCGACGGCGGCTGGACCGCGTCGGTCGGGCCGCCGTCCGGGTTCGCCGCCGCCCGCGGACCGGCGGCCTAGCGTTCACTCGCCGGACGGCGCCGTGAGGGTGACGCCCAGCCGGGCCGGGATGCCGAAGTTCGGCGTGCCGTCGGCGTTCCAGGTGGACTACTGCGCGCGGGTCGATCGGTTCAGGTCACAGCCGCCGCTGCGGCAATCAGTCATTCGACCGAGATCGATCGACCCTCGCCAATCACCCTGCGTGGGAGGCGAACGTGACAACGGTCGCCGACCTGCCGCCTCCGGATGGCCCCACCCGAGCCGATGCGCCTTGGCTGGTGGGCTAACAGCGGCCATACGCACTTAGAGTGCGCGCCCGCGCGGAAACCTGGGGCTGGCATCCCCCTCCGACACTTGAACTTGAAGACGCGCTGTCATTTGGACATCGCGCTTACCTTCCCGCGTTGGCTGGTGACCCGCCACAGACAGCGGTTGCAGTTTGCCCGTCTCCCGCACGGCCTATCCGTTAGCTCCGTGCTGACGGTAGCGCCGATGAGGCGAAGGAAATTCGTCGGTCAGTTTCATACCCGGATCTGACCCAGCGCGTTGCCGCCCTCGTACAGGAAGCGCTGTCCGAAGAAGTAGACCATCACCATCGGAATGGTCAGCAGCATGCCGCCGGCCATGATGAGGTTCCAGTCCGGTGTCTGACCCACGTTGCTGGTCTGCGTCATCGCGTACAACCCCAATGCCAGCGGGTATTTGTCGGGATCGTTGATGTAGATCAGCGGACCGAGGAAATTGCCCCACTGGAAGGTGAACGTGAAGATCGCAACGGTCGCGAGCGCCGGCACTGAAAGCGGCACGATGATCCGCCGCCAGATGCCGAAGTATCCCAACCCGTCGAGCCGCGCCGCCTCGTCGTACTCGGTGGGGATCTGCATGATGAACTGCCGCATCAGGAAGATGCTGTAGCCGCTGCCGAACAGCTGCGGAACGATCAGCGGCCAGAACGTGTTGATCCAGCCGAGGTACTGGAACGTCACGAACGTCGGCACGATCGTCGCCTCGTATGGGATCATCAGCGTCGCCAGAGTGACCACGAACCAGATCCGCCGGCCCGGCGCGCGCAGCCGGGCCAGCGCGTAGCCGGCGAACGACGACGCGACGACCTGGCCGATCATCGACGGGATCACGATGACGACCGAGTTGAACAAGTAGCGGCCGAGGTCGGTATCGGAGAAGATGCGCGCGTAGTTCGCGAACTCGAACGTGTCCGGGAACAGCTTCGGCGGGAACGTCGTGACGTATTTCGTGCTGGCCAGCGAGGTGCTGACCATCCAGAGCAGCGGCAGCACCATCAGAGCGGTGCCGAACAGCAGCACCGGGTACACCGGGATCCGTTGCGACAGGCGTGGGCCAAGACGCCGCCTCGACGTGCCGCCGGCGGGGCCCGGCATGTCGGGCGGCCGCGCGGCCGGCAGTGCCTTCGACGGGCTGGCCATCAGCTCACCTCGCCTTCGTAGTAGACCCAGCGTCTGGACCACCGCAAGACGACCACCGTGAGTGCCATGATCATTAAGAACAGCAAGACGGCGATCGCCGACGCGTAGCCCATCTTGTTGAACTCGAACGCGTTCTCGTAGAGGAACGGGACCATCATCAGCGCACCCGCGTTGTGGCCCTGGGTCACGACGTACACCTGGGTGAAGACCTGTAAGGCGCCGATGATCCCGTTGATCAGGTTGAACAGGATGATCGGCGACAGCATCGGCACGGTGATCGATCGGAACCGTCGCCATGCCCCCGCTCCGTCGAGCATCGTCGCTTCGTAGAGGTAGCGCGGAATTCCTTGCAACGCCGCGAGGAACAGCACGACTCCACCGCCGAGCTGCCACACACCCATGATGATCAGACCGTCCTTGACCCGGTCAGGGTCGACGAGCCACGCGGGCCCGTCGACCCCGACGACGGACAGCAGTGAATTGACGATGCCGGACGGTGCCAGCAGCCAGCTCCACAGCATCACGACCGCGACAATCGGGATCGTGCTCGGCAGGTAGAACGCGGTGCGGAACCACCGCCGCAGGACGATCGGTTGGTTGAGGAGCAGCGCGAACGCCACGCTCAACGCGAGGTTGACCGGCACCAGGATCGCCGCGTAGTAGGCGGTGTTGCGCAACGCCAGCCAGAAGTTGCTGCCCTCACCGGCGAGCAAGCTGCTGTAGTTGCGCAACCCCACCCACTGCGGTGACGAGAACAGGTCCCAGTTGGTGAAACTGAGCACCACGCTGGCCCCCAGCGGCACTACGTAGAGGGCGAGGATCCCTACGATCCAGGGGAGCATGAACAGGTAGAAGGCGATCGTTTCCCGCGTCCTGCCCGACATCGCGCGTCGCGTCGGCGACCGCCTGCTCCGTGTCATGATTCCCACCGGTCGACCGCCTTCAGCTACCGGCCAGAGCGGCCTTGATGTGTGCGGCAGCGTTGGCGGTCGCCTCGTCGACCGAGGCGCTTCCCGTGAAGAACGGGTAGAGGTCCTGTTCGACCTGCTTGCCGATCTGGCTGGCCGACGGCCCCCGCTGCGCGGAGAACACCTGGTTACTGGCCTTCGCCAGCTCAGCGTAGGAGACGCCTTCCGGCAGCGCCTTCTCCCACTCCGGGATCAGGGCCTTCGCGCTCGGCACGTCCTGCTGGTTGGCGACGATGGGCTTCTGGCCGTCGACCGAGAACATGTATTTGACGACCTCCCACGCGGCGTCCTGCTGCTTGGACCGGGAACCGACCGCGATGCCGGTGCCAAAGGCCATCATCGTGGGGTTCGCCGGATCGACGGACGGCGGAGGGGCGATGCCGAAGCTGAGGCCTTGCTTGACGAAATCGGGAATATCCCATAGGCCGGCCCAGATCATCGCGGTCTTGCCCTGCGCGAACAGCGCGTCGCGGTTCACGTTCTGGCCGAAGTCCGCGTAGTCCTGCAGCGTCGGCGAGACCTTCAGCTTCGCGGCCAAGTCATAGTAGGTCTGCAGGCCGGTGTGGAACTGTGGAGAGTCAATCGCGGGCTGGTCGAGCCCTTCGTTGAGCATGGTGCCGCCGAACGACCGGGCCACCGACTCCACCGCCTGCGGCCAGTTGTCGATGGCGACCCCGTACTGGGTGGTCTTGCCGCCCTCGACGATCGTCAGCTTCTTGGCCGCTTCGGTGAACTCGTCCCAGGTCCAGCCGGCCTTCGGCAACGGGACGTTGGCCTTCTCGAACATCGTCTTGTTGTAGTAGAAGACCAGGTTGCCGCCGCGATCCGGCAGCGCGAACTGCTTGCCCTTGAGGTTGTATCCGTTGACCCGGTTGGCATCCACGGTGTCTTCGAGAGTGAGGCCGGCAGACTGAATCCGGGGTGTGAGGTCGACGATCGCGCCCCGCTGGGCGAGCGCCGGTCCCCGTGTGCCATCGACCAGGATGATGTCGGGCGAGCTTCCGCCGGCGATCATCGTGTCGACCTGCTGGTCGTAGTTTTCGATGGGGATGTTCTTGACGGTCACCTGCACACCTGGATGCGTGGCCGTGTAGGCGTCCGCGCGCTCCTGGTAGGTCTTGGTGTCGTTGGTGCTTCCCCAGATCGACATGATGAGGTCGGCCTTGTCTGCCGAACCCTGCTGCTGAGCATCGCTTCCGCAGGCGGTGAGACCGATGCTCACCGAAGCCGCGGCAAAGACCGACACTGTACGTAGGACGGCACGTCGTTTCATTTCTAGGGTTCCTCTCCGCCAGAAAACCTAGTAGACGAAGCAGAGCGTGGCGGGAACGCAGGAGAGGCGCCCACCGGCTTCCCTCGGCGGGCGTCATCCGCCGCGATGCGAGGCACGTCGCGGATGCGTTCAAATCACGATGTACGCGAACCCGTGCCGCGTGAAGGCGATCAGACCGATCGCGAGCGTTCGGGTGGCGTGCCACGGAATCCGGAGAGTCGTAGTGACGGCAGTTCGCGCGTTAGACCAACCGGCAACAGTGGCCGAGTGTCGCGCGCCGTCGGCGGAGCCTTATCCCCCTTGCGCGGCCAGTCGGCCCAACGCAACGGTCCGGCGCTTCGGTGAAGCTCGAAGCTGAGATAAGTCCTGGTACGACCCTGTCCGGCACCTCCTGTTGACGAGCCCGAAACGATGTGACAAGGAGGTAACCACACTTGCTGACGGCCAGCAAGGGGGGTCTTCGGCTTTCGTCGACCCCCCTTGCCGGGCCCTCCGCTGTTGTGGTTATGTCAGGAAGCCGTGAGCGAGGCCGGTCTCCCGCCCGCCACGGTCGGCAGTCGCTTCCCCTGCCGTCTGTTACGCCCACGCCGATGCCGTCTGTGGGCACACGTCTGCCACCGCATCAATCGGTCCGCAGCGACCGGGAAGAGATTCGCCACCATGACTGACACGATCAAGCTCGGCCTTGTCACCGACGTGGTCCCTCTCGAAGAGATCGCCGAAGGCTGGGACTTCTACGAGATCCCCAACTCTGTGCACATCCTTCCGATGCACAGCGAGTCCGAGTGGGCCACCAACCGCGACCGCTACCGCACCCGCGGCGTGCCGACCCCAGTCGCAAGCCACTACGTCAGCGGGACGGACCCGCTGCACGGCTTTGGCTCCTTCGCCTCCGGTCCCTCGTACGACCGCGAACAGCAGCTCTTCTGGGCCGCCCGCTCGTTCCGTCGAATGAATGAGATCGGCGTCAAGGTCGCCGGTGTGTGGGGCGGATTCTTCCGTTGCCCAGACGGCTATTCCCAGACCAAGGCGTGGGACGACGCGGTCAGCTTCTGCAACATCCTCGCCGACGAGGGCGAACGCTGGGGCGTCAAGATCGCGCTGGAGCCCAACGCCGATCCCCACACTCTGTTCCCGAGCTATCGCGAGGGGTTGGCGTTCGCCAAGATGGTCAACCGCCGGTCGATAAAAATGATGGTCGACCTCAACTACTTCATCAAGCTCGACGAACCGTTCGACATCATCCGCGAGGACCCGGGCTACTGCATCCATGTGCAGATGGCCGGCGAGGGCAACGGCCACTCACAGACAAACGTCGCCCCGCGTACCGAGGCCTACCACGACCTTTTCAACGTCCTCGACGACATCGGCTACCGCAGCACCGTGTCGGTGGCCGCGCCCTGGCTGAGCTCGACCGGCGAGGACCCGATCAACTACCACTACGAGACACAGGCGACCCTGAAATACATGCATGACCTGCGCGACGCCCACTTCGGCTAAGAGGAGGCATCGCCAATGACCGACAAGCTGAAGGTCGCGCTCATCACCGAATGGCACCCATTCGACGTGGTCAACTTCCAGGAGCTCTTCCGGGCGTACGACGACATCGACGCGTACCCGCAGGCGTGGGACATCTTCGCGCAGGACGTGAGCCGCGACAGTTACGACGCGCTCGTGTTCTACAACATGAGCTTTCCTGCACCGCCGGAGGATGACCCGCGCCGACGTTACCTGGAAGGCCGGTTCGGCAACACCGGCCAGGGAATCGTGCTGTTGCACCACGCGATCCTGAGTTACGAGACCTGGCCGTTCTGGGACGCGGTGTCGGGCACGAAGGATCGGCGTTTCACCTATCACGGCGAACAGGAGCTCCGGTGCCGGGTCGCCGACAACCAGCACCCGATCACCCGAGGACTCGACGACTTCACCGTCGTGGACGAGTCCTACGCGATGGCCGAACCGGCAGAGGACAACGAGGTTCTCCTCACCACCGACCATCCGCGGAGCTTGCGTGCTATCGCCTGGACACGCACCTATCGGGACAGCCGCGTGTTCTGCTATCAGTCGGGCCACGACGACACCACCTGGCGTAACCCGTCGTTCCGAACGATGCTTCATCGCGGCATCCGCTGGACCGCGGGACGTCTGCACTAACAGGGCAGTCGAGCACCGCACGGCGTGCCCTCGCGCCGTGCGGTGCTCCACTTCGGACCATTGAGGACATCGTCATGAAGTACGTGAACATCGGCGGCTCCGAACTGCTCGGCTCAACGGTCGCGCTGGGCTGCATGCGCATCGCGCAACTCGAGAGATCCGACCTCTGTAGGCTCCTCGGCGCAGCCATCGACGCGGGCATCAACCTCTTCGACCACGCCGACATCTACGGAGGCGGCCGCTGCGAGGAGGTCTTCGGCGAGGCACTGCAGGCGCTGCCAGCGAAGCGGGAAGACCTGCTCCTGCAGACCAAGTGCGGCATCCGCGACGGCTTCTTCGACTTCTCGAAGAAGCACATCCTGGCGTCCGTCGACGGCTCACTGGCTCGCCTGCGCACAGACTATCTGGACCTGCTACTGCTGCACCGCCCTGACGCGCTGGTCGAGCCGGACGAGGTCGCGGCCGCGTTCGACGAGCTGCACGCCGCCGGCAAGGTGCGCGGCTTTGGCGTCAGTAACCAGAACCCTGCCCAGCTCGAGTTGCTGCGCAGGCATGTGCGCCAACCTCTCCTCGCCAACCAGCTCCAGTTGAGCGTCGCGCACACCGGCATGATCGACTCCGGAATCAACGTGAACATGACCACCCCCGGCGCACACGACCGGGACGGGGGATCCTCGACCACTGCCGGCTCCACGAGACCACGATCCAAGCCTGGTCGGTCCTCCAATACGGCCAGATCGAAGGCTCGCTCCTCGACTCTGGCAAGTTCCCCGAGCTCGACCGGACACTCGCCGAGACGGCCGCCGGCTTCGGCGTCGCGCCAGGGACGGTCGCGGTCGCGTGGATCCTGCGGCATCCCGCGCGGATGCAGGCGATCGTGGGCTCAACCAATCCGGACCGCGTCACGGCCTTGGCAGCCGCAGCCGAAATCGAACTAACCAGGGAGCTGTGGTACATGATCTATCGCGCGGCCGGCAACGCCCTCCCATAGCCAGTTGACGCTTTCGCCCCGGTGGCGGGGACGGGAGGCGCAGGGGTAGACGCTTCCTGTTCGGACGTTGCGAGGGCCTTATCTCGTTCCGCAGTGGCCTCGGCGATCCATGCCATGACGAACCCGGGATCGGCTCCGGCGTCCAAGGCGGCCCGATAACGCGGCGTACCCGATCGGGGCTTGTCTCGATGCGCACGCAGGCGCGTTTCGACGCGGCGGGGTGGGGTCGAACCTGTGCAGGCTTCACCGCGGGCCTCGTAGCCGCCCTGTCGTGCGCAGGTGTGACGCTGCCTGCCCTCTTGTCGCTCCCAACGGTAGGGCTTCTGTCCTGCTGAAGCAGGAGACGAGCTGATGACAGCGAAAGGACAACATGACAGTGCACATCGAGGGCCGTGCCGCGCTCGACTACCCGGCCTTGCCGGATCGGTCGACGGCGGCTACAACGCGTGGCCGCGACGTCTGGAGCGGTGTGTTGACGCTGGCGCGGCCACTCCGGGACGGCACATGTGGAGAGATGACCGGCTGAGCTGCCCGGACAGTCTCGCGCGCCACCGCTTCGGCCTTCCTGTCCAGCGTCGAGCTTTCCACAACCTGGCCGACGGCATCCCGTCCGTGACCACCCGGTGTGAGCAGAGGTAACGGCGAGATAACTCTGGGATACAGAACCGCCGATGATCATTAGCATCAGAGGCCAACCAAGCGGCCTCGTCTGGAGTTGGGTGGAGGTGTCCATTTCGTAGCGCGCTGACGTCGCCGTCCACGATGGACAGACCCAGCGTATCGATGTCGGCAGCGCTGGCAGGGATCGTTACTCGCGTACAACGAAGATGATCCGATGTTTTTGGGTCTGACCATTCAGGGAGATCGCGGAGATGCGGAAGAAGCCTCTTGCTCTGACACTTGCCATGTCATTGCTCCTGTCCATGGGTGTGCCGGCTAACGCGTCCGCGACCAGCTCCGGCAAGGAGCGCTTCCAGCCGAGTGTCACCTACGACCTGTCGGTGACCGACGCCGAGCGCGACGCGATTCACGCGGAAGTCGAGGCGTTGGCTGGACGCGTCAACAGCGCGCGGGCGGGGGACGGCAGCTACGACCCGCTCAGTCTGATCGGGGCGATGCTGGACGGGTCGAGCTATGACTCCATCTCCCGGGGCGGCACGGCCGCGACGGCGTACCCCTTCCCGGTCAGCAACACCGAAGCCAATCAGAACGAGTACGACCGCAAGGTCGCTAAGCTCGCCTGGGTGGTCAAGCTGGCCACCGACCTGGGGTTCCCGGTGGTCGTCCAACGCCAACCTGACAAGTACGTCTACGCGGAGATCGGTGACCCGGACGCCCCGGAGATGGTCATGGCGTTGAGCCACCTCGACTCGCCGACGGCCTCTGTTTCGCCGGCCCAGCTTGCGCGCTGGAGGGACGCCGACGGCAACCTCGGCACTCCTGGTGCCTACCACTCCCCCTATGTCCAGGACGGCTGGGTCTACGGCGCGGGCATGCAGGACGACAGCGGCCCGACGCTGGCGACGCTGCTCGCGGCCAAGGCGCTGCTCGAGGCGGGGTTGCCCCTCGACCGACGCATCCGCATCGTCATGGGGATCTACGAAGACGGCGGTCCCGGCACGCCTTCGACGACGAACACCGCCACCTTCCAGTCCATCCCGTACAACTCGAACCCGACCTTCTACGACAACTGGGCTTACAAGAATCTCAACCGGGAAGAGATCCCGATCGCGGCCTACACCTCGGACTCGCGGTTCCCGGTCATCGTCGGCAACTCCGGTGCGGTGACCCCGTCAGTGACGATGAGCTTGTCCGCGGACAGCGCCAAGGCTTTCCGGCTGACGGGCGCCACAGCCGGCGTCACCCTGCGCGAATGCGACCCGACCCTCAAGGACATCGCGTACGGCAGCACCACGCAGATCGCCTCGCGGGCCATCTTCACCCTCGATGTGGCGGGGGCCAGCGCCGCCCAGCGTGAGCGGTTCGTGTCGGCGATCACCGGTGCTGCGAAGACGAAGGGCTGGCTCCCGGCCGCTCCCCACACCACGCCCAAGGTGCAGACCACGATCACTGGCGACTCGCTCACGCTGGAGATCAACACCGATGTGGCGATGGAGATGCCGACCCCGCAATACGGCAAGAACGCCGTCGTGTGGGGAATGTTCCTGCTCTCCCAGGGCCTCGGCACCTTGGGGATCACGGCCGCCGACATGCAATTGAAGAAGGCCGCTGACGGCATCGCCGACCTGTTCTTCCGCGACGGTGTCGAAGGCGAGGCCTATATCGGCAAGTACATGGGCATCCCGGCGAACCTGTTGCGCAACCCGAGCAACGGCACGCCGAACCTGACCTTCGCCCTCATGGGCGGCATCAACTCGGAGACCCCGACGCCCTTCTACACCGACGCCTCGGGCAGCCTCAGCCTGCCGATGTTCGTGCGCAGCATGCACGTCAACGCGGCTGACTCCAGCCAGGCGACCGCGGCGGTCACGGCCGCGTTCCAGGCGAAGGGGTTCACCATCGGCGACCTCGGCGCGCCGATCGGCGCCGGGTTGTACGTCGACCACGACAACCCGCTCACGGCTCTTCAGTTCGGGAGCTACAAGGCCTCGATCAACGGCAATCCGAAGGAGTTCGCGGATCCGGCTTCCCTCATGGACGTGACCTATCCGCAGGGCACGACCGGTGGCACCCTGGCCAGCAGCTTCCGCAACAAGATGACCGCCTTCGGTGCCGTCATCCCGGGTAACGAGCGCTGGTGGCACACCGCCAACGAGCGGATGAAGGTCGACTCGGCAGTCCAGATGACCAAGATCATGGCCGATGGCATGGCGGAGATGGCCCGGTACTCGGGGCCCGCCGGTGCCAAGTTCATGTGGGCGAACATGCCCGGGTTGAACGCCGACCGGGCCGACCTGGACCTGCTCGACGTCACGATCGGAACCTTCAAGGACGCGACGGCCGCCGTCGACAAGCGCCAGTTGGGCGGCCAGGCCCTGCTCGCCGCCACCTCGTTCAACGTGCCCATGTGGAACGTGCGCGGAAACTCGGCCCCGACGGCAGCGGCCTTCGCGCTGGGGCACGCTCCGGGCGGGGTGTACCTGCCCCTGACCGACACCGAGTACCTGAACAGCACGTACGTGGCACCGATGCGTCTTGAGTTCAAGGTGGAGCGCCCCGGCTACATGTCGGACGCGGCCTGGGCGAAGTTCCGCGCCGGCGGCTACGGCGACTTCCAGTTCAACATTCGCGTCGGCGACCAGGTTGTGCCGCTGGCAGTTCCCGCCGGGCAGAGTGCGGACAAGTATTTCTCCTCGCGGATCTCGGCCAACAACCCCGACGCCATCTATCTGTCGGTGAACCTCGCGATCACCGATGCGCCGTACACCGGGGTTCAGCCCGTCCTCGCGGATTCCAAGACGGACCTCTACACGGTCAATCCGACGTACCTGGCCTCGAACCCGGATCCGTTTCCCGGGCGCGGTGCCATCGAACAGCGGGGCTTCTTCCAGTTCGGTGACGGGCAGAAGAACGCGGAGTTCTCCTCACCCGACGCCGTCTACGTGACAGTCGCCAACGCGGTCGTCGGTGCGAACCCGTCGGCTGTTGTGCAGAAGCTGACGGGCAACACGAACGAGTTGACCATCACGGTGAAGCAGACCCATGTGGACGGTAGCGAGACTCCTGTGACGGCCACGTTCACCATCAACAACAACGCTGCTGGCACTTACCAGGTCGGCGATTACCGGGTGTATGTCGAAACCAAGGGCAACACCCAGGTGCGGTCGATCTCCCTCGTGTGACGGCGTTAAAGATATCGACCCCTCGGGAAGGAACCGGAATGAGCATGGGGTACACGAGTCGGCGACAGTTCCTGCGGCGAGTGGGAGGCGCTGTTGCCGCCGGAGCAGGCATTGCGTTCCTGCCGGCCGGGTTCGCCTCGGCATCGTCCAAGACCGGTCCGACATTGACGCCTGACGGCGTGCCGACGTACCCGGGAGACCCCGGCTTTGTCGCCACGCGTCCAGCGGACTTTGAAGCCGCCAAAGCCAGTTGGGAAACGCCGGAATATGGTTACTATACCGGGCATAATCCCGCTAATCCCGGCACAGCCGTCGATTCCCCATGGCAGCTCGTCGCGGTAAACGCCTCCACCGCCTACGCCCTGGGCTACTTCGGGCAAGGCGTCGAGCTGGGCATGATGGATTCGGGCTACCGGACTACACACGAAGCATTTCAGACCGGGCTGATCGTTCCGGTGAGAGCGGAGGGTGTCTACGGCACGTCCGGCTTCGGGTATCGAAACGCAGCAACCCCGGGAAACCCGTTTACCGCGGGCCAGCCGTTCACTGTGGCCGGTGATCAGGCGCGAACAACCGACTACAGCCACGGGACCGGGATGCTCGGGGTTACCTCCGGCATCCGCGATGGCAAAGAACAACACGGCATCGCCTTTGGGGCGAAGATCTATGTTGCCAAGACCGGCGGTTCGGATACCCAGTCCCACGGTCCCTTCCACGATTACGTGTACTGGCACACAGCCAATAAGGCCCTGGTCGACGCGGGCGCCCAGGTCATCAACAGCAGTTGGGGCTCTTATGTCCAGACTCTTGACAGAGCGCGCTTTGACGGACGCGGCAATGATCTGGGAGTCAACGGCAACCTCGCCAACGCTTACCAGGTGGCAGGCAAGGACAGCGCCAGTGCCACGGCAATGGCGACTATTCTCCCCAACGAGTACCTGAAGGATCTGGAGTACCAGTACTTCTTCTTCAAGATTTGCTATTCAGAAGGCGGCGAACAATACAATCCGAAGTACCCCGGACGTTCCTTCATGGACGCCATCTGGGACGCCATTAAAGACAGCGGCACCGTCAACGTAAGGTCGGCCGGCAACAACGACTGGAGCAACCCGTTTTTCCGCCCGTCGTATCCCCTCTTCAATCCCTGGGCGGAAAATCAGTTCGTAGCCGTCGGCGGGGTGCAACCGCCCACCGCGACCAATCCTGAATACACAAAGCAGTTCGGGTTCAACGAGGCCGGGCTCGCCAAATGGTGGACCGTGTCGACCCCTTCAAACAGCGTTCGGACCACGAGCAGCGCTGGCGACACCAACTATTCAAACTCAAGCGGCACCTCGCCGGCGACGCCCGTTGCGACAGGGGTGATGGGGGTCCTGCTCTCCCGCTATCCGAACATGGACGCCAAACAGGTGCGTGAGCTGATGTTCACCACGGCGAACAACAAGATGTCGGACGGCGTGAGATTCCTCGGCACCGGGCAAACCTCCCCCTCCGGGGCATCCATCGCCTGGACCGCTCCCGACGGTCTTCCGGACGAACGCTGGGGCTGGGGGATTCCCGATCTGGCCAAGGGCATGTACGGCCCCGGCCAGCTCCTGAGCCCCATGACCTACAACATGGACAAAGCGCCTCTGGACGTCTGGTCGAACGACATCAGCCAGATCGCGATCAAGGAAAGAGAAAAGGAAGATCGGCAATGGCTGGCCGGCTACAAGGAGCATGGCATCGCCTTTGCCGGTGAATTCAGCCCCAACGTGCTGAAGCCGGACGGCACGCTTGACGAACAGGCCTTCATGCTTCAGGGCATTCTGGCCGATCCTTACATCCAAGCTCTTACTGACGGCCATCCCGAGTTGTACGACAAGATCACCTATAAGGACGCCGTCGAGTGGCGCAAGGAATGGATGGATGCCCGCGCGGCCTACATTCAGCACAAGATCGACAACCACCTCTACACGGCTTCGCTGACCAAGCAAGGCTCCGGGACGCTGGTCATGACGGGCCACGACACCTACGAGGGCGGCACGAGGGTTGAAGGCGGCAAGCTTTCGATCACCGGCTCGCACGCAAGCTCGATCGAGGTCAAGGGCGGCACGCTCGGCGGCAGCGGTTTCGTGGCAGGCAGCATCGACGTCGACAGTGGCGTGCTGGAGCCTGGTCTGTCGTCCGGTGAAGCGGCGTCCGCGGCGTCCCTCACCTTCACCGACGTCGCGCCCGGCAACGTCCTGAACGTCGGCGGCGACGTGACCGTCAGCCGAGCGGGTCGCCTCGCCATCACCATCGCCGGCGACCACGACTACACGAGCGTGCGGGCTGCCGGTGACCTGGTGCTGGGCGGCGAACTCGACCTGGACATTCGCGCGCGCCTGACTCCGGGCACGGTACTGACGATCATGAGCGGCGACTCGATCAAGGGCAACTTCCATTCCCTGCCGGAACGGCGGGTCCTGAACGCGGGCCGCCACCTGCTCAGGGTGTCCTACCAGGACGGCGATGTGACGCTGACCGTCGTGCGGGCGCTGCCCGGGGCCTAGCCGCAGGTAGCCTGGCCAGCCACGCTCAGGTTCGCCCGAGCGTGGCTGGCCAGGCCTTGGCCTGTCGGGTGCCAAACCTGGGTTGCCCTGGTTGACCACGGAGAGTTGCCCCCTGATCTTGGACACTTGAACCATCGATCTTGGGGCTCGGCATCGTGCAGTCGGAGCTGGGCACCGGGCAGGGTCGCCGACTCCGTTTCCCGACCCCGATCAGTCGGTGCCTTCGATGATGCGGAAGTCGCGTTCGACGCCGTCCGAGAGGGCGATCAGCGCCGCCTGGTAGGCCTCGCTCTCGCGGGCCGCGAGGGCCTGTTGAAAGCTGTCGAACTCGATCAGGATGGTGCGCTCGGCGATTCCCTCATCGTGTGCGACGACCCGACCGTCACGGGCCAGCACTCGCCCACCCGCGGCTTGGACGGCCAGGCGGGCCAGTTTGTTGTAGGCAGCCAGCTTCTCGGGGTCTGAAATGGTGCGGTAGGCACTGACCCAGTAGCCCTTGGGCACGGAACCTCCAGTGTTGGGAAGGGCGGAAATAGTTTGGCGTGACTCAGGGCACGCGTCGGTTGGCTTGCATGGGGGCGTTCCTAGCTTCAGGTTCCATCGGATGGGGCCTGCCGGCCGGTCATCGCGTCCACCGGCGCTGGTTGGGCGCGGTCGGGGGCCGCGGTCGGGTGTGTCTTGGTTGAGCGTTGGCGGGCGAGAGCCAGGGCGCTCATGGTCGTGATCGCCATCGCGGCGATGCCGACCAGCGCTGCCGTCGTGTAGGCGCCGTCGTTCGGGAAGAGATCGCCGGTGTCGGTACCGGCGGCCAGGACCAGGCCGCCGATGGCGCTGCCCAGGGAGTACCCGACGCTACGCACGACGTAGTTGAAGCTCATGGCACTCGACGTCTCGCTCTTAGGCGTGACGGCCAGGATGACGCCGGGCATGGCGGCCGAGAAGCTGCCGACACCGTAGCCCAGTACGCCCATCGCTACGAACAGTTCGGCCAGGTTCGACCGTGCCGCAGCGAAGAAGACGAACCCGCCACCGACGACGACGGCGCTGCCGGCCAAGAGCAAGGGGGCGTCGATCCGTCGGCGAACCCGAGGCGTGAGGTTGCCGGCGACGAACCCCAGCACCGAGAACGGGACAAGCACAAGCCCGGCGACGAAGGTGGTCAGCCCGAAGCCGTAGCCGGCGCTGTGCGGCGTCTGCGCGTACCGGGTGATGAGCGTCAGAAGGAGGTACATGCCGATCCCGGCGACGAACATGGCGATGTTCGCCCCGGCGATGGCCGGGTGCCGCATCGCCCGGACATCAACCAGCGGTGTCTTACTACGCAGCTCGGAGGCTACCCAGACGCACAACAGGAGCACGGCGACGATGGCAAGGAGCACCGCCACGGCACGGTGATGGCCCCACAAACTCGTCTGACTTGCAAGCAGCAGGACGAGGAGCAGTCCAGCCGTCAGGACGAGCGCGCCCGCTACGTCCACCCGGGCCGAGCGGCCTTCAGGAGCTACGGGTATGGAGCGCCAAGCGGTCAGGAAGGCGAGTACGGCGACGAGCAGACCGAGGCCGTAGGCGGCCCGCACCCCGCCGACCTCGGTGAGCAGCGCGGCGAGTGGGTAACCGACGCCGGCCCCGACGATCGAGATCACCGAGATCAGGGCGATCGAGGCCGCGCTGCGCTCCTCGGGAAGATGGTCCCGGGCTACGCCCATCATCAGCGCTGTCAGACCGAGCCCGACGCCCTGGCCTGCCCTACCGACAACCAGCCACGCGAACGGTAGGGGCAACACGGTGAGCGCACTGCCGGCGACGACCACCCCCAGCGTGGCAAGAATCGTGGCCCGTCGGTGGGAACCGGCTCCGAGCCGACCCAGCACGGGCGTAGCGACGGCGCCACTGAGCAGTGCGATGGTCAACGTCCACTGTGCACTATCGAGTGCGACGTGGAACGAGGTCGCCACGCTGGTGATCAGCGGTGTCCCAAGGCTGGCGACTGCCGCCACGACCAGCGCGATGAACATCAGCGCGGGGACCAGCAGCCGCGCCTGAGGACGCTCCGGGGCAGTGCTCATCGGCCGGTCCCGGTCGCCGGGTGACCGTCTCGTCATTGCTTCGACCGTTCTCGATCCTCGCTGTCGAGCTCGGCCAGATGTTGCAGTGCCGGAAGCGCTGCCACCAAGGTCTCGACCTCCTCGTCGGTGAGCTTGTCGATCAACCCCGCATACGCTTGGACACCCGCCCGGCGCCGCGCCCGGACGTAGGACGCGCCGGCCTCGGTCAGACTGGCCAGCGTGACCCGCTTATCGGACGGGTCGCCTCGCCGCTCGACCAACCCGGACTCCTCCATCACCCGAACCAGGACAGTCATCGCAGGCTGGGTGACGCCCTCGATCGCGGCCAAATCGGTGATTCGTCGTGGGCCGGTCCTATCCAGAGTGGCCAGGGTGGCAGCGGACGTGAGGCTCATGTCACGTGGAAGACGCCTCACGGCCCTGGTAGCCAGCCCGTAGAGGGCTGACCCGATTGCGGTGGAGGCGCGACGAGCGGAGTCTTGACGGCCCATGGCGGAAGCATAGCAGCTTTATATGAAGTCTTTATCCATCCCCGATCGGCATGCGGTGGCTCGATCGTCTGCGCTGCCGACCAGCGGATGACGGCCCGAACCGTGTCGTCGGCTTCCTTCGGCGAGTCCGAGCGACAAACTGGGATCCGGACACACCACCGCTGTCATCGGGTACGCGCTGCTCACCTGGCTGCTCGCCTTCTGCACTGGCATGGCGGCCGGTCGCATCCCAGTGGCGATCGAGACGCAGCGTGGCCTGCCGGTCACGTGCCTACGCGCGACACGCCACAAGGTCTACGCGATCAATCCCTTTGCGGTGGCCCGCTACCGCGAACGCCACACTGTCGCCCGCTCCGAGTCCGACCATGCCGACGCCATGACGCTGGCCACATTCTGCGGGTCGATGCCGACGCCCGCCGGCCGCTGCCGCGCGACTCCGAGCTGGTGCAAGCCATCGCCGTGCTGGTCAGAGAACAGCAGGACGCCGCATGGAATCGCCAGCAGCTCACCAGTCAACTGCGCTCCTCCTGCGGAGTCCTTCCCCGCGGCACTGCCCGGAATGCTTAGTACCTGACCGCGCTGGAGGCGAGCAGGGGTGACGTACTTGTCGTCCGGCCGTCGACCGTCGCGCCCGCGAACGCCAGTGTGGGCGCCAGAATTCGGTTGTTGTCGGCAGGGAAGTTGAGCGCCGGCGTCGACACCTGGTCCAGACGGGCCGTCTGCTCATCCGACAACCGGACGTCGACCGCGTCCAGGTTAGCCTTCAGCTGGTCGAGGCGCCGCGCCCCGATCAGCACCGACGACACGCCGGGGCGGGCGCCGACCCAGGCCAGCGCCGCTGCTGCCGGTGTGACCCCGGCCTCGGCCGCGACCTCGTGCAGCACGTCGATCACCTGCCAGTCACGCTCTGCGGGCGCGCCGACGAGGGCGCCACGGAGGGTGTCGACGTTCGCGGTGCCCCGCGCGAACTTCCCGGAGAGCCAGCCGCTCTTCAACGGGCTCCACGGCAGCACGCCGAGACCGTGCTCGGCCGCCATCGGCATGAGGTCGCCTTCACCCGTGCGCTCCAGCAGCGAATACTCGATCTGCAGACCGATCGCCTGCGTCCAGCCGCGGAAGTGCGCGACGACCTGCGCCTCGGCCGCCTTCCACGCGGGCAGGTCGGAAAGCCCGACGTACCGGATCTTGCCGGCCGTGATCAGGTCGTCGAGGGCGCGCAGGGTCTCCTCGATCGGGACCCCGCGGTCCCAGTTGTGCATCCAGTACAGGTCCAGGTAGTCGGTGCCCAAACGGCGCAGGGACTCCTCGGCCTGGGCGATGACGGCCTTGCGTCCGGCGCCGCCGCCATTCGGGTCACCGGGGAACAGGTTGCCGAAGAACTTCGAGCCGAGCACGATCCGGTCACGCAGGCCGGGGCGGGCGGCCAGGTAATCGCCGATGATCTTCTCGGAGTGGCCATTGGTGTAGATGTTGGCCGTGTCAATGGAGTTGCCGCCGCGTTCCACGTACTCGCTGATCATCGCCTCGGACTCCGCGACCGAGGCACCCCAGCCGTGGTCCTCACCGAAGGTCATCGCGCCGAGCGTGTACGGGCTGATACGCAGGCCAGAGCGGCCCAGTGTGACGAAATTGTCGAGTGCCATGCCTCGAGTCCACACCCGTAGGCCTCGCACCGAGTAGATCGATACCGCCATCGCGTTGCCTGATCCTGCCAAAGTGGCACCATTGCCCATGTGAGCGCACTGCCGGAGATCCGCGACCTGGTGCTGCGTCACGCCGGTCGCCCCACACCGCCCGGCCTGGTCCTCCACCGCTCCGACTCACCCACCGAGCCCATGCCGGCCCGTTCGACGGCGGTGTTCGCGTTGGTCGCCCAGGGTGCGAAGCGTGCGACGCTGGGGACACGCCTGTTCTCGTACAGCGCTGGGCAGTTCATCGTCGCGTCGATGCAGTTGCCCGTCATTGCCCACGTCAGCGAGGCCTCGCCCGGGGAGCCGTACCTCGTCCTGGGCCTCGCTCTGCGGCCGCCCCTGATCGCCGAGTTGGTGCTGGACGCGCCGCCGCAGGCCCCCGGCGGCCCGGCGCCCGGCATCGCGGTCAGCACAGCCGGCGACGACCTGCTCGACGCAGTAGTACGGCTGCTACGGCTGCTCGACCGCCCGGACGACCAGCGAGTGTTCTGGGCAGCCATGGAACGCGAGGTCGTCTGGCGGCTGCTGACCGGCGAGCAGGGCGGCACGGTACGGCAGGTAGGGCTCGGCGACAGCAACGTTGTGCACATCGAGCGAGCCATCCGGTGGATACAGGAGCACCACGCCGACCTGTTCCGCGTCGAGGACGCGGCGCGCGTCGCCGGAATGAGCCGGACCTCGTTCCACCGCCACTTCCGCGCCGTCACCACGATGACGCCGATCCAATTCCAGAAACTCGTCCGGCTCCAGGAGGCGAGGGCCCGACTGCTCGCCGCACCCGGCGACGTGGCGGCCGTCGGATTCGCCGTCGGTTACGAGAGCGCGTCGCAGTTCAGCCGCGAATACCGGCGGTTGTTCGGCATGCCGCCGGGCCAGGACGCTGCCCGTCTTTCCCGGGTAAGCCCCGCGCGGCTCGCCGACGTGTGAGTCCGGGAGTTGTGAAGTTTGTACCGACGCGCTCTCCTCTCCGACAGGCTCCTGGCAACCGCAGCACGCTTGGATCCTCGTCAGGTGCCCGTCGGCTGCTTCTTGGGGCGACCAGTCCAGAGCATCAAGATGGTGACCATCGAGCCCACCAGTCCGGCCAGGTTAATGAGCCACAGCCCGGTTCCGACCCTTACCTGGACGGCCCCAATCATCGACTCGCCGATGCCGAACACGTCAACTTCTGAGGCGCTGGCCAGATCGTGCCGCATGCTTTCCTCGGCCGACGAGAGGTCGGCAAGCTCCCCCAACCCGAGACCAAGCAGTGCCAGAGCGGCGAGCACAGCGACGATCCGCACGGCGGTTGGCATACGTTGCCCGCGCAGGATCAGAGTTCCAGATCCGGCCAGGACGAGGCCAAGTGCTGCAATGATCCAGCCATCGGCGGTTCCGTCCACACCCGACGCGCTGATCGTGCCCATGAACGGCCCGCTGACGCTGGCCCAAGGGAGGAACGAGCCCACCGTGGCAGCCGAGCCGGCACCCAACACGATCCATGGTGGGGCTGCCAAGCCCGGCGCGGAGGTGTCGCTCAGCGGCGGCTGCTCGCCAGATCGCGGTCCGTCCTTCGGCCGTGGTACCTGCGGGTTAGAAGGCACCATCGTTTCAATCCCCCTGTGTTTAGACGCCTTCACACTTGGTTGTTGATGGCGTTGCGGGCGACTGTAGAGCAACTGCAATCTCGTGGACTAGCGTGCAAAGCAAATCCGCCCAGCTCAGGGCGTGTGCCTGCACGTCTGCGGGCGCGTTTCGGGTCGTGAAGTCGTGTCTAGGTGGTGCTCGAACCTGTACCCGTCCGTGGTCGGGCGGACGACGCGCGCGGCCCTTCAGAAAGCGACCCTGTCCGGGGAACCGCGGCGAGCTCACACCGCCGTCGGCTGGCGACCTCATACCTGAATCTTGGACAGTTACCGCTCGTGCGGAACGGTAACTGTCCAAGATCTCGACACGAATCAGGCGGTGCAGGCGACGCCGTTGAGGGTGAAGCTGGTCGGCTTCGGGTTGCTGCCCGTGTGGGTGCCGTTGAAGCCGATGCCGGTCGACGCCCCCGGTGCCAGCGCACCGTTGTAGGACAGGCTCGTCGCGGTGACCGCCGTACCGGTCTGGGTGAACGTCGCCGACCAGCCCTGGCTGACCTTCTGCCCGGTGTGCGGGAAGGTGAAGCCGAGGCTCCAGCCGTTGATCGCGGTCGTCCCGGTGTTGCTGATCGTGATGTTCGCGGTGAACCCGCTGTCCCAGTCGTTTGTCGCGTACGCCACTGTGCAGGCACCGGCGGCGGGCGGCGCCGACGTGGTCACGGTGACCGAC
Organism: Asanoa sp. NPDC049573; assembly: GCF_040676615.1. NCBI lineage: Bacteria > Bacillati > Actinomycetota > Actinomycetes > Micromonosporales > Micromonosporaceae > Asanoa > Asanoa sp. NPDC049573. The sequence continues at coordinate 35,613 of NZ_JBFAPI010000032.1, forward strand.
GCGGACGCCGGGGAGGTGTTGCCGGCCGCGTCGACGGCCACGACGTAGAAGGTGTACGCGGTGGCCGCGGTCAGCCCGGTCACCGCGAGCGTGGTGCCGGTGGGCGACCCGACGAGCAGGTCCGTCGCACCGTTCTCCCGGTAGACCCGGTAGCCGGTGACGCCGACGTTGTCGGTCGACGCCGCCCAGCTCAGGGTCACCCCGCTCGTGGTGATCGTGGACGCGGTCGGCTGGCCGGGCGCGGTCGGCGCGACGGCGTCCGGCGCGGGCGGGTCGGTGGTGGTGACGGAGACCGGTGGGGACGCGACGGAGCGGTTGCCCGCGGCGTCCTTGGCCACCACGTAGAACGCGTAGGAGGTGGAGGCGGTCAGCCCGGTCACCGCGAACGTTGCGGCGGTGGGCGAGCCGACGAGGACGTCGGTGGCGCCGGCCTCGCGGTAGACGTCGTACCCGGTGACGCCGACGTTGTCGGTCGACGCCGCCCAGCTCAGGGTCGCGCCGGTCGCGGTGACCGCCGACGCGGTGGGCCGGCCGGGCGCGGTCGGCGCGGTGGTGTCCGGGGTGGGCGCGCCGGGCTCGACGCCCCAGACCCGCCGACCACCGGCGTAGAGCGGCACGTTGCGGTTGGGCCCGGCGACGGTGCTGTACGACGGGTCGTTGGTCGGGTCCCAGGTGCCGCCCTCCGGTACGCCGACCTTGAACTGCACCTCCATCCGGTGCTGCGACTGCCCGGCCGGGGCGATGGTGTACCCGGTGCAGTCGACCTCGACGTACCAGAGGTCGCCGGAGACCTGGCGGGCCGTGGACGGCGACGGGCAGCCCTGGGTGTAGCCGGGGGTGACCACGACGGGCGTCGCGCCGTCGGCGCGGAAGTAGTAGCGGAACTTCGCGTCGGTCAGGGCGCGGGCCGGGTACGCGGAGCGGTTGTAGATGATGGCCTTGAGCCCGGTGCCCCGCGGCTCGGCCTGCATCACCGTGGTCTCAACGGTCAACTCGTCGCGGTCCGGGGTTTCGGCGACCGGGAAGTTCGCCAGCGGTGTGCCGCCGTGCTTGGTCACCAGCGCGGCGAGCGCGGAGGTGAAGCCGGCGTTGTAGTCGGTGGCGACCTCGTTCATCACGTAGTCCGACCGGGTGTCGCTGTACGCGTCGTTGGCCGACGAGGGCCCACCCACCAGCGCGCCGTAGAGCACATGCCGGGTCTCCTCGGGCACGGTCTGGCTGTCCCACCAGGAGCCGTGCGCGGTGCGGTGGTGCGGGTTCTTCGGCGAGTTGGCGCCGAACCCGATGACGTAGCTGGAGTTGCGCGGGTTGTCGCCGAGCGCGTAGTTGATCTGCCGCAGCGCGAAGTCCTGGTACCGGGCCTTGCGGGTGGCGTCGGTGAGCTGGTCACCGTGCAGCAGGGCGACGAAGCTGGTGTTCGCCGCGTAGCGCAGCGCGCCCCACGAGTCGAGCACCGCCATGCCGCCCGGCGAATACGGCACCCGTTGCCCGTTCACGCCGACGGTCCAGTAGTCGAGCCACCGGTTGGCGTCGTCCAGGTACTTCTGCTTGCCGGTCAGGCGGGCCAGCAGCACGTACGCGCCGTACTGCTTGTTGTCCCAGGCGATCGTCCACTTGTAGGACTTGGTGGTGGTCTGGTTCTCGTTGCCGAGCAGGTCGTACCCGCTCTCGGCCTTGGCGAGGTAGCTGGCGTCGCCGGTGGCCCGGTACAGCCAGATCGCACCCCAGACCAGCTCGTCCTGGTAGCCGCTCCACGACCGGTAGAAGTTGGTCGCGTCGGTGATGCACTCGTGGTAGCTCTTCCGCACCGTGTCGGCGAACGTGTAGAGCTGCTTCGCGTGGCCGAGCAGCTTGTCCGCGTAGACGGCGTCGGTGGGTCGGAAGACCATGGACGACGCGGCCATCGCCGCCGCCGTCTCTCCGGCCAGGTCCGCACCGCCACAGCTCGCATCGATCTTGTACGAGGGACGCGCCATCGGCATCACCTCGGCCGGACCCCACCACTTGTGGTCGGCGTCGCCGTTGCCGATCTGTCCGTAGAGGACGTTCGGTGACGGGTGCGCCTTGACGAAGTAGTCGTTGACGAAGCGCAGGTTGTTGAGCAGGTGCGTGAGCTGCCCGGAGGCCACGTAGCCGTCCCGGTACTCGACCGCGCCCCAGGCGAGCATGGTGGCGCTGAACGCCATCGGGAAGCCGAACTTGACGTGGTCGCCGGCGTCGAACCAGCCGCCGGTCAGGTCGAGCCCGACATCGGCGCCGTCGGTCAACGCGGAGTCCCCGCGCCAGGAGACGCGGTTCCAGGAGGGCTTGGGGCCGGACTGCTGGGCCTCGTAGAAGAAAAGGGACTTCTGCAATGCCTCGGCGTAGTTGAAGGCGGGCGCGGCGGCCTGCACGCCGGTCGTGGCGGGGACAGCCGCGGACGCGGGACCGGAAACGGCGCCGAGGGTGAGCCCGGTGACCAGGGCCGCACCGGCGGCGAGGACACGGCGTGGCCACGGCCGGTCGGACCGCGCCCGCCGGAGGCGTCTGACGTGGTGCATGACGGTTACTCCTGTCGGAGGGTGGGGGGCAGGTCCAGGGCTCGGGAGCGCTCCCATGGATAGACGACAATGTAACGGGGACGTCATCAGTTTGTGAAGGGCGGTCACTCTCATCGACATGAGCGGATGCGACGCTTGACAGTCCGGTCTCCCACCCGGGACTACCTGCCATGATCCACATTTCACGCCGCCGACTCGCCGCACTCACCTTTACAGGAGTCACCCATGTCGCAGTTGCCGACAGTTGCCACCGACCTGACCATGACGATCGGCGGGACCGCGGTGGCCGGCGGGTCGTCGTTCGACGTGATCAACCCCGCCGACGAATCCGTCGTCGCGTCCGTGCCCGAATGCACCCGGGAGGAGCTCGACGCCGCGGTGGCCGCCGCCCGCGCCGCCGCCCCAGCCTGGGCCGCCGTGCCGTTCGCGCGGCGGCGGGAATCGCTGCGCGAAATGGCCGACATGGTGGACGCCCACCTCGACGAGCTCAGTCGGCTCGTCACCGCCGAGCAGGGCAAGCCGCCGTCGGTGGCGGCGGCCGAGGTGGCGGGACTGCCCTACTGACTGCGCGAGACCGCCGACCTTACGCTGTCGGAGAAGGTGAACGAGGACAACACCGAGCGCCTGTCGGTGACCCGGCGGGTACCCCTGGGCGTGGTCGCCGCGATAACCCCGTGGAACTACCCGATGGGGCAACTCTCCTTCAAGCTCGGACCGGCACTGCTGGCCGGCAACACCGTGGTGGTGAAACCCTCGGCGTTCACCCCGCTGTCCACCCTGCGGCTCGGCGAGCTGCTGCGCGACCTACTGCCGGCCGGCGTGCTCAACGTCGTCTCGGGCAGCGGGGACCTGGGCTCCTGGCTCAGCGGACACCCCGGCATCGACAAGGTCAGCTTCACCGGCTCCACCCGGACCGGTCGCGCGGTCATGGCGGGCGCCGCTGCGACGCTGACCCGAATCACCCTCGAGCTGGGCGGCAACGACCCGGCGATCGTCATGCCCGACGTGGACGTGCCGAGCATGGCGGAGAAGCTGTTCTGGGCGGCGTTCAGCAACACCGGGCAGATCTGCCTCGCCGCCAAGCGGGTCTACATCCATGCCGACATCTACGAGGAGCTGACCCGGGCCCTCGCCGCGTACGCCGCCACGATCCGGATGGGTGACCCAACCCAGGAAGGAACCCAGCTCGGCCCGATCTCCAACCGCCGCCAGTACGACGCCGTGCTGGACCTGATCGAGGACTGCCAGCGACAGGGGCACACGTTCCTGACCGGCGGGACGCCCGAGCCACGTCCGGGTTTCTTCGTACCCGTGACACTGGTCGACAACCCGCCGGAAGAGTCCCGGATCGTACGCGAGGAGCAGTTCGGCCCTGTCCTGCCGTTGCTGCGCTTCGATGATGTCGACGACGCGGTTGCTCGCGCCAACGCCGGCGAGTATGCCCTCGGCGCCTCGGTCTGGTCGGCCGATCCCGACGCCGCCCTCGCCGTCGCCGGCCGGCTCGACGCCGGCACCGTCTGGGTCAACGAGATCATGCACCTCAGCGCGCAGGTCGCCTTCGGCGGCCGCAAGCAGTCCGGCATCGGTGTGGAGAGCGGCCACGACGGGCTGCTCGAGTTCACCGAGGCACAGACCATCACCGTCCGGCACCACCCGCGGGCCGCCTGACCGTCCACCGTCCGGTCCACCGCGCCATCAGCAGGAGTACAAGCATGAGCGAAGCGCTCGAGATCACGATATTGCGGCTCGTCCCCGGCGTCACCGGCGCCGAGTTCGTCGAGGCGAACGACGACATCAACACCTACCTGCGACGCCGGCCTGGCTTTCGCCGGCGACGGATCGCCGAAGACGGTGACGGCACGATCATCGACATCGTCGCGTGGGACTCCGCCTCCGACGGCCGGCGCAGCGCATCCGGGATCATGACGGAGATGGCCGACTCCCCGGTGCACGCGACCATCGACCACGCCACCGTCGACTTCCGCATCGTCCCGGTACTGGAAACGAGGTAGTGACATGCGTGCGTTGGTGCTCAGGGAGTTCGGCGGCCCGCTGACCCTCGCGGAGATCGAGCAGCCGGTAGCAGGCCCCGGACAGGTGCTGGTCCGGGTCACAGCTAGCGGTGTCAACCCGTTGGACACCAAGATCCGGGCAGGCAGGGCCGCCCACGCCCGCGTCCATCCGCCGGCTGTACTGGGCATGGACCTGGCCGGCGCCGTGGCCGAGGTCGGTTCGGGAGTCACCGATTTCGCTCCCGGCGACGAGGTGTACGGCTTGACCGGCGGCGTGGGCGATCTCCAGGGGTCGCTGGCCGAGTACGCCGCCGTGGACGCCCGGTTACTCGCCCGCAAGCCTGAGTCGTTGACCCCCCGTGAGGCGGCAGCTCTACCGCTATCCGTCATCACCTCGTGGGAGGCGCTGGTGGACCGGGCGCGGGTGACCGCCGGCCAGCGGCTGCTGGTCCACGGGGGCGCGGGCGGCGTGGGGCACGTCGCCATCCAGCTCGCCCGCGCCCGGGGCGCCGAGGTGTTCGCCACCGGATCGCCCCGAAGCCTGGCGACGATCACACGTCTCGGGGCGACGCCGATCGACTACACCACCACGCCCGTCGAGGACTACGTCGCCGAATACACCGGCGGCGACGGCTTCGACATCGTCTTCGACACCATCGGGGGCGCGACCCTCGACCTGTCCTTCAACGCCGTCCGTGCCTACACCGGCCACGTCGTCAGCGCCCTCGGCTGGGGCACGCACAGCCTCGCACCACTGTCGTTCCGTGGCGCCACCTACTCCGGCGTCTTCACCCTGATGCCGATGCTGACCGGCAAGAGACGCGAGCACCACGCGGAGATCCTGCGCGAGGCCGGGGCGCTGGCCGACACACGAGTGCTGCGGCCGATTCTCGATCCCCGACGCTTCACGCTGTCCACCGTCGACGACGCCTACGCCGTCGTGGAGAACGGCACCGGCAACGGCAAGATCGTCGTCGACATCGAGTGACGGTCCGCCACGCGATTCACGGCCGCTGCTGCGTTCCGGTCGAAGCAACAGCCGAATCTGAACAGCCGGACGGCGTCACGCGAACGTCCCGGGTTGGGCGTCGCACAGCATTCCCAGGGCGGTGATTGAGCTTGACGGATATAGCGTCGGCTACAGTCTCGCGCGGGGCGGCGAGGGACACAGGTGCGCAGGTCCCCACATAGCGCGCGCCTTCCCAAGCTGGTCCCGAGCTCAGCCAGGGCCACTGGTCAGGTGTTCACCAGCCACTGTTGCCCGTCGATGAGTTCACGAACCGCGTCGAGGTGTCCGGCGTGGCAGGCGGTCTCAGTGATCACATGGAGCAGGACATCCCGAACATTGGGCAGGCGCCACTCACCCTCGGGAAAGGGCCACCAGACCAGGTCGGCATCTGGGGACGAGGCGGCGATGACGGCATCCGCCAAGGCGGCCTCATGGCGATAGCGGTCAAGGACGTCGGCGGCCGGCAGCCCGGGATCCACCTGCCATGCGCTGCCTTGGCTACCCACCTGGTCGATGACCACCGGATCCCCAGCCACAACGGCACGGAAGTACAAACGCTCCACCGACAGCGTGAGGTGTTGCACCATCCCCAGGCAGCTCCACCCAGAGGGCAGCACGGGGCGCCGTAGCGCCTCATCGCTCAGGCCCTCCACGGCACCCAGCACGTGGTTTCGCTGCCTCTGGAGGCACTGCATCAACGCGGTGATCTCGGCGTCGACTGCCACCGTCATTCCTGAACCTCCCGGACACGACACTTCCTCACGGATGCGAATGTAACCTTGCGGGTACGTACCCGCAAGGTTACATTCGCATCATGGACGCCGTGTTGCACGCGCTGGCAGACGAGAGCCGGCGCACGGTTCTCGGGATTCTCCGCGACCACCCGGCGAGTGCAGGTGAGCTGGCCGAGGCTCTCCCGATCGCTCGCCCGGGCGTGTCCCGACATCTCCGCGTGCTGCGGGAAGCCGGGCTGGTCGACGTACGCCAGGACGCGCAGCGCCGGATCTACACACTCCGCCTGGAGGCGCTCGTCGAGGTCGACGAGTGGCTGGGACCGTACCGCCGGCTCTGGGAGAACCGGCTCGACGCTCTTCATTCTGAGATCGCACGAGGAAAGAAGGCACGACGATGACCACGATCGCGACGATGCGAACGCTCGACGAGACCCGCGGAGCAGTCAGGGTCGAGAGCCTTTACGACACGGACATCGGCGACCTCTGGCAGGCGTGTACGACGCCTGAGCGGCTGGCCCGCTGGATCGCCCGGGTCGACGGCGACATGCGGGTCGGCGGCACGATCCAGACCGTCTTCACGAGCAGCTGGACCGGTCCGGCGCGCATCGAGGTGTGCGATGCGCCCCACCACCTGCTGCTGACGACGGAGCCGACCACCGACGACGAGGGGCAGATCGAGGCGTGGCTGACCGAGGAGGGCTCCAAGACCCGGCTGGTGGTCGAGGAGCGCGGCCTGCCGATGAGGCATCTCCCGTTCCACGCCTCTGGTTGGCGGGTCCACCTCGAGGATCTCGGTCGGTCGCTGGAGGTCGACGGCCCTGTCCATCCGGAGGGCTGGAGCTCCGATGCCGGAGCGCCCGGCTGGAAGGAACGCTGGGAAGAGCTCACGCCGAAATACCAGCAGATGGAGATCGGTTGATGTCGGACCTGATTAGGCTCAGCCTGACGACGGTCAATGCGCCCGACGCGATCGCGCTCGCGCGGTTCTACGCCGAGATCACCGGCGGGGTCGCGAGGGGTGACGAGCACTGGGCGCTCGTAGAAGGGCCCAACGGTGACATCGGGTTCCAGCGGGTCGACGACTACCGGCCACCCACCTGGCCGGATGGCGAGGTGGGGATGCAGATGCACCTCGAGTTCTTCGTCGACGACCTGGTGGCGACCGGAGCGCGTGTGCTGGCGGCCGGCGCTACCCGACTCGAGCATCAGCCCAACGCGGACCACTGCTTCGTGTACGCCGACCCGGCCGGGCATCCGTTCTGCCTGTCCATGTGGGGGGCCCCGAGAGTCGGCGACTGACTCAGCTACGGCCCGATCAATCGCCCACGTACACGTCCGCGACCGAGAACCGCCCAGACGGTGCGCAGTGGCCCGTCCTCGAATCGTTGACGTCGGTGGACGCGATGCTGGAGCGGTGGCAAAGCCACGAGTCGATCAAGGAGGCCGGGCCGTACCGACTTCCCGAGGTCCGACTGCACGCTCGCGTCCTGGTATCGCGTGGCCGGCTCGCCGCAGCCCGCGACCTATACCAGATCGACTTCGAACGGACCCAGCCGTCGCACCGGCCCTACCTGCTGCAACGCTTCGCCGAGCTCGGCGTGCCCGTGACTTTGACTCGCCGAGCTGTGACGCGACCGGCCCGCAAGCTCTCCCATGAGGGGGCCTCTATGCCGTCGTCCTGACCGTCAGGGAACCAGTAAGGAGTGTCGACGCCATCTGCAAACTTTGTTATCGATGGGTGAAGCCGGGGTTGTCGGCGGGGATCCTTCCTTGATGGAGGTTCGCATGCGACGACTGATGTGCCTGCTGTCGATCCTGGTGGCGCTGTTCGCAGCGGCCGGACCCGCCGCCGCATTCGGTGACACCCGCGCTCCCGTCCTGAATGCGTTGGCCACGGCACCGCAGGTCCACGGTGCATGGCATTGCGGCAACGACTTCTGCACGTGGGGTGCGGCCCGTACGGTCGCCGAGTTCGACGGCGCCAACCACTGGCTGATCGACCGCGGCGACGGTCGTCCATCGGTCAACCTGGTCGTGCTCAGCTTCGTCAACCCGTTGCGGCTGCTGCGGCAGACGACCGACGCGACAACCCTCAGCGGAGTGCCGCGTGGCATCACCCCGGAGATCGTCAGTTACTTCACGTCGCGGGGCGTCCGGGTCATGCTCTCGATCGGGGGCATCACCTACACCGACGACTGGGACTCTGCCCTGTCCGAGAACCCGACCCTCCTCGGGCAGCGGGCCGCCTCAGTGGCCGGTCAACTCGGCGTGGGGATCGAGATTGACTACGAGCAGAACACCAATCCCAACCTCCCCGCCCTCCAGACCTTCATCGACGCCTACCGCGCCGTCCATCCCTACGACGCCACCGGCGCCCGGGCCGCCGCCCGACTCACCATCGACGTGGCCGCCGGCGACCGCTGGTTGATCGCCCTCAACCGGAAGGCGACCTCCGACTGGCTGCGCACCGACAAGCCGGTACTCGACTACGCCAATGCGATGGTGACTGCCCGGCCCGCCTCGGCCTCGAACGCGATCGCCGACTGGCAGGAGCACATTGACGGCAAGCCACAGTTCGCGCCGCCGGTGCCACCCCTGGCACCCGCCAAGTTCACCGGCGCCACCTACATCGCGTACGGCGGCAAGCCCCTCCCCGACTGCGTCAACTACCCGGCGTCCGTGGAGAACGCCACCGCACCGTACGTGCAAAGCGTCGCCCCCAACGGCGCCGGCACCACAGCGGGGATGCTCGGCTTCATGTTCTGGGCCGCCGAACGGCCGTCCACCCGCGGCATCGGAACGGTCCCGCCGAACACCTGCGAGGGCGGCGTCGGCGCCGGAGCCACCGCGCTCGCCGTCCTCGTCCCGATGCCTCCGTTACGCCAGTCGTGATCCGGCCGGTGACCGACGGGCTTGGCGTGCGGCCGTTGCCGTGCCGCGTTTTGTTCAGCCTCAGCCGCCGTACGGACGGGTAATGATCTCGAGGAAGTGCCCGCTCGGATCTTCCCAGTACACACCGCGCCCGCCGTCGTTGGTGTTGATCTCGCTGGGGCGACGTCGCCCTGGGTCGGCCCAGTAGTCAAGTCCCCGAGCGCGGATCCGGCCGAAGAT
>NZ_JBFAPI010000033.1:0-44401 GCF_040676615.1 Asanoa sp. NPDC049573
CTGATCGCCGGCATCGGCCTACGCGTGGCCGCCGCCTCCGGCACCCTGATCATGGCCATGATGTGGCTCGCCGAGTTCCCCCTGGCGCAAACCACCGCCGCCGGCCAGCCGTCCGGGTCGACGAACCCGATCACCGACTACCACCTCATCTACGCCGTCGTCCTGATCGTCCTGGCCGCCGGCTACGCCGGACACACCTGGGGCCTCGGCCGGATCTGGGCCCGCCTACCCCTCGTCCAACACAACCGCTGGATGATCTAGATCCCCAGCGTCGAACGTGCCGGACCGCCTCCCAGGCGGCCCGGCACATTCACGTTGTGGGGGGCCGAATGGCCACAAGAGTCTTACCCCCTTGCTGACACCAACCGGAGGCCGTGATGACTCGCAAGCCGCTCTGGCACAAGCATCCCGCTGTCCGATCTGGCGGCCAACTGACCCGAGGCGAGCGGGCCGCGGACCGGCTCCGTAGCGTGATGGGTTCCTGGGCCTTCGTCTTCGGCGCGTTGTTGTTTCTCGCCGGTTGGATGACAGGCAACGGCAGCCACGGCTTCGACCCTTACCCGTTCATTCTGCTCAACCTCGTGTTGTCCTGCCTGGCCGCGCTGCAAGGAGCCATCCTGCTGATAGCGGGCCGCCGCGCCGACCAGATCTCCTCGGAGCTGGCGTTGCACGACTACGAAGCCGACAAACACTCCCAGGAAACCGTCGACGCCATCTACCAGCTGACCGCCGAGATCCACCGAGCAGCCTGCCCATCGGCGATTGATCCGGCTGACCCGGATCGGCCCGCATCGACGCGGCACGCCACGGCATGACGCGACTGACAGACACTTCGCGTTGCGTGACGGCCTGGCTTCGAGCGGCCGCGTCCGTACGCGGTGGCGAGGATGAGCACATTGGCGAAGGTGGGCGCTGAGCCCGCGCCGGTCGCCGGCGCCCACCCCGCCGTCCGCGCTGCCAGGCTGCCGGCGACCGAAGCCCTCAGTGCTCCCTGGTGCCGTCCACACCCGTGGCGAGCGCCTGCTCCACCGCCGCCCGCAGGCTCACCGGTGGGCGGCCGAGCAGCCGCGCGAGGTCGTCGGTCTGGCGCTCCAGGGCGCCGGCGCGGGCCAGCCCCATCAGGAAGCCCATCGGGCCCTCGACGGCGGCCTCCTGGTAGTCGACCGGCTTGCCGCTCACCGCACCGAGCGCGGCGGCCAGCTCCGGATAGGTCCACAGTGGACCGGTCAGGTCGTAGTCGCGGCCCAGATGCTCGTCTGAGGTCAGCACGGTCGCGGCCGCCGCCGCCAGGTCGGACCGCAGCGCCGTGTTGAGGCCGCGGCCGCCGGTCGCGCTTTCCAGCCGGCCCGACGCGACCGCCGCGGCCAGGCCGGCGTTGACGAACGCGTCGGTGTAGAACGGGTGGCGCAGGATCGTGTAGGCGAGCCCGCTGCGGGCCACGGCCTGCTCGGTCTCGTGGTGCGCGGCGTTCATCGGGTCGCCGGCGCGGTCGGCGCCGAGGAAGCTGGTGTAGGCGATGGCGCGTACGCCGTTGTCGGTTGCCGCCTCGATGACCGCGCGGTGTTGCTGGATCCGCCGTTCGGTGGCGAGTTCGGGCGACGAGACGAGCAGCACCCGCTCGGCGCCCCGCAACGCCGACCGCAGCGAGGCCGGGTCGTCATAGTCACCGCGCCGCGCCTGCACCCCCGCCGGGGCCCGGGCCGGGTCCCGGACGGCGGCGACGACGTCCGCACCTCGAGTCTGGAGTTCCGAGACCACCAGCCGGCCGAGCGCACCCGACGCCGCACACACCACGATCATGCGAGCAGGCAACACCGGGCGGTGTCGTTCGCGCCACCCAATATCCCGATGCGAGGGCCGCTCGGGTTAGATGAGGCCATGCGCTATCGCAGGCTCGGATCAACCGGCACCGTCGTCTCGACGCTGTGTCTCGGCACGATGACGTTCGGGAACGAGACCGACGAGGCCGGGTCGCACGCCCAGCTCGACCGCTTCGTCGAGGCCGGCGGCACCTTCCTGGACACCGCCGACGTCTACTCGCGCGGCATCTCCGAGGAGATCGTCGGGCGTTGGCTGCGCGGCCGGCCCGGCGTGCGCGACAACCTGGTGATCGCCACCAAGGGCCGGTTCCCGATGGGCGAGGGCGGCAACGACGCGGGCCTGTCCCGGCTGCACCTGACCAAGGCCCTCGACGCCAGCCTCGGCCGGCTCGGCGTCGACGCGATCGACCTCTACCAGGCGCACGCGTGGGACCCGATGACCCCGATCGAAGAGACACTGCGGTTCTTCGACGATGCGGTACGCGCCGGGAAGATCCGGTATGTCGGCGTGAGCAACTTCGTCGGCTGGCAACTCCAGAAGGCCGTGCTGCTGGCCCGCTTCGCCGGCCTGGCGCCGATCGTGACCGTGCAGCCGCAATACAACCTGCTGGCCCGCGACATCGAGCACGAGGTCATGCCGGTCTGCGTCAACGAGGGCATCGGCATCCTGCCCTGGTCGCCGCTCGGCGGCGGCTGGCTGACCGGCAAATACCGCCGCGACGACCTGCCCACCGGCGCGACCCGGCTGGGCGAGAACCCCAACCGCGGCGTCGAGGCGTACGCCGGCCGCAACGCCGCGGAGCAGACCTGGCAGGTGGTCGACGCGGTCCGCGCGATCGCCGAGTCGCGCGGAGTCTCGATGGCCGCGGTGTCGCTGGCCTGGCTGGTCGATCGGCCCGCGGTCACCTCGGTGATCCTGGGCGCCCGCACCGTCGAGCAACTCGACGACAACCTGACCGCCGCCGACCTGGTGCTCACCGACGACGAGCGCGCGCGTCTCGACGAGGCCAGCGCGCCGCGGGTCGCCGACTACCCCTACGGCCGGGCCGGCGTCGACCAGCAGGCCCGCCGCCTCCCGGCCTGACGGGTGCGCCGCTAGGGTCGAGCTGTGTCGATCTTTCGTTCGCCGCAGGTCATCCTCTTCAGTGCCGACGTGCCGCGGGCGGTCGCGTTCTACACCGGCCTCGGCTTCGCCGAGACGTTCCGGGTGCCGGTGGACGCGGAGCCGATCCACGTCGACCTCGCGCTCGACGGCTACAAGATCGGGATCGCGTCGGTCGCCTCCACCCGCGACGACCACGGCCTGAGCCCGATCGCCGAAGGCCAGCGGGCCGCGGTGATCCTGTGGACCGACGACACGACGCGGGCGTACGAGGATCTCGTCGCCCGCGGTGCGCCCGCGCTCGCCGCCCCGTACGAGTGGCTGGGCCGGTTGTTGATCGCCTGGACCAGTGACCCGGACGGCAACCCGATCCAGATCGTCCAATCCCTGGCCGGCTAGCCGGCCGCACACGGGCATGAACGGCGCCGGACGGGGTATTCGAGACTCACCGACCTAGGGAGGTAGGACATGCTCGGAACCGCTGTCCGGCGGTGGGCGGTCGTCGCGGTCGCCCTGCCCCTGGCCGCCGCCGGTATCCGCAAGGTCACCCAGGTCGTCGAGGCCCGCCGCGGGCCCAGCGGCCTCACCAAGGGCATGCGGCAGTTCGCCGACCTGCTCGGCATGGGCCGCCGCCCCCGGCGCCGGTTCTTCTAGTCACTGTGCGAGCCGGCCGCGCGTCCCCTCGGGGTCCACGCGGCCGAGCGTCGCACGCCTCAGTCGACCCGGCCGCAATAGGCGCCCGAAGTCCGCTGGTGGAGCATGGCGCGGCGGGTGTTGGGTCCATATTCGCCGTCGGCCGCGGTGCCGGACAGCTGCTGGACCCGGCGCAGCGCCCGCTCGGTCTCGGGCCCGAAGTCGCCGTCCACGCCCACGTCCTTGCCCAGCAGGTCCCACATCTGCTGGTGGTAGCAGATGTTCATGTCGTTCTGCAGCTGGCGGACCGCGACCGAGTTGTCGCCCCGGGTCAGCAGGCAGTCGAACGGAGTCCAGGACGGGTAGATGATCGGCACATAGGCGTCGTTGGACTGGCCGACCCGGTTGCAGTGCAGGGTGGCCGCCTGCGACGGTGACTGAAGGACCACCACTGACGTGACGGTGGTGGCGGCCATGGCGGCCAGCCAGAGCCCGATCCGCGCCGCCCGCTTGGTTCGCGTCATCCCCTTTTCCCCTCACGCGGGCCTCGGTCGGGCACCGCACGGGCACCTTGCCGGCCGGACCTATCCGCGGCCTATCCGGCGACCGACCGCGCGGATGGCGCCTCTGCGTGACCGGCCGCTGACCGGTTGCGGGGCTGGCCGGAGCGGCCCCGCGGGTGGATCCTGTCCCGGTGAGTTTCGATCTGGTGGTGGTCGCGATCGATCCGGCGGCGACGCCGGACGACGTGCGCGCGATGGTCGAGCGGTGCCGCGGGCCGTGGCACCCCGACGGCGAACCCGACCCGCGGATCGTCGCCTTCTACACCGACCTGAGGTCCACCTTCCCGGACCGGCCGCCGTTGGACGACGCGTCGCCCTGGACCGGCGTGCCGCTGGATGCCGGGATCGACCACGTCGTGATGTGCATCAGCTACTCACCGGTCGGCACCCGCGCGGTGGAACTGGTCGTCGACCTCGCCGAGAAGCACGGACTGGTCCTCTGGGACCCGCAGCTGGAGGAGGCGTTCGCGTTCGGCGACTGACCGCGGCCGAACGGTTCGGCGCGCTTCGCCGTAGCGGCGATGAACGTCGGATGACCGATCGGCGAGACGGGCTTCGTGACGGTTGGCCGGCCGCCCCGCTGTGAGATCGTCGCAGCGGGAGGTGCGGATGCTTGTCGTCGTGCTGCTCGGCCTGACGGCCGCCGTCCTCCTGTCGGTGGCGGCGGCGTTGCAACAACACGCTGCCCGGCGCGCGGCCGGCGCCGGCCTCGCCGCCGGCGGTCCCCTGCCGTTGCTGAGGGTCGCGCACCGGCTCGTGCGATCGCCGGTCTGGGTTTCCGGCCAACTCACCAGCGCGCTCGGCGCCGGTGTGCAGGCCGCCGCGCTGCATCTGGGTTCGGTCGCGCTCGTGCAGCCGCTGCTGGCCACCCAACTGCTCTTCGCGCTGCCGCTCGGCGCCCGCCGCTCCCGCCGTTGGCCGCGGGCCCGCGACTGGCTGGCCGCCGGCGCGATCGTCGGCGCGCTCACGCTGTTCCTCACCGTCCGCGGCGCGGTGCCGGCGCACGGGCACTGCGACCCCGACCGGTTGCTGGCCGCATTCGCCGCGACGGTCGTGCTCGCCGGCCTGACCGTCGCGGTCGCCACCAGCAAGATCGGGCGCCGAGGGTACGCGACCCTGCTGGCCGTCGGCGGCGCGCTCTGCTCGGCCCTCAGCGCCGTGCTCCTCAAGGTGACGGCCGAGAGCGCGACCGGACGCGGGCTCCTGGCAACGGCGACCCATTGGCCGGCGTACGCCCTGCTTGCCGCGATTCTCGGCGCTCTGCTGCTCGGCCAGCAGGCGTTCGCGTCGGGGTCGCTGGCCGCCGCCGTGACCGCGGGGTCGATCACCAACCCGGTCGCCAGCTACGTGCTGAGCGTGGTGGCCTTCCACGCCGCGCCGCCCCGTGGTGCCGGGCCGCTCGCGGCGCTCGGCGGTGCCGCGCTGCTGCTGCTGGCCGGTGCCTGGGTGCTGGCCCGCTCGGCCGCGGTCGGGCTAGGCGGCGAGCTCGACGCCGGCCCGGGCGACCGGCTCGGTGGCCAGGCCCGCCAGCATCGGCAGGTTCTTGCTGATCACGCCGGTCACGCCGATCGACCGGGCGCGCGCCAGCGCCGCCGGCGAGTCCACCGGCCAGGCGAGCACGGTGTCGGTGGCCCGGTGCAGCTCCTCGACCACGGCCTCGGAGAGCAGCCGGAGCCGGATCGACACGCCGTCCACCCGGCCGCGGCGCAACCGGGCGCGCAGGCGGGCCAGTTGCAGCGGGTCGCTGGCCGAGAGGATGCGCCGCACGTGCGACTGCCCGGCGAACGCGTCGAGCATCGCCCACTGCTTGGTGCACACCGCCACCGGTACGCCCGGCGCGTACAGCCGCAACGCCTCGGCGACCTCGGCGGCGACGTCGAGTGACGGGCCCTTGAGGTCGAGCATCAGGCGGGGGTCGCCGGCGGCGGTGGCGAGCACCTCGCGCAGGTCGGGCACGATCAGGTTGCGGCGGCGGTGCAGCTGCGCCCACCGCTCCCAGTAGAGGTGCGGGCCGAGCGCCTTGCGGTGCCGGACCTCCAGGGCACCCCGGTAGAGGTGCACGTCGGCCTCGACCAGATCGACCCCGGCCGCCAGCGCGGCCTGCAGGTCGAGCAGGGTGTTGCCGGCCCGGTGGGCGACGGCGAGCAGGGGGGTCATGGCCGGAAGGGTAGCTGGCCATGGATGCCAGAAGCGCCGATGTGACACGACCGGCGGTTGAGCACCGGGGAAACAGGGCGAGACCAACCCGTGTGGCAGATGTGAGACGGATTCTCCAGATCCTCATCTTTTGTCCGGCCGTTCGGGCACTATCGGCCGTACGGGCGTGACCGAGCCACATGTCCGGCTCGGGACCGAAGTGACGCGGGTGACTACGGGGGATCAAATGAAGAAACGTGCACGGCTCGGTGCCGTGGCAGTGATGAGCGCGATGGGCCTGCTCGCCCAGGTACCCGCGTTCGCCAGGGTGCAGACGGTGGTGTCCGGCACCGGCACGGACATGTGTGCGGTCACGGACGAGTCCGCATCCGAGTCCGGTGACTGGTCCGACGACTGGTCCGAGCCCAGCGAGGGCGGCGAAGTGTTCCCGGACCCGGCGCCGACCGACGTGCCGGTGCCGCCGCTGGCCGTCGCGCCGCCGGCAATGGCCGAGGCCCCGGCCGCAGCCAAACCGACACCGACGCCGTCGCCGGCCCCCGCGCCGACCGCGACCGCCAAGCCGCCGGCCGCCGCCAGCGGCCCGCTCGCCGCGCCGTCGCCGGGGGTGGCCGCGACCGAACTGCCCAGCGCCGACCCGGCACCGACCGTGACGCCGGACGCCACCGCGCTGCCGCAGGTCGCGCCCTCGGCACCCGACGTCGCGGTCGAGTCCGCACCGCCGTCGCCGCCCAGTGTCGCGGTCGAGTCGGCACCGCCGTCTCCGCCCAGCGTCGCGGTCGAGTCCGCACCGCCCTCGCCGCCCAGCGTCGCGGTCGAGTCGGCACCGCCCTCGCCGCCCGGCGTCGCGGTCGAGTCGGCACCGGCCTCGGTGCCCGGCGTCGCGGTCGAGTCCGCGCCGCCCGCGGTCGAGTCCGCGCCGCCCGCAGTTGAGTCCGCACCGCCCGCGGTCGGGTCCGCGCCGCCCGCAGTTGAGTCCGCACCGCCCGCGGTCGGGTCCGCGCCGCCCGTGGTCGGGTCCGCCGCGCCCGCGATCGCCGAGGCCCAGCCCTCGGCGCCGGGAATCGCGCCGACGGTCAGCCCCACGGCCGACCCGAGCGCCACCCCGGCGGTGCCGGGGATCGCCGCCACCGTCGACCCGACGCCGGCGCCAACGGAGAGCGCGCTGCCGCTCACCGACCCCTATGCGGCACCGGACACCACCGTCGACCCCTACGCCACCACCGACCCCTACCTCGTCCCCGAGGCGTACACGGGCCCGAGCACCGCCGAGTCGACCACCGGCGGTATGGGCGGCGGGCTGGCCGAGCCCGACCCGTTCGCCACCGACCCCTTCGCCACGACCACCGCCGACCCGTTGGCCACCGCCACCCCCGACCCCTGGGCCGCCCCCGACCCCTTCGCCACCGGCACGCCTGACCCGTCCGCGATGCCGGCGCCACCTCCGGTGGCCCTCGTCGATCCCTCCGCCACCCCGTCCGTCGTGGCGGGAACAGTGGCTCCGGTCGGGCCGCCGGACAGCGCCGTCCCCTACGACGCGACCGCGGCGTCGCCGCTGACCGCCGACGAGGGGTTCGTCGACCCCCGCTACGTCGACCCGAGCACGGCCCAGTCCGACTGGACCGGTGCCGAGGACGAGTGGTCGGGCTCGGCCGACGAGAACTGGTGGGGCCAGGACTGGTCCGACAGCTCCGACGGCTGGGGCTGGGCCGGCGAGGACCAGACGAGCACGACCGAGGAATCGGAGCCGTACGCCGATTCCTGGGAGGCGCCGCAGGCCGAGGGCTGCGCGCCGGCCGACGACCGGTCCGGTGAGGACTACACCGAGGGCGGGTGGCATGACGGTTCCTCCTACCAGGAGCCGCAGGCCGAGGAACGCGCGGTCGAGGAGCCGCACTACACCGAGCCGGTCCGGGAGGAGCCGCACTACTACGAGCCGGCACCGCAGCAGGCCGAGCCCCAGCGCTACGACCCGCGCCCCGCCGACCCGGCGCCACATGCCGCCGACCCCGCGCCACATGCCGCCGACCCCGCGCCGCAGGCCGCCAAACCCGCGCCGCAGGCCGTCGACCCGGCGCCGGTCGTACCCGAACCGGTCCTGCCTGAGCCCGTCGCACCCGCGCAGACCGATCCGGCACCGATCGACGCCGGCCCCTGGGGTCCGGGCGCGTCCACCTCGCTGAACGCGGTGCCGGTGGACCCGGACGTCGAACCCACCCGCACCGAGGAGCCGGCCACCACGAGCTGGATGCCCGGCGCCGCCGCCTCGACCGAGGGGACCGCGAAGCCGGATACGAAGGCGGCCAAGCCCAAGGCCACCAGCACCGCGTCGGCCAAGCCCAAGGCCACCAAGGCCGCCAAGGCCACCAAGGCGGCCAAGGCGGCCAAGCCGAAAGCCACCAAGGCCGCCACCGCGACGCCCACGAAGTAAGAGCCCCACACCCGCCGCCCGCAGCCGCCACCAGGCGCTGCGGGCGGCGCGCGTCCCCTGTTACCTTGGAACGGTCAGGTTCCCCGGTTTGCCGCTTCAGCCGACCCGAGGGAATGTGGCATGGGCACCTATCTGGAGACCGACAACAAGACCAGCACGGCCGCCGACGGCGTCACCTACGCCTACCGCGAGAGCGGCCAGGGCAACATGCCCCTGGTGCTGCTCCAGCACTATCGCGGCAATCTCGACTTCTGGGATCCGGCCCTGATCGACGCGCTGTCGGCCACCCGCCGGGTGATCACATTCGACTACGCCGGCGTCGGTGGCAGCACCGGCACCACCGCCGACACCATCGACCAGATGGCGCGGGAAACGGTCGCGTTCATCACCTCGCTCGGCCTCGATCGGGTCGACCTGCTCGGCTTCTCGATCGGCAGCTTCGTCGCGCAGCGGGTCGCGCTCGACCGGCCGAGCCTGGTGCGCCGGCTGGTGCTGGCCTCGACCGCGCCCGAGGGTGCCGAGGGCATGTTCGGTTGGGCACCGGACGTGATCGCCGCGGTCGGTGCCCCCCAGAGCACCCCCGAGGACTACCTGTCGGTGTTCTTCGCGCCCAGTGACAGCAGCCGGGCCGCCGGAGAGCAGGCGCTGCAACGCATTTACGCCCGCGAGGCCGGCCGCGACAAACCGACCACCTGGGACACCCGGCTCAAGCAGTACGACGCCGTCGTGCGCTGGGGCACGCCCAACCATGCCGCGCTGCAACGGCTCAGCGCGATCGACATCCCGGTGTTCGTCGCCAACGGCGACAGCGACCCGATGATGCTGCCCCGCTACAGCCATCTGGTCGCCGGCCTGCTGCCGAACGCCGAGATCAAGATCTATCCGGACTCCGCGCACGGCTTCCTGTTCCAACATTTCCGCGAGTTCGCCGACGACCTGACCCGGTTCCTCGACGGCGAGTTCAGCGTTGCCACCAGCCCGCAGTGATCCCGTCCGGGTCGTAGCGGCGGCGCACCTGGCCGAGCCGCTCCCGGATGTCGTCGGGCCAGCAGGCCGCGACCCGCTCGGCCGTGATCGGCTGGCTCACGACGTTGGGGTTGTTGACGTCGGCGATCCACGGCGCCGCGGTGCGGTCCCAGCGCGCGGCGGCCGCCGGCGCCTCGCTCGCGAACGACTCCGGCGCGGCGGAGACAAACCCGCACGCGAAGCCCGCGCCGCGACCGCCGACGGCCGAACCGCCCGGCACGTCGCGGCCGGTCGCCGCGCCGAGGTGGCGCAGTTCGCCGGCGAAGAACGGCGAGTCGCCGGCACCAGGGCCGACCACGTCGAGGAACGCGGTCCCCAGGCCCTGGTCGACCCGGTCCAGCATGTTCCCGTGCACATAGGCCGGGATCGGATCGGTCGGGTCGTTGTGGATGCGGCCCAACTCGGTGGCCGGGAGTTCGCCGATCATGTCGAGGTAGACCGGTGACGCGGCCCGCAGCGGCGCGATCAGACGTTCGCCCTCGGTGGTGTCGCCCGGGAACGCGAACCGCACGCCGAGCAGGAGCTTGCCGCGCATCGGCTCGGGCACCTCGGGCAGCGGCGGGAACCCGACCACCTGCACGCTGGTGGTGACCCGTTCGTCGGCCCCGGCGGTCCAGTCGATCCAGCCGCGCAGCATCCGCTCGATGTCGGACGTGTCCACGAAGAACGATCCACCGTAGACAGACGTCACCTCGACCAGGCGGACCCGCATCTCGATCACGACACCGAGCCCGAACTTGCCGCCGCGCAACGCCCAGAACAGGTCGGGGTTGGTGTCGGCGTCGGCCTCGACCACCTCGCCCTCGCCGGTGACGACGGTGAACCCGGTCGCGTAGTCGGAGCTGAAGCCGTGGCTGCGGGCCAGCGGGCCGATGCCGCCGCCGAGCAGATAGCCGACCGCGCCCACCGCCGGCGACGAGCCGGTGACCGGGGCCAGCCCGTAAGCGGCGGCGGCGTCGACCACCGGCTTCCAGCGCACCCCGGCGCCGATCGTGGCGGTCCGGGTGTCCGGGTCGACCCGCAGGTGGTCGAGGTGCCGGGTGCTGAGCAGCATCCCGGACTCGATCGGCGCCTCGGCGCCGTGCCCGGTGCTCTGCACGCTGACCCGCATCGCGGCGGACCGGGCGAACCGCACCGCCTCGACGACGTCGTCGACGGAGGTGGCCGTCACGACCAGGTCGGGCCGCGGTGCGAACGACAGGTTGAAGCCGGCGGCCGCGGCGGCGAACCCGTCGTCGCCGGGCTCGTACACGGGTCCGCGTACCCGGTCGGCAAGGGTCCATGTCATGGCGTCACTCCTATCCGTCGTTGTCGGCCGGACCGAGCAACCCGAGTTCGGTGACGTCGAGGGCGGCCTCGAGCTCGCGCATCACGATGTCGTCGATCTCCCGTCGGTCCCGCATGGCGATCACGGCCAGCCGTTCGTGCTCCAGCACGCCCAGCCGCAGCCGGCGCTCGAGCTGCTCGGCGCTGGTCATGCCGGACTCACCGCTGCTACCGCGGGCCTCGCTGGCCGCCGCCTCGTAGTCGGCCCGGACCCGGTCGGTCATCTGCGCAGGCGCGTCCAGCGACCGCGCCACCGCCGGCAGTGCGGCGAGGCCGGCCTCGGCGGCGCGCACCCGGGCGTGCCTGGCCTCGTCGGCGCGGGCGGTGTCGTTGGCCAGGCCGGCCCAGCGGACCACCATCGGCAGGGTCAGCCCCTGCACCAGGATGGTCGTCAGGATCACGACCGAGGTGACGAAGACGATCAGGTCCCGGTCCGGGTACGGGTCGCCGTTGTCGAGAACCGACGGCACGGCCAGGGCCGCGGCGAGCGAGACCGCCCCGCGGAAGCCGGCCCACCCGTACGCCGTGCGCACCTTCCAGTTGAGCCGCCGGGTCCGCTGGATCGCCCGCCGGTCGAAGGTCCGGATCACCAGCGCCATGAAGTGCAGCCAGACGATCCGGGTGGCGATCACCACGGCGGCCGCCGCGAACGCGATACCCACCGCTCGGGCCGTCTGGCCGTTCTCGATCCGCTTGGCTGCCGCCGTGACCTGGAGGCCGACGAGCACGAAGAGGCTGCCGTTGACGATGAAGGTGGCCAGACTCCAGAAGGCGAAGGCCTGCACGCGCGAAGGGGCCCGGATGACCCGCGGCCCGGCGTACGTGATGACCAGGCCCGTCACCACGACCGCGACCACGCCGCTGGCGTGGATCAGCTCACCCAGAAAGAACGCGCCGAACGGGGTGACGATCGACAGTCCGCCCCCGCGCAGCGGGTCGTCGAGGCGGCGCCGGATCCAGATGACGAGACCGCCGCTGACCACGCCGGCGATCACGCCGCCGACGACCGACCAGATCAGGTCGCCGGTGATCGCCAGTTTGCTCGGAACCGACCCGGTCACGACCGCGCCCACCGCGACCGCGAACAGCACGAGCGCCGTACCGTCGTTGATCAGGCTCTCGGCGCGCAGCGTGGTGAGGTTGCGCCGCGGCATCCGTTTCGCGAGTCCGACCACGGCCGCGGCGTCGGTCGGCGCCAGCACCGCTCCCAGGATCCAGGCGGCGCCCGCGGCCACCCCGAGCGCCTGGAGCGAGTACGACAGCGCAGCCATGGTTGCGATGACCAGCCCGATCGCGGACAGCAGGATGACCCGGATGTTGGCTCGGATCTCGCGCAGGCTGGTGTTGAGGCTCTCCCAGTAGAGAATGCCCGGAAGGAAGATCACCAGGACCGCTTCCGGCGGCAGCCGGACGTCGGAAAGCTGGGGAATCAGCGCCAGCAGGCCACCCATGACGATCAGGAGCACGGGTGGGGCGACGCTGTAGCGCCGACCGATGGTGGTGCCGACGATGACCGTCGTGCCCAGCGCGACGATCACCAGCAACCCTTGTTCCACCGCTTCTCCCCCCGGCTCAGCGTGGACCCCATCCAGCATCGCGCGGGTACGACCGTGACCAGGTGTGATCTGGGACCAACCGCAGAGCTATCGGATCCGCGGATGGATCAGCTTCAGTGACAGCCAGGCGGTGGCCACGCCGATGATCACGCCGATCACCGTGTCGGCCAGCCGCAGGATCGGCTGCTGCCACGGCGCCACCGGGCTGATCGCCGACACCACCAGCACCACGGCCGTGGTGATCGCCGCGGTGGTCGCGTCGCCGGGGCGGCCGAGCAGCACCCCGATCCCCGCCGAGACGCCGATCAACAGGCCGAAGGCCCACAGGTGGAACGGGAGGAAGATCAGATAGATCAGGCAGAGTACGAAGCTGACGGCGGTCGCCGACATCCGGGAGATGCCGGCCGTGTAGCTCTCCCGGAACGTCGCCCGGCTGACGAAGATCGTCGACAGCGCCGCCCACATGCCGCCCAGCAGGTCGCTGTCACGGCTGTCGATGTAGAGCCGGGACAGCACGTCGCTGGTCAGCCAGAAGGCCAGCACGCTGGACAGGCCAAGGACCACGCTCTCGGCGACCGCGACCCGCACCTGGCTCGGGGTCGGCGCCCGCCATCCCCGCATGTCCGCAGGCTACCGCCGGGGGTCCGTCAGGACGGCAGGGTTTCCGGGATCTCCACGTCTACTGTGGTCTGCTCGCGCAGCGCGGTGCTGACCGTGCAGTACTTCTCGTGCACCCGCTCGGCGACCGCCCGGAACACCGGCTCGGCCTCGGCGTCGCCCTCGGGCAGCACCACGTCGTACGTCATGGTGATCGTTCCGAGCGTGTTGGGCTTGAGCTTCTCCGCCGTGAGGTCGGCGGCCAGCCGGGTCAGGCGGTGCCCGCGCTGCGCGGTCAGCGGCTCGACGGTGACGATGTTGCAGCCGCCGAGCGCGGCCAGGAGCAGCTCGACCGGGGTGAAGTCGGTGCCCTCCGAGGTGCCGAACCGGATCTCGGCACCACGCCCGTTGCGGGCGATGTAGCCGCCGTCATCCGTGCGCTCGACCGTTACGTGAAAACCCATTCCTTGATCTTCTACCCGTGTGCTTTGCCCCGGCCACCCGGGCCCGTCTTCTTGCGCGGCTTGACGGTGACCGAGATCGGGCTCCCCTCGAAGCCGAACTCCTCGCGCAGCCGCCGCTCGACGAACCGCTGGTAGCCCGGGTCGAGCAGGCCGGTGGTGAAGAGCACGAAACGCGGCGGCCGGGTGCCCGCCTGGGTGGCGAAGAGCACCCGCGGTGCCCGCCCGCCCCGCACCGGGTGCGGGGTCTCCTGCACCAGCGCGGCCAGCCACTGGTTGAGCTGGCCGGTCGGCACCCGGGTCTCCCAGGACTCCAGCGCCTTGCGCAGCGCCGGGGCCAGCTTGTCGACCGCGCGGCCGGTCTTGGCCGAGATGTTGACCCGGATCGCCCACGGGATCCGCTTGAGCTCGCGGTCGATCTCCTTGTCGAGGTAGTAGCGGCGGTCCTCGTCGACCAGGTCCCACTTGTTGAACGCGATGACCAGGGCCCGCCCGGCCTCCACGACCATCGACAGGACCCGCTGGTCCTGTTCGCTGATCGGCTCGGCCGCGTCGAGCAGCACGCACGCCACCTCGGCGGCCTCGATCGCGCCGGCGGTGCGCAGCGAGGCGTAATATTCCGTGCCGCTGGCGTGGCTGACCCGCTTGCGCAGCCCGGCCGTGTCGACCAGTTGCCAGGTCTCGCCGCCGATCTTGACCAGCGAGTCGACGGGGTCGACGGTGGTGCCCGCGACCGAGTCGACGACCGCGCGCTCCTCCTTGGCAAGCTTGTTGAGCAGCGACGACTTGCCGACGTTGGGGCGGCCGACCAGGGCCACCCGGCGCGGGCCGCGCGGACCGTCTTCGACGATCTTGGGCGCCGGTGCGGGCATCGCGGCCAGGATCGTGTCGAGCAGGTCGCCGGCGCCGCGGCCGTGCAGCGCCGAGATCACCTGCGGCTCGCCCAGGCCCAGACCCCAGAGCGAGACCGCTTCCATCTCGATCGCGTTGTTGTCGGCCTTGTTGGCGACCAGGATCACCGGCTTGTTGCTGCGTCGCAGCATCTTCACCGCGGCCTCGTCGACGTCGGTCGAGCCGACCATCGCGTCGACCACGAACAGCACCACGTCGGCGGTCTGCACCGCGATCTCGGCCTGCATCGCGATCGCCTTGGCCCGGTCGCGCGCGTCAGGCTCCCAGCCGCCGGTGTCGACGACGGTGAACTGCCGGCCGTTCCACTGTGCGTCGTAGGGCACCCGGTCGCGGGTCACGCCCGGCGTGTCTTCGACCACGGCCTGGCGCCGGCCGATGATCCGGTTGACCAATGTCGACTTGCCCACGTTGGGGCGCCCGACCACCGCGACGATCGGCACGGGACCGGTGTCTTCGACGTCCAGATCGGACAGTTCCGGGAACGACGAGGAGGCCGTCATGCCGTCACCATGGCGCGCAACCGCGCGACGACGTCGTCGATGCCCAGCGAGGTGGTGTCGAGCACCACCGCGTCGGGCGCCTGCTGCAACGGGTCGACCGCCCGGGTCGAGTCGAGCGTGTCACGGCGCAGCAGGTCGGCCGCGGTGTCGTCGACCGATGCGGCGGTCTCCAGCGACCGGCGCTGGGCCCGGGCGTCGTGCGAGGCGGTCAGGTAGACCTTGAGGTCGGCGTCGGGCGCCACGACCGCGCCGATGTCACGACCCTCGACGACGATCCGCCCGGCCTCCTCGATCAGCTCGCGCTGCCGGGCCACCAGGAGCTGCCGGACCGCGGGCACGGCCGCGACCGCGGAGACCGCGGCGGTCACCTCGGGCCCGCGGATGTCGGCGTCGACGTCGACGCCGTCGGCGCGCACGTGTGGCGCCGCCGGGTCGGTGCCGATCACCAGGTCGAGCCCGCCCGCCACTTTGGCCACTCCCTCGACATCGGCGAGGTCGACGCCGTAGCGCAGGACCGCCCAGGTCACCGCCCGGTACATCGCGCCCGTGTCGAGGTATCGCGCGCCCAGGGCGGCCGCGAGCCGCCGAGACACGGTGGATTTTCCGGAGCCCGACGGGCCGTCCACGGCCACCACACACCGACCGTTAGCCAACTCGTCTGCCACCGTTCCTCCTCGCGCCGTCGACACCTATTCTGCCTGGTCCGCAGAATCAGTCGGCGACGGCCTTGAACAGGGCCGCCACCTCGGCGTTGGTGAGGCGCCTGGTGCGACCCGGTTTGAGGTCACCGAGCCGGATCGGCCCGATGGCGGTGCGGACGAGCCGGTTGACCGGGTGCCCGACCTCGTCGAGCATCCGCCGGACGATCCGGTTGCGCCCCTCGTGGATCACGATCTCGATCTGCGCCGACCGCCCGAACGCGTCGATCAGCCGGAACTTGTCGACCTTGGCGGGCCCGTCTTCGAGCTCGACGCCGGCCAGCAGCTGCCGCCCGACCGAGCGGGGCAGCGGGCCGGGCACCTCACAGACGTAGGTCTTGGGCACCTCGTACGACGGATGCATCAGCTTGTGCGCCAGCGTGCCGTCGTTGGTCAGCAGCAGCAGGCCCTCGCTGTCGGTGTCGAGCCGCCCGACGTGGTAGACCCGCTGGTCGACCCGGTCGAGGAACTCCGCGAGAGCGGTGCGCCCCTTCTCGTCGGCCATCGTCGAGACCACCCCGCGCGGCTTGTTGAGCGCCAGGTAGACCAGGTTCTGGTCGGCGATCACCCGCTGCCCGTCGACGTAGATCTCCGCCTTCTGCGGGTCGACCTTGTCGCCGAGCTGTGCGACCTTGCCGTCGACCGTCACCCGACCCCGGAAGATCAGATCCTCACACGCCCGGCGGGAGCCCACACCGGCGCTGGCCAGCACCTTTTGCAGGCGCTCAGCGTTCGCCATCAGCCACCTCGTCGACGTCATCGGGAAGGAACGGCGCCAGGTCGGGAAGCTGGTCGACCGAGTCGAGGCCGAGCTTCTCCAGAAACAGCGTCGTCGTCCGGTAAAGGTACGCGCCCGTCTCGGGCTCCGTGCCGGTCTCTTCGATCAGACCGCGCGAGGTAAGCGTACGCACCACGCCGTCGCAGTTGACGCCCCGGATGGCCGAGATGCGCGCCCGGGTGACCGGCTGCTTGTAGGCGATCACCGCGAGCGTCTCCAGCGCGGCCTGGGTGAGCCGCACCGACTGCCCGTCGAGCACGAACCGCTCGACGTAGGCGGCGTATCGCGGCCGGGTGTAGAGCCGCCACCCACCGGCGGCCCGGCGCAGCTCGAACCCGTGCCCTTGTTCGGTGTAGCCGGCGGCGATGGCCTCCATGGCGGCCTGCACGCGGTCGGTCGGCTGCTCCAGAACCTGCGCCAGCACGATCTCCTGAACCGGCTCGTCGACGACCAACATGATCGCCTCAAGAGCACCCCGCAGCTCGTCCTCATCGATGACCGCGGGCTCTTCGTGCTGGGCGGTGACCGACGCGGTTGGTTCCCCGTCCGCATCGGGTGCGCGGTCCGGGGCGGGACCGGTGACGTCGGTCGCACTGCCGCCCGCGCTACCGGGATCGGCTTCCTGCGCAAGATCCACCAGGTCGACGTCCGCCGGCGCCTCGGCCAGCTCCGCGGCGACCTCGGGATCCTGCTCCTCCGGGGCGGTCAGGTCCTCGACCTCGCCCACCGCGGCGGCGGCCCTGACGGTTTCGGCCTCCGCCGCCAACTCCGCCTTGGCCTCGGCACCCGGATCGACGTCACCGTCCGCGGCCCGATCGGTCGGGCTGGCGGGCTCCACCTCCGGGGCCGCGTCGGGCTCGACGTCACCGGCCAGGCCGGCCTCGTCGGCCAGCCCGACCTCGTCGATGGCGCGTTCGGCCTCCCCCGCGCCCGCGACCTCGACATCACCGGCGAAGCCGGTCTCGACGGTCGACTCCACGTCGTCGCCGAGGCCGGCGTCGTCCGGGGTCACGATGTCGTCGGCCAGGCCGGCTTCGTCGGCCAGGCCGGCTTCGTCGGCCAAGCCGGCTTCGTCGGCCAAGCCGGCTTCGTCGGCCAAGCCGACCTCGCCAATCGCGGCCTCGGACCCGGCGCCGTCCGCGCGGCCACCTGCGGCCTCGACCTCCGTCGGGGGCTCGACATCGTCGGCCAGGCCGGCTTCGTCGGCCAAGCCGGCCTCGTCGATGCCCGTCTCGGCCTGCGCCTCGTCGGCCGCCTCGGCCGCGCGGGCGCGGTCCCAGGGTGGGATCCAGGCCGCTGCCTGTTCGGCCAGGGACGACTCGCGGCCCGGGTCGGCGCCGCTGCGCTCGGTCACTCCTGCTCCTTCACCGCGTCGGCGGGTGCTTCTTCGGCCGGTTTCTCCGGCGTACCCGCGTATTCGTCGACCTTGATCTCGCCCACCGCGTCGCCGCCGATCCAGCGGACCGTCAGTTCGCCGAGCGCCTGCACCTGTTCGAAGCCGATCAGGTTTTCGCGGTAGAGCTCCAGCAACGCCAGGAACCGGGCGACCACCTCGAGGGTGCTGTCGCAGTCCATGGTCAACACGCGGAACGTCGCCGTGCCGGAGCGGCGGATGCGGTCGCGCAGCAGGATGGCGTGCTCGCGGACGCTGACCTTGACGTCGTGGATGTGCGCGATCGAGACCGTCGGCGGGGCGGCCTTCGGGGTCATGGCCCGGATGGCCAGCTTCAGCAGGCGGTCGGGGCCGATGCCGAGGACCAGTTCGGGCAGCGCCTCCGCGTACCGCGGCTCGAGCGAGACCGCCCGCGGATAGCGCCGGGCGCCTTCCTGCTCCAGCATCGAGATGTGCGCGGCCGCCTCTTTGAACGCCTTGTACTGCAGCAGCCGCGCGAACAGCAGGTCGCGGGCCTCCAGCAGGGCCAGGTCCTCCTCGTTCTCGACCTGGGCGGCGGGCAGCAGCCGGGCCGCCTTGAGGTCGAGCAGCGTCGCGGCCACGACCAGGAACTCGCTGGCCTCGTCGAGCGGCCAGTCGTCGCCCATCGCGCGGATGTAGGCGATGAACTCGTCGGTGACCTTGCTCAGCGACACCTCGGTGACGTCGAGCTTGTGCTTGCCGATCAGCTGCAACAGCAGGTCGAACGGGCCGGTGAAGTTGGCCAGCCGCACGGTGAAGCCGGTCGCCGGGGCGGCGTCGGGCGCCAGGGCGTCGGCCGGGACCGATCCCTCGACGACGACGGGTGACGGCACGGCCGCACCGGGTGGTTCACTCACCGTTCGACCGTAGTCCACCGCCGGAACGGCGCCGCTCACGCCCACCTCACCCGCACCATCAGCACCGGCGATCGCCGGCTGGGAACAGAAGCTCAGCGCTCAGCTTGCGCGGCGATGACCTCTCGGGCGAGCTGGCGGTAGTTGCGGGCGCCGGACGACGCCGGGTCGAGGGTGGTGATCGGCGCGCCGGCCACCGTCGACTCGGGGAACTTGACCGTCTTGGTGATCACGGTCTGGTAGACCTTGTCGCCGAACGCCTCGACCACCCGCTGGAGCACCTGTCGGCAGTGGGTGGTGCGGCTGTCGTACATGGTCGCCAGGATGCCTTCGAGCTCGAGGTCGAAGTTGAGCCGCTCGCGCACCTTGTCGATGGTGTCGAGCAGCAGCGCGACACCGCGGAGGCTGAAGAACTCACATTCCAGCGGGATCAGCACCCCGTGGGCGACGGTCAGCGCGTTGATCGCGAGCAGGCCGAGCGAGGGCTGGCAGTCGATCAGGATGTAGTCGTATTCCTTGCGGACCGAGCGCAGCACCCGGGCCAGCGCCATCTCGCGGGCGACCTCGTTGACGAGCTGGATCTCGGCGGCCGACAGGTCGATGTTGGCCGGCAGCAGGTGGAGCCCGGCGACGTCGGTCTTGATCAGCACGTCTTCGGCCTCGACGTCGTCCTGCATCAGCAGGTTGTAGACCGACAGGTCGAGGTTGTGCGGGTTGACGCCGAGGCCGACCGAGAGCGCGCCCTGCGGGTCGAAGTCGACGAGCAGCACCCGCCGGCCGTATTCGGCCAGGGCCGCACCGAGGTTGATGGTCGACGTGGTCTTGCCGACGCCGCCCTTCTGGTTGGCCAGCGCGATGATCCGGGCCGGGCCGTGCCGGTCGGTGGGCATCGGCTCGGGGATCGGCTTGCGCATCGTGTAGGCGGCCGGGTCGGCCGGACCCAGGTCGGCGCCGAGGTCGAGCGACGACTGCTGCTCGCGGAGCTGCGACGTCCATGTCTCGGCACGATCATTGCCAGCCATGTCCCTGCCAACCCCCTCCCGACGAGCGTCTCCAACGCCGGAGCCCCGACTGTACGCCACGTCCCACCAGCCTCGGGTGCACCATATCGGCGTGTCGACACGCCATGCCGCGGGTGTCAGCTATGCGCCCGCGGGTGGGCTGTGGCGTAGACCTCACGCAGCCGCTCCACCGTGACCAACGTGTATACCTGCGTGGTGGTCACGGACGCGTGCCCGAGCAGTTCCTGCACCACCCGAACGTCGGCGCCGCCGTCGAGCAGATGGGTCGCGTAGGAGTGCCGCAACGTGTGCGGCGACACCGCCCGCGCGCCCTCGACCGGCAGCCCCGCGGCGGTGGCGGCCCGGCGCAGGATCGACCACGCGCTCTGCCGCGACAGCGGCCCGCCGCGGGCGTTGCGGAACACCTCGGGCCCGCCCCGGCCGGCCGCCATCAACAACGGCCGGGCCCGCACCAGGTAGGCCTGGAGCGCGGCCCGGGCATAACCACCGACCGGCACGATGCGGGTACGGCCGCCCTTGCCGTGCAGGGTGACTGCGCCGGCCTCCAGGTCGAGGTCGTCGACGGCGGCACCGACGGCCTCGGAGATCCGCGACCCGGTGCCGTAGAGGAACTCCAGCAGCGCCCGGTCGCGCAACTCGAGCGGCCCGTCGCCGGGCACCGACTCGATCAGCCGGAGCACCTCGTCGACCTCGAGCGCCTTGGGCAGCCGGCGGGGTAGGCTCGGCGGCTTCACGTCGCGGCTGGCGTCGTCGGTGGCCAGCCCCTCGCGTACCGCGAAACGATGTAACCCCCGCACCGCCGACGTGGCGCGCGCCGCGGAGGCCGCCGACAGCGGCGGGTGCCGCTCGTCGCCGTCGCGCAGCGCCGCGACGTGCCCGGCGATCTCGGCCGACGTGGTCGCGGCGAGGTCGTCGACCCCGCGCGCGGCCAGCGTCGCCAGGTAACGATCCAGATCCCGGCGGTACGAGGCCAGCGTGTTGCCGGACAGCCCACGCTCGACGGTGAGGTGGTCGAGGTAGGTGCGGACGGCGCGGCGCAGCGCCGGTGACGGCTCGGGAGCGTCACCGGCGCCAACCATTGCAGCAGGCCCGGTCAGGCCAGGACCTCGGCCAGCGGCAGGTGCTTCATGCCGTGTGCCTCGGCGACCGGGCCGTAGGTGACCTGGCCGTCGAAGGTGTTCAGACCCAGCGCCAGCGCCGGGTCGCGGCGCAGCGCGTCGCGCCAGCCGCGGTTGGCCAACTCCAGCGCGTAGGGCAGCGTGACGTTGGTCAGCGCGTAGGTGCTGGTGTGCGGGACCGCGCCGGGCATGTTGGCCACGCAGTAGAACATCGACTCGTGGACCTTGTAGGTCGGGTCCGCGTGCGTGGTCGGGCGCGAGTCTTCGAAGCAGCCGCCCTGGTCGATCGAGATGTCGACCAGCACGCTGCCCGGCTTCATCCGGCTGACCAACTCGTTGGAGATCAGCGTCGGTGCCTTGGCGCCGGGCACCAGCACCGCACCGATCACCATGTCGGCGTCGAGCACGGCGCGTTCGACCTCGTACGCGTTGGACGCGACGGTCTGCAGGTGGCCCTGGTAGATCGCGTCGGCCTGGCGCAGCTTGTTGATGTTGCGGTCGAGCAGCAGCACCTCGGCCTGCATGCCGAGCGCTATCGCGGCCGCGTTCATGCCGGAGACGCCGGCACCGATCACGACGACCTTGGCCGCGTACACGCCGGAGACGCCGCCCATCAGGATGCCGCGTCCGCCGCCCTGCCGCATCAGCGTGTAGGCGCCGACCTGCGGTGCCAGCCGCCCCGCGACCTCGGACATCGGGGCCAGCAGCGGAAGCGCGCGGTCGGCCGTCTCGACCGTCTCGTACGCGATGCCGGTGACCTTGCGGTCGATCAGCGCGTCGGTGCACTCCTTGGAGGCCGCGAGGTGCAGGTAGGTGAAGAGCACCTGGCCCGCCCGCATCCGGTGGTGTTCCTCGGCGATCGGCTCCTTGACCTTGAGCACCAGGTCAGCCGTGCCCCAGACCTCGTCGGGGCCGGGCAGGATCGTGGCGCCCGCGGCGGCGAACTCGCCGTCGATGATCGACGAGCCGAGCCCGGCACCGGACTCGACGAAGACCTCGTGCCCGGCGCGGACGAACTCGTGGACGCCTGCCGGGGTGATCGCCACGCGGTACTCGTGGTTCTTCACCTCGCGTGGGATTCCGACCTTCACATTGACACCTTCTCTCCCGCGGTCGCCCGGTCACCGTTGACAGGGCGGTCATCGCGTCGGCGGCGAGTCTAGGGCGCCCGGGTCACGGGTCGGCCCCCACCTCGCGCGGACGCGCCTTCAGTATTGCCCGAGGCCCCTGATCAGCACACGCGGCGTGATCTCCCTTGCTCCGCACCCCCTGAACGCTAGTTCAGGCTGCGCCGTGGGCCAGGGCTAGCGGACCAGCGGGGTATGCGCGTCGCGCAGCGGGCGCCACTGCTCGTCGCGGGCCCGGGCCGCCGCGAGCAGCCCGGCCACCGCCGCGGCGTTGGTGATCTCACCGCGGAAGATCATCGCCACCGCGTCGTCGAGCGGCACCCACTGGACGATCAGCTCGGCCTCCTCGTCGGAGCGCTCGAACCGGTCGGCGTCGGCCACCGGCGACAGGCCCCGGGCCAGGAACAGCCGGATCAGCTCGTCGGAGAAGCCCGGCGAGGTGTGCAGGTCGATCAGCAGGTCGAGCCGCTCGCAGCGCAGGTCGGCCTCCTCGGCCAGCTCGCGCCGGGCGGTGTCGGGCGGCGGCTCACCGGCCACGTCGACCAGGCCCGCGGGCAGCTCCCAGAGGACCTTGGCGATCGGGTGCCGGTACTGCCGCACCAGCAGCACGTTGCCGTCGTCGTCGAGCGGGACCACGCCGACGGCACCGACGTGCCGCACGTAGTCCCGGTCGGCCTGGCCACCGCCGGGCATGCTGACCCGGTCGGTGACCACACTGAAGATCGGGCCATGGAACCGCTCGACCCGGTCGAGCACCGCGTACGCGTGCACCGACGTCACGAGGCTGCCGGCGCGCTGCCGTTGCTGGCCAGCTCCGGCTCGTTCGACTCGTCCAGCTGGTCGACCGGGAGCTGGTCGGCCAGCGAGTAGGCCACCGCCGCCTTCACGAACGCCGCGAACAGCGGGTGCGGCCGGGTCGGGCGGCTCTTGAGCTCGGGGTGCGCCTGCGTGGCCACGAAGAACGGGTGCAGCTCGCGGTCGAGCTCGACGAACTCGACCAGCCGGCCGTCCGGCGAGGTGCCGCTGATCTGCAGCCCGGCCTTGGTGAGCGCGTCGCGGTAGGCGTTGTTGACCTCGTACCGGTGGCGGTGTCGCTCCGAGACGTCGGTCGTGCCGTAGGCCTCCGCGACCAGCGAACCCGGGGTCAGCACGGCCGGGTAGGCGCCGAGGCGCATCGTGCCGCCCAGGTCACCCTTGCCGGCGACGATCTGCTCCTGGTCGGCCATCGTCGCGATCACCGGGTGGCCGGCGGTCTCGTCGAACTCCAGCGAGTTGGCGTCGGCCAGGCCGGACAGGTCGCGGGCCACGTCGATCGTCATGCACTGCAGGCCCAGGCACAGGCCCAGCGTCGGGATGCCGTTCTCGCGGGCGAAGTGCGCCGCGCCGATCTTGCCCTCGATGCCCCGGACGCCGAAGCCACCCGGGATCACCACGCCGTCGACGCCGGCCAGCGCGGCCGCCGCACCCGCCGGGGTGGTGCACTCGTCGCTGGGCACCCAGCGGATCTGCACGCGGGACCGGTGGTGGAAGCCGGCCGCGCGGACCGCCTCGGTCACCGACAGGTAGGCGTCGGGCAGGTCGACGTACTTGCCGACGATCGCGACGGTCACCGTGTGCTTGGGGTGGTGCACCCGCTCCAGCAGGTCGTCCCACTTGGCCCAGTCGACGTCGCGGAACGACAGACCGAGGCGGCGTACGACATAGGCGTCCAGCCCCTCGCGGTGCAGCACCTTCGGGATGTCGTAGATGCTCGGGGCGTCCGGCGCGGCGATGACCGCCTCGCGGTCGACGTCACAGTAGAGCGAGAGCTTGTGCTTGAGCTTCTCCGGGATCTCCCGGTCGGAGCGGCAGACCAGCGCGTCGGGCTGGATACCGATGTTGCGCAGCGCCGCGACCGAGTGCTGGGTCGGCTTCGTCTTCAGCTCGCCCGACGGCGCCAGGTAGGGCACCAGCGAGACGTGCAGGTAGAAGCAGTTGTCCCGGCCCACCTCGTGGCGGACCTGGCGGATCGCCTCCAGGAACGGCAGCGACTCGATGTCGCCGACCGTGCCGCCCACCTCGGTGATCACCACGTCGGGGGTACGGCCCTCGTCGTCGGGATCGCCCATCGCCCGGATCCGGGCCTTGATCTCGTTGGTGATGTGCGGGATCACCTGGACCGTGTCGCCCAGGTATTCGCCGCGCCGCTCCTTGGCGATGACCGCCGAGTAGACCTGGCCCGTGGTGACGTTGGCCTTCCCGGACAGGTCACGGTCGAGGAAACGCTCGTAGTGGCCGACGTCGAGGTCGGTCTCCGCGCCGTCGTCGGTGACGAAGACCTCACCGTGCTGGAACGGGTTCATCGTTCCGGGGTCGACGTTGAGGTAGGGGTCCAGCTTCTGCATCACGACCCGCAGGCCGCGCGCGCTCAACAGATTGCCGAGGCTGGAGGCGGTGAGGCCCTTGCCGAGCGAGGAGGCGACACCCCCGGTGACGAAGATGTGTTTGGTCAGCCGTCCTGAAGGGGCCAAGGCCTGCTCCCGTGGTCGTTTGTCAAGGTCGAGATCATGCGATCCACGGGTCTCCACGGTAACACGTCCTCATGGTCACGCCGCGCCGACACCCTTCGCGACCTCGACCGACGCCGGCTCCTCCGGCGGTCGGGTGAAGTCGCTCGCGTGATCGAGCACCCGTAGAGCGGTCAACGCGGCCATCGGCACCGCCACCGCGGCCGCCGCACCGGCCAGGTCCAGTCCCGTGCCGCCGAGCACCCCGCCCAGCAGCACGGCCACCCCGACGCCGACGGCGCCGGCCCGGACCGAGGGGTAGAGCCCGTACGCCCGGCGCAGGCCACCCCAGTTGCGCAGCAACGCCAGCCACAGCAACGCGACGCCCACCAGGGCCAGCAGGGTCAGCGGGCTGCCGACCAGCGCGTCCAGGCTGGCCTTGCTGGTGCGCTGCAGGGTGGTGCCGCCGGTGCCGTCGCCGAGCGCCTCGACGAACCGGCCCAGGCTGCCGCGCTCCCCGGCCGGCCGGCGCATCTCGATCCAGGCGAACGCGGTCGTCACCGCAACCCCGGCCACCGACGCCGCCGCGAGCCGGCCCAGCGTGAGCCAGCCCCCGGTGCTGAGCGCTGTGGCGATACACACACCGGCGGTCAGCGCGACGGCACCGATCGGGTCGGAACCCAGGTAGGGGCTGCCGACCAGCAGAATGCCGAGGCCGCCGACGACCACCATCACGAGCGGGCGCCAGGGCCGGGCGAACCGCTGGGCCAGCGAGCCGGCACCGAGCAGGACACCGGTGACGAACACCCCAAGACCGACCGTGCCGACACCGGAGTAGCGGTTGCCCTCCAGCACCGAGTAGCCGGCCACACCGTTGAGCTGCAGCGTGCCGCCGGTCAGCAGGTCGAGGCCGACGACCGCGCCGGCGATCGTGACCACCATCGAGACCGGCCCCAGCGTG
Organism: Asanoa sp. NPDC049573; assembly: GCF_040676615.1. Classification (NCBI taxonomy): domain Bacteria; kingdom Bacillati; phylum Actinomycetota; class Actinomycetes; order Micromonosporales; family Micromonosporaceae; genus Asanoa; species Asanoa sp. NPDC049573. The sequence continues at coordinate 25,540 of NZ_JBFAPI010000033.1, forward strand.
CGCCGGAAGGCAGGAGCGAACCGGACCGCGGCGGTGCCGGCGGCCAGCACGAAGGCCACCACGGCCGCGAACAGGTAACCGGGGTGCCCTCCCCGCCACCACGGCACCAGGTCGGCGACCAGCGCCGCCGGAATCGCCAGGGCGGAGGCGACCAGCAGCACCTCGACGGTGTCGGTGATCGGCTTGCCGACGGTCTGGTCGTCACCGACATGCCGGCGCGCCCGCCGCAACAGCGGCAGCACGGTCACCGCGAGCCCCAACTGCACCGCCGCGAGGATGCCGAAGAACCAGGTCGCGACCGTCTTCTGGGCGCCGGCCTCCCGGTCGGCGTCGGCCGGGAAGGTCACCGCCTCGGGCAGCTTCTCCGGCCGGCCAGGCACCGAGGTCGCCGGCTGGCCCACGAACAGCCGCTCCGGCATCGGCCGGTCGAGCGTGGCCAGCGCGGTCGGCGCCAGGTCGACCAGTTGCACGTAGCCGTCGCGCCCGGTGCTCGGCGAGGTCAGCCAGCCGCCTTCCCAGCCCGGCCCGTCGGCGATCGCCACGTGCAGCCGGCTGGCCTGGTCGGTGTCGGCCAGCCCGGCGACCATGATTAGCGAGTTGTCGGGCCGGGCGGCGAGCACCCGGGCCAGGGTGGCGTCGGCGCGGGCCGCGGCCGTCTGCCTCTCCGTGGGATCCTCGCCGGTCACCGACCCGAGGTCGACCATGCTGAGCACGCACTGGCCGAGCAGCTTCCTCGGGTCGGCCGGCAGCTCGGGCTGGTAGGTGTCGACCCGCCCGTAGGGCCGCGCGGCGGCGACGGCGGCACCGGGCCCGACGGCGACCGTGCAGCGCACCGACTCGGGCAGCGCGCCCGGCACCGCGCCCCAGGTCAGCGTCTGCTGGTTGTATTGCACGGCCTGCCGGTCGAGGTCGGGCAGGAAGGCGCCGATCTTGTCAGGCCGCTGCACGTCGACATTCAGCGGCGGGCAGGCCCCGTCAACCGGCGTGGTCCGCTTCCACCCGGCGAAGTTGCCCGCGCCGAGGGTCAGCCAACCGTCGACCGGGCAGGTCGGCTTGAGTGCCGAACGCACCGACAGCGAGCCGATCGAGCCGTGCTCGGCCAGCCGCCACAGGTTGGGCGTGCCCGTCTCGGTGACGTCTTCCCAGCGCAGCCCCGGGATGCCCACCAGCACCACGTAGTCCGCGGACCGCTTGACCTCCGCGGTGGCCGGGCGCATCGAGAGCGCGGCCAGGCCGCCGGCGAGGGTCAGGACCACGAGGAGGTACGGGGTGAGCCGGCGGATCATGTCGGCGCGAACTCTGCGTAGATCCCGGCGATCTGGGCGACGGTGGCGGCCTCGGTCGGCCACGTCTTGGCGCGCAGGAGCCCGCGCGCCCGGTATTCGGCGCGCTTCGCCTCGTCACCCAGCAGGTCTCGCACCGCCTCCGCCACGGCCGCGACGTTACCCGGCGGAACCAGCAGGGCCGCGTCGCCGACCAGGTCGGGCAGCCCACCGACAGCGGTGGCGACCAGCGGCACACCGGCCCGCAGCGCCTCCTGCGCGAACAGTTGGCGGGCCTCCCAGTCGCTGGTGACCACGGCGACGTCGGCCGCCTCGAGCAGGTCGGCCACATCACCGCGGTGCCCGAGCAGGGTGACCGGAGCGTGCGCGGCGGAGATCAACGCGGCCAGCGGCAGGTAGGCCGGCCCGGAGCCGGCGACCAGCACGGCCGGGACCGGCCGGATGTCGCGCCAGGTGGCGGCGGCCTCGACCAGCACGTCGTAGCGTTTCTGCGGGTGCAGCCGGCCGACCGAGAGCACCACGGCCTGGTCACGGTGCAGCCCGAACTCGGCCCGGACGGCGGCCCGCCCCCGGCGCGGCTCGGGCAATTCCGGCGCGGCGACCGGCGCGAGCCGGGCATCCCGGGCGCCGAGCGCTTCGGCCCGCTCGACCAGGTCTTCGGAGGCGCCGAGGCAGACGTCGGCGTTGCGGGCCACCATCCGCTCCGCCAGCCGGCTGGCGTAGCCACGCAGCCGGCGGGCCAGGACGGCGTTGTGCCAGGTGACGACCAGCGGCTGGCGCGGCTTGGCCAGCACGGCGACCAGCCCGGCGCGCAGCCCGTGCGCGTGGACGACGTCGACGTCGCCGGCCAGCACCTTGCGCAGAGCACCGACCGCACGGCCGTCGTTGAGGGTCGGGTTGGGCGGGATCTCGACCGGCACGAACCGGGCCGCGCCGGCGGCGACGAAGTGGAACTGCGCCTCGGTGGCCGCGGGCCCGGCGACGGTCACGGTGGCGCCGGCCGCGGTGAGCCCGCGGACGAGCGAGGTGACGTGCTGGCCCACACCGCCGGTGCTGGAGGCCAACACGAGGCAGACGGCGCCGGCCCAGCCGTTCCCCCGTTTGGCGTCGGTCACGCCACCATCCCCCTCCCCCGTGCACCGCGACCCTTGGCCAGCGCGGCCACCCGGGTCGTGCGGCGATGCTATCGGGACCTTGGCTGCTCCCGGTGCCGATGAAGCCGGTCCACCGGGTCGTTGTCGTTGTTCGGTCACTCCCGCGCCGCGCGGAGTTCATTCTCGGTGATGCCCTCCCGGCGGGACGAAGTGGACCCATCCATCGACGCATCTCATGCTCATGACCACCGTCACCACCCGTAAGGCATCCTAGGACGGTAGTCCTTGCTCTGCACCCTTATGGGCAGCACCTGACCGCTTCTCCGGGTTGCCACCACACCGCGCCGCCCGCAGGGTGGCCTGCGACTCCCACTCGCTCTGCCACCGTCTCGCCGGGCGCCGCCGCCGTATCCCGGCTCGCCGCACCGCCGTATCCCGACTCGCCGCACCGCCGTGTCCCGACTCGCCGCACCCCGGGACCGCCGCCGTATCCCGGCTCGCCGCACCGCCGTGTCCCGACTCGCCGCACCCCGGGACCGCCGCCGTATCCCGGCTCGCCGCACCGCCGTATCCCGGCTCGCCGCGTCGCCGTGTCCCGACTCGCCGCACCCCGGCACCGCCGCCGTATCCCGGCTCGCCGCACCCTGCGAGCCCGCCGCACCCGCGGCTCAGCCCCCGCCCGCCCGCCGCTGCGAGCGGCAGCCCGCGCCAGCCCTCCCAACGCCGCGTCACGCCAGCGGCCGGGCCGACATGCCCGCCCTTCGAGTCCGACCGCGGATCGAGGAAACGTCGCTATAGGTGCAACCTCTTACCAAGATCTCGCAATGAGGCCGCTCGCGCACTGGCATCGACGTCCGTGCGGCGACCGCCGTCAGGCCCGCGAGACAAGGAGATCGCGAAGCACAGGCAGAATCGGTTCCACACACCACCGAACGAGCGTTCAAACGCTGCCCATGAGGGTGCAGAGCAAGCGGCAAACCGCCCGCCTACCCCGCCGCACCCGCCGACCGCCGGCGGCGCACCCGGCGGCGGACAGACGCCACGCCGGGACGGACGTCATGCCGGTCGAGCGGATACGCGACAACCAGGAAGACCAGCACCACCACGACCCCGGCGACCGCGCCGTGCCAGAGGGCGTCGGGCTTGCTCGCCGGATGGCCGCCGCTCAACGCGTCGGCCACCGCCCACCCCGCCGCCGCGGCAGCCACCCCCGCGGTCAGGCCGACGAGCAGCGCCCGGGAGAAGCCGGCCAGCGCCGCCGCGCCGGCCCGGCGGTGCACCGCCAGCACCAGCAGCGCCCCGAGCACCAGCATCCCGATCGAGTTGGCCAGCGTCAGGGCCAGCAGCCGGCGGTCCGTGGCCAGCCCGGCCGCCAGTACGAACGCGGCCACCGACACCGTCGCCCAGCCGATCGCCGTGGCGGTGGCGGCGGGGCGGGGCAGGCCGCGGGCGTACAACGCTCGGGTGAGCATCGCGAACAGCCCATAGCCGATCAGCCCCGGCGCGAAACCGGCCACCGCGCCGCCCAGGCCGGGGAGCGCGAAGAACCCGGCCACCGGCTCGGCCACCGCGAACAGCGCCGCCGCACCGAGACAGCTCAGCAGCAGCACACCGCGCGCCGCCGGGGCGAGCCGCGATCGATAGCCGGCGTCGTCGCCGGTGCTGTGCGCCGTCGCCAGGGCCGGATACGCCGCCGTCGCCACCGGCACGGCCAGGATCGCCCACGGCAGCAGGTAGACCGCCTGGGCCACGGTGAAGACGACCACGGTCCCTTCCGGGCCCTGGTTGGCCAGCCGCAGCGTGACCACGACCGCGATCTGCTGCAGGCCGACGGTGACCACTCCGGCGCCCGCCAGCCGCAGCGCCGACCGGCCCGCACCGCCGGGGAACCGGTAGCTCGGTCGGAGCCGCACCCCGAGCCGGCGCACCGGGATCACCAGGCAGAGCGACAGCACGACCACGCCCAGGGTGGTGCCGACCGCGAGGATGAGCTGACCGCCGACACCGACACCGGGCACGTCGGCGCGGGCCCCCTCGACCGCCGCGAACACGCCGTAGCTGGCCGCCACCACCACGCTCGACATCAGCGGCGCCAGCACCGGCCAGGCGAATCGCCGGTGGGCCTGGAGCACGCCGGTCAGCACGATGCCCACCCCGTACAGCGGGAGTTGGGGTGCGAAGACCCGCAGCATGAGGACACCGGCGTCGCGGGCGGCGGCCGGCGGGTGGGAGGCGAGGCCGTCGACGATCGGGCCGGCCAGCAGCGCCACCGCCACGGCCAGCGGCACCAGCACCGTAAGGGTCCAGGTGAGCAGCGCGGAGACCGTCGCGGTCTCGGTGCGCCGGTCGCCCAACGACACCGCGCCGGCCAGCAAGGGCACCACCAGGGCCGCGAGCGCGCCGCCGGCGACGATCTCGAAGATGATGTTGGGGACGGTGTTGGCAGTGACGTAGGCGCTGCCCAGCAGGGTGGAACCGACACAGAACGCGAGCACGGCGGTACGCCCGAAGCCGGCGACCCGGCTCAACACGGTGAGCCCGGAGATCAGTCCGGCGTTGCGGGCGACGCGCGAATCACCGGCGGCCGGGGTCGGGCCGTCGGGGGTGGCGGTGCTGGGAGGGGTGGTCACGCTCACGTGGTCAGGGGCGGCGTCCGAGCGCGTCGAGCTCGCGCAGCACCGGCGTCCGCTGGATGACCTGGGTGAAGCTGACCCGCTCGCTTGCCGCGGTCAGGCCGGCCAGGCCGGCCAGCAACGCGGCCCGGCCGGCCGGGCCGGTGCGGGCGGCCAGCGCCACCCCGAGCAGCGCTCCGAACGCGTTGGCGCCGGCGTCACCGAGCATCGCCCGCTCGCCGAGATCGTCGGGCAGGACCCCGGCCGCGGCGCCGAGCGGCCCGGCGACCAGACCGCGGGAGCGCCCGGCGGCCAACGGCGCGGCGACCAGGGCGCCCGCCTTGATGGCCCGTCCCGGCCGCAGGTCGAGCAGGTTGAACAGGTTGGCGGTGCCGGAGATGACCCCCGCGCCGAGCGCGACGTCGGCCACGGTGCCGAACCGACCTCGGCCCGGACGGGAAGCGGCGAGCAGCGCACTGGCCGCCAGCGCCGCCGTGCCGACCCCTGCGATCTTGACGAGGCCGCTGGTCACCCGCCCCTCGCGGAGCGCGCCCAGATGGCCCTTGAAGCCCTTGGCCTTGTGCTCGGGGCGACCGCCGACGACGTCGTCGTAGAAGCCGACCGCGCCCGACCCGAGCCCGGCGACCAGGGCCGCCCCGGCCGCGGGCGCGCTGCCGGCGCCGGCCGCCGCGCTGACCGAAGCCCCGATGGCCAGCGCCGGGCCGGCGGCCAGGCTCACCGTGTTGCCCCGGAAGTTGGTGCGGTCGAGCCCACCGACGCCCGCCAGGGCGCGCAGCACCGCGCGGGCGGTCATGCTCCCGAGGGTGGCCAGGGCCAGCGTGCGGCTCATTGCGGCGGCTGCGGCATCATCGAGCCGGCGCCGGCGCCCATGCCGTACTGGCCGGCCTTGCCCTGGTTGACCATCTCGGCGGTGGCCAGCGCGGTGACCAACTGGCCCTGCGTGGTGTTGGCGTTGTCGACCGTGCTGATCGTCTTGACCAGCGCGCCGTCGCCGCGGACCGCCGCGACCACGTTGCCGTCGCTGGCGCCGTTGCCGGCCACCACGACCGCGCCCATCTTGTCGAACTGGCTGACCATCGTCACGACGGCCTGGTCCTTCTGGGCCGACTCCTTGTCGACGTAGGGCAGGCCGGTCACGATCACCACGGCCTCGGCCGGCTCGGTGACCTTGTCCTTGCCCGCGTCGGCGTAGCTGATGTATTTGGCCTTCTCGTAGGCCGTCAGCAGCGCGGTCAGGTCGGCGGCGCTGGGCGGCGCGGTGCCCAGGGCGCGGTCGAGGACCGCGCTGGCCAGCAACGCGCTCGCCGTCTCGACGCCGTCGCTGTTGCTCGGCAGGCCGGTCGCCGGGATGGTCGGCTGTGCCGCCGAGGACGCCAGGTAGAGCAGTTCCTGGGCGTTGTCGGGCACGAAGAACGAGTCCTGCATGTCGATCCGGCCGGTGACCGTCGCGCCCGCGGTGGTCAGCATCTGGCGCACCGGGTCAGCCTGGTCCCGGCCGCTCGGCAGGGTGACCATGAGGATCTTGCGACCGGTGAGCTTGCCGGGGAGGACGACCTGGGCCATCTCAGCCGCGAAATCTTCCTCGCGCTTGACCTCTTCCTGAAGGCTGGAGAACGAGTCCCGTAGCTGGGTGTTGTCTTTGCGCAGCTCGGAGACGCGTTGGTTGAGCGAGTCGGCAACCGGGCCGTTGAGCGCCGCGGTGCCGACGACCAGCCCGATGGCCAGTGCGAGGAACACCGCGGTGAGTGACACCACGTGGTACCGGAAATTGATCACGCTTATGTATGCCTTCTGATTCGGTCGGGAACACCCGCTCCTTAGCTGAAGAGCTGTCCCAGTTGGAAGACCAAATTGTTCCACCACTCGGAAAGCACACCGAGGTAGGCCTTCCCCACAGTGGAGACGGCCACTGCCGAAGCCATGGCGGAAACGGCGCTGAGCACCAACAACAGCAACGAGGAGCCGGAGATGCTCTGCCGGTAGAGGCGGCTGACGCCCTTGGCGTCGACCACCTTGCCACCGACCTTGAGGCGGGTGAGGAAGGTCGACGCCATCCCGCCGCGACCCTTGTCGAGGAACTCGATCAGGTTGTTGTGGGTGCCCACCGCGACGATGAGGGTGGCGCCCTTCTCGTCGGCGAGCAGCATCGCGACGTCTTCGCTGGTCGCGGCGGCCGGGAAGGTCAGCGCGGAGAGCCCGAGCTGGTGCACCCGGGCCAGGCCCGGAGCGCGACCGTCGGGGTAGGCGTGGACGATCACCTCGGCACCGCACCGGAGCACGTCGTCGGTGACCGAGTCCATGTCACCGATGATCATGTCGGGGGTGTAACCGGCCTCGACCAGCGCGTCCGCACCGCCGTCGACACCGATCAACACCGGCTTGAACTCACGGATGTAGGGGCGCAGGACGTCGAGGTCGTCCTTGTATTCGTAGCCGCGCACCACGATCAGGCAATGACGCCCGGCGATGCTGGTCTCGACGTCGGGCACCCCGACCCCGTCGAGCAGCAGGTCACGTTCCTGCTTGAGGTATTCCATCGTGTTGGCGGCGAACGCCTCGAGTTGCACCGACAGCCCCTCGCGGGCATCCGCCATCGCTTTGGCGACGGTGTCGGTGTCCTGCCGGGTGCCGTGTGCGATCGGCTCGCCGCCGACGAACACGGTGTTGCCGTCGATCCGCAGCGCGTCGCCTTCGCGGATCTGCTGGAAGACGCTCTCACCGAGGTCGTCGATCAATGGGATGCCGGCCTTGACCAGGACCTCTGGCCCGAGGTTGGGGTAACGGCCGGAGATCGAGGGCTTGGCGTTGAGCACCGCGGTGACGCCGACCGCCACGAGGGAGTCGGCGGCCACCCGGTCGAGGTCGACGTGGTCGATGACGGCGACGTCGCCCGGCCGCAACCGGCCGACCAGACGCTTGGTCCGGCGGTCGAGGCGCGCGGTGCCGGTGATTGTGCCCGGTTCGGCGCTCCGGGTCCGGCGCAAGGTGGGTAGACGCATCGTGACCATCCTGGCATGTCCGGCGAACTAATTCTGTCCGCGACATGCCTGAGCAGGGGTGCTAGCTGTGGCACGCGTCGCTGTGGCGCGTGCGCCACTGCTCAGCGAACCATGCGGGCGCCACCCGCGGCGGTGGCCCGCGTCACACCTTGCCCTTCCGCGGCTCCCTTCACCCGCCCACGATGTGCGACAGCCGCTGGCTAGCTGCGGCGTTCCCTGGCCGCCACCGCGAGCAGTTCCTCCGCGTGGGCGATACCCAGATCGGAGTCGGGCAAACCCGCCAGCATGCGCGCCAGCTCGCGGGCCCGCTCGGTGTCTTCGACGACCCGCACGCCGCTGGTGGTGACCGCGCCGCCGGTATCTTTCGCGACCACCAGGTGGCGGTCGGCGAACGCGGCGACCTGGGGCAGGTGGGTCACGACGAGCACCTGGTGGGTGCGGGCGAGCCGGGCCAACCGGCGACCGATCTCGACCGCCGCCCGGCCGCCGACCCCGGCGTCGACCTCGTCGAAGACCAGCGTCGGCGGGCCGCCCGCCCCGGCGAAGACCACCTCGATGGCGAGCATCACCCGGGACAGCTCACCACCGGAGGCGCCCTTCTGCAGCGGCAGGCTGGGCGCGCCCGGGTGGGCCAGCAGCCGCAGCTCGACCTCGTCGGCACCCTCGGGACCGATCCCCGCGCCGGCCAGCGACGGCTCGCCCTTGCTGGGCAGCACCGCGACCTCGACCCGGGAATGTGGCATCGCGAGCCCGGCCAGCTCGACGCTGACCTGCTCGGAGAAGCGGCCGGCGGCCTCCTTGCGGGCCGCGGTGACCCGGGCGGCCAGCGCCGCGGTCTCGTCTTCGAGCCGCTGCCGCTCGCGGTCGAGCTCGTCGAGCAGGTCGTCGGAGGTGTCGAGCTCGCCCAGCCGGCCGCGGGCCCGGTCGGCCCAGGCGATCACCCCGTCGACGTCGTCGGCGTATTTGCGGGTCAGCGCCCGCAGCTCGGCCCGACGCTCGTAGATGGTCTGCAGGCGGTCGGGGTCGGCGTCGAGGCTGTCGAGATAGGACGACAGCTCGGCGGTCACGTCACCGATCAGGGTGGCCGCCTCGTCGAGCCGCGCGGCCAGGTCGCCCAGCTTGGCGTCGACGCCGGCCTGCCCCTCCAGCGAGCGCTTGGCCGCGCCGAGCAGGCCGGTCGCGTGTGGCGCCTCGTCGGCACCGTCGCCGGCGACGGCCTGGTAGGCCGCGATCGCCGCGACCCGCAGCCCCTCGGCGTGCTCGAGCCGCTGCGCCTCGGCCTTGAGGTCGTCGTCTTCGCCCGGCTGCGGGTCGACCCGGGTGATCTCGTCGAGCCCGAGCCGCAGCAGGTCGGCCTCCTGGTTGCGCTCGCGGGCATTGCGTCGCCGATCGGCCAGGTCGTCGGCCACCGCGCGCCAGCGGGTGTAGGTCTCCCGCATCGCGCCGAGCAGCTTCTCGTGGTCGGCGCCGGCGAACCGGTCGAGGGCCGCCCGCTGCTCGGCCGGGCGCAGCAGCCGCAACTGGTCGGACTGGCCGTGCACGGCGACCACCTGCTCGCCGATCTCCGACAGCGTCGAGACCGGCATCGACCGGCCACCCACGTGGGCGCGGGACCGGCCCTCGGCGGTGACGGTGCGGCTGAGCAGCAGCGAACCGTCGTCGTCGGGCTCCGCACCGGCGTCGCTGACGCGGGTGTGGACGGTGGTCGCCAGCGGCTCGGCGAGCCGCAGCCGCCCCTCGACGACCGCACGGCCCGGGTCGGCACGCACCCGGCCGGCGTCGGCCCGCCCACCGAAGAGCAGGCCCAGGCCGGTGACCACCATGGTCTTGCCGGCGCCGGTCTCACCGGTGATCACGTTCATGCCACCCGCGAGCGGCAGCGTCGAGTCGTCGATGACCCCGAGACCGGTTATCCGCAACTCTTCCAGCACAGGACACGACAGTAGTGGCGGGGTCCGACAGTTGACCAGCCGTGCCCGCCGCCAGCCCAAACTGACCACCCCCTTTCCCGGAAAACCTGTTCGCCCGCCGGCCGCTCAACCGCCATTTCCAGGAAACGGGGCTCGCATCGCGGGCCGCGACCCGCTGGCGTACTTTTTGCGGGTGAACGAGCAGCGCCGGGCCTTCGGTTGATCTCCGCGGAGTTCAAGGCCGCCGCGCCCGAACGACTGGCCGGCGCGGTCGGCACCCGGGTGGTCCGGCTCGGCGACAGCGCGCTGGTCGTCGCCGGCTCAACCGACCACCTGCGCGACGTCGCGGCCGGCCCGTTCGCCGCCGAGCCGACCCGCCGGGTCCGCATCGTGGTCGCCTACTGGCGGCACACGCCCTGGTCGGCACCGGTCGCACCGGCACCCCACCTGGTCCGGCACCGGGTCGCCCGGCCTCACCTGCGCCGCGGCACGGCCGTCGTCACACTGCGCTACGCGCGTCCGGTGCCCCTCGGCGACGCCGTCCGCAGCGCGCTGACCGCCCTGGCGCCCACCCACCCGCGGGTGCCGGTGCGGACCCATCGCACCAGCTTCGACGCCACCCGGATCAACCCCCGCGGCCGCCGCCCGGCCGCCTACCGGCCCGACGCGCCACGGCTCGTGCTGGACTCCCCCGGCTTCGACGCCACGACCCTGGCCCGGCTACGCGACACGAGGACCGTCACCGTCGGCGCCGGCACCGGTCCGGCCGCCCTGGCCGCCCTCTGCGCGACCGGCGTGCTGGTCGACGCCGCGGCCGTGCCGCCAAGCACCCGCGCCGCACTGCACCCCGACCTGCTGACCCTGCTCGACGCCCCGGCGCCCGCCGGCGACCCCCTCGCGATCGAGGCGCGCAGCGTGCGGCAGCGCCGGGCCGCGCTGCGCCACCACGCGGCCGGGCTGGCGGCCACCGAACCGCCGCCGGTCAGCGCGATCCTGGCCACCCGCCGCCCCGAACTGCTCGGGCCGGCGCTGGCGATGCTGGCCGGGCAGACGTACCCCCGTCTGGAGATCGTGCTCTGCCTGCACGGCGTCGCCGCGCCGCCGGGCCTGGCCGCCGCGCTGGGTGGGCGCCCGCACCAGATCGTGGAGGTGCCGGCGGAGGCCAGCTTCGGCACCGCCCTCGGCCTGGCCACCGCGCGCGCCGGCGGCACGCTGGTCACCAAGGTCGACGACGACGACACCTACGGGCCGGAGCACCTCTGGGACCTGGTGCTGGCCCGCCACTATTCCGGCGCGACGCTGGTCGGCAAGGGCAGCGAACTGGTCTTCCTGGAAAGCCGCGGCACCGTCCTGCGCCGCCGCTCGGGCGTCCCCGAAGCGTTCGGCGAGATGGTCTCCGGCGGCACCATGCTGCTCGCGAAGGCCGACGTCACGGCGGTCGGCGGCTGGCGCCCGGTGCCCCGCTCGGTCGACCTTGGTCTCATCCAGCGGCTGGTGCGCGCGGGCGGCACGATCTACCGAACCCATCCCCTCGGGTACGTCTACCACCGCCGCGCCACCGGTCACACCTGGGACCCGGGCGTGGACTATTTCCTCCAGAACGCCTCGGCCACCTGGCCCTCGATCCCGCCCGACGCGCTGGCCTAGACGCGGCCGCCGCGCCAGCCGCCGACCGGCAGGCCGAACTTGGCCACCAGGCGATCGGTGAACGGGCGCGGGCGCAGCCGGACGATCCGCACGGGAAGCGTGCCGCGGTTGACCGTGACCCGCGCGCCGGGCGGCAGGTCGTAGACCCGCCGGCCGTCGCAGCAGAGCACCGCCAGCGTGGTGAACGGGTCGACGGTGATCGAGAACGTCGAGGTCGGCGCCGTCACCAGCGGCCGGCTGAACAGCGCGTGGGCGCTGATCGGCACCAGCAGCAGCGCCTCGACCTCGGGCCAGACCACCGGGCCGCCGGCCGAGAACGCGTAGGCCGTGGAGCCCGTTGGCGTCGCGCAGACCACGCCGTCGCAGCCGTAGCGGGACAGCGGCCGGCCGTCGACGTCGACCAGCAACTCGAGCATCTGGGCCCGCTGTCCTTTTTCGACGCTGACCTCGTTGAGCGCCCACGACTCGACCACCTGGCCGCCGGGGGTCAACTCGGCCCGCACGTCGAGGGTGAGCCGCTCGTCCACCGTGTAGTCGCGGTTGACCACGTCGCGGACGGCCTGGTCGAGGTCGTCGATCTCCGCTTCGGCCAGGAAGCCGACCTTGCCGAGGTTTATCCCGAGCAGCGGCGCCTTGGCCGGGCGGGCCAGTTCGGCGGCGCGCAGGAACGTGCCGTCACCGCCGAGCGCGAACACGATCTCGGCGCCGTCGGCGGCGTCCTGGTCGCTGCGCGGCACGACGCCGGGCACCTCGAGGTCGTCGGCCTCGTCGGCCACCACCCGCACCTCGAAACCGGCCCGGATCAGATCGGCGGCCACCGTACGCGCGTGCTCGGTGCTCCGCCGCCGCCCCGTATGGGTGACCAACAAAGCTATGCGGCTCATGCGCGTGCCTCGCTTCGCGGCGCGGGGCATGAGCCCGACCGACTGAGCTGGCTGATTCGCTCGCTGCGCTCGCTCATGCCGCCTCCTCGGGGACCGCCGTGGGGCCGGCGGCGACGACGGCGCGCACCTCGTCGGGGTCGACCGGTGGCGCGTCACGCCGGAACCAGATGAAGAACTCGACGTTGCCGCTCGGGCCGGGCAACGGGCTGGCGACCACGCCGGCCACGCCCAGCCCCAGATCGGCGCCGGCGGCGGCGACGTCGAGCACCGCTTCGGCCCGCAACTCCGGCTCGCGGACGACGCCGCCGGCGCCGACCCGTTCCTTGCCAACCTCGAACTGCGGCTTGACCATCAGGGCCAGGTCGCCGTCCTGTTCGGTGCAGCCGGCCAGCGCCGGCAACACCAGCCGCAGCGAGATGAACGAGAGGTCCGCGACGGTCAACGAGACGGGACCACCGATCAGACCCGGTTCGAGGGTACGGACATTGGTGCGCTCGAAGACGCGTACCCGCGGATCGGTCCGCAGTGACCACGCGAGCTGCCCGTAGCCGACGTCGACCGCGACCACCTCCGCCGCCCCCGCACCGAGCAGCACCTCGGTGAAACCGCCGGTGGAGGCGCCCGCGTCGAGGCAACGGCGGCCACCGACGGTCAGCCCGCGCGGGCCGAAACCGGCCAGCGCGCCGAGCAGCTTGTGTGCGCCGCGCGAGACGTAGGTCGGGTCGTCGCCGGTGACCAGCACCGGGTCGGCCGGGTCCACCATCGCGGCGGCCTTGCGGGCCACCACGCCGTGCACCTTGACCCGGCCGGCGTCGACGAGTTCGCCGGCCTGCTCGCGCGACCGGGCCAGCCCGCGGCGGACCAACTCGGTGTCGAGACGGTTTCGACGAGCCATGGCCAGTGCGGCTCAGGCCTGGTCGATGGTCGCGAGGGTCTCCCGCAGGGTGCGGTAGGCCGCCTCGTACTCGGCGATCTGATCGGCCGGCGACAGGTCCGCCGCGTTGGTCATCGAGCGGATCGCCGCGTCGACCGCCGGGTGCCCGGACAGCCCGTCGCCGGCCGGCTGCGGCTCGACCGGGGCCGGCCGGGCGAATATCGCCGGGCTCGGTGCGCCGGAACCGGGCGGGTTCGCGGCGCCGCCGGAAAACGTCATGCCGCTCCGCCCGCCTTCTTCGCCGGTGCCTTCTTCGCGACCTTGCGGGGCGCGGTGGCCGGCTTTTTCGCCGGGGTGGCGATCGGCTCGGCGGAGCCCAGGTCGTCGGCGATAGCGGCCGCGGACGGCGGCGTCGTCTTCTTCACCGCGGTCTTCTTGGCGACGGCCTTCTTAGCCGGTGCCGCCTTCTTCGCCGGCCCGGACGCGGCGCTCGCGGGTGCGGTCTTCTTCGCCGGCCCGGACGCCGCGCTGGCCGGTGCGGTCTTCCTGGCCGGTGCCGTCTTGGCCGGTGCGGCCTTGGCCGCTACCGGCTCGGTCGTCGCGGCGGTCCCGGCCGCGGTGGCCTTCTCGGCCGCGGTGGCCTTCTCGGCCGCGTCGGCGCGGGCCCGCTCGGCCCGCAGTTCGACCTCGAGGTCACGGAGTCGGGTGTTGAGCTCGGCCACCTCGTCGGCGGTGGCCAGACCGACCCGCCCGAGTGCCTTGTCGACCTCGAACCGGACCAGCTTGGTCAGCGCCGCACGGTTGGCCGCGCTGGTGGTGACCATCTCCTCGGCCATCGCCGTGAGCTGTGCCGCCGTCGCGCCGCTCTTGCCGACGAGCTTGCGGGCGACCTTCTCGGCCTTCTTGCGCGACGTCTCCGTCGCGCCCAGGGCCAGCTCCAGGTATGCCCGCCACGCGTCCTGCATCGTTCGATCCTCTCCCACGGAGTAAGGGCCACTCACGATGGATCCGCCGGAAATCCGCCGGCTCGGGCTCCACGCTACCGGGCGCCCATCGGGGTCTTGTGCGGTACCGTGCCGGGAGATCACGTGGCGCGGAGAGGAGCGGCAGTTTGGCCACCGTCGACGAGTGCCGGGACGCGATGCACGAGCTGGCGGCGAGGCTGGCCGGCAACGCCGAGGCGCAGAGCCGGCTCGACCTCGAACGCTCCGTGGCCTGCCGGCTGACCGACCTCGGCACCGCTTTCCACGGCCGGTTGCACAACGGGCAACTGGTCGACATCACCGACGGCGACGACCCCAAGGCGAAGATCGCGCTGACCCTCAAGAGCGACGATTTCCTCGCCCTGGTCCGCGGCAAGCTCGACCTCACCCGCGCGCTGGCCAGCGGTCAGATGCGCATCAAGGCCAACCCGTTCGACCTGCTCAAGCTGCGCAAGCTGCTCTAGAGTCCCAGCGCCCGCAATGCGCTCGTGGCCTGGTCGTCCGCCCCGCGAAGCGTGCTGACGTCGGTGCCGTTCCACGCGGCTGCGGCGATGGTGCGCAGGGCGGCGATCGGGTCGCCGTGGCCGTGCAGCTTGCCGTCGGCGACCTGCCAGCTGCCGCCTTCCGCGATCGCCAGCGTCTCGACATCCTCGAACAGCCCCGCCAGGTCCGGCGCGACGTAGGTCGGCCGCTGGTGCGGTGGCGCCGCGATCAGGTCGCGGGGCTGGCTCACGCCGGTCAGCACGAGCAGGCTGTCGAGCCCGGCGCCGACCGCGCCCTCGATGTCGGTGTCGAGCCGGTCGCCGACGACGATCGGCCGGTCGGCGGCGTCGCGCTTGACCGCTTCTTCGAAGAGCACCGGCTGCGGCTTGCCGATCACCTCGTCGGGCTCCCGGTCGAGGGCCGTGCGCAGCACGGCGACCAGCGAGCCGTTGCCCGGCAGCGGACCGCGCGGGCTGGGCAGGGTGCGGTCGGTGTTGGTGGCGATCCAGAGCGCGCCGGCCCGCACCGCGAGCGCGGCCTCGGCCAGGATGACCCAGCCGACCTCGCGCCCGTAGCCCTGCACCACCGCGACCGGCTGGTCGTCGGCGCTGCCGACCGGGGTCAGCCCGGCCTCGACGACCTCCTGGCGCAGCGCCTCGGCGCCGACCACCAGCACCCGGGCCCCGGGTTCGAGGCGGTCACCGAGCCGCCGGGCCGCGGCCGCCGCCGAGGTCAGCACCTCGTCGGCGGCGGCCGGCACACCGAGCCCGGTGAGCAGGTCGGCCACCTCCGACGCGCGCCGGCTGGCGTTGTTGGTCGCGTAGGCGATCGACCGGCCCGCGTCGTGCAGCCGCTTGACCGCCTCCACGGCGCC
Source organism: Asanoa sp. NPDC049573 (assembly GCF_040676615.1). Classification (NCBI taxonomy): domain Bacteria; kingdom Bacillati; phylum Actinomycetota; class Actinomycetes; order Micromonosporales; family Micromonosporaceae; genus Asanoa; species Asanoa sp. NPDC049573. The sequence continues at coordinate 41,204 of NZ_JBFAPI010000033.1, forward strand.
CGCGACCGCCTTGTCGGACAGGTAGATGACCCCGTCCAAATCGAAGATCACCAGGTCGTACGCGTCGGCGAGCCGACCCCGCGGCGGTGTGCTCATGGCTTGTCGTCGTCGACCTCGGGCAGGACCTTGCGGTCGTCGTCGAGCCCGTCGTCGCCCGGTTCGGAGTCGATCTCGGCGTCGACCGGGACCTCTTCGTCCTCGTGGCCTTCGGCGTCGAGCTCGACCGGCTCGTCGTCGGCCTCGTCGTCGACGGTCTCGACCGGCACGTCGTCGGGGGCGACCTCGGACGGCAGCGCGGCGGTCACGACCTCGACCGGCTGGTCGTCGTCGGTCCCGTCGCCCTCGTTCTCGTCGACGTCGTTGGCCAGGTCCTCGTCGATCTCGGCGTCGACGGCCGCGTCGTCGTCGGCCTGACCCTCGGCGTCGAGCTCGGCGTCGTCCTCGTCTTCGTCGTCCTCTTCGGACTCGTCCAGCTCGGCTTCGAGGGCGGCCTCGTTCTCCTGGGCGTCCTCGTCGAGCTCGGCTTCGACGGCGGCGCCGTTGCCCTCGGCGTCCTCGTCGTCGTCCTCGTCCTCGTCCTCGTCGAGCTCGGCTTCGAGAGCGGCCTCGTTCTCCTCGGCGTCCTCGTCGTCGTCCTCGTCCTCGTCCTTGTCGAGCTCGGCTTCGAGAGCGGCCTCGTTCTCCTCGGCGTCCTCGTCGTCGTCCTCGTCCTCGTCCTTGTCGAGCTCGGCTTCGACGGCCTCGTTCTCGTCTTCGTCGTCCTCGTCGCCCTCGATGAGCACGCCGTCGAGTTCGAGCAGCCGCTCGGCCGCGTCGGTCTCGCCGTCTTCGTCGGCCTCGGCGGCGCGGGCGAACCACTCGCGTGCCTCGTCGCGCCGGTCGGCGGCCAGCAGGGCGTCGGCGTAGGCGTAGCGCAGCCGCCCCGCCCACGGCTCCTCGTTGCCGCTGGTCAGCTCGCGGACCTGGAGCATCGCCACGGCCGCGTCCTTCTGCCCGAGGTCACCCCGCGCGCCGGCGGCGACGATGAGCAACTCGACGGCGTCGGCCGAGCCGAGCGCGGCCCGGTCGGCACCCCGGTAGAGGTCGATCGCCCGCTCCGGCCGGCCCAGCGCGCGCTCGCAGTCGGCGAGGACGGCCAGGTGGTCCTGCCGCCCGGTCATCCGGTGGTAGGTGCGCAGTTCGCCGATCGCGACCTGCCACTCACCGGCGTGGTAAGCAGCCAGCCCGACCGCTTCCCGCACCGCCGCGATCCGCGACGCGAGCCGGCGGGCGGCCAGCGCGTGCGCCAGCGCCTCGTCGGGGTCGTCGTCGATCAGTTGCCCGGTCGCGACCAGGTGCCGCGCCACGATCTCGGCGACGGGCTTGTTCAGCCCGAGCAACTCGGCACGGACCTCCTTGTCGAGGTCGGCGGCCGTGATGCCCTCGGGGATCTGCGGACCGGTCGGCGTCGCCGGCCGCTCCTCGAAACCCTCGCGCGGCCCGCGGTCGTCGCGGAAGCCACCGTCACGCTGCGCCGGCCGGTGGGTCCGGTCACCGCCACGGTCGTCCCGGTCGCGGTAGGGACGGTCGCCACCGTCACGCTGGCCCGGGCGGAAACCACCCCGGTCGTCGCGCGGACCCGAGCGGAAACCACCCCGGTCGTCGCGCGGCCCGGACCGGAAGCCACGGTTGTCGCGGTCGCCGTAGGTACGGCCAGCCCGGTCGCCGCCACCGGACTCACGTGGCCCGGAGCGGAATCCACCCCGGTCGCCGCCGCCGTCCCGGGGCCCGGAGCGGAAACCACCCCGGTCGCCGCCGGACTCGCCGGGGCCGGACCGGAAACCGCCTCGTTCACCGCCACCGTCCCGGGGACCGGACCGGTAGCCGCCCCGATCGCCACCGCGGTCGTCACGCGGGCCGGACCGGAATCCACCCCGGTCGCCGCCGCGGTCGTCGCGCGGCCCGGAGCGGTAACCACCACGGTCGTCGCGCGGCGGACCCGAGCGGAACCCACCCCGGTCGCCGCTGTCCCGGTTGGGACGGTCGCCACCGCGGTAGCCGCCGCGATCGCCACTGTCGCGGTAGGGACGATCGCCACCACGCTGGTCGCCACCGCGGTAACCGCCACGGTCGCCACTGTCTCGATAGGGACGGTCGCCACCGCGGTCGTCACGCGGCCCGGACCGGAAACCACCACGGTCGCCGCCACCGTCACGGGGCCCGGAGCGATAACCGCCCCGGTCGTCGCGCGGACCCGAGCGGAAGCCGCCACGATCGTCACGCGGCCCGGACCGGAAGCCACCGCGGTCGCCACCACGGTCGTCACGCGGCGGACCCGAGCGGAACCCACCGCGGTCACCACCGCGGTCGTCACGCGGCGGACCCGAGCGGTAGCCGCCCCGGTCACCAGCGCGGTCGTCACGCGGCGGACCCGAGCGGAACCCACCACGGTCACCACCGCGGTCGTCACGCGGACCCGAGCGGAACCCACCCCGGTCACCACCACGATCGTCGCGCGGCGGACCCGACCGGAAGCCGCCACGGTCAGCACCGCGGTCGTCGCGCGGACCCGAGCGGTAACCGCCGCGGTCATCGCGGGGCGGACCCGAGCGGTAGCCGCCCCGGTCTCCACCGCGGTCGTCGCGGTAGGGGCGGTCGCCGGAACCACGCCGGTCGCCGCCGTAACCCTGGCGGTCGCCACTCGGGCGGTCGCCGTAGCTGGGCCGGTCGCGGTTGGGCCGGTCGTCACGCGCGCCGGGGCGAAAGCCTCCCCGGTCACCGCCGCCGTAGCCGCCGCGACCACCGGAACTCGATCCGCGGTCGCCGTAGGGGCGCCCGCCGGCGCGGTCGTCGCGGCCGCGGTCGCCGCCGGAGCGGAACCCGCCTCGGTCGCCCTGGGGACGGTCACCGCTGTCGCGACGCGGGCGGTACCCGCGGTCGTCGCGGTTACCCCGGTCGCCTTGGTCGCGCGAACGGCCCTCGCCGCCGCGGTCATCGTCGCGGCGATCGCGAGGGGCGTTGCCGCCCTGGTCTGCACTCACGGGGTACATCCTTCCTCATGCCGGAATTGCCGGCACACGCAGTCGAGGGCCGCCCCTATGGGTCGGCCCTCGACTGGAATGATTGTCCGGCGGTGTCCTACTCTCCCACACCCTCCCGGGTGCAGTACCATCGGCGCTGGAGGGCTTAGCTTCCGGGTTCGGAATGTTACCGGGCGTT
>NZ_JBFAPI010000034.1:0-44278 GCF_040676615.1 Asanoa sp. NPDC049573
TGCTGCGGGTGGACCGGCCCGTGGTCGTCGGCGAAGTCGAGTGAAACCTCGTTGGCGACCTGTACGACCAGGAACGGGCCGAACGGCTTGGGCTCAGCCAGCCCCAGGATCTCGGCGACGAACGTCGCCGACTGCCGCTTGTCGCGGACCCGCACGATGGTGTGATTCAGCTGGACAACCATCCCTCAAGTCTGGCGCAGTTGTGCGATCGCGGGGGGCCGCGCCTAACGCGCACGATGCTCCAGTGTGTCCTTCAGGACCTCGATCCCCCGGTCCATCATCTGGCCAACCGGTGTGGCCGCCTCGTGCGGCAATACGTCGGCGATCCAAACGAACCGCGTGGCGCCGCCTGCTTCGGTGAACACCTGCGCAGAGGCGTTGTGATGGGTGAGCCCGAGTGCGCTTTCGGTAACCGACCAGACCAACCGGCGCTGCTGTTCGTCATGGTCGACGAACGCCTCCCGCGCCACCGCACCGTTGAAGAACGTGACGATACGATCGTCGCCGTCGAGGCGGCACTCGACCACGAACCCGGGGACCAGTCGCCGGTGCGGGGCGCCGAAGTCGGCGACGGCCGCCCAGACGTCCTCAGGCCTGGCCTCGATCAGGATCTCTCTACGTACGGATGCCATCCACCCAGCCTGGCAGGCGCCCGACACAACGTCTTGAAGATCCTTGCGGATCCGATCGAACCCCTCGGGGTAACGTCCGCAGCATGCTCACCGCAGTCAGCCTCGTCCGCCAGCCGGCGTTCGCGATCTCGGCGGTAACCTGCCACGACGACCACACCGGCTGGTCCAAGGCCGAACTACGTGACCGGCACGGAGTCGTTCTCGTCCGCAGCGGCCGGTTTCGTCGACTCACCCGCGGAGCGGTCACCGAGATTGACCCCACCGTGGGGTACACCACCACACCCGGCGCGGAGGAGCAGTTCGCCCATCCGTGCGGCGGCGACGAAAGCACCTGGCTGACCCTGACCCCACAACTGTGGAGCGGTATCACCACGTCGACCTTCTATGTCGATGCGCGGCTGGATCTGGCGCACCGCCAGGTGCTCACCGCGACCCGTGCCGCCGACATGGACTACGCCCTGGTCGAGCGACTGCTCGTCCTGCTGGCCAACGCGTTCGGACCGCCCGTCGGGACAGCGACGGTCGATCGGGAGTACGTGGCGGCGGCTCGGGAGGCGATCACAGCCGGCCACCCCGCCGCCACCGGACTGGTACCGCTGGCCCACCACCTGGGCGTGTCTCCGTACCGGCTCAGCCGGGCCTTCCCGCGGGAGCTGGGCGTATCGCTGACCCGGTTTCGCAACCGAGTCAGAGTAGGACACGCGATGCAACGCATCGAAGCGGGCGATCCCCACCTGGGCCGTCTGGCCGCCGACCTGGGCTTCGCCGACCAGGCTCACCTCACCCGAACCGTCCACGCCCACCTCGGCCACACCCCCACCGCCTTGCGCGTAGCCCTCAAGGAACCAGCCTTGTCCGCCCGGGAGTTGCAATCGGGTTGTCCCCGGACGGCGGACTAGCCAGCGGTTACCCGAGGCTGCGTTCACTCGTCCGGGTAGCTCGCGCCGGCAACCTGTGCGGGAGAAGAATTCGGTCATTGCCGGCGGGTGGAGAGCGACGGTGGGTCGCGCCAAGCATGGGAACGGGATTCGATCACCGCGGACCTGGTGATCGTGACCGCGTCATGGCGCTTGCCCAGCGAGCCGCGCCAGCTCACACCCCTCGGGCCGTGGTAGGTCCGAGGGCCCCTTGTTGGCTACTCGCGGGATGGTGCTGTGACCTGGGACATATTCCTGACCCCCGCTGTTGGTTGCAGAGTTGTCGACTTCTTCAATTGCGAATATGCAGCCGCCTCTTTACGAACGGAAGGCCGAGTTCTTCAGGATTCTCGGGCATCCGGTCCGCATCCGCGTTCTCGAGCTTCTCGGCGATGGACCGCGCCAGGTGCGGGAGCTGCTCGATGAGATCGCTGTTGAGCCGTCGAACCTGTCCCATCAGCTCGGTGTACTCCGTCGGGCGGGCATCGTCGTATCGACCCGGGACGGAACGGCTGTCGTGTACGCCCTCGCAGGACCCGACGTGGCTGATTTGATGCGAGCGGCCCGCCGAATTCTGACTGAGATGATCAAGGGACAGTCTTCGCTGCTCGACGCGTTGCGCCAGCCGACCGGTGACGAGCCCGTCGCCGTATGACGTCAGCATTGGCCTTGCTCCGCCGTACGCGAGCCGCCGTTCGCGGCGTCCATCCACGTTGGACGGACTTGACGGCGATGGGACGCGACAAGGGAGCCAACCTGACCGCCGGTCTTACCGTCGCGGTCGTCGCATTGCCGCTGGCTCTCGGGTTCGGGGTGGCGTCGGGGCTTGGCGCGTCGGCCGGGCTTGTGACCGCGGTCGTCGCCGGCGCCTTGGCGGCCGTGTTCGGCGGGTCGAACCTGCAGGTCAGCGGACCGACTGGGGCGATGACTGTCGTGCTGGTGCCGATTGTTGCCCAGTACGGGACTTCTGGCGTCCTGACCGTCGGGCTGCTGGCCGGAGTCTTGCTCATTGTCCTGGCCCTCGCCCGCGCCGGACAGTACGCGCGGTTGGTGCCGGTGCCGGTCGTCGAGGGGTTCACCGTCGGCATCGCAGCGGTGATCTTCATCCAGCAGGTTCCTGGCGCGCTCGGAATCACCGCTCATGGGGACGGAGTTGTGCCGACCGCGATGAGCGCGGTGCGACAGTTCGCGTCAACTCCACATTGGACCGAAATGCTAGTAGCCGGCGGGGTCGCGGTAATGGTCCTGGTCGGGTTGGCTTGGCGCCCTAGGGTCCCGTTCTCGCTTGTCGCCGTAGCCGTCACGACGCTGTTCGCGTCGCTGCTGCACCTGCCCATCGATCGGATCGGTGCGCTCCCGGCGGGGTTGCCCGCGCCCACGTTGGCATTCCTCGATGTCGGCGCGATACGCCATCTGGCGACGGCGGCCATCGCCGTGGCCGCGTTAGCGGCGTTGGAGTCGTTGTTGTGTGCCAGCATCGCGGACTCGATGCGCGCCGCTGCACATCCTGCCGCCGTCGAGCGACACGACCCGGACAAAGAGCTGTTCGGCCAGGGCATCGCGAACCTGGTGGCACCGTTGTTCGGCGGGCTGCCAGCAACGGCGGCGATCGCCCGTACCGCTGTCTCTGTCAAGGCGGGGGCAACCACCCGACTGGCCGCGCTCAGCCACGCGGTCATCCTGGCGGCCATCGTCCTCGCGATCGCGCCGCTCGTATCGCTCATCCCGATCGCCGCACTCGCCGGTGTCCTGTTCGCCACTGCGGTCCGCATGGTTCACCTGGCCGTGCTGTCCCGGTTGTTCCGAGCCAGCCGGTCCGATGCTGCGGTGCTCGTGTTGACGGCCTCGGCGACTCTCGCGTTCGACTTGGTCACCGCCGTACTCGCCGGTCTCGGTGTGGCGGTGATCTTGACACTGAGAAAGGTCATCAAGGCAGTGCACGTTGAAAGGATGGCCGAGGCCGGACCAGAGGGGCTCGTGGTGTTGCGACCGGTCGGGCCGCTCTTCTGGGCGGGCGCACACAGCCTGGAGAAGCAGCTAAGCGCCGTGGACGAAGCGGGCAGTGTCCTGATCCGCATGTCACGTGTCAGCGCGATCGACGCCTCCGGGGCGCAGATCCTGCGCGAGGCGATTGCAGGGCTCCATCGCCGCGGCATCACGGTGTACCTATCCGGTCTGGACGTGACCCACCACCGGCCCCTCGATGCTCTTGGCGTCCTCGACCAACTCGCCGGTCACATTTACGAAGACGCCGCTGAGGCGTTGAAAGCCGCGCGCCAACGGCACACAGCCCAGCTCAAGCCCGCGGCGGCATGACACGGCAGCGAAACAGAACGTCTGGCAGCGTTGAGGATGTCGGCGGTACCTCAGGATGGGCTGGATCCAACTCGTCCGCTCTACCGACAACCGCAGCCACGGTGAGCAGTTCGAAATGGATCCCCCCGAGATCGTTCGTTAGGTACAGGTTGCGCGACGAGCGCACCTTTCCTGAGGGCCGTTGAGGAACAGAGCCGACCGGGCCGGCATCCTTACGAAGCTGCTACGTCCGCGGCCGACCGTTCGTCTTAGCCGGACGCCCTGCGTACCGTTGCGGTATGGACGGCGTCCTCTCGGGTCGGCCCGACCCCTCCATCGAAATGCCCGCTGACGGTGTGCGGATCGAGCCGTACAACGGTTCCCGGGAGAACCTGCGGCCATTGTTCGAGCTGGCCGAGGATTCGCCTGCCCAGCTCGGCTCGTACCTGGACGCCGGTTGCGTCCTGGTCGCCGTGCTGGGCGACGAGGTGATCGGTCATCTCCAGATGGTCGACGGCGACCGCCCTGGGGTGGTGGAGATCAAGAACATGGCGGTGCGGGAAAGTTGGCAAGGCCGCCGCGTCGGCGCGCGGTTGGTGCGGGCGGCCATCGATCTGCTCAGCGACGACGGGGGCTCGACGCTAGAGGTCGCTACCGCCAGCGCCGATATCGGGAATCTTCGTTTCTATCAGAGGCAGGGCTTTCGGATGCGCTCGGTCGAACGGCACGCCTTCACCGCAGCGACTGGCTATCCAGCGGGACTGACCATCGACGGCATCGCGCTGCGTGACCGGGTCTGGTTGGACTATCAGGTCGACACATCGCAGCGGCCTGGCCGATGAAGAACGATCGGCTCCCGCTGTTCTGCGATATCGCGCTGGCCGAGCGCATCGAACGGGCCGAGGCGCAACTGATCGCCGGGGCCAGCCAAGCCGCCGGGACTCGCGAGGCGGGTCGGGGCTTCGTGATCCCTTTCGCCGGCGGAGTGGCCAGCTATGCCGAACAGGACTCGCCGTTCAACAAGGTCGCCGGGCTGGGCTTCACCGGCGTGCCGAGTGCGGACGCCCTCGACGAGGTGGAACGCGCGTTCGCCGCCCACAACGCCCCGGTACAAGTCGAGCTGGCCAACCTCGCCGATCCCGCGATCGGTGTCCTGCTGACCGAACGGGACTACCGGCTCGTCTCGTTCGAGAACGTGCTCGGCCGCACCCTGACCGGTGAACCCGAGCGGGACATGCCACCCGGGGTGCAGGTACGACATATCGGCGACGACGAGCTCGACACCTGGCTTGCCGTCGTGGTGGAAGCCGTCATGCACCCGGATGCCGAGGGACTGCCCCAACATGAACAGTTCCCGCGCGGGGCTCTCGAGCAGGCCGAACGTGATCTTGTGTCCGTGCCTGGCGCCATCTGCTATCTCGCACTGCTCGACGGTGCCGTCGCCGGGGCCGCCAGCATGCGCATGGCCGAGGGTGTCGCACAGTTCGGTGCGGCGACCCTACCCGCATACCGCCGCCGGGGAATCCAAACCGCGCTGCTGTCGGCGCGGGTCGCCGACGCAGCGGCAGCCGGCTGCGACATCGCCGTGGTCACCACCCAGCCCGGCTCCACCTCTCAGCACAACGTGCAGCGCCGCGGCTTCGACCTGCTGTACACCCGCGCCGTTCTGGTCAAGCAACCCTGAACCCAGCAGACCGACCGCGACGTCGTACGCCGCTCCGCCCATCAGGCAACTGGCGGTCGGCAGGTCGAGGATCACGGTATTGGCCGACGTGCCCTGGTTCAGGCCCTCACTCTCCAACGCAAAAGTTCGAGGCTTCGAATGGCAACGCGTACGCGTGGGGCGGCCTAGCGGACAGCCTGCGGCTCGGGTGCCGGCTGCGACTATTTCAGGCCTGACGCCGCATCCGATAGTGCAGCCGAACCGCGGGGATGTTCCAGAACTTGAGGCTGTGGTCGGCCCGCACGTCACCGTCCTCGTCGACGTACAGATGGAAGTGTTCGTTCAGCGGGAGATGTCGTGCGCTGAGCGTGTCGTCATACCGCTCCAGCACGAGATATGCGCCGTTGCCGCCGAACTCTTCGATCGGGGAGTGTAGATGGAAACTGCCGTCCGGGCCCGCGGAGGGTTCGAGGAAGACCTGCAACGAGCCCAGCGGGAGGGGAAACACGACGCGGACGCTGGGCTGCCTGCGACCGGGAAGGGTCCTGACGCCATAAAGCCCGCTGTAGGTCACGTGGCCGGTCTTGCGCATGTTGCGAAGCCAAGCCGCGCCGACGACCTCGCCGTGCGCGTCATGGACGTGAACCACCTTGCTGGTCATCCCAAACGACGCATCGAGCGGCCGCATCGGCAAACAGGCCTGCTGCAGCCGTTCGCTGAGCAGGGCCGTGACAATCCGGCCGAATGGCCAAGCAGCGGTGGACCACTCCGACCATAGATCCAGGTGCCACCGGGAGGCGCGCTCGTAGAAGTCCGCGATCCGCGGGTCTACGTCGGCGGGATCGAAACCCTCGCCGGCGAGCGCGGCGAATGAGGTCAGCAGTCCGTGATCGGGACCCGTGCTCAGCGAGCCGCCGAGATCGGTGGCCGTTCGTTCCACCCACTCGTGCCCGACGATGTCGCGCCCGGCGCTCGGGCCGATCAGCCAGCTGACCGAGTCTCGCGGGAAGCGCCGGCTGGAGACACGCATCAGAGCGCGGCCGAGGAGGTCGATCGGATGCCGGCGCGACACAGGATGAGTCAGCGGCGGCTGCGTCTCCTGAAGGGCGCTCACGAGCAGAAGGTACACGGCAGCCACGAATCGCCCTCACGCCCGGACACGGCGGCGCGCCAAGATCGAATGCTCAGTTCTCAGAAGGAAGGGACGCGCGTGACTTGAGGCCCGCACATCAGAACCCGGCCTGGAGAGCAGACGGTCACGGCGCGGGCCGTGGACACCGCCGGCAACCGCTCGGCGCCGAGCAACGCCAACGTGGTCACCGCGTACGGCTGTCGAGCGAGCTCAGGCGGTGTCTCGACGAAGCCCCAGCCGTGGCACCAGCAGGACCACGGTCCCACCACGGCCCTCGACGTCACCATCCAGCTACGCGAGAGCCTCGCGGCCGCTGGTGGACCACGGGGGCCGTGCGGTGCGGGTGGAACGGCATCTCACCTGCGCTTTTGTCCGGCTAGATCATCGCCTGGTCTAGTCGAATTCCGTTCATGGTCTAGCCCAGCGGCGTCCGGCGGCACTAGCGTCCCACCCACGCGAACAGAGATCGGCTCGCGAAAATGCGACCGGCGTCGGTGTGGGAGGTGAGCGCGATGGTGCTGGACGGCTCCGACCGTGCGTCCGAAGCCCGGGCCCGCCTGCTGCACCTGATCGACTCGCTTTCGGTCGGGGCGCGGATACCCGCCGAGCGCGAGCTCGCGCAGCGCTGGTCGGTGGCGCGGATGACCCTCCGCAAGGCGATCGACGGGCTGGTGCTCGACGGTCTGCTGGAGCGTCATGAACGCCAGGGCACCTACACGAGCCGGCCGCGGGTGCCACGGCACCTGACGATCGCGTCGTTCACCGAGGAGATGACCCGCCGCGGCGTCAAGGCCAGCAGCCGGACGCTGGACATCCGCCGGATGCGGGCGACCACCCAGGTCGCACGCCAGTTGCGGATACCCGAGGGCGACCCGGTGATCCGGTTCATCCGGCTACGGTTCGGCGACGATGAACCGATAGCCGTCGAGACCAACATCGTCCCGGCCCGGTTGTTCCCGGACCTGGGCGCCGAAGACCTCGACGGCTCCTGGTACGCGCTGATGGAAGAGCGCTACGGCATCGACATCATCTCCGGCACCGCGCAGGTGGAGCCGGCGCTGCCGGACGCCCGTACCGCCGAACTGCTCTGCATCTCCGACACGCAGCCGTGCTTCCGCATCCGGACGCTGGTCCGGGACCGGCACGGCCGGATCGTCGAGTGCGGCGAGTCCGTCTATCGCGGCGACTACTACACGATCACCGTCGAGCTGAAGCCGACGAAAGCAAACCGACCTCTCGAACCCCAGCGGTAGCGCACCCTTTCATGGAGGCACCACGGTGAGAACGCGCATGCATAGAAGACGTTTTATGGCGATTGTGGCGGCATTCGCCGTCGTGGCGACCGGCTCGGTCGGTTGTGGCGGGGGCGACGACGGCGCCGGCGACGGGAACGTGACGCTCACGTTCTGGACGCACACGCACCCGCCGATGATCGAGCTGAACAAGAAGCTGATCGCCGAGTACGAGAGCAAGAACCCGAACGTCAAGATCGAGTATCAGACGATCCCCAACACCGAGTTCAACACCAAGATGCTGACCTCGTTGTCGACCGGCGCCGGGCCCGACGTCATCAACATGGACGACAACGCTCTGCGCGGCGAGTACCTGCCCAAGCGGCTGCTTGCCGAGATCGACCCGAAGGCGTTCGGCAAGTCGTCGGTCGACGAGGTCGAGGCCGACTATGTGCCGGGCACGCTCGACGGCGCCAAGGACGCCGAGGGCAAGCTGTACGGCGTGCCTAGCGAGTTCAACGGCACCGCGTTCGCCATCAACACCGCCCACTTCAAGGACGCCGGCCTCGACCCGGCGAAGCCGCCGAAGACCTGGCAGGAGGTCATCGACTACGGCAAGAAGCTCAACGCCGCCGGTCACAAGCAGGCCTTCAACTTCCTCTACCTGCACTCCGGCTGGTACAGCCAGTGGTTCCAGACGCTGACCAACCAGACGGGCGGCTCGATCGTCTCCGCCGACGGCAAGACGGCGACGCTGGAGTCCGAAGGCACCAAGGAGGCGCTGCGCCTGTGGGTCGAGTTGGCCCGCACCTCGGGGATCTCCGACCCGAAGACCTCCTCGCGCGACGCGACCGTGCCGTACCAGGACCTGGCCAGCGGCACCCAGTCGATGGCGATCGTCTACCCGTGGTCGATGGACCAGATCAAGGAGTCGAACCCCGACACCTACAAGAACCTGGCCGTCGTGCCGCTCCCCCAGCCCACCGCGACCTCGACACCGGTCAACCGTGTCTACGGATACTTCTGGGCGGTCAACAACGCCAGCAAGCAGAAGACCGAGGCGTGGAAGTTCATCTCCTACCTCGCCAGCCAGAAGGAGCGGTGGCTGACCGACGTCAGCTTCGTCCAGCCGGTCAAGGGCTGGGAGACCAGCGCGCCGGCCAAGGCCCTGCCGTTCATCGACGTGATCGCGCAGTCCTACAGCACCGGCAAGTACGACCAGGTCGGGCCGCACTGGGCCGAGGTGCAGGACACCATCCGCAGCGCGGTCGACGCGGCGGTCTTCGACGGCAAGCCGGTCGACGAGGCGCTGCGTGAGGCGAACGAGGCCGTACAGCGGAGCATCGGTTAGCCGTGACCGCCCCCTCCCAAGCATCCCCACCCGCGACCACAGGTTCCCCCGCCGGTGAGCGCCCCTCCGGCGCCGGCCACCGCCGGCGCCGGAGGGTCCACGGCCGCGACCTGCTCGGCGCGCTGCTCTCGGTGCCCGCGCTGGTGCTGTTCGCGCTGTTCGCCATCTATCCCGGGCTGCGGGTGTTCTACCTGAGCCTGTTCGACTACAGCCTCACCTCGCCGCCGGAGTTCGTCGGGCTGGACAACTTCCGGTTCCTGGCCACCGACCCGCGATTCCGCGAGACGGTGCTGAACTCGATCTTCTACACGGTCGGCACGTACGTGCCCGCGCTCGTCCTAGCGCTGCTGCTCGCGATCGTGCTGCGCCGCATGACCGCCGGCCTCGGTTGGGTGCGGTTGCTCTACTTCCTGCCGGTCGCGACCAGTTGGGTGGCGATCTCCGTGGTCTGGCGGCTTGTCCTGCACCCCGACGGCCTGCTCAACCAGACGCTCGGGCTCGACGTGACCTGGCTGAGCAGCTCGTCGAGCGCCCGGTGGGCGCTGGTCATCATGGGCGTCTGGAAGGAGACCGGCTTCTTCCTGATCCTCTTCCTGGCCGGGCTCGCCCGGCTGCCGGCCGAGGTCCACGAGGCCGCGCTGGTCGACGGCGCCAACGCCTGGCAACGCTTCTGGCGCGTCACGTTCCCGCTCCTCAAGCCCATCACCGCGATCTGCACGATCATCGCGGTCATCCGCGGCTTCCAGTCGTTCAGCCCGCAGGTCGTGCTCACCAACGGTGCGTTCGGCACCGAGGTGGTCAACCAGTTCGTCTACAAGACCGCGTTCGAGAGTGCCCGCATGGGCCGCGCCAGCGCGGTCGCCGTCCTCATGTTCGCGCTGCTGATCGCCGTGACCATGGTGCAGCTGCGGGTGTTCCGCCGGGAGGACTCATGAAGACCACACCGGTGCGCCGCACCGCCCGCGTCGGCGTCCAGCTGGTCGTCGCGGCCGGCGGCGTCATGTTCGCGGCGGTGCTCGCGTACGCCTTCCTCTCCGCGCTCAAGCCCGGCGGTGAGGTGCTCGCGGTGCCGCTGCACTGGTGGCCGAGCAGCTTCGAGTGGCACAACTTCGCACGGCCGTTCACGAAGGCCGCGTTCAGCCGCTACTACCTCAACAGCGTGGTCGTCGGCGTCACGGTCACGCTGCTCAACATCGTCACCTGCACGCTGGCCGGGTACAGCTTCTCGAAGTTCTCGTACCCCGGCCGCAACGCCGCGTTCGTGATCGTGCTCGCGACGCTGATGGTGCCACTCGAGGTCATCTACGTCCCGCTGTACGCGCTCGTATTCGACCTCGGCTGGGTCAACAGCTTCGCCGGCCTGATCATCCCGGCCGGCACGAGCGCCTTCGGCATCTTCCTGATGCGCCAGAGCATCGACTCCGTCCCCGACGAACTGCTCGAGGCCGCGCGGCTGGACGGCGCCGGCGTCGTGCGCACTCTCGTCACCATCATCGGCCCGCTGGTCCGCGGTCCGATCGCGGCGCTGGCGCTGTTCATCTTCCTGATGAACTGGGACAGTCACCTCTGGCCGCTGCTGGTCGCCTCCGACGACGAGCACCGGACGCTGCCGGTCGGCCTCGCCGCGATGCAGGCCAACAACCTCGGCGCGAGCAGCGTGCCGATGATGATGGCCGCCGCGGTGCTCGCGCTGCTGCCGACGATCGCGCTGTTCCTGAGCCTGCAGAAGCGGTTCGTCGAGGGCGTGGCGATGAGCGCGGGGCTGCGATGAGCGGCCTGCGCGTCGGTGTCGACGGTGGACAGTCGCGGCTGCGACTCGCCATCGTCGGCGACGACCGGGTGCACGAGGCGTCCGGATTCAGCTACCACGCAGGTGACCCGATCACCGCCACCATCGACGCGGTCGAGCAGGCGTGGGGGTCCGCGGGCGCGGCCGGCCGCGTCGAACGGGTCGTGCTCGGGCTGACCGGACTGCCGACCAGCGCCAACCGGCGCGACGCGCTCTCGGCCGGCGTCGCGCGCGTGCTGCGAGCGCGGGAGGTCGTGCTCGGCGCGGACAACGTGACCGCGCACGCGGGCGCGCTGCCCGAGGCGTACGGCGTCGCGCTGACCGTCGGCACCGGCGTCGGCTGCCTGGCCGTCGACCCGGCCGCCCGGACGATCCGCCGGCTCGACGGCTGGGGCCACCTGCTCGGCGACGACGGCAGCGCGTTCGCGATCGGCCGCGCCGGCGTCGCGGCCGTGCTGCGGGCGCACGACGGGCGGGGCCCGGCAACCGCGCTCGACGCGGTCGCACAGGCCCGCTACGGTCCCGTCCGACAGCTGACCGAACGGATCTACACCTCGCCGCGGATGGTCGACGACATCGCCCGGTTCGCGCCGGACGTGGTCGCGACCGCCGCCGCCGGCGACCCCGTATCGGTCCACATCGTCCGGTCGGCGGCCGGCGAGCTCGCGCACACCGCGGCGAGCGCCGTCGCCTTCGTCGCCGGGACAAACAGGGTGCCGGTGGCACTCGTCGGCCGGTTGGTTGCCGCCGGAGGCCCGCTCGTCGACGCGTTCCACGAGGCGCTGGCCGCCGGATGCCCGCGCGCCCTGCCCGTACCGCCGGCCGGCGGCGCCCTCGACGGGGCGCGCCGCCTCGCACGGCTCGACCACTGTGGCCCGTACCAGGACCACCTGCACGTCTACCGAGGATCCTGATGCACATTCCGTTCCCGTCCCGCGCATTGATCGTGTCCTGCCAGGCACAACCCGACAGCGCCCTGCACGGCCCCGACGCCATGGCCCGGATGGCCCGGGAGGCGCTGCGCGGCGGCGCACAGGGCATCCGCGCCAACGGCGTCGCCGACGTCGCCGCCATCCGCGCCGTCGTCGACGTACCCATCATCGGCATCAACAAGCTCGGCGACCGCGACGGCGTGTTCATCACGCCCTCCGCAGCCGCCGCCGGCGCGGTGATCGACGCCGGCGCCGACCTCGTCGCCATCGACGGCACGCGCCGGGCCCGGCCCGACGGCACATCGCTGTCCGCGCAGATCGACGCCATCCACCAGCGGTACGGCGTGCCGGTGATGGCGGACGTGGACGACTACGAGGCTGGGCTGGCCGCGGCGGACGCGGGTGCCGACCTGGTCGCGACCACGCTGTCCGGCTACACGGGCCAGGCCGTGCCGAACGGCCCCGACCTCGAGCTGGTCGCCCGGCTCGCGGCCGCGATCGCCGTGCCGATCGTCGCCGAAGGCCGGATCTGGACGCCGGACGAGGCCCGCGCGGCGTTCGACGCCGGCGCGCACGCGGTGGTGGTGGGCACCGCGATCACCAACCCGTCGGCGATCACCGCTCGTTTCCGGCGGGCCGCGGCATGAAGGCTGGTCACGCGGCCGTGCCGCTGGACGTCCCGGTCGGCACACCGCTCGGCGGGTACGCGGGCCGTGCCGGCCCGTCGACGGGCACGCTCGACGCGCTCACGGTCGCCGCGGTGTCGATCGAGAGCGGCGGTACCCGGTTCGTCTGGGTCGTCGCCGACCTGCCGTACGTCCACGAGGATCTCGCGACCGAGGTCGCCGCGACCATGCCGGATGCCGTCGTCTGGGTGTCGGCGTCGCACACGCACGCCGGTCCCGAGACCAGTTGCCTGCCGTCAGCTCCCATCACGCCGGCGCCATGGCGCAAGGCGGTCACGGAAGCCGCCACGCGTGCGATGGCGGCCGCCGTCTCGGCCGAACGTGACGCGCTGCTGGAACTGCGGCGGTGCCGGCTGACCGGCGTCGGCGGGCAGCGGTCGGGCGCCCGACCGCGGCGCACCGTGCCCGTCGACACGCTCAGCTTCACCGACCGGTCGGGGGCGTTGCTCGGGGCCGTCGTCGTGCTGCCCGTCCACCCGACCGTGCTCGGCGCCGACAACCTGTGTGTGAGTGCCGACCTGACCGGCGCTACCCGGCGTGCGTGGAGCGACATCGAGCCGGGCGCCTGGGTGGTCGTCGCCACCGGCGCGGCCGGCGACGTCAGCACGCGGGCGCACCGGCTCGCGCAGACGCCGGCGGAGTGCGATCGGCTCGGCACGATCGTGGCCGAGACCGTCGTCCGCGGCCTGCGGCGACCTGCCCGGGCGCTGGTGACCGCGCAGGCCGCCATCGGCGAGCGCAGGCTGCGAGTCCCGCTCGAGGCCAAGCCGCCGCCGGCGTCGCCGGCGCTGATCGGCGAGTTGGAGTCCCGGCTCGCACGCGCGGCCGGTCCGGTCGCCCGGCGCACCGCGTGGACGGCGCTGCAGGCGGCACGGCTGGCAGCGGAGTCGCCGGCCCCTGCCGTCGATCCGGCCTGTGTCGTGTCGGCGGTCCGGATCGGCCCGGTCTCGCTGGTCGCGCTCGGTGCGGAGCCCTACCTCGCGCTCGGCGAACGCCTCGACCGGGCGGCCGACCACCCGACCGTCCTCATCGGATACACCAACGGCTACCTCGGGTACCTGCCCATCCATGCGGCCTACCGGCGCGCGGATTACGAGGTGCTGCGCTCACCGGTCGTCGCCGGCAGCGCCGAAATTGTGCTCGACCAGGCGGCAGCGCTCGCCCTGGCCAATCGGAAGGATCGTCCGTGACCAACCCAACCGCCCTCGGTGCCCTGCAGGAGGCGATGAACCGCGTGGTCGCCACCCAAGGGCCGGCGATCAGCAAGGCCGCGCTGCTGTGTACCGAGGCGCTCGCCGGCGACGGCATCGTCCAGGTCTTCGGCACCGGCCACTCACGCTCGTTCGTCATGGAGGTCGCCGGTCGCGCCGGCGGCCTCGTGGCCGCCAACGCACTGTCCATCAAGGACCTTGTGATGTACGGCGGTGTGGACCCGGTCGAGATCCTAGACCCGCACTGCGAACGCGATCCCGCGCTCGCGCACCGGGTCTGGGCGCTGCACGACGTACGCCCGCAGGACGTGCTGTTCATCGCGTCGAACTCGGGCATCAACGGCGCCGTGGTCGAGATGGCCACTGTCGCCCGCGCCAACGGCAACCCGGTGGTCGCGGTCACCTCCGTCGCGCACAGTTCCTCGATGGCCTCCCGGCACCCGTCGGGCGCCCGCCTGTTCGAGGTCGCCGACGTCGTGATCGACAACTGCGGCGTACCCGGCGACGCCGCCCTCGAACTGCCCGGCGGCGCGCGGATCGTGCCGACGTCGACGATGACCAGCGTGCTGGTCGCGCAGCTGCTGACCGCGGAGATCTGTCAGGCGCTGATCGCGCGTGGCATCGACCCGCCGGTCTACCTGTCGGCCAACATCGAGGGTGGCGACGCGCACAACGACGCGCTGCTGGCCCGCTACGCCGGCCGTCTGAAGGTCCACGAACCGTAAATCGGCACCGATCGACGCTCACGCGGCGGGACTTCCGGCGGCCGAACCGCTGGGAGTCCCGCGTCCCGTAGAACCGTGGTCGGATGGAGCCCGGCGCCGCGCGATGTGATTGTCTTTGTCCGTGGATCACGTCGAGCGGTTCGAGCTGGCCAGGCCCCGGTTGCAGGCCATCGCGTACCGGCTGCTCGGCTCCGTTGACGAGGCTCAGGACGTCGTGCAGGAGACGTTCCTGCGCTGGCACGCCGCCGACGTCGACCGCATCGAGGTGCCCGAGGCCTGGCTGACCAAGGTCCTCACCAACCTGTGCCTCAACCAGCTGACCTCCGCCCGGGCGCGGCGCGAGACCTACGTGGGCCAGTGGCTGCCCGAGCCGCTGCTCGGCGGCGACCCGATGCTCGGCCCGGCCGACACCGTCGAACAGCGTGAAGCCGTCTCGTACGCCGTCCTCACGCTCATGGAGCGCCTGTCGCCCGACGAACGGGCGGTTTACGTGCTGCGGGAGGCCTTCGACTACCCGCACCGGGAGATCGCCGAGATCCTCGAGATCAGCGAGGCCGCCAGCCAACAGGTCTTCCACCGGGCCAAGAAGCACCTCGCGTACGCGCAGGCCCGTCCCGCCGTCGACCAGGCGGCCGCCCGGCGGATCGTCGAGGAGTTCCTCGCGGCGGCCGCCAGCGGCCAGACCGACGAGCTCGTGCGCCTGCTCACCAAGGACGCCGTCGCCCTCGGTGACGGCGGAGGGAAGGTGCCGGCGCGCACCAGGCCGTTCGAGGGCGCCCTGGCGGTCGCCAAGTTCGTCGCGGCCATGTTCACGCCCGCCGAGGGAAAGCGCGCCGCCGTCGGCGGGCCGCCCGAGATCTACGCCTGGAGCGCGAACGGCGAACCCGCCGTCGTGGCCGTCGTAGCCGGCCGCGTCGTCGCCGTCATGTGCCTGGAGGTCACCGCCGAGGGCATCACCGCCTGCCGCACCCAGGCGAACCCCGACAAGCTCGAACGCGCGACCGCGCAATGGGCCCGTGCCGACCACGGAGCGCCCCTGCTCGTGATGTGACGCGGCCCACCCACGACCCCTGTCAGGGATCGGCCGGCCATCCGGTTCAGGAAGCGACACCAAACCGGAGAGCAAGGGAGCCGACAATGCGAGTGCTGGTAGCAGGAGCGACCGGAGCGCTGGGCACGGAACTGGTGCCGCGGCTGGTCGAGGCGGGCCATGAGGTGTTCGCCATGATCCGCAGCGAAGCCAAGAGGGACACGGTGGCCCGGCTGGGCGCGGTCCCGGTCGTCGCGGACGCGCTGGACCGGGCCCAGGTCGAGGCCGCGGTACGCGAGGCGGCACCCGAGGTGGTCGTGCACCAGCTGACCGCCATCGCGCACATCGACACCCGCAATTTCGAACGCAGCTTCGCCGCCACGGATCGGCTGCGGATCGAGGGCACCGACAACCTGCTCGCGGCCGCCCGCGCCGCGGGAGTGCGGCGGTTCGTCGCGCAGAGCAACGGCGCTTTCACGTACGCCCGCACCGGCGGGCCGGTCAAGGACGAACAGGATCCCCTGGACCCCGCGCCGGTACGCCAGATGGGCTCGATGATCGCCGCGGTCCGGCACCTGGAGACGGCCGTGCTCGGGGCCGCCTGGACCGAAGGGATCGTCTTGCGCTACGGCGCCTTCTACGGGCCCGGCACCTCCATGGCGCCCGGCTCGGCGCAGTTCGAGATGATCCGCAAAGGTCGGTTCCCGATCGTCGGCGCCGGCGGCGGGGTGTGGTCGTTCGTCCACATCGCCGACGCCGCGCAGGCCACCGTCGCCGCCGTGGAGGCTGGCGGCCGCGGCGTCTACAACATCGTCGACGACGATCCGGCACCAGTCGCCGAATGGCTCCCGGAACTCGCGGCGATGCTCGGCGCCAAGAAGCCGATGCGGGTGCCGCGGTTCGTCGGCCGGCTGGCCGCCGGAGAGGCCGGCGTGGTGCTGATGACCGAGCTACGGGGCGCGTCCAACGCCAAGGCCAAGCGCGAACTGGGGTGGCGCCCGACCCACCCCACCTGGCGCCAGGGTGCGATGGTCAGCGCGGCCGGCGCGGCTCGCAGGTCGGAGAGTCGCTGAGCTCCTGGAAGCGCAGGGGCGCGGCGCCGGCACCGCGGGACCTCGACTAGCGAACGCCGGCGGGTTGGCGTCGCGTTCTGGACAACACAGGCGACAACGCTGTTGTGAAATCTCAGGCTAGGACGACGAGAACCTGACCTTTCGCGACGGCACGAGGCGGTGGGCATGAGCGATGACATTCACGTGCGGGGCGGCAAGCACACACTGGTCGCCTCCGGGAACACGATGACGATTGACGGCGACGACACCTACGACCTCACGGCATTGAAGGCGGTCAGCTACGACGCGGTACGGCGTCACCTCAACGGCGCCTACCAAGGGACCGACTTCAAGATCCAATTTAAGCAGGACAAACGCACGCGGATGTTCATCTTGACCACCAACCACCGGGACGAGAACCTCGAGGCGTACCGGCAGTCGTGGCTCCAACTCGTCGACCGCATCGAAACCATTGCGATCCCGCACCTCGGCGACAGCATCGTGGCGGCTGTCCGGGCCAACGAGACGGTGTCGATCGGTCCCGCCGGTGGCAAGGTGATACTGAGCCCCCAGGGCGTGAAGAAGGGCGGCCTGTTCGGCAAGCAGGTGCCATGGGCCCAGGTGACCGGCACCGACGTCAACGACGGCGTGATCCGCGTGTTGGGCAGCAAGGCACCCGGGGCCGCGGAGACCGTCATCGGCGGGGTCCCTGTCACGGAGTGGAACAGTCGCGTCCTGCCATATGTGGTCAGCCTTTTGAAGGGGTGACCGAGCCCGTGGTACGCCACGGGGGCACGCCGCAGCCGGACCATTTGCTGGAGGTCACCGGCGGCAACGTCGCAGACGCCCGTGCCATCTGGGGCTTCGCACACGGCCTTCCCGGCCGACGCCGACCTCGACGCCGCGTGGGAACACGGGATCAGCGCGTTCGCCGTCCATTGCGCACCACGACACCCCGAACGCGGGCGATGACGTGCGACTACGCGAGCCCGTGGATGGCACCCAGTGCTGCTGCCGTATCGGTCGGCGCCGAATACAAGATCAGGATCGTGCCCACCACGAGCGTGATGATGCCCGCGGTCCAACCGATGAGCAGACCCAGGCCGAGGCTGCGATCACCATGGAAGACCAGCCAACCACCCGTCAGGACACAACCGGCGAACAGCGCCAGTTGAAGGAGGACGACGAGATAGCCAACCATGAATAGTGAGTCTGGACTCGCGTGGTAGATGAACATGTAGAAGGAAAAGAGCCACAGGCCAGTTGCGGGTACGTGGCAGGCAAGGGCGACGACGAGCCCGGCGGCGAGTCGCCCGCGCCGCATTGGCGTCGAGCCGGTCGGCGGTTCGGGCGTCAATGGTGGCGTTTTGGGCAACGCTCCTGCCCGCCGTGGACCAGCTGACGATGGGGGCGGTGCGGCCATCAGCAGGACCCTACCCTCCCGCTTCGCAACCAGCAGGCCGCCGATGTGGTCCTAGTGCGGAGCGCCGGCCGCGGTCGCGGTCGCGGGGAAGCTGTAGCTAATGGCCGGTCAACACCCCGTTCGCCAAGTGGTACAGGTGGCTGGTGAACCAGTCCCTGGCCGCATGCGCGGCGGCGGTGAGGGTGCCGGGCTCTTCGAAGAGATGCGTGGCGCCCGGTACGACGACGATGTCGTTGACGCCTCCCAACTGGGCTTGTGCGGCCCGGTTGAGAGCGAGGACCTGCGTGTCCAAGGCACCAACGATGAGCAGGGTGGGCACCGAGACGTCAACCAACCGTGGCCCTGCCAGGTCGGGACGGCCGCCCCGGGAGACGATGGCGGCCACGTCGGCGTGGGGCTCGGTCGCCGCCAGCAGCGCGGCCCCGGCTCCGGTACTCGCGCCGAAGTAGCCGATGCTCAGGTCACGGCCCCAGGGCTGATCGCGGACCCAGGCGGTGACGCCGGTGAGCCGACCGGCGAGCAGCGGGATGTCGAACACGTTGGCCCGTGTGTTGGCCTCCTCGGGAGTGAGCAGGTCGAACAGCAGGGTTCCCAGGCCCGCGTCGTCGAGGATCGAAGCGACGTACCGGTTGCGTGGACTGCGGCGGCTGCTGCCGCTGCCGTGGACGAACACCACGAGGCCGGCCGCTCCCCCGGGCAGCGTCAGATGCCCGGGCAGTTCCACTGTGGAGAGCTGAACCGTCACCTCCTCGTCGCGGCCGGCAGGGGAGTTGGCCGAAGCCCACCGCTCGGTAGGCGTCCGTTCGGCGGCGCGGAGCAGAAGATCACGGACCTCGTCGTCCGCTGTGGGAGAGAAGTCTTGATACCACTGGCCGACGGAGGACACGACGTCCGGCGCACGGACGCAGACCACGTCGTCGGCGTCGCGGCTCAGCTCCACGACGACATCGGCCGCTGCCACCGGGACAGCGAGGATGACCCGACCGGCGCCGCGGGCGCGGGCGACCTTGCAGGCGGCCCGCGCGGTAGCGCCGGTCGCGATCCCGTCATCGACGATGATGGCGGTACGTCCGGTCAGGCCCACAGCGGGCCGTTCCCCGCGGAGCTGGTGCGCCCGCCTCGCCAGGGCCGCGCGCTCAGCCACTTCGACCTTCGTCATTTCTTCGGTGTCGACGCGCGCATGGCGGATCACATCCGGGTTGAGGACGCGTACCCCACCTTCGCCGATCGCACCCATGGCCAGTTCCGGCTGCGTGGGAACGCCCAGCTTCCGGACGACGATCACGTCCAGCGGCGCGCGCAGCAGTTCGGCGATCCGAAAAGCCACCGGCACACCCCCACGCGGGAGGCCCAACACCACGACGTCACGGCCAAACAGATAGGACAGCCTCGAAGCGAGCTGCCTGCCGGCGTCTGCCCGGTCTTCGAAGACTTGAGGTCCGAACATCACGGAGTCCTCCTCTCAGGGCACTGGCTGAGCCGAGCAGAGTCAAGTTGAGCGGCTGCACCGGCGCCCTGTCCTTCAAGCAAAGCTCGCCGGCCGCTAGGCCATGTAGGGCCGATCGGCCGTAGTGGCCGCCGTTGACCCAGGCAGCATCGGGGCGGAACCACAGCGACGGGGCACGTGGGGTTGTGGAGCAATGAAGCGGTCACTGAGCCAAGCAGCCGTCCACTGAGCCGCGGATGATCACGACCCTTCTCCCAAGCTCCTGCCGCGCCGGGCCGCGCCGCGGACACCGCGCTGTGCGTCGTCCAGACGATTCAGTCGGGGGTACGGATCGCGGTCGCCGCACGGACCCGCCAGCGTGGACCGGCCGGCGCGGCCGCCCCGGTCAGTTCGGGAACGGTGACCGCGACCGAAGCCCGTACGCACATTACCGAGGGCACGCCGGTCACGGTCGACACCGGAAGGCAATCGAAGGGCCACCCCCAACGCGCTCGACGCAGTCAGAAGGCCGGCCCTAGGTCGGGGGCGGGTGAGCCTTGGCGGGCATGAGGCTGAACGCGTTCTCTTCTTCTTGCGCGTTGTGCAGGCGCAGGATCGCGTACAGGCCGTAGAGCGCGCCGCGCAGGTCGGTGATCTCGTCCGGATCGGGTTGCTCGCCGAGATCATCGCAGGCGCGGCGTATGCGGCGTACCTGGTGCTCGATCTCGGCATGGGTGCGGCTCAGGGATGCGATCGGGTCCGGACCCAAGGCGCGTTCGAGGATCGGCAACAGTTGCTGCTCTTCGGACTGCTCATGAGGCAGCAGATCGGATTCCAGTTGATCTGTCAGAGCTCGCGCGGATGCCACGTCGGCCCGCGGGCCGCCGAGGTCGTCGGCGACCACGCGGACCTGCTCGACCAGCGGCCGGATCGCCAGATGCTGCGCGTACAGCTGCCGGGTCTGGCTCAGATCGGCCTGCGGCAGCGTCACGGTGAGCGTGCGGCTGGGCAGCAGAGCCGTCAGCGCGATCGCGATCGCCGCGACATCGATGCCCTCCTGGAGGATGGCGCCGGCGGTCGGCGACAGCAGTCCTGCGGCTGCCAGGATCATGGCCGCCAAGGACATCGCCATGCCGACGGCTGCGGCTCGGCGGGCGATGTGGTGGCTGCGGCGGGCGATGAGGATCGCGTCGGCGAGCCCGTCGACCCGGTCGGCGGTGAGCACCACGTCGGCTGCTTCGGTCGACGCGGTAGATCCGCGGGCGCCCAATGCCACTCCGGCGCCGGCGGCCGCGAGTGCTGGGGCGTCGTTGATGCCGTCACCCACCATGATCGTCGGGCTGGTCCGTTGTTCGGCGCGCACAATGGCCAGCTTCTCGGCCGGGTCCCGGTCTGCGTAGACGGCATCGACGCCTACGATCCGACCGATGGTCTCGGCGATGTCGCCGCGGTCGCCGGTGACCAGCGCCGCACGGCGGATGCCGGCCTGGCGCAAGGCCCGCAACATGCGGGGCGCATCCGGTCGAAGCGGATCGGTCAGCAAAATCACCCCAGCGGGTTGGCCGTCGATGGCGACGAACACCGTCAGAGAGCCATCGAGGGCGGCGCGGCGGCGGGCGCGACGCACCCAGCCGGGAGTAGGTCCGTCGACGATCCACGCGGCCTTGCCCAGCCGAACCGCGTGGCCGTCGGCGAATCCCTCGATGCCGTAGCCGTGCCGTTCTCGCACCTCCATTGGCGTGTCGAGGTCAAGGTGACGCTCGCGGGCGGCTGTGACGATGGTTGCCGCGAGCACGTGCGCCGACACCTGATCGATGCAGGCGGCGAGCCGAAGGACATCGTCCGCTGCCAGCCTGCCGGCGGTGACGATGCCGGTGAGGGCGGGGCGACCGCTCGTCAGGGTTCCGGTCTTGTCGAACAGCAGGACCCGGCCCGCCGCAAGGCGTTCGAGGGCGGCGCCGCCTTTGAGGATGACGCCGTGCCGGGCAGCCCGGGACAGGCCGGACATAATCGCGATGGGGGCGGCCAACAGCAGGGGGCACGGCGTGGCGACCACGAGGACCGCGACGGCCCGGACGGGGTCGCCGGTGACCGCCCACGCCAGCCCGGCCACCACCAGGGTCAGCGGCACGAACCCGAGGGCAAACCGGTCAGCCAACCGCACGAACGGCGCGCTGTCGGCCTGAGCCTGCTCGACCAGTCGCACGACGCCGGCATAAGTCGACTTCGCGGCGCTCTGGATCGCGATCATTGTTACGGACGAGCCGGCATTGACAACGCCGCTGCGCACATCATCGCCGGCCACCCGGTCGACTGGGTTGGCCTCGCCGGACAACGCTGACTCGTCGAACACCCCAGCGTCGATCAGGCGCCCATCAACCGGCACGATCTCCCCCGCACCCACCAGCAGCCGGTCACCGACCGCCACCTGATCGACCGGGACTTCCCGCATGCCCTCTGGACCTTGGCGGCGGGCAGTGCGGGGCGCGCGAGCGGCCAGCAAACTCAACTCGCGGCGGGCTCGTGCCGACGCACGGGCCTCAAGCACACCACCGGTGAACAACATGACCGCGATCACCGCACCGGCCACGGGCTCCCCGACCAGCAGCGCGCCCAGCAGCGCCAGCCAAGCGATCACGTCCACCGACGGCTGCCGACGGCGCACCGCCGCGCCGATCGACACAGTGGAGTACGCCAGTCCGATGACCGTCGCCGTGGTCCACAGAGCGGTGCCAGGCCCAGGCGCACCGAGGAAGAACACCGCGACACCAGCAAGCAGAAGCAGAACCGACAGGCCGAACAACAGGCTGGCGCGCGCGACCCGGACCCGCGCGGGCCATCGCTGCGCTGGTGCCGACGGCGCTGCGACCCGGTCAGGCAATTCTGGTCACTCCCCTCCGCGCTGAGGACCCCGCACCCAACGCTGTCCCGCGGCTGTGGATGACCGCGACCGGACTGTGGGCGCAGTGCACCAGGGCCTGGCTCACTGAGCCGAGCAGGAGCCCGCTCAGTTCGCCGCGGCCACGGGATCCAACGACAACCAGGGCCGCGTGGCGAGAGGCGTCGACAAAGACGCTCTCGGCGTTATCGGCTGGGCCGAGGCGGAATCTAAGTGCCGTGTCCTCGAGGAACAGCACGGGCCGGACCTCTCGGCGAACCTTCGCCTGAGGGTACTCAGCTAGCCATGGCGCAAGTGCGGCGTCAAGAAACGCCTCGGCGGCCAGTGAACCCTCACCGGTGTCGGGGTAGACGTGGAGGGCCTCCAACGCGACGTGCTGCCCGGCAGCTTCGTCAAATGCGAACGCCATCGCAGCCGCGGACTCCGGCGAGCCGTCCACCCCGACGACGATCGGCGCGTCCGGGGCAGTCGTTTCACCGGGCCGGAACACGACCACCGGGCAATGGGCGTACGCGACAACTTGGGCACTTACCGATCCGAGCAGCAACTCTGGGAAGCCGCCGAGGCCGCGATGTCCGACCACGACCGCGTCGGCCGTGCGCGACAGCTCGATCAACGCCATCTGGCCGCTCTGCGCGACCTGCACGGTGTCGATATCGAGGTCCGGGTAGTCCGCCCGGAGGGCGGCGACCGTCGCGTCCAGCAATGCTTGGGCGTCGTCCCTCGATTCGGTTGGCAGCGCCGGCGCGAAGGCCGCGAAGCCTAGCGATCCATACCCCGCCGAATACAGCAGGCCGTGCGTGAGGGTGAGCGACGCTCGGCGGCGTTGCGCCATCGCACCGGCGTAGCGCGCGGCACCCAAGCTTTCCTCGGAGCCGTCGACACCGACGGCAATGGTGTGTCGCATCAGATCACCCCCGTGAACACGGCCGGCGGTGGGCGCTCGGACAACTTCCAGCCAACGTCAGCGCATCCCACCCTGGGTAGGGCCGATCGGCCCCACCCGCAGCCGCAAGGTCACCATCGTCCACGGCGCCCCCACGCGGCCCGGCCGTCAGGTTCAGCTGCGCCCGGCTGGGCTGCTCGCGGTGGGCGCCGGCACGGCGTGCGCCGGGTCGAGACCATCGCCCGCGCCGACAGCATTCCCGCGGACCGCCCGGGGGACCGTTGTCGACCTCGTCGAGGAACACGGAGGTCAGGTCCGACGGCAGAGTCGCGAGCGAGCCTACGAGATCGCAGAAGACTCCACCGCTGCCTCGTACGCGGCCTGCAGTTCGGCGAAGACCGACGGCGTGCCCGGCGGCCGCGCGATGCCCAGGTGCTGCTCGCGCAGCTCGTCCATGAACCGGTCCCACAGTTCGGGGCCACCCCGCTCCAGCAGCTCGGCGCGCACCGAGAGTTCGTGGCTCGCCGGCATGTGCCGCCGCCCCCAGGTGCCAAGCGCCGCCATCACCGGCACGAGTTGGACCCCTGCCTCCGTCAGGCTGTAGCGGATCTTCTGCCGGTGGCTCGCGTCGTCCGTCCGCCACAGCAGGCCGCGAGCCACCAGCCGCCGCAGCCGGTCGGCGAGGATGTTGGAGGCGATCCCCTCCTGCGAGCCGGTCAGCAGCTCCCGGAAGTAGTGCCGGTTGCCGAACATCACGTCCCGCAACACGACGAGCGACCACCGGTCGCCCAGCACCTCGACCGCGAGGTTGATCGGGCAGCCGGATCGGTGCGCCGGGTCGCGTACATCAGCCATCAGAGACTGATGGTACTTCGCAATCGGTCATGCTAACGTCAGCCTGTCCAGTTGCGTTTTGCAATCGGTTTCGGGGGCCAGATGCGACCAGTGCACGAGCGAATCGACCGGCGCTACAGCGAAGCGAGCGCGGAGGCGGTCCCGTGGACCGATTCCGAGGCGAGGCTGGCCGCGGCCGAGGTCGCCTGGCTGGTGACCGTGCGGCCCGACGGGCGTCCGCACGCGACGCCGGTGACCCCGGTGACGCACGACGGCCGGGTCTACTTCCACACCGGCACCGCCGAGGTGAAGTACACCAACCTCCAGGCCAACCCCCATGTGCTCGTGTTGGCCGGCGACACCGAGTGGGACCGCGGGCTCGACGCGGCCGTCGAGGGAACCGCCCGACCCGTGACCGACGACGCGTCCCTGCGCCGGGTCGCCGAGCTCTACCGCGACCGCTGGGACGGCCGCTGGCAACTCGACATCGACAACGGGACAGTCACACCGCGGGCACACGACCACGAGGTCGTCGTCTTCGAGGTGACACCGACCAGCGCGTACGGCCACAGCAAGGGCGAGCCGTTCGGGCAGACCACCTACCGCTTCTGACCGGAAGGGCACCATGAAGCTGCTCCTGACCTCCGCCGGCGTCAACAACCCCAGCATCCACGCCGCGCTGGTCGGCCTGCTCGACAAGCCGATCGCCGAATCCACCGCGCTGTGCATCCCGACCGCGGGCTACGGCAGCTCGTACGGCAGCCCCGCCGGGATCTGGCGTTTCGTCAGCGGGCAGTCCGCCCAACCGATGTGCGAGCTGGGCTGGAAGTCCGTGGGCGTGCTGGAGCTGACCGCCCTGCCCAGCATCGACAAGGAGCGGTGGACCTCCTGGGTGCGGGAGGCGGACGTCCTGCTGGTCAACGGCGGCGACGCCCTGTTCCTGTCCTACTGGATGCGGCAGTCCGGGCTCGCCGACCTGTTGCCGTCGCTGCGTGAGACGGTCTGGGTCGGGTTCAGCGCCGGCAGCATGGTGCTGACTCCCCGGATCGGCGCGGACTTCGTCGACTGGAAGCCGCCCACCGGCGACGACCAGACCCTGGGCGTCGTCGACTTCTCGATCTTCCCGCACGTCGACCATGTCGACCTGCCGGAGAACACCATGGCCGAAGCGGAGCGGTGGGCGGCCGAACTGCCGAACGCGGCCTACGCGATCGACGACGACACGGCCATCAAGGTGACCGACGGCGAGGGCGTCGAGGTCGTCACCGAGGGCCACTGGAAGTTGTTCACCCCGACGACCTGATTGGGCTCGACCCGCTGGGCAAGCCGATCGCCGACTCCACCGCATTGTTCATCCCGATCGTGCCGCACGCCCATAAGCGCGGCGCCGCAGACGCCTGATGGTCGAGGGCGGCGACCCTAGGTACCTCGCCAATAGGATGCGGGAGTCCGGCCTGGCGGACCTGTTTCGCACGCTAACAGGCACCGTCCAAGTAGGACTCGATGCCGGCAGCATGGTGATGACCACATCGCGGGGTTCTCCAGCCATGGCGTGTCCGGCCGTCTGGGTGAAGCATGATGGCATGGCGCCGTTGGGCTCATCGACCCACCGATCAGGGGCCGCCGCGGGGCCGGTGGGGGGTCCGGGGCGCCCGACGGTGTGGCTTGCGGCCACCGCGGTCGCGTATTCAGTGCTTCATCACGTCGGCAGCGGGCTCGCATGGCTCGGTCCGGTCGGGTCCGGTCCGACCCGCTGGGCCGACTGGATCGACCTGGCGACGCCTTACGCGTTCCTCCTGCCGGCCGCCATGACCCTTTGGCGCGCGGGAGAAATCCCCGCGGCGGCGTGGCTCGCTTATCTGGTCGGCGCCGTCACCTACGTCGAAGGACACGGCGTCCACCTATCCGCCAATTCGATCAGCAACGCTAGGCCGACCGAGGCGGCCCACCTTTGGGACGAGGTGGTCGGCCACTACCTGTGGTTCATCGGCTCGATGCTGGTCTGGGCCGCTCT
This sequence comes from Asanoa sp. NPDC049573, assembly GCF_040676615.1. Taxonomy (NCBI): domain Bacteria; kingdom Bacillati; phylum Actinomycetota; class Actinomycetes; order Micromonosporales; family Micromonosporaceae; genus Asanoa; species Asanoa sp. NPDC049573. The sequence continues at coordinate 26,130 of NZ_JBFAPI010000034.1, forward strand.
CGCCACGACCCTCTCCCGGCGTCGCCCGGTGAGAGGGCCGCTCCCGGCCCTGCTCGCGCTGGCCGTCGGGGTGACCGCCTCGACAAACGCGCTTGAGGGCGGCACCGCTCTTCTCGGCCTGGCCGCCGCCGGCGGGTTCGCCGCATGGGCCTGGCTCACCCGGGCCGGGTCCGGCCGCCTCATGCTGATCGGTTCCGTGCCCGCAATCCTGATCATCGCCGGGTGGGGCATGTGGAATGCCGGCTTCCCGCAGCCCTCAGAAGTCGGCTGGGGATAGCTGCCACACCCACAGGGGCTATCGCGAGAGCGCGTCAGAGTCATTGACGTTCGTGTCTGTGTTGACTAGCCTCTGCGGTTAACACGCATCTACTGTCGACGATCCCTACGGGGGGTGATCGGTCGAAGGAGACAGACGTTTCCCGCGCCCGTGCCGCGCATTTCCGGCTCTCGATTAAGCGGCTGTGGGCTGCCCATTCGCTGAGCACAGGTCCGTAGCTACGGTGAAAGGAATCAGCGTGCCCAGAATCAGGATAGTGGCAGGGGTAGCGGCCTTGGCCGGTGCCGCGCTCCTCCTCATGCCGGTCAGCGCCGTGACCGGCAAACCACCGCCGGCGCCGCAGTTGGCGAAGTCGATCTCGCAGGACGCCCTCGAGCGGGTGGCACCGCCGAAGTCCCGCGAGGAAGCCGCCGCGCGGCGGCCGATAGCCCGGCCCCTGTCGGTCGGGGTTTCCGCGGAGCTCAAGCTCACGACAGATCGGCACATGGCGGCCGATCCCGCGCTGCGCGCGTTGCTGCGGGGCACCGCGTACAAGGTGGTCAAGGAAGGCACCTGGAGCCGGGCGGTGAGCACCGAACGGATCGGCGTGGTGCGGGAGATCCAGCTCGCCAAGCCGGTCGACATGCCGATGCGTGAGTGGCCGGTCATGGTCTGGGACGACGCCCGCGACACCTACCAGCAATACCCCTACAACGCCTCCTGGTCGAACGTCAGCCGGGTGACCGTCTATGTCGACGACACCGCCGGCGTCGTCGGGCTGACCCCGGACGAGAACGCGGTCCCGACGCAGGGCCCGGGCAACGAATGGATCGCGAAGCTGCCGAAGGGGACGCCGAAATGAGTGAAGCTTTTGGTGGCCTCCGCACCCGGCTGGCCCTGCTCGCGGCCGTGCTGATCGCCGTGACGGCAGTGCTCGTCGGTTTGCCTTCCGGCGACCCCGCGAGCGCCGCGACATCGCGCACCCAATGCTACTACTTCGATTTCGACGGCGTACGTTTCCACAACTACGACTATCTCGAAAAGGTCGACAACTGCAATGCGGTCGACTGGGCCACCAGCGTCTTGTTTTACGACTGGGCCGACATCGATTTCGTCAAGAGCACGCTCGACAACTTCGGCTTCGAAGACTCGAGCTGGCAGGACATGTATATGCCGGTCCGCACGGGCAACGGCGGGGCGGTGTGGGACGACGACGGCGGTAAGAAGGAGATCGCCTGCCCGGCGGTCGGCCTGGAGACGAGGCACTACCGCATCTACGCACCGCCGTCGACCGACTACATGTACCACCCCAACCTCGGCTACTTCGTCGTCGGTTCGACTCACTGGGACGCCAACGAGTGCCCGCCGATCGGCAAGCACCATTACGGCAGCGAGGAGGCCGAGCAGACGATCGCCAACCGGATGGAGGACGGCGGCTACTTCGTCTCTCGCGAGTGGTCGGACTACGACAACTGGGAGCCCTACCGCGTCGAAGGCGACCACACGTGGGAAAACAGCGGCTACGCCACCTACATCGCCACGCCCTACCCCGGGTGAGGTCGAGATGACGTGGAGCCGACACCGGCTCGCCCGGTTCGCTCTCGTCGCCCTGTTCGTCGTGCCCTCCGGCGTCGCAATCGCCGGAGGGCCGGCGTCCGCCGACTCAACACGGTGGACTGTCGGCGCGATGGCGACGAGGGAACGCACCCTGACCGGCGACCGACCCCAGTTCTCGAGGCGCTGGACCGTGACCGCGGCAGATGTCGCACCCTGGTTCACGACGCGACTGAAGATGCGAATCACCTTCGCCAACGACGCACCGGCTGACGGCAACGCCCGCGTGATCGCCGCGATCAACGACAACCCCGCCGCCCTGATCACGCTGCGGACACAGCTCGACGGCACCCGGGTCTTCTACGATGGTTACCTGTCAGGGCCGGTCACCACCGTCACGAAGGACGATTCCATCACGGTCGACTACGAAAACTATCCTCGCGAGGGCTCCGTGCGTCCCGGGATCAACGCCTTCAAGGTCGCACTGCAAGACAACGACGGGCTGGTGGAACGAGTGGAGATCGACCCCGCCAGCGGGTTCGCCGCGACCACCATCGCACCCGACCAGCTCAGCATCGCGCTGCCCAAGGAGCTCACCGCGGAGGTTGGCGAGCAGTTCATCCTGCCCTACGAGGTCTCGAGCCGGGCCGAACGCGCGGACCGGCCGTTGAGCGTCCTGGTCGAGAAGGCCGGCGGACCGCTGGAACTCGACCGTGACCACGACGAATTCTCGACCACCGGCGCCAAGCGCAGCGGTCAATTCACCGGAACCGCCGCCGAACCAGGCCGGTACGAGCTGCGGGTCGCCGCCAACGGCGGATACAACCCGGCAGCCGGAACCGTTGTCATCGACGTCAAACCCGCGAGCCGGCGCGGTCCGGGCCTGGCGGCCGTGGTCGGCGCCATCGCCCTGGTCGCCGTGGCCGTCCTGCTGTTCACCGGCGGGCGCCGCCGCGCCGAACGGCGAAGGACGTGAACCCATGAAATCAGCGAGCTGGCCATTGATCGGGCTGGTCATCGGCGCGGCCGGCGGATGGCTCTGGGGCTGGTCCGCGAGCGACTACGAGGCGATCGACTCGGCCGCAGGCACCGCCTTCCTCGGCGCTTTGGCCGGCCTGCTCATCGGGGCGGTCGCCTACTCGCTCGCCCGGCGTCGCAACCGCGGCGAGCACTGACCGCGGGAGAAGAGGCGCAACGCGTCAGGGCGCGTCGGTGCCAGGTGCCCTGGCCGCCGTCTCCGCGACCGAGCGCGACGCCATCGCCTGGGCCTCATAGTGCTCAACCGTCTCGTCGAAGGAAAGCAGCGCCGCGCGTGCGGCGGGTTCGACGACGGCGGCCCGCGGTGTGTCACCGGCGAAGCGGGTGATGGCGGCCATCGACTCCCAGAGCGTCAAGACGTGGATCCGGACCGTGTCATCGTCGTCGCGGCGCATCAGGTAGGCGATGTGAAACCCATGCAGGGCGCGGAGTGCCGGTAGGACAGTGACGCGGAAGTGGTCTTCATAACGACGTGCACCGTCCACGGTGGCGACGGCTCGCCAGCTACGCGCGATCACCGCAGTTCCAGCGTCCATGTCTGGCCGACGAGATCATGGCCAAAGCTGTGGTGGGGCTTTTCGTCGGTGAGCGTGAAGCCGACGGCCTGGTAGATCCGGCGAGCGGAGACCAGCACGTCGTTGGTCCAGAGCGCCACCCGCCGGTAGCCGGCACTCCGGGCGAACGCGAGGCACTCGTCGACCAGCCGGCGGCCGATGCCCAGACCCCGGGCCGCCGGCGTGACCAGCAGGATGCGCAACTTGGCGGTTTCGGGTTCGTCGCCGGCGACCAGGAAGACGCAGCCGGCGCGGACGCCGTCGATTTCGGCGATCCAGGCCGCCTCGCGGGCCGGGTCGCGGCCGCCGGCGTAATCGGCGACGATCCGCGCGACCAGCGCCTCGAACTCGGTGTCCCAACCGAACTGCTGGTCGTAGACCTCGCCATGGGCCATCACCACCCAGCCCAGGTCGCCGGGACGGTCCGCGTGCCGCACGGCGATGCCGATTTGTTGCGTCATGAAGCCTCCTTCGGTCACTGAAACGACTGTTTCAGTGAGATGTAGACTACGCCGGTGACCGAGGAAGCGACAATCCCGTCCGCGCGCAAGACCGAGCTACTCGAGGCCGCATACCGGTATGCGCTCGAACACGGCCTCGCGCAGTTGTCGTTGCGCCCGCTGGCCACCGCGATCGGGTCGAGCCCGCGCGTGCTCGTCTTCCTCTTCGGAAACAAAGACGGTTTGGTACGGGCAGTCCTGGCCCGTGCCCGCGCCGACGAACTCGCGATCCTCGACCAGGTGGGCCCGCCGCCCGTGGGACTCGCCGACGCCGTCGACCGGCTGTGGCGCTGGTTGGCCGCCCCGGAACACCGGCAACTGCTCACCCTGTGGGCCGAAACCTACGCCCGCTCGCTGGTCGAACCCGACGGCGTCTGGGGCGGCTTCGCAGCGGCGACGGTGCACGACTGGCTGGCCGTGCTGGCCACCTGCCAACCGCCACGCGAGCGAAATGGCAGGCGCGGCGCCGCCCGCCGTACCCTCGCCCTCGCTGTGCTCAGAGGCGCCATGCTCGACCTGCTGGCAACCTCGGACCAGGACCGCGTGACCGCTGCGGTCCACCAGCAGCTCGACCTGCTCCGGTGACCCGGTCCCAGACGAGCTCGGACACCGCTGGACACCCTGGACCAGATCCACGACCCGCGGCAGCCGACCATGGAGGTCGCGTCTGGCCGCCGGCTCATGCTGGTCGCCTGGCAGGATAGCCGGGTGGGCGAGGCAGTTGACCCGTGGCGTCACGTCGGTCGGGTATACACGAACGGCCAGCAGTTCCTCGTGCTGGACGTGCGCCTTCTCCGGGCCTGGCGCGCCACGGACGAACAGGTCGATGAGCTCGTTGAGCTTGGTCAGCAAGTTACGACCCTGCCCGTCGGTGGTGGCGTGGCCGGGATCGTGGCAGTCGACGGCAGCGTCACGGACGAGGGGTGGTTAGAGGTCTTCCAGCGAGGGCCGGACCGCATCGCCGTCGTTCAGGGTAGCGGCCGGCCATACCGTGACGTCATGGTCGGTGCGTTGTCGCATTCGATTACGCCCTCGCAGGCCGATGACGCGGTCATTGAGATCGGCAGCGGCGAGTTGGCGCTGTGGGATTCCGCCCTGGATGGCGCGGAGGATTCCGACACCGGCCTGCACCGCGCCGTGGCGGGCAAACTCCCTTCCGATCACCGGCCGCTGCACGCCGGCTCCCCGCTCCCTCCGGCCGGTCTTTGCATTCCCGTACGTCCCGGCTCCTACCAACTCATGGTGTGCTGGAGGACCGAACTCGGCGATGACGCCTGCTTCGCCCGCTGGCTGCTGATGCGTCGGAACGAATAGGCGATCACGAGCGCTGGTCCGGTTGGTGACGGTGGCGAGCCGGAACGGCATCGATCGGCCGGCAGGCGCCCGGTTGTGCAGGTCCGGAAGTTGTGGGTGCCCGCGGCGCGGGCACCCACAACCATTAGCCCGTGACGTCGACCGTGTCGCAGCCGTAGAAGCTCGTCTGCACGGACGGGCTGCTGGTGAACTTCCCGAAAACGCAGCCGGTGGTGTCGGCCGGCACGAACGAATCCGTGCGGGGTCCGAAGTGGAGGACCGCGTCGAGGTCGCCATCGCGTGTCCGCTCGTCACGTTCCAGCGAATCCTCCGGGTGGATCCTGTTGTGGGACTCCGATGCGCCGAGGCCGCGCAGCAGGACTGCCGGTGAGGCGAACCGCGTCGAGGTGGCGACGATGGTCGTCGCGTTGAACGCGATGGGGTTGCCGTACTCGCCGGCGCGGGTGGTGAGCACCGCGACGGGCAAGACCCCGCCGTTCAGGTTGACCGGGTTCCGCGCGCTGCCGGGTTGCACGTTGATGGTCACCGGAACCGCGCAGTCGAGCGTCAGCCGTGTGGTCCGCCGGTTGTTGTCAGCCTTCGCATCCACGACAGTCGCCCGCCTGGGGGTCACGATCGTCGTGAAATCGAGCGTACGGGGTCCCGGCTGGGCACAGGTCACGGTGTAGCTCTTCTCGAGCCGCTGGGGCGTCCCGACCGCGAGCGTGGCCAGCGTCGTCGCGGGTGCGTCGGGGATGGCGGTGATGCCGGACCCGGCGACGACCTCGCGCTCGACCTTGGCCTCGGTCGGTCCGTCGGGCCCGGCGTTGGCGATCGTGCTGGTCACGGTGATGATCACGGGTCTGCCGATCGCGCCGAACAGCGGCGCCGATGCCTCGACGGCGTCGACCGACAGGTCACTCTCGCGGCAGTCCGGGTCGTCAGGGTTCGCGACACAGTAGTCGCGGACAGCCTGGGTCGTGTCGATCGTGGCGACCGTGGCACCGGCCTCGTTGGCCAGCTTGATCTCCTCGACCCGACTGTCGTACGGCACGAGCACCTGACCGCGTCCCGGTTGGCCGAGGAAGCCCGCCCCCTCGGCGTACGCGAGAGCCGGGTTGGGCATTGTGGTGGACCGCAGCACCGCACCGTCGGCGATGCTGGACACCGTCAGGTCCGGCTTCAGGAACGCGGTCCCCGGTGTCGCCACGTTCGCCACGACGACGCCGGCGGCCGTACCGGATTCCGCGGATTGGAAATCGATCTCGGCGACGAAGCTGCGGGCGTCGTCGACATATTCAGGTTGGGGAATCGGGTCGCTGAGCGGGTCCGCAGCGCTGGGGACCGCCTGGATCGCGCCGATCGCCAGGGCGATGACAGCGACGATGAGCCCGGCTACGCGAGCGCGGCGCAGCGAGCGCGAGGACGTGAAGTTCGGCATCGTGAGACCCCTCAGCATCTTGTCTCGTCGCATTGACCGAACACGAAGGTTATGCGGCGTCGGTCGGCCCGCCGGGCGAAGGTGTTGTCATTCATGAGGTCGTTTGACGGTGGGTCGGAGACCCAGAAATCCGGGTTGGTGTCGGTGTCGTAGACCGAGTCCATGCCGCGGCAGTCGGCGACGACCCCGCCGAGGCTGCCGACGTCAGCGGTGCACGCGTCGCGGCTCAGGTAGACGTCCGGAGCGTCGGGCGTCTGGAAGTAGCCACCGTCGCAGCAGTATTCGTCGGCGAGCCCGAAACCGCTGTGTCCGGTCTCGTGAATGAACACTCCGGTCTCACCGGCCTCGGCGCTGAGCACCCCGTTGCGGGCGCATTCCCGCAGGGTGGCCGTGTTGCCGGGCGCGGGCGTCGCGGGATGGAGAATCGCGCGGACATTGGCGAATCCGTAGGCGGTGCCGAGGTTGCCCGGTGGCTGATGCTGGCAGGTGTCGACGATGCCGTCCCCGCCCCGCAGGTCCCGGAGGCCGCCCGTTGCGGCTGGGTCGAGGGCTATCCAGACATTGATGGAACGCTGATTGTCCAGCACGAGTTGCTCGCGCATCAGCTCGGCGACGGCCGTGCGGGCGTGGGCCAGGAAGTTGGAATCCCTCGGGCCGCTGTAGACCGGGAAATTCAGCAGGCTGGTGTCTGACGGGTTGTTCGGGTCACGCCGGACGTTGGTAGTCGCCGGGAACAGGACGACGTCCAGCGCCCTCTCGCGGGGGGCTGACAGCAGCACGGGTACAGCGCGCCCTTGCGGCGGATCGCCGACCTGGACCGTATGCCACCCGGTCTCGGCACTGCCGGGGGCATCGATCCCCACGCAGCTGTAGGCGAAGGTCGAGCCGGCCGCGCCGGCCGTGCGGGTTGCGGTCAACGTCGTCTGGCGGCCAGAACCGGCGATCTTCTGTCGAGTGTGGCCCCCATCGAAAGAGAAGAAGATGTCCAATTGGTTAGCGATCACCGGCGGCAGCCCGGTGCCGTCGGGTTGGTCGCCGAAAGCCTCGGCCGTGATGGTGACCGTCTGGCCGGGCTGCGGCCACAATGGGGAATGGAGACACCGGACGTGGACTCCGGGGGCCTGCGGTGGCTCATTGACCTCGACGATGAGGGCCAGGCCACCGACGTCCCCGTCGTCGGCGTTGCCGTGGCTCGAGACCTCTGCCCCGCAGGGTCCGCTGACATCACCGTCGAAATAGCATCTGTGATCTTCCGGGTGCAGGTCGATCGTGAAGTTCACCGCGCGGTCGGCATCGTTGTCGGTGAGATCGATCTGGTTGTCGACGAAATTCAGGCCATCGTCCTCGTCGAAGATCTCGATCCTCACGTCGATCGTGGCCTCGGTGTGGTCGACATCTGCGGTCGCTTTCCAGTTCGGCTCGATAAGCGATTGATCGGTCATCTCGCCAAAGTTGGTCGGCTCATTATCGCCAATGAACGTTCGGCCGTAGAAGTCCGCGTCCGATGTCAGGTCGATGGGGCCACCAGGACAGCATTCCCCCACCCTGACAATCGTGACCGTCACAGTCAAAGGCAGGGCCTGAGCAGGCGCCGCCCAGGCCACCACACATGTCGCCGCGACGGCGATCGCCACGGTCGCCGCACGTATTCGCCGAAGGACGAGCCGTCTCAGAACGGAGCGGGTTCGGTTTTCTGTTGAGATCATCTGAGTCCGCCTCCGCCGCCCGCTAATTCATGACTCAAAGCATCGAGAACGTTTCGGTAAGATGGTTGCCCACACCACGATGAAGCCGTCGACAGTGAGTGCGGCGGCGTCCAGATCAGATCATGGACTCCCGCAGCGCAACGGCATCAATTCGACTCAACGGCTTCACCCGAAAGTGTTGCAATGCCCTAATCCGGCACCATCCCGGGCCGGCAGGTGCGCGTTCTCCGATCGCCCCTCGCCGACCCGCGGGCCCCTGATCGTGCCTGCGAAGCCGGACGGTCTGCTCGGAGTCAGACGTGTCGCGTCCGCTCCCCCGTCCAGGCCGCTTCGAGGATCGCGGTCAGGCTGGCGGTGTCGGTCGGGCCTGGGTGGTTCTGGATCAGGCGGGTGACGCCACTGGCCATCTCCGCGAAGCGCGGGAGGTCGGCGCGTGCCACGCCGATGTCCGCCAAGGTGGGAGGGATGCCGATGTCGGCGAGGAGCCCGTCTAGCCAGGTGATGAACGTACCCGCGGCCTCGGCGTCCGAGGCGCCGGTCACGTCGAGCCCGCACACCCCGGCGAGGATGGCCAACCGGTCGCCGATGGCCTCCTTAGCCGCGTCCAGCGCGTAGGGCAGGAGCAGCCCGACGCCCAGGCCGTGCGGCGTGTGCGTGGCTGCGCCGATGGGGTACTGGAGAGCGTGCGGGGCCGCGTTGCCGGCGTGAGAAAAGGCGAGCCCGGCGAGCATGGACCCATAGGACATGTCCGCGCGGGCGTCGGTGTCGCCTCCGTCCCTGACGGCACGGCGCAAGCTACGGGCGATCCGCTCCGCGGCCAGGAGCGCGTAGTGGTCGGTGATCGGGTTGCGGCCGAGGAAGACCTGCTCCACCGGATCGCGCGGTCCGTGGGCCCGGGGTCGCGCGGTGTAGCTCTCGACCGCGTGACAAAACGCGTCGATGCCGGAGTGGGCGGTGACGGTCGCCGGGCAGGTGTAGGTGAGTTCGGGGTCGACGATGGCGAAGTCGGGCACGATGTGGACGCTGGAAACGCCCACCTTCAGCTCGCGGTCCGGGTCGGTCAACACCGAGACGGGGGTGAGCTCGGAGCCGGTGCCCGACGTCGTCGGGACCGCGACGAGAGGAATCGTCGGGCCCGGCACCTTCGACTCGCCGTAGAAGTCGCGCGGCGTGCCACCGTGACACCGGATGACGCCGACGATTTTGGCGAGGTCGATCACCGTGCCACCCCCGATCGCGAGGATCACGTCGGCGTCGACCGCCGCGGCGACCGAGACCGCCAGGGCGACATCGGCGAGGGGTACGTCTGGAGTCGCGTCGGAGAACACCTCGACGACCTCGACCTTCTCCCGTACGGCGGCCACGATCTCGGCCACGCCCGGCTGTGCCAGAAGAACCTGGTCGGTCACGATGAGGACGCGCGAGCCACACTCGGCCACCACTCGTGGGATGTTCTGCGCGACCCCTTCACCCACTATCAGCTGGCGTGGTCCGCGGACGGTCTCAAGCATGTCAGTGCCTCTCCGGAACGTCGGCGGTTACGGTAGGTCGATTGCCGCGTAGGTGAGGTCGAGGTACTCGAGGATGCCCTCGTGCGAGCCCTCTTTGCCGATCCCGGACTGTTTCACGCCTCCGAACGGAGCCGACGGGTCCGATATCAGGCCACGGTTGATGCCGACCATCCCCGTGTCCAGCCCCTCGGTGAAGCGGAGCGCCCGCTGGAGGTCGCGAGTGAAGACGTATCCGACCAGGCCGTGCTCGGTGTCGTTGGCCTTCGCCAGCACCTCGTCGTCGGACGTGAACGAGATGATCGGCGCCACCGGGCCGAAGATCTCCGCCGCCAGCATCCGTGCATCGTCGGGCACGTCGACGAGGACCGTGGGCGGGTAGAAGTGGCCCGGCCCATCCGGACGCTCGCCGCCAACCAAGACCCGGGCGCCACGATCGACCGCGTCGGCGACGAGCTCGTCGATCTTGACGACCGAGGCCTCGTCGATCAGCGCACCGACGTCCACGCCGTCGTCGAGACCATGGCCCACCGAAAGCGCGCCCATCCGCTCGGCGAAGCGCGCCGTGAACTCCTCGCGCACCGGCTCCTCGACGTAGATCCGGTTGGCCGCGACGCAGGACTCCCCGATGTTGCGCATCTTGGCCACCATGGCGCCGTCGAGCGCGACGTCCAGGTCAGCGTCGGCACACACGATCAGGGCCGCGTTGCCGCCCAGTTCCATGGAGGTACGCAGCACGTTGTCCGCAGCCTGTCGTAGCAGCACGCGCCCGACCTCGGTCGACCCGGTGAACGAGAGCTTGCGGGTCCGACCGTCGGCCAGCAGTGCCGAGACCACGTCGCCGGCACGTTTGGTGGTCACCACGTTGACGACTCCGGGCGGAACGCCGACCTCCTCCATGATGCGGGCCAGGAACAGCATGGTCAGCGGCGTCTGTGCTGCTGGCTTGGTGATCGTCGTGCAGCCCGCAGCCAGCGCAGGAGCGATCTTGCGGGCACCCATGGCCAACGGAAAGTTCCAGGGCGTCACGAAGACGCACGGTCCGACTGGCTTCGGCACGGTGAGGATGCGATATCCACCTGCGGGAGCGATGCTGTAGCGCCCCTCGACGCGCACCGCCTCCTCGGCGAACCAGCGGAAGAACTCGGCGCCGTACGCCACCTCTGCCCGAGCCTCGGCGAGCGGCTTGCCCATCTCGAGCGTTATCAGCCGGGCGACCTCCTCGGATCGCTCGGTCAGGGCCCGGTACGTCGCGGTCAACAACTCCGACCGCTTCCGCGGCGGGGTCGCCGCCCACTCCCCCATCGCCTTGCTCGCCGCGTCCAGAGCGGCGAGACCGTCAACGACGCCGGCGTCCGCCACCTCGGCGATGGTCTGGCCGGTGGCCGGGTCCTCGACGGCAAAGGTCGCTCCGCTCGCGGCGTCGCGCCAGGCGTCGCCGATCCGGAGCCGCCGGTGCTCGGGGGCCAGGACGTTCATCGGGTCAATCATCGCGTCGGCTCCTGTGATGTTCTTGGTATCGCGTTCTCGGGCACGGCCGTTTCAGCGTCGTCATGCCGTGCTCATTGGTGACGGCCCGCCGACGTGTGGGTGCATGTTGTTGTCGCCGCCCGGGTGCGGTTACCGCCCCGCCTCGGACAGCGACAACCCCGTGCCCGCATCGAACAGGTGCGCACGGTCCAGGTCGACCGTGACAAGCAGCCGCTCGCCCGGCGTACCGGTGACGGTGGGTCGTGCCTTGACCTTGAGGATCGCCGTACCCACTCGGACGTCGACCACCGTCCGGTCACCGAGCGGCTCGAGCCCGTAGAGCTCCCCCGGCAGCGACGCGTTCCCTCGCTGCTCGACGGACAGGTTCTCCGCGCGCAGGCCCAGCAGCAGTGGACGACCGTCCTGCGCCGTGGTCCAGCGGGGCCGCGGCAGCGTCCAGCCTTCGGCACCGACCAGACGATCTCCCTCGGCGTGGCAGGCGAGCAGGCTGATCGGCGGGCTCCCGACGAATCCTGCGACCCACTGGTTGGCCGGACGCTCGTACACCTCGGTCGGCGTTCCGACCTGTTGCACCTTCCCCTCCTTGAGGACCGCGACCTGGTCGGCCATGGACAGGGCCTCGACCTGGTCGTTGGTCACGTAGACGAAGGTTGCTCCGAGGCTGCGGTGGATGCGGGTGAGCTCGGTGCGCATCTCGACGCGGAGCTTGAGGTCGAGGTTCGTCAGCGGCTCGTCCATGAGAAACGCGCGTGGGCTACGGACCAGCGCCCGGGCCAGGGCGACACGCTGCATCTCACCGCCCGACAACTGCGCGGGACGACGCTGCAGCAGGCGTTCGATGTGCAGCAGGCTCGACATCCGCTCGACGGCGGCGGCGATCTCGCTCGAAGAGCAGCGGCGTGCCCGCAGCGGAGAGGCGATGTTCTCGTACACCGTGTGTCGTGGGTAGAGGGCGTAGCTCTGGAAGACCATGGCCAGGTCGCGTGCGGCCGGGGTGTCACCGGTCGCGTCCCTGCCGTCCAGATGCACCGACCCGGCGTCGAGCTTCTCGAGGCCGGCGATCGCTCGCAGGGTCGTCGTCTTGCCTGCCCCGGAGGGCCCGAGCACGACGAAGAACGAGCCGTCCGGCACGTCCAGCGTCACCCCGTCCAGGGCCTGGACCTTGCCGAAGGACTTGCGCAGCCCGTGCGCCGCCACGGTTCCCATCAGGCCACCAGCTCTTCCGTGCTCACGTCGTAGACCGCCGGGGTCCCGCCGGTGTGCCGCAGCCCGACCGGTGCGTCAGCGGCGAAACGGCCGGTCGGTGGCATCCGAACCCGCACGTCGCCGCCGCCGTGGTCGACCACGTAGATGATTTCGTCGCCCAGCCACTCCGCCGAGACCACGCGGGCCGGGACCGAACGTTCGGCTCCTGGTGCTGTTACTTCCAGCGCCTCCGGCCGGACGCCGGCGACCAGGCGACGGTCGCGCTGCAGGCCCGGTGGTGGCGTGAGTTCCAGTCCGCCCTGGCTGCGCAGCTTCCCGTCGGACACCTCGACCTCGATCAGGTTCATCGGCGGGGAGCCGATGAACGCGGCGCAGAAAAGACTCGCCGGACGCTCGTAGACCTCCAGCGGCGTGCCGATCTGCTCGACGCGGCCCTTGTTGAGGATGGCGATCCGGTGACCGAGCGACATCGCCTCGACCTGATCGTGGGTGACGTAGACCATCGTCGTCCCCAGTTCGCCCTGCAGGTGCTTGATCTCCGTGCGCATGTCCGCCCTCAGCTCCGCGTCCAGATTGGTGAGAGGCTCGTCCATGAGGAATGCGCGCGGTCGGCGCACCAGGGCGCGGGCAAGCGCGACGCGCTGCTGCTCCCCGCCGGACAGCCGGCGCGGTCGCCGGTCCAGCAGCGGACCGAGCCGCATCAGCCGGGCCGCCTCGTCGACCCGCTCGCGCACCTCCGCCTTGGGCAGTCCCTCGGCCCGCAGCGGGAACGCCAGGTTGTCGCGGGTTCTCAGGTGCGGGTAGAGAGCGTAGAACTGGAACACCATGGCGATGTCGCGCTCGGCCGGCGGCAGGTCGTTGACCAGCGTGTTGCCGATGCGGATGTCGCCCGTCGTCTGCCTCTCCAGACCGGCGATGGCCCGCAGCGTGGTCGTCTTGCCGCAACCCGAAGGCCCGAGCATCACGAACAGCTCGCCGTCCTTGATGGACAGGTCGACGTGGTCAACTGCGACCGTCCCGTCCGGGTAGCGCTTGTGCAGGGCGGTGACCTCGATGCCGGCCATCAGCGTCGCACCGCCCCGAGCGTGACACCGGCGACGAGGTGCTTGCGCACCAGGTAGGCGAAGACGAGCACCGGTAGGGCGAACACGACAGAGGAGGCGGCCACGAGACCCCAGTCCACCGTGGTGCCACCGATGAGGCCGGCGATGGCGGGTGGGGCCGTCCGCACGTCGTCGCTGGAGGTAAGGAAGATGGCGAACACGAACTCGTTCCAGGAGAAGATGAGTGCGAAGACCGCCGTCGCGGCGATGCCGGGCACGAGCAGCGGAAGGGTGAAGCGCCGGAATGCCTGCAGGCGGGTGTAGCCGTCGAGCATGGCGGCATCCTCGTACTCCGCGGGCACCTCGTCGACGAACCCCTTCATCATCCAGATCGTGAACGGGAGGTTGTACGCGGCGTAGATGAGGATCAGGCCGAGCTCGGTGTCGATGAGTCCGACCTGGCGGTACATGAGGAAGATCGGGATCACGACCACCACGGGCGGCATGAAACGGGTGGACAGGATGAAGAACAGCTGGTCCTTCTTGGCCTTCACGGCGAAGCGTGAGTAGGCCCAGGCCGCCGGAACCCCGAGCACGGTGGCCAGCACCGTGGAGACACCGGCGACGATGACGGAGTTGAGAAACGAGACGGACAAGGCAGAGCGACCGCCGCCAGAGGCGACGAACACGTCCTTGAAATGGTCCATGGTGAACTGGAAATTGAGGAACTTGGCGGGGATGGCGTAGACGTCCCGGTTCTCCTTGATGGACGTCTCGACCATCCACAGCACGGGAAAGAGCATCACGACGGCCAGTACGGCCAGCAGCGCGACCTCCAGCACGGAGCGCCCACGGCCGCCGAAGCGCCGCGCCGGGGGCCGGTGATCCTGTACAGGATCCGTGGACACGGCCTCGTTGACGGAGACGCCCATCAGTCCTCCTTGAGCTTATTCAAGTAACGCAGGTAGAGCTGCGTGAGGACGATGACGACCAGGACCATGAGGATGCCGTACGCCGAGGCGGTTCCGGTGTTGAAGCCCAGGAACGCGACCTTGTAGACGTGGAACGACAACGTCTCGGTGGAGATCCCCGGGCCTCCGTTGGTGAGGATGTAGACGAGGTCGAACAGCCGGAAAGCCTCGATGGCCCTGAACAACACGGCGATGAGCAGCAGCGGCCACACCAGCGGGAGAGTGATGGTGCGGAACCGGAACCACTCGGACGCCCGGTCGATCGAGGCGGCCTCGTAGAGGTATTTGGGGACCGCGGTCAGGCCCGCGAGCGCGATGAGCATGATGAACGGCGTCCATTGCCAGGTGTCGACCACGATCAGGGAAATCAATGCCGTTCGCTGCTTGGTGAGCCACTCCACCTGCCCCAGACCGAGCGAGCCGAGCATGCTGTTGACCACGCCGAATTGCGCGTCGAGCATGAATCGCCAGAACAGCCCGACCACGACCGGCGACAGCATCATCGGAACCAGGAACACGGTCGTCAGCAGTCCTCGCCCGTGCCGGCGCCGGGAGATCAGGTAGGCGATGGCGAAACCGAGCACGGTCTGCAGGCCGACCGCGCCGACCACGTAGATCAACGTCGTCAGCGCCCTTTGGTGGACCTGCGCCGACGCCAGGATGGCCGTGTAGTTCCCGAACCCGACCCAACGGGCGGGCCCGCCGCGGGTGGCCGAGTAGTCGGTGAAAGACAGGTACAACGCCCACAGCAACGGGAACACCGACATTGCCAGCAACAGCAACAGCGCCGGGGAGATGAAGGTAACGGCGAGCCCGCGGTCGCTCAGCCGGCGGGACCGCCCCGGTGCGGGCGGCGTCGCGGACGCCGCCTGCACCGGGTGATCGGTCGTCGAAGGGACGGGACCACTCACAGTCCGCCGCCGCCCTTGCTGCCGGAGTCGAGCACGCCCTGCTGCTCCTTGGCGATGGTGTCGAGCGCCTCCTTCGGGCTCTTCGCGCCGTTGAGAGCCGCGTTCACGTTGGTGTTCTCGATGTCGACGAGGCGCGCGTACTCGGGCACGTTCCACATGTCCCGCATCCGTGGCACCGAGTCGGCGTACACCTGGTTGAACGGACCGGCATTGAGGAACTCGGGCGACGCCAGGGCGTCCGTACGCGATGGCACGCCACCGGCCGCGGCCCACTTCTTCTGGACGTCAGCCTGCTCGAACCACTTCATGAAGTTCAGGGCCTCCGCCTGGTTCGCCGCGGAGGAGTAGGCCGACACGTGCATCCCCATACCGCCGAGAGGCACCAGGTTCGTCTTCTGGGCCGGCAGGGTGGCAAAACCCAGCTTGTCGAGAATCTGCTCCCGCGTGGTGCCGAGCGTCGACTGCTTCGGGTCGAGCAGGCCGCCGCTCGCGGCGATCCAGTTGAACGCGATGCAGGCCTTGCCCTGGGCGACCGCGGCGTTCACCTCGTCGATGAACCAGTTGCCGGAGCCCTTGGCCGTCAGCGGCTTCATCTTGTTGACCAGGACATCCATCGCCTCCTGGCCCGCGGCGTCGTTGAGGACGCCGTCGATCTTGCGCGTCTTGGCGTCCCAGAGGTTGCCGCCATAGACGCCGTTGACCGTGTTGTAGGTGACGGCCGCGGCGTCGGAGCCGTTGGCCTGGTGGAAAGCCAGCCCGCTGACGCCAGGGTGGTCCGCCTGGCACTTCTCGGCGGTTGAGATCATCTCGTCCCAGGTCTGAGGTGGCTTGTCGCCGATCAGGTCCTTGCGGTAGATCATCGTCCAGGTGTCGCCGAGCAGCGGCAGCCCGTACAGGCTGGCGCTTTCGTCGCGCTTGCCGGTCTCCGCCTGGGGGAACTGGCCGTAGGCCGCCAGCAGGTAGGGGTTGTAGGCCTTGGTATCGATGTTGTTCTTGACGAAGTCGGTGATGTCGAGGATGTTGCCGTTCGTCACGGCCTCGCCGATGTGTTGCGAGTCCAGGATCGCGATGTCGAAGTCGGTCTTGCGCGCGGCGAACTGGGTGAACATCGCGTCGTGCCAGTTCGCGTTCGGGACGGTGTTGACCTTGATGGTGACGTTCGGCCGCTGCTTCTTGTACTCCGCGTTCGCGAAGGCTTCCAGCGCCTGCGCGGGGGGCCACTCGAACCAGATGAAGCTGAGGGTCAGCGGGTCCTTGGTGAGCTCCGGGATGGTCGCCGGCGCCTTGGGGGCGCTCGCCTTCGCGCCGTCGCCCTCGCCATCGCCGCAAGCCGCCATGGTCGTGGCCACCAGCAGCATGGCCGCCGTCGCCAGCCGCGCCTTTCGACCGGGAACGGACGGTCGTCCTATTCGCTTGGGATGCCGCATCTTCTTCCCTGCTTTCTGGGTGGGGACTCCTAGAGCCTCGCTATGCGCTTCGCCGAGCAGTTGCTGGGTTGTTCAGGCGTGTTGCCGGGGCCGACCCGCGGACCGGCGTCACGGGTACGCGCGATGTACTGGGTCTCCATGCCGTCGAAAAGCCGTCCCAGGTGATCGAGGTAGAGCGATGGAGGGCGGTTCCGCGATGGTGCCGGATGGCGAGCATCCGTGACTTTTCCTATACGATCGCCTGGGGGCGTCAGCATGCCGCAGCGCTGTGACTGATGTCAACAGGCTCGCAAGGCGCAAGAAAGGACCTCACGTCACGATGGACGACGAAGCGATGATCGCGCAGGGCCGTAGGGCCGTGACGGGCGGAATGGCGCCAGCAAGATCTGCCGGCCGGCTTGCCGACGAGGTGTACGACACGCTGCTCGGACAGCTGATGTCGCTACGGATCGAGCCCGGCTCCCGCGTCACCATCGACGTCCTGGCGCGCGAGCTGGGTGTCTCGCAGACGCCGATCCGAGACGCCCTGAACCGCATGGAGGCCGAGGGCCTGGTCGTGCGTGTGCCCCATGCCGGCTACCGCATTCCTCCCCAGATCACTCGTCACCGATTCGAGGACATGCTCGAGGTCCGTCTGCTGCTCGAGCCGGCAGCGGCGCGCAGATCCGCCGAACGCGCATCCTTGGAGCAGGTCGCCGGCCTGCGACGAATGCTGGAGGAGATGGCGGAACTGGAGGGCGGCAGCGGGCCCATGGCCTACGGCGCCTTCGGGCTTCGCGACGCCGCTTTTCACGATCTCGTCGCCCTGAGCGCGGAGAACCAGGTCATCCGGGAAGCGCTCGCTCGCCTGCACAGCCACGTGCACCTCTTCCGGCTTCACCACGACACCCAGGTCACCTACCTGGCCATGGCCGAGCACGAGGAAGTGGTGGCCGCGATCGCCGCGCGTGACCCCGACGCCGCCGCCTACGCGATGCGTCGGCACATCCTGCGGTCCGGCGAGCGTTTCCGACGAATCTTCGACGAGGTCAAGGGCGTGGACGGAATAGCGGTCGAGGCTTGACGGCCGGGCGGGGCGCAGGAATGCTAACTCAATCAGATCGGATTGGATCCCACCTCACCCGTCCCCCCATATGCGAGGAGAAGCAGGTGCCCAGAGCGCTGCTCCTGACCGGTGATGCCGCCGAGGAACTCGACACCATGTATCCCTACTACCGCGTCCAGGAGGGCGGCTGGGACGTCGACGTCTC
>NZ_JBFAPI010000035.1:0-41260 GCF_040676615.1 Asanoa sp. NPDC049573
GGCTCACCGCCTTCGAGGACGCTGACGACCGAGTTCGTCGTGCCGAGGTCGATGCCGACCGCACGTGCCATGGCTTACTTCCTTACGTCAAGTTGAGTGAATCGGACTCAATGATGCCACGATCATGCCACGCGTCAAACTGGGTTGAGTGTGGTAAGCGCAACTTCTACCTCCGCGTTCCTGTTGTCCAGGCCGCATAGATCGGGCACGCTTTACCCGTGACGACGCAGGTAGCGGCGGTGGTCCCGGAGGGACTGCCCACCGCGCTGGGCCGACTACGGGCGGCGATCTCGGCGGCCGACTACCCCCTGTCCCTCACCTCCGCGGCCGAGGCGCGCAAGGTCGGCGCCGCCCTGATCGCCCAACTCGACGACTATCTGCTGCCCCGGCTCGGCCGGCTCGACGCGCCCCTGCTGGTGGTCGTCGGCGGTTCCACCGGCGCCGGCAAGTCGACGCTCGTCAACAGCCTCGTCCAGGCCCGGGTGAGCGCGCCCGGCGTGCTCCGCCCGACCACCCGGGCGCCGGTGCTGGTCTGCAACCCCGCCGACAGCCAGTGGTTCCGCCAGGGCGACCTGCTGCCCGGCCTGACCCGCACCAGCCAGCCCAGCGATGACCCACACACCCTCCAGCTCGTGGCGGCACCCGCCCTCACCCCGGGCCTGGCCTTCCTCGACGCGCCCGACATCGACTCGGTCGTCGACCAGAACCGGGCGCTGGCCGCGCAACTGCTCGCCGCCGCCGACCTCTGGCTGTTCGTCACCACCGCCTCCCGCTACGCCGACGCGGTGCCCTGGGACCTGCTGCGCACCGCCCAACTCCGCGGCACGGTGATCGCCCTGGTGCTCGACCGGGTGCCCGAGGAGGCCGCGGTCGAGGTGCATGCGCACCTGGCCGAGATGCTGGCCGCCAACGAGCTCGCCGAGGCCCCGCTGTTCGTGCTTCCAGAGACCGACGTCGACGGCCAGGGCCTGCTGCCGCCGCGCGACACCGCCGAGCTGCGCACCTGGTTCGACCGGCTGGCCAGCGACGCCAGCGCCCGCACCGCGGTGGTCCGGCAGACGCTCAACGGCGCGGTCGCCGCGCTCGGGCCGGCCGCCGACGGGCTCGCGGCCGCGGCCGACGAGCAGGCCGCGGCGGCCCGGGCCTTGCGTGAGCGGGTACGCGCGGCCTACCGCGGCGCCTCGGAGACGGTCGAGCGCAGCCTCAAAGACGGCCGGCTGCTCCGCGGCGAGGTGCTGTCACGCTGGCACGAGTTCGTCGGCACCGGCGACTTCTTCCGCGGCCTCGAGGCCCGGATCGGCCGGCTGCGCGACCGGATCACCGCCGCCGTCACCGGCCGACCGCAGCCCGGCAACCAGCTCAAGTCGGCGATCGAGTCACAGCTCACCACGCTGCTGCGCGGCGTCGCGGCCGACGCCGCGGAGAACGCCTACACCGGCTGGCAGGCCCACCCGGCCGGCGCCGCACTGCTGGAGCCCGCGCTCGCCCGGCCGACCCCCGACCTGCCCGACCGGGCCGACCGGCTGGTCCGCGACTGGCAGCGCGGCGTGCTCGAGCTGGTCCGGCAGGAGGGCAGCGACAAGCGCTTCGTGGCCCGCACCGCCGCCTACGCGGTCAACGCGACCGGCCTCGCCGTGATGATCGCAGTGTTCGCCTCGACCGCCTTCATCCCGACCGGCCTCGAGATCGGCACGGCCGCCGGCACCACGCTCGCCGCGCAGAAGGTCCTCGAAGCGATCTTCGGCGACCAGGCCATCCGCCGGCTCGCCGCCAAGGCCCGGCAAGACCTGCTCGACCGGGTCGACGGGCTGCTCGCCGACGAGGCGGCCCGCTACTTCAAGCGGATCGAGGCGGTCGGCGTCGACGCCGATCCCGGCAGCGAGCTTCGCGCGGCGGCGGCCGAGGTCGAGCGGGCCCGCTCGGCGGCCGCGCTCACCGGGGGCATCCGGCTGGCGCTGCCCGATCGCGATGCGGGGGCGCAGCGGTGACCCAGTTCCTCGGCCGGGTCCGGGAGAGCCTGCGTGGCAACCGCCGCGTCGACCCCGACCTGCTGATCGGCCGCCTCGACGCGGTGCAGCGGTTCCTCGACGCCGCCGACGGCCACCTGCCGTCCGACCGGTTGGTCCCGGCACACACCCTGGTCGAGCGGGCCGCCGGCCGGCTGTCGCTGTCCCGCGACCACACCCTCGTCGCCCTCGCCGGCGCCACCGGCAGCGGCAAGTCCAGCCTGTTCAACGCGCTGGCACACATGAACCTCTCGCCGGTCGGCGTCCGGCGCCCGACCACCGGCCAGGCGTTCGCCTGCGTCTGGGGTCACGCCGACGACGCGGGCCGGCTGCTCGACTGGGTCGGCGTGCTGCCGCGCAACCGGTTCGCCCGGGAGAGCCCGCTCGACGGTGACGACGAGGCCGCCCTGCGCGGCCTGGTCCTGCTCGACCTGCCCGACCTCGACTCGGTCGAGTCGGCACACCGGGTCGAGGTCGACCGGCTGCTCGGCCTGGTCGACCTGATCGTCTGGATCGTCGACCCACAGAAATACGCCGACCGGGTGGTGCACGACGCCTACCTGCGCGAGTTCCACCGGCACAAGGACGTCACCGTGGTGGTGCTCAACCAGGCCGACCGGCTCTCCAGCGCCGACCTGCCCAAGGTGCTCGACGACCTGCGCCGGCTGCTCGACGAAGACGGCATCGGTGGTGTGCCGGTGCTGGCGACGGCCGCGGTGCAAGATGCGGCCATGGTCGACCTGCGCCGGCTGCTCGAACGCACGGTCGCCGAGCGCCAGGCGGCGTTGCGGCGGCTCAACAGCGACGTCGACAGGGCCCTGGCCGGGATCGACGACCTGGTCGGGCCAGCGGCGCCGGCCGACGTCGACAAGACGACCACGCGCGACCTGGCCAACGCGCTGGCCGGCGTCGCGGGGGTGCCGGCGGTGGCCGACGCGACCGAGCGGGCCTACCGGCACCGGGCCGGTTCGGCGACCGGCTGGCCGCTGGTCAAGGGCTGGCGCAAGCTGCGGCCCGACCCGTTGCGCCGGCTCCACCTGCACACCCCGCCGATGGTGGGCACCGAGCTCACCCCGGCCACCGACCCGCCGACGCCGGCGTTGACCTCGCTGCCCGACCCGAGCGCCGCGCAGCGCGCCTCGCTCGGCATCGCCCTGCGCAGCGTCACCGACAACGCCGGCGGCGACCTACCCGAGCAGTGGCGGGTGGCGGTCAGCGACGCCGCCCGATCCCGGCTCAGCGACCTTCCCGACGCGCTCGACAAGGCGGTGGCCGGCACCGAACTGGGCGTCGAGCGCAAGCGGACCTGGTGGCGCTTTGTCGGGCTGTTGCAATGGCTGGTCACCCTGGTCGCCGTGGCCGGGCTGGTCTGGCTGGTGGCCGGCTACATCGTGCGGGCGCTCGGGCTGCCCCGGTTCGACTATCCGATGGTGGGCGAGGTGCCGCTGCCGACGCTGGGGCTGCTGGGAGGCCTGGTCGCCGGCATCCTGCTGGCCCTGCTGGTGAAGCCGTTCATCCATTGGGGTGCGCGGCGCGCCCGGCGGCGGGCCGAGGCCCGGATGCGCGACTCGGTCGCCGAGGTCGGCCGCGAGCAGGTCATCGCCCCGGTGCGGGTGGTACTGCGCGACTACACGGCCGCCCGCGACGCCTACGGCGCGGCCGGGCCACCCCGTTAGGGCGGCTTCCGGGATCGTGCCCGCGCGGGGCGACCAGCGTAGGGTCACTACATGGCGACGCCACAGACTCCCTATGAGGCCGTGTTGAAGGCCGCGCGTGACGTCGACAAGCTCGACTGCGCGCTCGACGCCGAGATGCTCGGCACCGCGCTGCTCGGCAGCGTCTACGCGATCGCCGAAGAAGACCGGGCCGGCGCCGTACGTACCTTCGTCGAAGGTTTCCTCACCGCCACGTCCCGGCGGCGGGCCGCGGCGGCGACCACCATCCGGTCCGTTTTCGCCTCCCTCGTCCCCGACGCGCCCGGCGCCGCCGCGGTCAAGCCCGGCGCCCAGGCGCCGTCGTGGTCCGGCCAGCTCGGGCGGGTGCGCCCGACCGGCACCTATGCCTATGGCGACGTGTACGGGGACCAGACGTCATACCTGGCCACCTTCGCCTACGAGGACGACGCCGAGGGCGGGCCCGAGCACGCCGTGGTGGCCCTGGTCGACCACAACATCGGCATCACCAAGGACGTGTTCGTCGGCGGGCCGGCCGAACGGATCCTCGGCCAGGTCCGGCGGATGTGCGCGGCCGACGGCCTGACCTGGTTCCGCGAGGAAGACCCGCGCACCCTGCGCGGCGAGGTGGCCAAGCACCTGCGGATCACCGACGAACTCGGCGACCTGCCCGGCGAGGGTTCGCTGGCGACCGACCGCGCGCTGGTCGGCGCCCGCCTCGCGCTCCTGCCCGCACCCGCCCTGGGCGTGGTGCCAGACCTGCCCGAGCCGCTCGGCGACGACGAGCGTACGACGCTGATCCGCACGTTCCTGTCGGCGCCGGAGGCGGCCCGCTTCGAGCTCGACCGGGTGCCCGAGGCCGACCTCGGATCGCTGCACTTCTGCCTGAGCCTGGTCCTCGACCACGCGGCCAGCCTGCCCGACGCCGACCCGATGCGCTGGAGCCCGATCGTGGTCGAGCTGTTCATGCTCGACTGGGTGCACCGGCGTGCGGTGCTCGACATGGACGACGCCGCGCTGCTGCCCCGGGTGGTGCGCGCCTGGGCCGCTTACGCGTCGCGGGTACGCGGCCTGCCGGCGGAAGCGGTGGCCGCGACCGACCAGGCGGTGGAAGACACGGTGCCGGAGTTCGTGCGGCTCTACACGACCGGCGAGCGGCGCAGCCCGGCCACCGCCGCGGTGGCCCAGCTCATCGCCGAGGGCGTCGACCTCAACGACCCGGCCGCCCTGGACGCCTGGCTCGCCGAAAACCGCGACCGCCTGGGCGACTGAGCTTCTGACAGAGCCGGGCGCCCGTGGGGCGCCCGGCTCTTTCTGTCAGTTGGTCGGCTCGGCCGACGGGCTGTCGCCCGCGCCGCCGGACGGCGGGGCCGCCGCCTTAGGGCTCAGGCAGAGCACGTTGTCGTTGCGGCCGCCGGACACCTCGACCACCGGCTGGCCCTTGTCGGGGCACTTGGCCGCGTCGTCGACCCGGGAGACCACCTGGAACGCGTTGGGTTCGGTGCAGGTCGCCGCGACGGCGGTGTTGCCCGACTGGCGGACGCAGTCGCCGACCGCCGGGTTGAAGCCGTCGCCGCTGGAACGGGTGATGAGGTAGACCACCGCCAGCGGGATGACCAGCAGCAGGATCGCCGCACCCAACACCATCGCCAGGACCCGGCCGTTGCGCTCCTTGGCCGGCGGGTCCGGCTTGTCGTCGCTCGGTGTGGCCGGCTCGGCCTCCGGCCGGAACGCCTCGAACCGACCCTGGTCGTCGGCCGGTGCCGCGGACCAGGTGGCGGTCGGCGGCCCACCCGGGCTGCCGGCCCGGTTGAGCGGACCCAGCGGGCGGCCGGAGTTGAGCGGACCGCTGATCCGGCCCTGCGGACCGGCACCCGGCCCACCCGGACCCTGCGGCACGCTGACGCTGCCGGCGTAGCCACCCGGCGGGCGGATCCCCTGGGGACCCTCGAGCCCCTCGGAGCCGGGCCGGTTGCCCACGTCGGGCGGCGAGACCCGCGCGCTTGACCGGTAGCTACCCGGCGGACCGGGCGGCGCCGGCGGCACCTCGATCGGCGCGCCGAACGCGGTCGGCGCACCCTGCTGGTCAGGCCCCTGCCCGAAGCCACCGGGCTGCTGCCCGAAGCCACCGTGCTCACCGCGACCGGGCGCACTCGACGGCGGGCCGCCGAAGCCACCCTCGTCACCACGACCCGGACCACCGGGGAAGCCAGGCTGCTGCCCGAAGCCACCCTCGTCGCCACGACCCGGACCACCCGGCTGCCCTACGCCGCCCTGGTCACCGCGAGCGGGACCACCGGGGAAGCCTGTCTGGCCGCTAAAGCCACCCTCGTCGCCACGACCCGGACCACCCGGCTGCCCGAAGCCGCCCTGGTCACCGCGACCCGGACCGCCTGGGAAGCCGGGCTGGCCGAAGCCACTCTCGTCACCACGACCCGGACCCGGGAAGCCCGGCTGCTGGCCGAAGCCGCGCTCGTCGCCGCGACCGGGAGCGCCTGGCGGCGGACCACCGAAGCCGGGCTGGCCGAAACCGCCCTCGTCGCCGCGACCCGGCGCACTCGGCGACCCGGGCGGCGGACTACCGAAGCCGGGCTGGCCGAAGCCACCCTCGTCGCCGCGACCGGGAGCGCCCGGCGGCGGACCACCGAAGCCGGGCTGACCGAAGCCACCCTCGTCACCGCGGGCTGGCGCGGTCGGCGAACCCGGCGGCGGCCCGCCGAAGCCACCCTCGTCGCCGCGGCCGGGAGCGCCCGGGAAGCCCGGCGGCGGGCCGCCGAAGCCGCCCTGGTCGGCGCCGCGGGCCGGCGAGCCGGGGAAGCCATGTGCGCCGCCGAAGCCACCCTCGGGAGCGCCGGCCGGGAAGCCGGGCTGCTGAGGACCGTCTTCAGTGCGCGACGGCCCACGCGGCGGGCCGCCGAAGCCACGATCGTCGCCGCGCGACTGTGAACCGGCGAGGCCTTGCGGGCCGCCGAAGCCGCCCTCCGGAGCCGCGCCGGGGAAGCCGTCGGACCGCGCCGGTGAGCCCGGGAAGCCGCGCGGTGGGCCGCCGAAGCCGCCCTCGTCGGAACGGGCCGGCGAGCCTGGGAAACCACGCGGTGGGCCGCCGAAGCCACCCTCGTCGCCGCGGGGCGCGCCGGGGGAGGGTGCTTCGCCGAAGCCGGGGAAGCTGCCGTTGTCGGCTGCGGGCGGGCCGGGGAACGCGGACGGGCCGCGGCCGACCCCGAAGCCTTCGGGCTGGTCGCCGCCGTCAGCCTCGGCGGGCGCGCTCACCGCACGCCCGTAGACGCGGGGCTGCGGCGGCGCGGCCGCGGGCGGCGGCAACGGCTGGTCGGTGGTCGGCTGGACCCGGCTCGCGGTCGGCACGGACGCGCTGGCGCTGACCGCGCGGCCGGCCGGCGCCGAACCGCTCGGCGGGCCGGACGTCTGGTTGGCACCGCCCTGGCTGGGCACGGAGGCGTGACCGGAGCGTTCGTCGTCGGCGTCGCCGAACCGGTTGGCCGGCGCTTCGGCGGCGCCGAACTGGGCCGGGTCGATCCGGACGGCGCCCATCGGCACCGAGGCCGAGCCCATCGGGCCGCCGACCCGCGCGGAGCCCACCTGGGCCGAGCCGCTGTGCGGCGCGCCGCTGGTCGGCGTGGCGCCCTGGGGCGGCACGGGCGGAGCGGCCGGGGCCGCGCCGCCGAAGCCGGAAGCCGCCGGCGCGAAGCCGGCGAAGCCGCCCGAGTCGTCGCTGGAACCGCCACTCGACGGCGGCGGCGTCCAGCCACTCGGGCCGGAGTACCCGCCGCCGAACGACGGCCCCTCCGCGGGCGGCTGGTCGGTCGGCTGCGGGATCGAGACCCGGCCGGACGCGGCGCTGTCACTCGACGACCGCGGCTGCGGGACGCTCGGGGGGTATTCGGTGCGACCGTGGTAGTCGATCGCGCCGTAGCTGTCGGCCGGCGGCTCGGTGGGCGGGAAGGCACCGAAGGACGCGCCGGGGACGCGGGTCTGCTGCGGCGGCAGCGGGGCCGGCTCGGGCGCCTGCGGTATCGGTGCCGGCGCGGGCGTGTAGGGCGCCGGCGGCTGCTCGTCGTGTGCTCCCGGGCGGTGGCCGTTGATCGGCCCGTGCGCCTCACTGCGGGGACCGCCGAAACCCTCGCCCGGGCGGGCCGCGCCCCATGGCGGCTGTGCGGCGCCGGGCGGGCTCCACTGGTCGGTCCGCTGTGGTGGGTCGTAGCCGGCCGGGGCCCACGGCTCCTCGGCCGTCTGACGCCGGGGGTCAGCCTCGTCGTAGCGGGGCCCGCCAGCGTCCGAGGCAGCTTCGTCCGGCTCGTAGCCGGGGTGCTGCGAACCCTCGGACGTCATCTGCGCCTCCTCCATCGCGGAACAGCGGCCCGGACGTCATGCCGACGCCGGGCAGCCGGACCAACCGTACCGGGCGGTGCGACAGGTAGGAATCCCGGTGCTGTGACCAGCGAATCCAGTAACCGCACCAATACGAAAGGCCCGCCCGGCACAAGCCGGGCGGGCCTTATCTACGGCGCGTAATCAGTACTGCTGGCGCTGCGCGATCGCGATGATCTCGGCGCGCACGGCCGACGAGTTGGTCTGGCTGAGCGCGCGCTCGAGGGCACGGGCCCGGCGCAAGCGGTCACGGTGCGTGCGGTAGCGGTCGATCATGGTGCTCATGGTGTCGCTCCTCTTCTGCGCCGGTCGCCCCCAACCGGCGTCGATACCTATTATGCCGGAGCCAGACGTCGGTTGCCATCGATTATTAGGTGAGCCGTACCACCAGCCGAACAAACTTAGGTCAGCACCACGGTGGACAGAAGAAGAAACGAAAGAGCCGGCGTGGCCCGAAGGCCACGCCGGCTCCCACAAAAGCGAAAAATCAGCTCCAAGCGAGCAGTGTCGCCTCTGGATCGTTGAGGAACGCACCCACGTCGCGCAGGAACTTCGCGCCCAACTCGCCGTCGATGATCCGGTGGTCGAACGACATCGCGAGCTGGGTGACCTGACGAATCTTGATCTCGCCCTCGTGCACCCACGGCGTTTCCCGCACGGCACCGAACGCGACGATCGCCGACTCACCCGGAGGCAGGATCGGCGTGCCGGCGTCGACACCGAAAACACCGACGTTGGTGATGGTCAGCGTGCCGCCGGTCATCTCGGCCGGTGGCGTCTTGCCGGTCTTCGCGGTCTGCACCAGCGCCGTCATCGCGTCGGCCAGTTCACGCAGCGACAGCCGGCCGGCGTCCTTGATGTTGGGGACGATCAGCCCCCGCTCGGTGGCCGCCGCGATGCCCAGGTTGACGTAGTCCTTGACGATGATCTCGTCGCCGGCCCAGGTCGAGTTGACCATCGGGTGCCGCTTGACGGCCAGCAGGATCGCCTTCGCCACCAGCAGCAGCGGCGAGATGCGCACCTCGCGCCACTCCGGCTGGGCGCGCAACCGGTCGATGACCTGCATCGAGCGGGTCATGTCGACGGTCAGGAACACCGTGACGTGCGGCGCGGTGAACGCCGACGCCACCATGTTCTCCGCGGTCAGCTTGCGCACGCCCTTGACCGGTACGCGCTGCTCGCGGGCGCCGGCCGCGACCGCGGGCGCCGCCGCGACAGCGGCCGAGCCGCCGTTCTGGGCCGCGAGCACGTCGTCGCGGGTGATCGAGCCGAGCGGACCGGAGCCGACCAGGCTGCGCAGGTCGACGCCGAGGTCCTTGGCCAGCTTGCGCACCGGCGGCTTGGCCAGCGCGACCTGGTCGCCGCGTCCGGCGCCGGGAGCGTCCGCCGGAACGTCGACCTGCGTGACCGGGGCGGGCGGCTCGACCTCGACCGGCTGCGCCGGAACGGAAGCCGGCGCACCAGAAGCCGGCGCACCAGAAGCCGGCGCACCAGAAGCCGGCGCACCAGAAGCCGGTGCGGCAGAAGCCGCGGGCGCGGAGCCGTCCGTACGCCGGGGCCGCCGCTTGGCCGCAGCCGTCTTCGGCCCGTAGCCGACCAGAACGGCCGTACGCCCGCCAGGCGCCGGGCCACCGATCAGACCGGGCTCGACCGCACCCTCGGCCGGCGCCACCTCGACCGCGGCCAGCGAGGCCGCCGACGGTGTGGGCGCGTCGGACGCGGACGGGTCGGTGTCGATCGCGACGATCGGGCTGCCCACCTCGACGGTGGTGCCCTCGGGGTGGTGGATCTCGACGACCTTGCCGGCCCACTTCGCCGGGATCTCGACGGCCGCCTTGGCCGTCTCGACCTCGACCAGCGGTTGGTTGAGCTCGATCTCGTCGCCCACCTGGACGAGCCACTTGAGGATCTCGCCCTCGGTCAGCCCCTCACCGAGGTCGGGCAGGTTGAACGTCTTTATTCGCGACATCGCGGTCACCAACCGAACGAGCGGTCGACAGCGTCGAGCACCCGGTCGAGATCGGGCAGGAATTCCTCTTCGACCCTAGCCGCGGGGTAGGGCGTGTCGAAGCCGGTCACCCGGAGCACCGGGGACTCCAGGGAGTAGAAGCACTCCTCGGTGATCCGGGCCGCGAGTTCGGCACCGATGCCGATGTTGCTGGGCGCCTCGTGCACGACCACGCAGCGGCCGGTCCGCCGGACCGACTCGTAGACCGAGCCAAGATCGAGCGGCGACAGGGTACGCAGGTCGATCACCTCGAGCGACCGCCCGTCTTCCTCGGCCGCGCTCGCGGCGTCGAGGGCGGTGCGCACCATCGGCCCGTACGCCAGGACGGTCACGTCGCTGCCGGCCCGCACCGTGCGGGACGCGTGCAGCGGATGCGCCGCGGACAGGTCGAGATCGAGGTCGACCTCGCCCTTCTCCCAGTAGCGCCGCTTCGGCTCCAGGAAGACGATCGGGTCGTCGGACTCGATCGACTGCTGGATCATGAAGTAGGCGTCTTCCGGCGACGAGCAGGAGACCACCTTGAGGCCGGCGGTGTGCGCGAAGTAGGCCTCGGGCGATTCCGAGTGGTGCTCGACCGCGCCGATGCCGCCGCCGAACGGGATGCGGATGACGATCGGCACCCGCACCTTGCCCTGCGAGCGGTAGTGCATCTTCGCGACCTGCGAGACGATCTGGTCGTACGCGGGATAGACGAAGCCGTCGAACTGGATCTCGCAGACGGGGCGGTAGCCGCGAATGGCGAGCCCGATCGCGGTGCCGATGATGCCCGACTCGGCCAGCGGCGTGTCGATCACCCGATCGTCGCCGAAGTCTTTCTGCAGGCCGTCGGTGATCCGGAAGACGCCGCCGAGCTTGCCGACGTCTTCGCCCATGATGATGACCTTCGGGTCGCGTTCGAGCGACCGGCGCAGGCCGGTGTTGAGCGCCTTGCCCATGGTCAGTTTCTCGGCCATCAGTGTGCGCTCCCCTCAAACGACGCCTGGTAGCGAGTGAACCGCTCGCGCTGCTCGTCGACCAGCGGCGAACCGTGCGGGTAGACGTGGTCGAAGATCGTCACCGGCTCCGGGTCCGGCATGGCCAGCACCCGCTCGCGCAGGTGCACGGCCTCGCGCTTGGCCTGCTCGTCGACCTCGGCGAAGAACGCGGTGTCGGCGATCTGCTGCTTTTCCAGGAATGCGCGTACCCGCAGAATCGGGTCCTTGGCCTGCCAGGCCTCGACCTCGCTGGCGATGCGGTAGCGGGTCGGGTCGTCGGAGGTGGTGTGCGCACCCATCCGGTAGGTGTAGGCCTCGATCATCGTCGGGCCCTGACCGAGCCGGGCGTGGTCGAGCGCGGCCCGGGTCACCGCGTAGCTCGCGAGCACGTCGTTGCCGTCGACCCGAATGCCGGGGAAGCCGAAACCGGCCGCGCGGCGGTAGAGGGGGATGCGGGTCTGGCGCTCGAGGGGCTCGGAGATCGCGTACTGGTTGTTCTGGCAGAAGAAGACCAGCGGGGCGTTGAACACGCCGGCCCAGATGAACGCCTCGTTGACGTCACCCTGGCTCGTCGCGCCGTCGCCGAAGTAGGCGATAACCGCCTCACCGTCGTCGGTGCCGGTCTTGCCGTCCATGGTCACGCCCATGGCGTACCCGGTCGCGTGGAGGGTCTGCGCCCCGATGACGATCGTGTACATGTTGAATTTGAACTCGTTCGGGTCCCAGCCGCCCTGGTCGACGCCGCGGAACAGGCCCAGCGGCATGATCGGGTCGATGCCCCGGCAATAGAGAACGCCGTGCTCGCGGTAGGTCGGGAACGCCATGTCCTGCGGCTTCAGCGCGCGGCCGGAGCCGACCTGGGCGGCCTCCTGGCCGAGCAGGCTGGCCCAGATGCCCAACTCGCCCTGGCGCTGGAGGGCCGTGGCCTCGGCGTCGAGCTTTCGGACGATCACGAGGTCGCGGTAGAGCCCGCGGTATTCCTCGTCGGTGAAGTCGACACGGTAGACCGTGCCGTCAGAGCCGGTCACCGACTCGATCCGCTCACCTTCCGGAGTGAGCAATTGGACAAGCTCCCCGTCGGGGGGCGAGCCTCCCTTGGCCATCCGTGTCTCCCTGTCTGTGGTGCGGTGCCGGGGGTGTCCCGGCCGCGCAGCTTCGTCGCCCGCCAGCAGCGCCGACCGGCCTTATCTCACCGCGCCGGACCCGGTGGGGCCGCCGCGCGGTTGGGAGCCGACATCGCGTTCCGCGCCCTCCGCAAGGATGTGCTCGAGGCCCCGGCCACGTTGCCGTCGACTCCATCCTCGCATTGCCACCGGCGGTACCACAGGTTGGTTGACACTCTCCATGATCGACCTCGCCTGGTCCAGCATGGTGAAAGTTGGCACATAGACACGCAGTAGATAGCTGGCAAACCGAGCGTAACTGCGCGACTCTGGTCGCCGGACGCGATGACCGAATAGGACCGATTCCCCCCGGTTGACGGTCTGCCGGGCCTCCCCCGCCGCGTCGTCGCGTTCATCTGCAGACGAGGAGTTCGGCCGTGCCGGACGAGACCCTTTGGCCGCCACCGGGCGGCCGACATCGCGCCTCCGGGCTCAACGGCCCGACCAGGCGTTACGCGCTCATCGTGCTGGCCCTGGCGGTGACCTCGTCGCTGCCGATCCTGGCCGCGATCGGCCCCGGCGCCGGTTCGGTCGGCGACGCGCTGGCGGTCGACCAGCAACCCGACACCACCCCGTTCATCCCGCCACCCTCGCCGGGCCCGGTCGTGGTCATCCCGATCCTCCCCAGCCTGGCCGAGCCGCCGGTGCCGCCGCCGGTGGCCACCCTGTCGACCCCGGCGGACAAGCCACGGCGCCCGCAGGCGCGCCCGCAACGCGACGGCCGGACCAAACCCCACCGGGCGGTCGCCGCGCGCCCCACCCGCGAACGGCAGCCGGAGCGGGCCAAGGTCCGCGAGCCCCGCCCGCGGGCAGGCCACGGCCGGGTGGTCGTCAAGCGCAAGCTGTGGCGGCACACGCCGGCGGCGCTGCGGCACCGCTGCCGGCACCGCTAGCGATCAGCCGCGGGCGGTGTGGGTCTCCAGCAGTGGCGCGTCGCCGCGGCCGCATTCGTCCCAGGCGCCCTCGTAGCGGTGCGCGGCGACGCCGCTGGTGCGCAGCTCGGTGCCCTTCTTCGGGTCGAGCAACTCGGAAGCCAGCGAGATCGACGGGTTGTGCCCGATGAGCATCACCGTGCCGACCGCGTCGTCGACGCCCTGGATCAGGTCGATCAGGTCGGCGGCGTCGCCGTCGTAGACCTCCGCGCGATAGTCGACCTCGGGAGACGGCGGGTTGTCGCCGGCCGCGTCGGCCATGCCCAGGGCGATCCCGTGCCAGGTCTGCCGGGTGCGCTTCGACGGCGAGCAGATCACCAGGTCGGGCCGGTAGTCGCGGTGGGCGAGCCAGGCACCGATCGCGCCCGCGTCGGCATGACCCCGGGGTGTGAGCGGCCGGTCCACATCACCCACGCCGGCCGGCCGGTCGGCCTTGGCGTGCCGCACCAGCAGGATCCTGCGCTCGGTCATGCCACTCAGCTTGCCTGATTGGCGCCGCCTCCACATGGGTAAGTCGGACTGTGCCCGTCCGCTCGACGCTCTATGAAGGAGGCGACCACAGTGGGCATCGGTGCAAGCATCTTCCTGATCGCGATCGGCGCGATCTTCACCTTCGCGCTTGACGTCAACGTGGGCTGGCTCGACCTCGACGTGGTCGGCTGGGTCCTGATGTTGGCCGGCGTCATCGGCCTGGTCCTAACGCTCTGGTTCTGGCAGAGCCGCAAGCGCACGACCGTCGTCCGCGACACCCGCGCCACGCCCCCGACCTACGGGACCCCGGCACCGCCTGCGCCGCCGGCGCAGGGTCGGGTCGAGGAATACCACGAGGTCCGGCGCGACGACCGGGCCTACTGACCGCCCTCCCCCGACAGCGAATGGCCCCCGCCGCACAGGCGAGGGCCATTCGCTGTCGTCAGGCGGCGAACAGCGCCAGGTAGATCGCCACGTGGTGGCAGATCGCGGCGATCAGCGTGCAGGCGTGGAAGAACTCGTGGTGGCCGAACACGGTCGGCCACGGGTTGGGGCGGCGCATCGCGTAGAACACCGCGCCCACCGTGTAGGCGACGCCGCCGGCCAGCAGCAGCAGGAGACACGCCAGGCCGCCGTGCTTGGCGATGTCGGGCAGCACGGCCAGGGCGACCCAGCCGAGCGCGAGATAGAGCGGTGCCGACAGCCAGCGCGACCCGTGCGGCCGCAGCAACTTGAGCAGCACGCCGCCGACCGCACCGGCCCAGACGATGCCCAGGATGATCGTCGCCGTGCGGGTCGGCACCAGCAACACCATGAACGGCGTATAGGTGCCGGCGATGAAGATGAAGATCATCGAGTGGTCGAGCCGGCGCATGATCTGATAACCGCGCTCCGACCAGACCCGCCGGTGATACAACGCGCTGGTGGCGAACAACGCACACACAGTGATGCTGTAGACCAGGCAGCTCACCAGCGGCGACCAGCCCGGCCGGGTCGCCGCGATCGCGCAGAGCACGATCCCGGCCACCACTGCGACGAAGGAGGCGTACGCGTGTAGCCAACCGCGCATCCGGGGTTTGCCTAGGTCCACCGGCCGCATCCGGGATCGGGTCGATGTCGTCACCGGATCAGGCTACCTAGCTGCGCTGATAGCAGTCTGGCAGTCCGCGTACCCGCGATCTGAAGAAGTCGACAATGGAGCCCGTGGACATCCATCCGGTCGGCGCGACCGCGCTGCTTCTCGAGTGCCCACCCGGCGAGGTGGAAGCCTGGCGCGCGGAACTCTGGCGCCGCCGCGCGACCGGCGACCTGACCGCGACCGAGATCGTCCCCGGCGAGCGCACGGTGCTGCTCGACGGCGTCGAGACACCGGCTGAGGTGATCGCCGGCTGGGCACCGCCGCCGCCGGCCAGCTCCACTTCGGCTCGGGTCGTCACGATCCCGACGGTGTACGACGGCCCCGACCTCCCCGCCGTCGCCGCGCTGTGGTCGGTGCCGGTCCCGGCGGTGATCTCCCGTTTGGCGAATACCTCCTTTCGGGTGGCGTTCTGCGGCTTCGCTCCGGGTTTCGGGTACCTGACCGGCCTCCCCCCGTCGCTGGCCGTGCCGCGGCTGGCCTCCCCCCGCACGTCGGTCCCGGCGGGTTCGGTCGGGTTGGCCGGCGCCTATGCGGGCATCTACCCGACCGCTTCGCCCGGCGGCTGGCAGCTCGTCGGTCGCACCGACGTCACCCTCTTCGACGTCGAACGCGATCCGCCGGCCCTGCTCACGCCCGGCACCATGGTCCGGCTGGTGGCGGCATGAGCGGAGTGCTGGCGGTGGTCAAGGCCGGCGCGCTGACGACGGTGCAGGACTTTGGCCGGCCCGGCTACGCCCATCTCGGCGTGCCCCGCTCCGGCGCGCTCGACCCGGGTGCGCTGCGCCGGGCCAACGCGCTCGTGGGCAACCCCGCCGGCGCCGCGGGCCTGGAGACGACGCTGACCGGGTGCGCGTTCCGGCTGCCGGCGGGCGGCCTGGTCGCCCTGACCGGCGCGGTAGCGGCAGTCTCCGTCGACGGCGTCCCGGCCGCGCTCGACGTGGCGGTGCGGGTGCCGCCCGACGGGCTGGTCGAGGTCGGCCGAGCGACCGCCGGCGTGCGTTCCTACGTCGCGGTCGCGGGCGGGATCGCGGTCCCGCCGGTCCTCGGCAGCCGATCGACCGACACCCTCTCCGGTCTCGGCCCGCCCCGCCTCCGCAACGGCGACCTTCTCCCACTCGGCCGACCGGGCGACGCCGCCACCGCGGCGGGCAGCGACCGGATCCCGAACGGCTCGGACGGGCCTGACCCGTACGGCCCGGACCCGCACGGCCCGCACGGCCCGGGCCCGCACGGCCCGC
Organism: Asanoa sp. NPDC049573; assembly: GCF_040676615.1. Lineage (NCBI taxonomy): Bacteria > Bacillati > Actinomycetota > Actinomycetes > Micromonosporales > Micromonosporaceae > Asanoa > Asanoa sp. NPDC049573. The sequence continues at coordinate 15,990 of NZ_JBFAPI010000035.1, forward strand.
ACGGCCCGCACGGCCCGGACCCGCACGGCCTGCACGGCCCGGACACCCCAGAAGGCGCAGACGGCCCGAACGGTCTTGAAGCGGGCGGCCGCCGCCTGGCGTCCTCAGCGACGCCGGGTCGCGACGGGCTCATCGTGTTGCCGGTGCGGCTCGGGCCGCGGGATGGGTGGTTCACCGCTGCGGCGGTCGAGACGTTGCTGACGACGGCGTACACGGTGAGCCCGAACAGCAACCGGGTCGGCGCGCGGCTGGCCGGCGCTGCCCTGGCCCGCGCGGTCGCCGGCGAACTGCCCAGCGAGGGCGTGGTGCTCGGCGCCGTGCAGGTGCCGGCGGACGGGCAGCCGTTGATCTTCCTGGCCGACCATCCCACCACCGGCGGATATCCGGTGATCGCGGTGGTGACTGACGTTTCCGCACTGGCCCAGGCCCGTCCGGGCAGTACCGTCAGATTTCATGGACCTCAACGCTGACCTCGCCGAAGGCTTCGGTATCTGGCGGCTCGGCGACGACGACGCGCTGCTCGACGTGATCACGTCGGCCAACGTGGCCTGCGGCTTCCACGGCGGCGACTCGGTGACCATGCGGCGGGTCTGCGCCACCGCGGCCGCCCGCGGCGTGACGGTCGGCGCCCAGGTCAGCTACCGCGACCTGGCCGGCTTCGGGCGGCGGCGGATCGACTACGCGTTCGACGAGTTGCGCGACGACGTGATCTACCAGATCGGCGCGCTCGACGGGTTCTGCCGGGTGGCCGGCATGGCGGTGCGCTACGTCAAGCCGCACGGCGCCCTCTACAACACCGCGGCCGTCGAGGAGGCGCAGGCAGCCGCGGTGGTCGCCGCGGTCCGCGACTACGACCGAAAGCTGCCGATCCTCTGCTCGCCCGGCTCGACGCTGGCCGAACTCGCGGTCGGCGCGGGCCTGACCGTCGTCGGGGAGGGTTTCGCCGACCGGGCCTACGAGACCAACGGCAACCTGGTTTCCCGCTCCCAGACCGGCGCGGTGATCACCGACCCGGACGCGGTGGTCGCCCGGGCCGTCAGGCTGGCCCGCGAGGGCACCATGGTGGCCGTCGACGGCTCGACCATCCCGCTGCGGGTGGCGTCGATCTGCCTGCACGGCGACACGCCCGGCGCCGCGGAACTGGCCCGCCGGGTCCGCGACGGCCTGACCGCCGCGGGCGCGACCCTGGCACCCTTCGCGAGTTGACCTCAGCCGCGTCTCGCCGCCGCCCGCCTGCGGGCCCGGCCCGCATCTGACCTCAGGCGCGTCTCGCCGCCGCCCGCCCTCGGCCCGGCCTTGCGTCTGACCTTAGCCGCGTTTCGCCGCCGCCCGTCGGCGCGGCTGGCGTCTCACCTCAGCCTTCGTCGAGCCCGCGCAGCACCAGCGCGACCCGCTGCCCGCCGCCGGCGGCGACCTTGATCGGCACGCCCCAGTCCTGCCGGGTCAGGTGGCATGCCGCGTGCTCGGCGTCGGCGTCGCAGGTCGCCGCCTGCGCGACCACCTGGAGCACACCGCCCTCGACATCGCCCGCGATGACCAGTCGCCGGCGCAGGTCGGTGGTGGCGCCGGCGCCCTCGACCAGCAACTCCGGCGGCGACGCGGAGACGGTCAGCCGGGTCGACGGCCCGAACTGCTCGTCGAGTTTCTGCCCCGGCGCCGGCGTGAAGATCACGTCGAGGGTGACCTCACCGGCGGCGACCATCGTCGGCGGGCGCTCGGTGCGGTGCCGGGTGCCGGGGGCGGTCGACCCGCCGGCCGCGCTCAGCGCGCCGGGCGCCAGAGCGGTCAGCCGGTGCGCGGCCGACTCGACGACGAGCACGTCGCCGGTCGCGGTGACGACGATCCCGCTGGGCTCGGCTAGCCCGTCGGCCACGGTCGAGACGGTGTCACTGACCGGGTCGAAGCGCCGTACCGCGCCGTTGTAGGTGTCGGCGACCAGCACCGAACCGTCGGCGAGGGCGCACACGCCGAGCGGGTGCTGGAAGAGCGCCTGGTCGGCCGGGCCGTCCATGTGCCCGAAGTCGAAGAGCCCCTGCCCGACCGCAGTGTGCAGCACGCCGTCTTCGACGTAGCGCAGCGCGCTGGTCTCGCTGTCGGCGATCCAGAGCCGCCGGCCGTCGGCCGCGGTCGACAGCCCCGAAGGCTGCGCCATCCAGACGTCGGGCAGCGGCCCGTCGCGCAGCGCCTCGACCGTGGTGCCGGCGTAGACGCCGGTGGTCCGCTTGATCGGGTCGAACCACCAGAGCTGGTGGATCCCGGCCATCGCGACGATCAACTGGTCGCCGAACCAGGCCACGTCCCACGGCGACGACAGGTCGCTGGCCAGCGCGTCGTGCGCGTGGTCGTCGACCGTCGACCGCCATTGCCGCCCGGTCCCGGCGATCGTCTCGATCTGCCCGGTCTCGAGCCGCAGCCCGCGCAGCATGTGGTTGACGGTGTCGGCGACGACGACGTCGTAGCCGACCGCCTCGGCGACCTCGGCCGGCAGCAGGCAGAGCCCCTGCGGTTCGGCGAACGCGGCCACCTCGGGCCCGCCGTCGGCGTGCCCGCGGGTGCCGGTGCCGATCCGCCGCACGACGGTCTCACCGTCGGCCGCGAGCTCGACGATCGAGTGCCGCGACGAGTCGGAGACCAGCACGTTGCCGTTGGCCAGCACGACCGCCTTCCCGGGGAAGCGCAGCGTGGTGCGCGGCTCTTCCGGCGCCACGTATGGGCCGGAGCCCCGGTGCAGCGTGCCCTTGGCCTCGTGGGTGGCGATCAGCTCGTCGATCAGCCGGACCAGCCCTTCGGCGTGCCCTTCGCCCGCCATGGTGGCCACGACGTAGCCCTCGGGGTCGACCACGGTCAGCGTCGGCCACGCCTTGGCCGCGTACTGGTCCCAGGTGATCAGCTCCGGGTCGTCGAGCACCGGGTGGTCGACCTCGTAACGCTCGACGGCGGCCCGCAGCGCCTCCGGGTCACGCTCGTGTTCGAACTTCGGCGAGTGCACGCCGACGGTGACCAGGACGTCGCCGTATTTCTCCTCGAGCGGCCGCAACTCGTCGAGCACGTGCAGGCAGTTGATGCAGCAGAAGGTCCAGAAGTCGATCAGGACGATCTTGCCGCGCAGGTCGGCGATCGACAGATCCTTGCCGCCCGTGTTGAGCCACCCACGGCCCCGGAGCTGAGGTGCGCGTACGCGAGGAGTCACCCACCAATCCTGCCAGGTGGGTGGCCCGCCGCTAGAAGGCCTCTTCGGGGAGGTCCATCAGGTCAAGGGTGGTGGCCTCGATGATGCGGCGGTCGGCGCCCAGGCGGGGCAGGACCTCGCGGGCGAAGAAGCGGGCCGCCGCGACCTTGCCGGCGTAGAAGGCGTCCGGGCCCTCGGCCAGCTTGCGCAGCGCGACCTCGGCCTGGCGCTGGAGCAGCCAGCCCACGATCAGGTCGCCGACCGCGAGCAGGAAGCGCCGGCTGGACAAGCCCACCTTGTAGACGGCACGCGGGTCCGCTGCCGCTTCGCCGAGCCAACCGGTGAGAGTGGCCAGCATCGTCTGTGCCTCGGTCAGGGCCTTGCCGAGTGCGAGCCGCTCCTCCTTGAGCTGGCCGTTGCCGGCCTCGGACTCGATGAACTGCTGGATCTCGCCGGCCACGGTCAGCAGCGCGCGGCCCTGGTCCTTCACGATCTTGCGGAAGATCAGGTCGAGGCTCTGGATCGCCGTGGTGCCCTCGTAGAGCGTGTCGATCTTCGCGTCGCGGACGTATTGCTCCAGCGGGTAGTCCTGCAGGAAGCCGGAGCCGCCGAAGGTCTGCAGTGACTCGGAGCCGAGCAGTTCGTAGGCGCGCTCCGAACCCAGGCCCTTCACGATCGGCAGCAGGAAGTCGTTGACCCGCTTGGCCAGCTTCTCGCCGTCGGCGTCACCCGCGGCGGCGGCCAGCTTGATCTTGTCCTGCCACGACGCCGTGTAGACGACCAACGCGCGCATGCCCTCGGCGTACGCCTTCTGCAGCATCAGCGACCGGCGCACGTCGGGGTGGTGACTGATGGTGACCCGCGACGCGGCCTTGTCGCCCTGGCGCAGCAGGTCGGCGCCCTGCACCCGCTCCTTGGCGTAGTCGAGCGCGTTGAGGTAGCCGGTGGACAGCGTGGCGATCGCCTTGGTGCCGACCATCATCCGGGCGTACTCGATGATCAGGAACATCTGGCGAATGCCCTCGTGGACGTCGCCCATCAGCCAGCCCTTGGCCGGGACGCCGTGCTCGCCGAAGGTCAGCTCGCAGGTGTTGGAGACCTTGAGGCCCATTTTGTGCTCGACGTTGGTGGCGTAGACGCCGTTGCGCTCGCCGAGTTCGCCGGTCTCCTCGTCGAAGTGGAACTTCGGCACGATGAACAGCGACAGGCCCTTGGTGCCGGGGCCGCCGACGCCCTCGACGCCGACCGGTCGGGCCAGCACGTAGTGCACGATGTTGTCCGAAAGGTCGTGCTCGCCCGAGGTGATGAAGCGCTTCACGCCCTCGATGTGCCACGAGCCGTCGGGCTGCGGGATCGCCCGGGTGCGGCCGGCACCGACGTCGGAGCCGGCGTCGGGCTCGGTGAGCACCATCGTCGACGCCCAGCCCTTGGCGATGAACAGCTCGGCCCACTTCTTCTGCCGCTCGGTGCCCTCGCGGTGCAGGGTGGTCGCGAACGACGGGCCGGAGGCATACATCCAGATCGGGGCGTTGGAGCCGAGGATCAGCTCGGCCAGCGACCACCACAGGGCGCGCGGCGCCGACGTGCCGCCGAGCTCCGCCGGCAGGTCGAGGCGCCAGAACTCGGCGTCCATGAAGGTGTGGTACGAGCGGCGGAACGCCTCGGGCAGGGGTGCCGAGTGCGTCTGCGGGTCGAAGACGGGCGGGTTGCGGTCGCTGTCGACATAGCTGGCCGAGAGGTCTTCGCGGGCGAACCGGTCGAGCTCGGCGAGCAGGGTGCGCGCGGTGTCGACGTCGATCTCGGCGAACGGGCCCTGGCCCAGCACCTTGTCGACACCGAAGACCTCGAAGAGGTTGAACTCGATGTCCCGCACGTTGCTCTTGTAGTGCGTCATGTGCCCGGCTCCCCGATCCAGCGGCGTTGGTTACCCGTCGGTAACCAAGGTTATTACCTGCGAGTAGCTCTCACATAGAGGGGCAGCCGGTGACCGGCGCCACAATACCCCCACGGCGCTGCCCCATTTGGTGGGCTTTATAGCCTTATGGGGGTCGATATTGGGTGAAGTCAAGTCGGCGCGCCGACAGTCGCGTCACCGTAGCCGGCCGGAGGTCGTTTGGTGGTTACCCGCGCTCCGCTACGAGAGCCCGACGCAGGAGGACCCGATGACTCTGGCCCATCTCGCTGACCTGCTGCTCAACCCGCGCGCCGGCTACGTCGGCCGGCACCGCGCGCCCGAGGCCGCGCGGGTCGTCGCGGCCGCCCGGGTGCCCCGGCTGGAAACCGCCAAACAGCCCTGAAGAGAACGGCTACTCGCTGCCGACTTCCCAGCTCGGGACGCTCGCGGTGGTGACCGGGCGCGGCCCGGCGTACTCCATCAGGACGACCGCGATGTCGTCGTCGAGCCGACCGTGAACCCACTCGACCAGCGCCGTCTCGAGTGAAGCCAGACCGTCGCCGACCGTGCCGTGGCCGAGCAACCGCCACGCCCGGTCCGCGATCGGGAAGAACTCGCCCTCCCGGCGCGCCTCGCCGAGACCGTCGGTGAACAGCAGCAGGCGGTCGCCGGGCTCGAGCCGCTCGACCCGTGGGCGGACCACCGGCATGAAGCCGAGCGGCGGCGCCGGCGCCGGCGGCTCGAGCGGGATCACCTCGCCCCGGCGCAGCAGCAACGGCGCCGGGTGTCCGCAGTTGACGATCGTCAGCGTGCCGCCGCGCTCCTCGACCATCGCGGCGGTGACGAAGTCTTCGTCGCCGACGCTGCGCGCCACGGCGCGGTCCAGGTCGGCGACGATCGCCCGCAGGTCGGCCCGCTCGTAGGCGACGTGCCGGTAGGAACCGAGCACGATGCTCGCGGTGCGGACGGCGTCGAGGCCCTTTCCGCGTACGTCGCCGATGATGATCCGCACGCCGTACGGCGTGTCCAGGCACTCGTAGAGGTCGCCGCCGATCTCCGCCGTGGCAGTGGCCGAGATGTAGCGGCCGGCCACCGCGAGCGAGCCCATCTGCGGGCCGATCGGCCGGAGCACCGCCTGCTGGGCGACCTGGGCCAGTTTGGATAGTTCGGCGATCCGCGCGGCCTGCCGTTCCCGGATCACCGCGACCACCGCCGCGATCGCCGTGGCCAGCGCGACGCCGGCGACGTTGACCCCGGTCGCGAGCGTCACGCCCTTGGCGACCAGCGCGAACGCGATGCCGACCACGGTCGCGAGCACGCCCACGACCAGCACCATCCGCCAGGACGCGAACGCCGCGGCGAGGAACGGCGCGGCCGCGACCAGGCCGACGTAGTTGGCGCCGCTGCCGTCGGCGATCTCCACCGCCGACACGATCGCGAGCAGCACGACGGCCGCGCCGAGGCCGGCGCGGGATCCAGGGCTGAGCGGGCGGCGGCCCGGCGGGGAGAAACGCATGGGTACGCGGAACAGCATGCCTGATCGACCGGCGGTGTTGAACGAAGTTGGCCCCTCGTCCATCCGGTTCTGACCGACCCGGTCGGTTGCTAGTTGCCCAGGACTTCGTACTTGACGGTCAACTCGCCCAGTCCGAGGTCGGCGATCGTGCGGAACGCGGCGCGGGAGAGGTCGAGGCAGCGGCCGTCGACGAACGGGCCGCGGTCGTTGATCCGAACCACCACGGACTTGCCGTTGCTGGGGTTGGTCACCCGTACCCGCGTGTTGAAGGCCAGGGTCTTGTGTGCCGCGGTGAGCGCCTCCGGATTGAAGACCTCGCCGTTGGCGGTCATCTGCCCCTCGTCGTAGTACGAGGCACCGCAGGTGCCGCTGCTGACCACCGTGCCGCCCGTGGCGGCCTTGGTGGTGGTCTTCTCCGGGGTGGCCTTCGTCGTGCTCGGAGCGCGCACGCTGCCGCGCGAGGCGTGCTCGGCGCTCTTGGTCGGCGTCGGCTTGGGTTTGGTGGTCGCAGACGGTGTCGGCGTTGGTGTGGTGACTGTCGGTGACGTTGTCTCGGGGGTCGACACGTCCTCGGTCGACTGTGGAACGTCGATCCGGCCGACCGTCGACGCGGTCTTCTCCTCGGTCAGTTTCATCGCTCCGAAAGCGCCGCTGACCAGCAACGCCAGCACCACCACCGCGGTCGCCAACGGTCCGAAGAGCGAACCGCCGGCCGGTTGCCTGGTATGCCTACCCGCCACGATCTCTGGCTCCTTCCACAGGGGGTGAACCGTGGCGGACCGTACCGAGAGTGGCACGTCGGATGTCAACGTGATCATTCGCTTTCGCCCGAGTATGGACGGAAACGTTCAACCGATCGACTGACCCTGCGGTGGGCCGTGCGTTCAGGTGTGCAGGATGGTGGCCGTGGCCACCTCTCCGCCCCTGCGGGATGAACCGCTGCGCGCCGCCCTCGCGGAGGCGTTCCACTGGTTCGACCCCGGCGCGCACAGCGACCACCTGGTCAGCGACGTGTCCGGTTGGTGGCGTTCGCCGAACCTGTTGGCCTCGGTCGGCCCGGCGCTCGCCGGGCTGCACGGTGCCGCGGCGCCGACCCTGGTCATCTCGCCGGAGGTGACCGGCTTCCTGGTCGGGCCGCTGGTTGCCGTCGCGCTCGGCGTCGGGTTCGCGCCGGCCATGAAGGACGGCGGCGACCGGCGGTTGGTCGACCGGGTCACCTGGGCCCGCACCCCACCGGACTATCGCGGCCGGGAACTGCGGCTGGGCGTACGCGAGCGGCAGATCCGCGCCACCGACCGGGTGCTCGTGGTCGACGACTGGGTGGCCACCGGTGCCCAGGTCCAGGCGCTCTACGACGTGGTGGCCACGCGCGGCGCGACGGCCGTGGGCTGCGCGGCGATCGTCAGTGCGTGCCCGCCGCCGGTGGCCGAGCGCCTGCGGCTGCGCTCGCTGCTGACCGCGGCCGACCTGACCTGACATGTCCGTTCTGCAGCGCTGGGCGGGACAAATGCCGTTCCCGCAGGTGGGCCAACTTCCATCCGGGTAGGTCACAGACGGGTATGGCGCTATCTGCGATATTGCAGATTGGTGTCTACCGGAGAGCGAGGTATCCCGGGTCCAATAGACGTAGCACCAACCCGGGAGGAGGTCAGATGCCCACCTACTATCCCGGTCCGGACGTGCGGATCACCGACACGGTGTTCACCGTCCTCCGCGACCAACCGACCCGGTTCGACATCAGAGAACTGGCCGATCCCTACGTCGTCCGCGGCGACCGGCACCCCGCGGGCGTAGTGACCGGCCGTTTCGCCATCGGCACCGTCGCGGCCGGCACCGTGACCTGGCCGATGCACGATTCCCTGCTGCTGCACCTGGCCGTGCTCGTCGCCATCGCGATCCCTGCCCTGGTCACCGGCGCCTGCCTGCGGGCGGCGCCGCGGACCTACCAACTGCGAGCCGTCCACCAGTCGACCGACGTCTGCCTCTACAGCACCACCCATCCGGCACGCTTCGGCCAGGTTCGGCGGGCCCTGGTCAGAGCCGTGGAAGAACAGAGCCGCCGGCGCGCGATCCCGACCTCGTGGCGGCGCGAGATCGAACGCTGAGCTGCCCCACACGGCGCCGAGGGTGGACCGGCCCACCCTCGGCGTCTTCATGTGCCAATCTGCGATATGGCAGGTAGCGGGATAGCGGTGAGGGATCTCGCCGTGCATAATGTGCGTGACCCGCGCGTCCGGCAGACAGGCGTAACCCGGACAACTTACGCTGGCAGCGACGTCACTGCCCGAGCGACAGCAGACAGCGACACGGCAGTGTGCCGTAGCCGCCGACGCGCCGCTCTTAGCGGACAGGAGAGCGCCTGACATGGCCTCGAGCGACTCGCCGGCCGTCGCACGCCGCCGTGTGCGTCTCGCCGTTCGGCGTGCTCGCGAGGCCAAGGCGGTGACACAGAGCGATGTCGCCGAGGCGATGGAATGGTCGCTCAGCAAGGTCATGCGCATCGAGAGCGGTGAGGTCACCATCTCGCAGAACGATCTTCGGCCATTGCTCAGTTACCTTGGTATCAAAGACAGGGCTCAGGTCGAGGCACTCGTCGCGGCCGCGAAGATCTCGAAGCAACGCAAGCAGTGGTGGGAAGCGCCGCCTTACCGCGAGCTGCTGACACCCTCGATGGTGCAACTGATGGGCCTCGAGCTCGCGGCGAGCGAGATCCGCTACTTCTACCCACTGATCGTGCCGGGCCGGCTCCAGACGCCGGCCTACGCGCGCGCGGTGCTGGAGACGTTCGCCGGCGAGCTGCCCGAGGAGGCCATCGAAGCCCGGCTCAAGCTGCGCGAGTTGCGGCGGCAGAGCTTCCTGTCGGCACAGCAGACCGACGTCTTCGTCGTGCTCGACGAGTCGGTCCTGTTGCGTCAGGTCGGCGGCGCCCACGTGCTCCGCGACCAGCTCGAGCACTTGCTCACCCTGATCGGCGACCAGCGGATCGCCGTGCGGATCATTCCGTTCGTCGAGCAGGCGCCGATACCCATGCTGGCGACCTACGAGATCGTCTACCTCGCCGACGGCGGAGAAGACGCCGCGGTGCTGCACCGCGAAAGCGATTTGCTCGACGAGATCGTCGAAGACAAAGAGAAGATCAAGCGGCATCGGGACATCTTCGACCGCATTTGGAATGGTGCGTACGACGAGACAACCTCGGCGGGGCTCATCAAGGACCACGCCACCGCGCTGGTCTGACCGCTAGACATAACCACGAACGAAGGGCTTGCAAGTTGAACGAGTCGAGTGCGGCCATCTCCTGGCGCAAGAGCAGCCGGTGCTCCTCCGGCGCTTGCGTCGAGGTGGCGGACGCGGAGCACACGGTGTTGATGCGTGACTCCAAGTCGCCGGGCGGCGAGCCGCTCGAGTTCCCGCGCGGCGTGTGGACCAGCTTCATGGTCGACATCAAAGAAGGACGATTCAGCGCAAACTAGCTTATGATCGTGAGCCGCGCACTCGTTCGCGGCTCACGATTCACAGCTTGCCAGCCCAGACTATATACAGCGCAATTCACCGCACACTATGACATTGACCGGTGTTCCCGCCGTTCATTCACGTTCCCTCCATTACCGGGGGTGCTTACGCTATGCGTAGGTCACTACTAGGGAGCGTGACTATGTCCACCGATCAAGGCCGGGTCAACTGGCTTAGTAGATGCTCGAACGGCGCGTGCGTCGAAGTCGGCGCGCTCGACGGTCGAGTGCTCGTGCGTGACTCGAAAGACCGTGAAGGGCCTGTCATGGCAGTCTCTCGCTCAGCGTGGAGCGAGTTCCTCGCCGGGATCCGCGAGGGCGAACCGCGCCGCTGACGCGGCACCGCGCGCCGGGTGGGCCGTCGCCCGCTCCGCCATCGCCGGCTCAGTCAGCTCGAAACTACCGTTGCGGCACAGGTCAAGGCGTATCTCGCCGACGCCGGAGTCGGTTTCCACGCCTTGACCGCCGCCGCGCGGGTCGTACCCTGTCGATGGGCTTCATCGAGGGGGGTCGTCATCGACACAGCCGTATGCGTCGTGGGTGGCGGGCCCGCCGGTATCGTCCTGGGCCTGTTGCTGGCCCGGCAGGGCGTCGACGTGACCGTGCTCGAGAAGCACGCCGACTTCCTGCGTGACTTCCGCGGTGACACGGTGCACCCGTCGACGCTGACCCTGCTCGACGAGATCGGCCTCGGCACCGCGCTCGGTGGGCGGCCCGGACGCAAGGTCGACTCGCTGCGGGCGACCTTCGACGACGGAAGCGTGCGGCTCGCCGACTTCAGCCGGCTGCCGGGCGACCACCCCTACGTGCTCTTCCTGCCGCAGTGGGATTTCCTCGACGTGCTCGCCGACGAGGCGGCCAAGCTGCCGACGTTCACGCTGCTCCGCTCGACCGAGGTGGTCGACGTGCTGCGCGACGGCGCGCGGGTGATCGGGGTGCGCACCGCCGACGGCCGCGAGGTCCGGGCCCGACTCACCGTGGCCTGCGACGGCCGGGGCTCGGTGGTCCGCGCCAGGCTCGGCCTGCGGCCGCGGGAGTTCGCCGCCCCGATGGACGTGCTCTGGTTCCGCATCTCCCGGCACGCCGACGACCCGCCCGGGCTCGACATGCGGATCGGCGCCGGCGGCCTGATGTTGTGCATCGACCGGGGCGACTACTTCCAGTGCGCGTACGTGATCGCCAAGGGCGGCTACGCCGAGGTGCGGGCCGGCGGGCTCGAGGCGCTGCGGGTCCGGGTCGCCGCGCGGGCGCCGGCGCTCGCCGACCGCGTCGGCGAGCTGGCCAGCTGGGACGACGTGCGGCTGTTGACCGTCCAACTCGACCGGTTGCGGCGCTGGTCGGTGCCGGGTGCCCTGTTGATCGGCGACGCCGCGCACGCGATGTCGCCGATCGGCGGGGTCGGCATCAACCTGGCCGTGCAGGACGCCGCGGCGACGGCACGGATCCTCGGCCCGGCGCTCGCGGCCGGCACCCTCACCGACGCCGACCTCGACAAGGTGCGGCGCCGGCGCCGGTTCCCGACCGCGGTGACCCAAGCGGGGCAACGCTTCGCGCAGAGTCGCCTGGTCGATCCGCTGCTGCACGCGACCGGCGCGGTCAACGTGCCCGCGCCGATGCGGCTGCTCGGGCGGACGCCGATGTTGCAGCGGCTCGCCGCCCGCGTGGTCGGCTTGGGCGTCCGCCCGGAGCACGCCGGGCCTATCGCGCCTGGAAGAACTCCGTGAGCACGGGTGCCAGCGCCTCGGGCGAGACGTCGTGGGTCTGGTCCGGCAGTTCGCGATAGACGGCACCTGGCACGGCGGCGGCCGTCGCCTTCGCCGCGGTGCGCAGGTTGTCAGGGCTTGCCGCACCGGCGGCAACCAGGGTCGGCACGGTGATCGTGGCTGCCGCGTCGCGGGGCACCGCGGAGTCGCCCATGACCGCGTTGTCGTAGGCCAGCGTCGGCGCGACGGCTTCGAACACAGGCCAGAACGGCTGGGTACGCATGCCGGCGACGGCCTGGGGCGGCATGCCGATCGAGGTCATGAACAGCGCGATCGCGTCACCGTTGCGGCCGGCTGACAACGTCTCGTCGAGCTTGGCCGTGTAGTCGCGGCTCCACTGGCCGCCGTCGGTCTCGGACACGAACGGCGGCTCGTAGAGGGCGAGCTTGGTCAAGCCGGCGTCAACCGCCTTGAGCAGCAGCGCGGCGCCGGACGAGATGCCGAAGGCGTAGGCGCTCCCGCCGGCCTCGGCGACCAGGGCACGCAGGTCGTCGACCTCGCGCTCGACGGCGAACGGTGGCGTGTCGCCGCTCTCGCCGCGGCCGCGCCGGTCGTACGCGTACACCGTGAAGCTGTTTCGCAGTGTTTCGGCGAAGCCCCGCATCGGCCCGGACCCGCGGTAGCACATGGCGCCGTCGACCAAGATCAACGCCGGGCCGGCGCCGCTGCGCTCGAAGGCGATCGTGGTGCCGTCGGTAGACGTGACGCTGCTCATGACGTTGCCCTTTCGAGGTAGGCCGCGAAGCGGTCGAGGCTGGTCTGGAAACCGGCCTGCGCTTCGGCGGCACGGAAGGCGGCCGGCACGTTGGTCTGGTGGGTGACCACCTCGGTGCGGCCGTCGTCGAGCGGGTGGAAGGTGACCGTCGTCTTCATGCCGCCACGCGACTCGGGCTCGATCCAGACCAGCCGGTGCGGCCGGTCGACCTCGACGTAGGTCGCGCGCATCGTGTGGCTGCTGCCGTCGCGCTCGTTGACCATCGTCGTCTCGAAGGCACCGCCCGGCCGCAGGTCGACGACGATGCCGTCGAGCGGGGTCGTCGTGCCGGTCGGGCCCCAGAAGTGGGTCAGGTGCTCGGGCCGGGTCATGCAGTCGAAGAGCAGCTCGGGCGGCGCGGCGTGGACGCGGCGGAAGGTGAGCTCGCCGGTGTCGGTCATCGTGTTTCCTCCCCGTTGGCGCCCAGGCGGGCGAGGTGCTCGTCGAGCCGGTCGTAGCGGTCGGCCCACACCCGGCGGTGTTCGGCGATCCAGCTCGCGGCGACCTCGAGGCGGACGGTGTCGAGCACGCACGGCCGGGCCTGCGCGGCCCGGGTGCGCTGCACCAGGCGGGCCTTCTCCAGCACCTTGATGTGTTTGGAGACGGCCTGCTGGCTCATCGCGAACGGCTCGGCGAGCTGGTTCACCGTGGCGTCGCCACGGGCCAGCCGCTCCAGGATGGCGCGGCGGGTCGGGTCGGCCAGCGCGGCGAAGACCAGGCTGAGCTCGTCGGTGGGCACGTCTTCGACCCTATCCACAACTCTTTGGTTGTGCAACCGCACAGTTGTGTTTGCGATGTTGTGAAAGGATCGACGGCGATGAGCCTCCTGGTGCACGCGTACGTCCGCGGCCCGGCTGGCGAGATGGTGTTTCTCGACGGCCCGCCGGGCTCCGACCTGGCCGGGCCGACGACGGCGCGCACCGGCATCTACGGGGCGGCGTGCGTGGTGGCCCTCGGCGCCCGGATGTTGCCGCTGCTGGCGACCGAAGACGTCTATGCCGAGACGGCCGCGGAACTCGACGCCCTCGACGCCGACTGCGCGCTGCTCCTCGACAACCTCGCCTATGTCTCCACGTCGGTCGGCCGGTCGCCCGATTTCATCGAGCAGCGGGTGCGCAACATCGCGCTCGCGATCGCGCGGGCCCGTTCCCGCGGCGGTGCCGTGGTGATCTGGTAGGCGGTCCTACGTCTGGTATTCCTTCCACAGCACCATCCGCTCGCGCAGGTCGAGGAACTCGCCGTCGGCGTTGAAGGTGCCGTCGCCGTTGTGGTGGAAGGTGCGGTGCTCCGGGCGCCGCGGGTTGACCCAGACCTGCTCTGCGTGCAGGAGCACCAGCCCGCCGTAGTCCCTGACCATCGAGTCGTCGAGCACCGTGCACTCCACATTGGCCAGGCACTCGTTGACCAGCGGTGCCGCGACGTGTTCGGCGTCGCCCGCGGTGAGTCCGAACCGCTCGAACTTGTCGACGTCATAGCCGGAGCAGTTGCCGATGTCGACGACCTTCTCCGCGAGGTCGACGCCCGGGACACCGATCACGCACTCGCCGGTCTCGGCCAGCGAGCGCTGCGAGAAGTCGCCCGGCGAGATCACCGCGGCGAGCACGCCCTCGTGCGAGACGACCATGTGGAAGCCGACGGTCATCAGGTCGGTCCGGCCGGCCTTGTTGCGGGTCGAGACCAGGATCGTCGGACCTGATTCGAGTACGCGGTAGGCCTTGTCGCCGGGCAGCCGCTTGATCGATTCGACCATGACAATTCCCCCCTTTGTCTCGCTTCGACCCTAGGCCGGGCGGTGTCGCGCTGCGGACACAATGATGTGCCGCTAGACAATGGTGTGTGGCACACACTATCGTGTGACGCATGCCCACCGATGAGATCCTGCGGATCCACCTCCAGGAGCTGCGCCGGGGGACCGTCGTGGTGGCGAGCCTGGTCGCGCTGCGCCGGCCCGACTACGGCTACGCCCTGCTGCAGCACCTGACCAGCAACGGTTTCCCGGTCGACGCCAACACGCTCTATCCCTTGCTCCGCCGGCTGGAGGAGCAGGGCCTGCTGACCAGCGAGTGGAACACCGAAGAGAAGCGACCGCGCAAGTTCTACCGGACCAGCGACGAGGGCGAGACGGTGCTCACCCGGCTTCTCGCCGACATGGCCGACGTACAGACCTCGATGACCGCGCTGATCGAAGGAGTGGACCGATGACCTCCCTGACCGACCGCTATGTCGCCGCGACCCTGCGCTCGGTGCCCGCACAGCGCCGCGACGAGATCGCCGCCGAACTGCGCGGTTCCATCGAGGACATGATCGAGGGCCGGTCGGCGGCCGGCGAGGATGCCGGCGCGGCCGAGCGCTCGGTGTTGACCGAGCTTGGCAACCCCGCTCAGCTCGCGGCCCGCTACAGCGACCGCCGGCTGCAACTGATCGGCCCGACCTACTACCTGGTCTGGGAGCGGCTGATGAAGGTGCTGCTCAGCTCCGTACCCCCGATCGTCGGTGTGGTGTTCGGTCTGGTGAAGGCGGCCGACGGCGATCCGGGCGGCGCGGTCGGCGCCGGCATCGGCGTGGCCATCGAGGTCGCGGTGCAGGTCGCCTTCTGGGTCACCCTCGCGTTCGCCGTCATGGAGCGCACCAACACGGCCCTCAACCTGCCGGAATGGACGGTCGACCAACTCCCGCGCGACCACCCCAACCGCCAGATCACCCTCCCCGACAGCGCCGCGGCGATCGGCTGGCTCGTGCTGGTGATCGCCTACCTGCCGCTGCAACACTTCTGGTCGTTCATCCCGGCCCGAGACGGCGGCAACGTGCCCCTGTTGGACCCCGCGCTGTGGAGCTTCTGGCTGCCGTTCCTGCTCGCCGTCCTGGTCGCCAACCTGGGCATCGAGATCGCGAAATACCGTGCCGGCCGCTGGACCTGGCCGCTGATCGCCGCCAACGCCGTCGTCAACATCGCGTTCGCCGTCCCGGTCTGCTGGCTGCTGCTGACGGATCGCCTGCTCAGCCCGGAGTTCGTCGCCCGCTTCGAATGGCTCGGCCAGCCCGACAACCTGGACACCGTCGCCAACGTGTCGGTCGTGGTCACGATCGTGATCGTGCTCTGGAGCATCACCGACAGCGTGCTGCGCTGCCGCCGCAACCCCGCCTGAGTTCCTGCTCGCTCGGCCCTGGTCCCCTCGGACCAGGGCCTTGGCGCGTAGTGTGCGGCTTCATGGCCGCCGAGGAGCACGTCCGACTCTGGGCCGGGGACACCGCGGCCGGGAAGCCCGTCTTCGAGATGGTGCCCGCCGAGTCGCTCGGCGGGTCCAGGTATCGGTTGCTCGGAACGCCGGGCCTCGCTCTCGGCTGTGCCGCTGACGACGTCATCTCGGTCACCGCCGACGGCCGCCTGTCGGTCGAGGTCCGGGGCGGAAACGTCGCCGCGGTCGCCTACCTGCGGCCGGAAGCCCGATCCCCGGCAGCGCTGGACGCCCTGCGCAGGTCGATGGCGCCGCTGGACGCCCTGGTGGAGGCCCCGGCCGACCTGCGCTTCCTGGTCGTAACGGTCCCGGTCACCGCCCTGTTCACCGCGATCGAACAGGCCCTGACCACCTGGTCCGACCGTACGCCCGGCTCGTCGTGGTATTTCGCCAACGTCTACGACGACCAAGACCAGCCGCTCGACTGGTGGAAGTGATGCGGGACTGGTTGTCGGACACGCGGACGTCGTACGACACGGTCGCGGCCGACTACGCCGACCAGGTGCGCACTCTCCTGGCGTCGTCGCCCTACGAGCGGGCGATGCTGGCGCTGTTCGCCGAGCAGGTGCTGGCCGCCGGCGCTGGTCCGGTCGCCGACGTGGGCTGTGGCCCGGGGCGGATCACCGCCCACCTGCGCACGCTCGACGTCGACGCCTTCGGAATCGACCTCTCCCCCGGCATGATCTCGGTCGCCCGCCGCGACCACCCGGGCGTGCGGTTCGAGGTCGGTTCCATGACCGACCTGACCCTGCCAGCGGGTTCGCTGGGCGGCCTGGTCGCCTGGTATTCGCTGATCCACGTCCCGGACGACGAGATCCCGCTGGTCCTGGCCCACTTCCACCGCGCGCTGCGCCCCGGCGCACCCCTGATGCTGAGCTTCCACGTTGGCGACGGCACGCGCCTGAAAACGGAGGGCTACGGCGGCCACCCGATGAACGTTCAGGTCCACCGCCGCCAACCAGCCCGCGTCGCGACCTGGCTGGCCGAGGCCGGCTTCACGACCGAGGCCCAGCTGACCCTGACCTCCCCGGAAAGCCGGCACGGCGCGGTCCTCTTCGGACGCCGCCCGAACTAGCCGCCGGCTTCGGCGGGTGGCGCCCTCGGTGGACCATCGAGCGATGGACCGACGAGCGCCCATCGCGGCGTTGCTCACCGAAGCCCGCGTACGGCTACGCGTCGACAAGGATCGCGGCCGGGCGCTCGAGCTTGTCACCGCCGCGGACGGCATGCTCGCCGGCCTCGATGCCGCCCCGGCGGTGCGGGCCGACATCTGTGCGTCGATAGCGTCGCTCTGGCTCGATCTCGGCGACGAGCTGCGCAGCGAGCAGCGGATCATCGAGGCGATCCGGGCAGAAGAGCAGGCCACGCCGACCCGGCCCGTGATCCTCGGTACGCACACGTTGTTCTACGCGAAACTGCTCCACGGTCAGCGGCGGTTCGGCGATGCGGCGCGCCGCGCGAGCGAGGGCTTGGCGATCTACGCGCGGGGTGTCGAGCCGGGCAGCCTGGAGCTCGCGCGCGTGCGAACCCTCTTCGCGCCGTTCCTGGCCAGCATCGTCACGCCCGATCCGCAGTCCGTCGTCGGCGGGCTGCGCGCGATGGCCGAACGCTTGTGCACGGTGGCGACGGGGAGCGAGGCCGAGATCCTGCGCGCGCTGGGCGTCCCCACCACCCCACCGCCGCTGGGCGCCAGCGCGTTCCTCGTCGACGCCGGCGAACTCGGGCTCGCAAGCGTCGAACTGCGCTTCCCCGCCGGCACGCTGACCCGGCGCGACCTGGACGACACGTTCGGACCACCGAACGTCTTGCCTCGCGCCGGAGCGTTCGCGTCGCGGGTGCTCGCCTACGACGTGCGGATCCCCGGGACCCCGGCCAGGGTCAGCCTGTTCGCCCGCTTCCCGGCGAACGACGCTGGCCTGAAGAGTGTGCTACTCCGCATCGACAGTTCGTGAGCGGCCGTTCTGCGGACGCCCGCTCGGCTGCAGCTGAGCCGCAGTGAACAGCTCGTGCAGGAACGGGATCGCGATCGAGCCCTCGCCGACCGCTGACGCCACCCGTTTGACGGACCCGTGTCGAACGTCGCCGGCGGCGAAGACCCCGGGCATGCTCGTCTCGAGCAGGAACGGGCGGCGAGCGAGCGGCCACGCCCGAACGTCTTCTCCGGTAAGGAGAAAGCCCTGCGCGTCGCGGTCGATCTCCGGCGGCAGCCACTCGGTGCGTGGGCGCGCGCCGATCATGAGGAAGAGCCCGTCGGCGTCGACGGTCTCCTCGGCACCGTCGTCGACCGCGCGGAGCACGAGGCGCTCCAGCGAGCCGTTGCCCCCGCCGCCGACGATCTCGGTGCCGAGCCGGACCGTCACGTTCGGCGTCGCCTCGACCTCTCGGATCAGATAGTGCGACATCCCCGCGGCCAGCGACCGGCCCCGCACCACCAGCGTGACGCTCCGGGCGTAGCGGGCGAGGTAGACCGCCGCCTGGCCGGCCGAGTTGGCGCCACCGAGCACAAAGACGTCGCGGCCGGCCATGGCGGGCGCCTCGGAGGTCGGACCGCCGTAGAAGACGCCGGCACCGTTGAGCGCCTCGAGCGCCGGGACCTCCAACCGGCGATAGTCGGCGCCCATCGCGATCAGCACCGCGCGGGCGCGCACGAGGCCGCCGTCGGAAAGGGTGAGAGCGAGCCCGTCGCCCTCGCGCCGGAGGCCTGTCACCCGTTGCATGAACGCGAAGTTGGCTCCGAAGACCCAGGCCTGGTCATACGCGCGCTGCGCCAGTCGGCGCCCGCTGACGCCGCGCGGGAAACCGAGGTAGTTGCGAATCAGCGAGCTGGACGTCGCCTGGCCGCCGATGCCGCCCTCGTCGACGACCAGCGTGTTGAACCCCTCCGACGCGCCGTACACGGCCGCCGACAGACCAGCCGGCCCCGCGCCGACGATGACGAGGTCGAAATCGATCCGGTCCGGGTTGACCGCGGAGCCGGTTGCCTGCGCCAGGTCGATGTTGCTGGGGTCGAGCAGGACCTTCCCGTTGGGAAAGATGACGATCGGCAGCGGTTCCCGGTGATCCAGGTCGGCCAGCAGCGTGCGCCCCTCGGCCGAATCGGCGAGGCAGAACGAGTGCGGGATCGCACAGCGCCCGAGCGCGTTACGCAGCTCGTATGCCCGGCCCGACCAGGACTCGCCGACGATGTGAACGGTGTAGGGCATCGCGCGTCGCGCGTCTGCCCAGCCCAGCAGCAAGCTCGAGATCGCATGGTGAAACGCCTCGTCCGGCGGCTCGGACGGCCGCAGCACGTAGTGGTCGATGCGGCCGCGGGCCATGGAGTCGAAGATCGCCCGGCCGGTCTCTCGTTCGCCCCATTCGCCCCAGGCGATCACCAGGCCGCGCTTGGCGTGCGGATGAAGGCGCCGGGCCGCTTCGAGCAGTTCGATGCTGGGCGGCTGTCCCGAAAGGACCAAAGCAACCTCGTCGCCGGAACGGGCAAGCTCTTCGAGACAACCCCGCGCCTCATCCGGCGAGCGAAAGCCCATCACGCGGTAATGCCGCTCGTAGCGCTCGCGCAACTCGCGCTCCACATCACGAAGCGCGACCACATCCTGGTCAACGGTGAGAAGCACCGGGTGAGACACGCCGCAATTTTACGCCAGGTAACGAAGCGATCACGGTGCGCACCGCCGACGGAGCCCGAATCGACGCGCCGGGGCTTGTCGCTGAGTTCCGCGTTCGTAGGGGCATGAGCGTGTGGTGGCCCTGCCTAATGGCACGGGAATGGCACGGCCGTTGCCATTACTGCAATTGAGCCGATTGGTTGTGCGCGGCATGTAGCCCGTCAATGAACCGGGCGAGCACCTCGTCGGCCCGCAAAGGACGGGCCGTGTTCACCTGAAACCAGTCCACGTCGACGTGACGAGCACGAACGATGTCTGGTTGCGCGGCAAGCGCCTGCTCGAGCAGGTCATCCTCGGCCACGTCGGGTTCAATCTTGACGACGCTCGTTATTGGCTCATCGATTCCGAGATTCCACGTCATCTCATCCTGGGCGTCCAGGTACAGCAACCCGCATACGTTATCCCGCGTGATCGCGCCGAACTCATCCTCGTCGTCCCAGTCGAACAACGCGGGCCACACCTGCGGAGCGCGGCCGAGCGCGGCCGCCACCGGGTCGGTTGTCGCCAGTTGCTCGCCTCGGTATTTCGCCGTGGCATACCCGAATTCAGACATACTTGCCCTCCCATGGCGGCACCAGGGCAGGAAGTTATCGCAATGGTCGGCCCTCGGCAAGGGAGTGCGGACCTAGAGGCCCATTTGAAGCTGACAATACTTACCGCAGCAGCGTCCGCGGCGATTGGCGCGCAGTTTGACGTCGAGAATGGCCGACCTACACAGGAACGGCTGCAGACCGAGGAACAACAGCGGTGCGGTCTGATAGCGGGCCACCCGTCCGGCCTTGGCACGGGCCCGGTCCGACGCAGCGACGTGGAGCGTCCCGCGTTGCCATTAGCCCGCGATCGACCCCTAGATCCGTCAGTGCACCCGGCTGCATTTCCACGATCTCCTGCACACCGGCACCGACCTCGCTTCGTGGCACCGGGCGCAAGCCTGCGGACATGGGCTACGCAGCCCGCTTGCCGCGCTGATCTACCAGCAGACCAATCAAGGCTGACCGCGGGATCCAGCACACCCAACCCCGAGGCCGACCGCCGGATCGCCGACGCGATGGACGCCGCGGTCAAGGCGCTCCGAGTAACAGAGGCCGAGCAAACGCGGGCCGAGCAAACGCAGGCTCGCAGGCCGAGCGAACGCAGGCCGAAGCATCCCGGAGACGGAGAGCTCGTCGAGGCGCCCCCGCGCCTCATCCGGCGAGCGAAAGCTCGTCACGACGCCGACGGGGGAGCGTGACGAGGGGCTTGCCCACTAGCCGCAACCACCGGACCGTGGGGTGTCCGGGGCTCGGCCCCGGAGCAGGAATCGCTCATGTCCGCGGTCTCGGCGGACATGAGCGATGGAGCGGGTGACGGGAATCGAACCCGCACTGTCAGCTTGGGAAGCTGATGTTCTGCCATTGAACTACACCCGCGAGCGGCACCACTCTAACCCAAACGCCGCAGTGTGCGCACTGAGGGGCACGACGAGGGTTGCGGCGAGGGTGGCGCCCGTTCCTTCCATCCACGCGCATGAGTAACGTCCGTCACATCTGTTCCACGGGGAGGAAGAGGTGTGTCGATGACGCTTCACGGAACGCGGTGGGTGGCGCGGGCCGCGACGATGGGTGCGGCGCTGGCCCTCGTGCTCAGCACCGGCGCGGCCGGTGTCGCGAGTCCGGTCGGGGCCGCCGCGCCGGTCACCAACCCGAGTTGTGGTGGCAGCAGCAGCGACCTCAAGGTGAAGAAGGGTGTGCAGCGGCAGGACCCCAACGACCTGTCGGCGGCGCAGGTGGCCGCGGCCGAGGCGGAGTTCGACGCCGCCTACGCCGCCAGGACCGGCGGCGTGGCCGACGAGCGGCGCAAGACGATCGCGATTCCGGTGGTCGTGCACGTCGTCTCGGCCGACGGGACGCGGGCGACCGGCAACATCCCGCGGTCGATGATCGATGCCCAGATCAACGTGCTCAACCAGGCCTATGGCGGGTTCACGGGTGGGGCGGCGGCGCCGTTCGCCTTCAAGCTCAAGAAGGTCAACCGGGTCGTCAACCCGGCCTGGTCGCCGATCCTGTCGGAGACGCCGGCCGAGCGGCAGATGAAGCGCCAGCTGCGCGAGGGTGGGCCGGAGACACTCAACATCTACGTCGGGCTGATCGACCCCGGGCTGCTCGGGTGGGCGACCTACCCGAAGCGCAACATCACCGCGTATGACGGCGCCGTGATTCTTTCCGAATCGTTGCCGGGTGGGGTGGAGGCGCCCTACAACGAGGGTGACACGGCCACCCACGAGGTCGGGCACTGGCTCAACCTGATGCACACGTTCGAGAACGGGTGCGAGGGCAAGGGCGACCACGTGGCCGACACGCCGGCCGAGGCGGACGCGCAGTTTGAGTGCCCGATCGGGGCCGACACCTGCACCGCGCCGGGGCTGGACCCGATCCACAACTTCATGGACTACACCGACGACTCCTGCATGTATCAGTTCACCGCGGGCCAGGTGAAGCGCATGGTGCGCGCCTGGGACGCCTTCCGCGCACCGTAGAACCGCACTCAGAGAACTCCGCCGGCACCGCGAGCCCCGACCGCGGTGCCGGCGGCGCACGTCTAGTTGACGGCCTGCAACACGCCCCGGGAACGCCGGGCCGGGCGGCGCGGGGATGATCGGCGGCGGCCGACCGGGTCGAGCCAGATGCGCACCTCGGGGCCGGCGTCGCGCCGGGCGATCATCGCCGCCTCGATGGTGAGCTCGAAGAGCTTCCAGTCGACGCGGGGCTCGGCGCGCAGAGTGCTGGCGATGGCTTCGATCCGCCGCGGGTCGGTGACCGGCTCGGCCCGCCCCGCGACGTAGGCCTCGTCGTCGCTGTTTTCGGGTGGGAACGAGTGGAGCGCGTAGCGCCCGTCGCGTTCGAGGTCGCGCCGCTTGGGTGAGTCGACGATGAAGCAGAAGAGCCCGTCAGCAGTGATCACCGGCGAGACCGGGTGCACCCGCGGACCGCCGTCGGCGCGGACGGTCGCCAGGTAGCCCAGACCGGGCCCGTATTGGTGCATGAGGGCGTGGATCGCCCGCGCAAGTCGCGGCTCATCAGCGGCGAACTCAGACCAGGAAGCCATGGAGTGATTCTATCGTACATACGTACGAACCATAGGGTGATTCAATGCTGCTCTCCGACCGTGACCTGGTCACGGAGATCAAGTCGGGCGCCTTGACGCTGGAGCCGTTCGAGCCCGCGCTGGTGCAACCGTCCAGCATCGACGTGCGCCTTGACCGGCTGTTCCGGGTCTTCAACAACCACCTCTACACGCACATCGACCCGGCCATCCAGCAGGACGAGTTGACGGCGCAGGTCGAGGTGCCCGACGGTCAACCGTTCGTGTTGCACCCGGGCGAGTTCGTGTTGGCGTCGACCATGGAGGTGATCTCCCTCGGCGACACGCTCGCCGGCCGGCTCGAGGGCAAGTCGAGCCTCGGCCGCCTCGGGCTGCTCACCCACTCGACCGCCGGCTTCATCGACCCGGGCTTCTCCGGCCATGTGACGCTGGAGCTGTCCAACGTGGCCAACCTGCCGATCATGCTGTGGCCGGGGATGAAGATCGGCCAACTCTGCATCTTCCGGCTCTCGTCACCGGCCGAGCACCCTTACGGCGCGGCGGTCTACGGCTCCCGCTACCAGAACCAGCGCGGGCCGACCCCGAGCCGCGCCTGGCAGAACTGGCGCACCTGGCCGACGGCCCCGGAGGAGTGAACAAAGCGGGGCCCCGAAACCGGGGCCCCGCAAAAAACCAAGCTCAGCGTTTCTTCACGGATCGGTAGCCCGCGACCGGCTGCTGGCTGACGATGCCGATCTGCACCGGTTTGCCGGCTCGCGGCGCGTGCACCATCTTTCCGTTGCCGATGTAGAGACCCACGTGGCTGACCGGACTGTAGAAGAACACCAGGTCACCGGGACGTGGTGAGGACACCGCATAGGTCTCGTCCCACTGGTCACCGGTGTAGTGCGTGAGCGAGACACCCGCCGCGGCCCAGGCGTACTCCGTCAAACCCGAGCAGTCGAAGGTGTTCGGCCCGGCCGTGGCGAACACGTAGGGCTTGCCGATCTGGGCACACGCGGTCTTGACCGCCTTGGCCTCGCCCACCGTCTTCGTCTCGATGGTCGGGCAGCCGGGCACCTTGACGTGGGTGACCGGCAGCGAGTCTTCGAGCTTCTTGATGTCGGCCGCGATCTGCTTCCGCCGAGCCGACAGCTCGCTGTCTTTCTTCTTGTTGTCGGCGACCAGCGCGTCGAGCTTGGTCTTCTCGGCGTTGAACTTGTCGCGAGCGGCCACGACATCGGCGATCTGGGCCTTCTCCTGCCGGGCCAGCAGGTCGATCATCGCGAGCTGGTCGGTCAGGTCGCCGGTCTTGGCACCGCTGAGCAGCATTCCGAGCTGGCCGGCTCCGCCGCCGGTTTTGTATTGCTGCGCCGCGAAAACGCCGATGCGGTCGAGTGCGATGTCGGCCTGAAGCGACAGCGGCTCGATTTTCTTTCCTAAGTCTTTAGCCTTCTTTTGGTTTTTCTGAAGGTCGGAGTGGACCTTGTTGTACTGCTCGATGACGGGCTCGAGCTGCTCCCATTTCTTGTCGATTTCCGCCTCGATCTGCGCCGGGCTTGGTTCGGCGGCAGCGAGGCCAGCAGGCACGACAGCGGCAACCAGACCGAAGGTGGCGGCCAGCAGGACGTTGAGAAACGGCCGGGACGCGCGCAAGGCGAATGCCTCCCGTAGTGAGTCTGAGTCGGCGTGGGGGGTACGCCGCCGGAGCATCACATTAGGGATAAGCGAAAGCGCACGCAAGGCCGCATTCGCTACGCTGTCAGGCGGGTACGGGCGGTGTAGCACCTCCGCCGGGAAAGCCCGAATTGCCCTGTCCGACAACTGCATTTAGCACATCGTCGAGTGTCACTACTCCGAGCGGCGCCCGGCCGTCGCTCACCAAAACCATGTGCTGCCGCTCCCGCCGCATCGAAAGCAGAAGATCCGCAAGACTGCGATCCGGGGGTACGACGGTGAGCCCGCGAACCATCTCCGCCGGCACCGCTGCCGTCCGGCTCGCGCCGGCGTACCCGATGATGTCCTTGAGGTGCACGAAGCCCAGCACCCGCCGCGTGCTGCGCTGCACCACCGGGAAGCGCGACCACCCGGTGCGGGTCGCCAGCACCTCCAGCGACGCCGGCGACACGTCGTCGGGCACCGTCGTGACCGACGACCAGGGTCGCATCGCGTCGGCCGCGGTGCGGTCGTGCAGGGCCAGCGCGCCGGTGATCCGGGCGTGCTCCTCCGAGCCGAGCAGCCCCTCGGTCCGCGCCTGGGAGACCAGCCCGGCGAGTTCCTCCGCGGTGAACACCGTCTTCACCGCGTCGGTCGCCTCCACCCGCCAGAGCCGCAGCACCAGCCGGGAAAGCCACTTGAGCGCGACCAGCAGCGGCTTGGTCGCCACGCAGAACGCCAGCATCGCCGGGCCGAGCCAGAGCGCCGAGGTCTCCGGGCCGGCGATCGAGATGTTCTTCGGCACCATCTCGCCGATCACCGTGTGCAGGTAGACCACGATCATCAGCGCCACGACGAAGGCGACCGGGTGTAGGGCGGCCTCCGGCAGACCAGCGGCGTGGAACGGGCTCTCGAAGAGGTGCGCGATGGCCGGCTCGGCGATCGCGCCCAGCCCGAGCGAGCAGATCGTGATGCCGAGTTGCGCCCCGGCGATCATCAGCGGGATCTGGTTCATCGCCGACAGCGCCATCCGGGCCCGCCGCGAG
>NZ_JBFAPI010000036.1:0-22576 GCF_040676615.1 Asanoa sp. NPDC049573
CCGGACGGGGACAAGGTGGAGCGCCCAACCGGACGAACGACCTTGTCCCCGTCCGGACATCCTGGTGCCCTAAGCGAAGCCCGACGAGGAGATCCGCACCCACCCTCCGGCATCTCCGAGGAGCGGCCGGGGTCCGGGGCAGAGCCCCGGAGGGCCCCGCGGCAGAGCCCCGCCGGCACGTCAGACCCGCGGCGAACCCCCGCCAGGAGGTCCGGCCCAGGGGCGAAGCCCCGCCAGGAGGTCCGGCCCAGCGGCGAAGCCCCGCCAGGAGGTCCGGCGGGACGTCAGGCCCGCGGGCGAAGCCCCGGCGGGACGTCAGGCCCGCGGGCGAAGCCCCGGCCGGACGTCAGGCCCGCGGGCGAAGCCCCGGCCGGACGTCAGGCCCGCGGGCGAAGCCCCGGCCGGACGTCAGGCCCGCGGGCGAAGCCCCAGGGAGGCCCCAGCGCAGCCCCCGAAGAGCCTGGCTCGGGGCGACGCACGGGGAGGTCCCACACGGAGCCCGTCCGTGGCAGCCCTATGGATCCGATCCGGGTAGCGCCGCGATTGAGGCTCGCGCCCCGCGCGGAGCCCGCGCCAAAGGCCCGAACCAACCGCGGACCTGGCAAGCGGAGCGAAGCGCAGCGATCCCCGGCGGGAGCAACGGTCGTGCCCCCGGCGGACCCGGGAACCGACTCTGATCTCGGGACCTGACCTTGATCTCGGCTATTCGGGCGCGAGCCAGCTCTGTTCGCCGAGCCCCGCGATGTCCAGGACCCGCCGAACCCGCCGGGACGGGATCACCGCGAGTTGGGGGATGCGGTCCGTGAGGCGGACCAGGGCCTGGATGGCGGCCGAATCGAAGAACGTCACCGCGCGGAGGTCGAGGGTGACCTCGGTCGCCGGCTCGCGGGTCGCCGCCTGGAACATCTGGTCGGCGGTGGCCATGTCGACTTCACCGGTCACGACCACCCGGCGGTGGTCTGAGTCACCCTCGCTGGTGGCGGAGAAGACGGTCTCCTCTTGATCCACGGCACAACCTTGGCACACCCCTCGGGCCCCGGCAAGCGACCCGTCGGCGTCGCTAATGTGTGAAGCATGGCCGACCGTGCTCCGCTGACTCCCGGCAAGATCTCGCCGTGGCGCCAGGTGCCGCCCTCGATCCCCCGTCCGGAATATGTCGGGAAGAAGGGCCCCACCCCCTGGCGCGGCTCCAACGTGCAGACGCCGGAGACGGTCGAGAAGATGCGGCTGGCCTCCCGGCTCGCCGCGCAGGCCACCCAACTGGCCGGTGAGCACTGCAAGCCGGGCGTCACCACCGACGAGATCGACAGGGTGGTGCACGAGTTCCTGGTCGACCACGGTGCCTACCCGTCGACGCTGGGCTACAAGGGCTTCCCCAAGTCGTGTTGCACCAGCCTCAACGAGGTCATCTGCCACGGCATCCCCGACTCCACCGTGCTCGAGGACGGAGACATCATCAACGTCGACGTCACCGCGTTCATCGGGGGCGTGCACGGCGACACCGACGCGACCTTCCTGGTCGGCGACGTGGCCGAGGAGAACCGGCTGCTGGTCGAGCGCACACACGAGGCGATGATGCGCGGGATCAAGGCGGTCGCGCCCGGGCGGCAGATCAACGTGATCGGCCGGGTGATCGAGTCCTACGCGAAGCGGTTCGGCTACGGCGTCGTGCGCGACTTCACCGGGCACGGCATCGGCGAGGCGTTCCACAGCGGGCTCTACGTGCCGCACTACGACAGCCCGCGGCCGACCGACCTGATGGAGCCGGGGATGACCTTCACGATCGAGCCGATGATCACCCTGGGCACGCACGAATACGACATGTGGGACGACGGCTGGACCGTCGTCACGAAGGACCGCAAGTGGACCGCTCAGTTCGAGCACACGATCGTGGTGACGGAAGACGGCTACGAGATCCTGACCCTTCCGTGACCGGACTCGACCACCAGCTGCCCGCACCGCACCACCACGCCGACGTTTCCGGGGGCCGACTGCGGCCCGCGGTCTTCGGCGCCATGGACGGCCTGGTCACCAACATCGCCCTGATCGCCGGCGTGGGCGGCGGCGGGGTGACCTCGCACACCCTCGTGCTCACCGGCGTCGCCGGCCTGGTCGCCGGGGCGATCTCGATGGGCCTGGGCGAATACACCAGCGTGCGCAGCCAGAACGAGCAGGTCCGGGCCGAGGTGGCCAAGGAGCGACGCGAGTTGGAGCGGCACCCAGAGGCCGAGGCCCGCGAGTTGGCCGACGCCTGGGTCCGCCGCGGCCTGCCTCGCGACCTGGCCACCAAGGTGGCCGACGCGATGCGCGACAACCCGCGCGAGGCGCTGCGGATGCACGTCCAGGAGGAGATGGGCGTCGACCCCGAAGACCACCCGAGCCCGTGGGCGGCGGCGCTGCTGTCGTTCGTCTTCTTCTCGGTCGGCGCGGTCGTGCCGCTGCTGCCCTACCTGCTCGGCCTGTCCAACCTGTGGGCGGCCCTCGGCGCCGGCGGTGCCGGCCTGTTCCTGGCCGGTGCCCTCGTGGCCCGGTTCACCCAGCGGTCGTGGTGGGTCAGCGGGTTGCGGCAACTGGTGCTCGGTGCGGCGGCCGCGGCGGCCACCTACGGGATCGGCACGCTGATCGGCGTTTCGACCTCCTGATCGAACGCCGGCAGGCCGTCGATGCTGGTGGTGTTCTTGGCGCGGCGGTAGTCGGCCAGCGCCGCGTCGTCTTTCCGCTCGGCCCAGCGCACGAGCAGGTCGCGATCGCCCTCGTAGCTCATGATCGGCACCGAATAGCCGCACGAGTCGCTCACCCGGCTCACCTCGATGGTGATCACCGAGCGCAGCCCGTGGAGGTCGGGCGGGTTGTCGAAGTGCTTCAGCAGATCGTCGGCGGCCGGGTCGCCGATGGGCGCGAACGTGCCCCGCCCGTGCAGCCGCACGATGTTGGGCGGCCCCTCGAACGCACAGAACATGATCGTGATGCGCCCGTTCTGCCGCAGGTGGGCCAGCGTCTCCGCGCCGCTCCCGTGGAAGTCGAGATAGGCCACCCGATGCTCGTCGAGCACCGCGAACGTGCCGGCCATGCCCTTGGGCGAGACGTTGACGTGGCCACCGTCACCGGAGGGCGCGGTGGCGACGAAGAACATGTGCTGGGCCTCGATGAACTCTCGCAGCCGGCCGTCGATCCGTTCGTGCAGCTTCCCCATGGCGTCGATCCTGCCACCCGGTGGCAATCTCGCGCGAAGCCGTTTCAGCTGCTGGAAGCCGCTGCGACCAGCGCGGCGAACAGCCGATGGTCAGTGGTGTCCTCCGGGTGCCACTGCACGCCGAGGGCGAACCGCAGCGCCGGATCCTCGACCACCTCGATCAGGTTGTCTTCCGGACACCAGCCGGTGGCGGTCAACTTGCCCGGATCGGCGACGCCCTGATGGTGGAACGAGTTGACCTCGAGCGACTCACCGAGCAGTTGGCGCGCCAGCGACCCGGGCGCCAGATCGACCCGGTGGAACCCGAACTTCGGCCCCGACGTCGGCCGGTGGTTGTCATGCCCGAGCACGTCGGGCAGGTGCTGATGCAGCTTGCCGCCATAGGCGACGGTCATCAGCTGCATACCCCGGCAGATGGCGAGCAGCGGCAGCTCGGCGGCCAGGGCGGCCCGCAGCAGCAACATCTCGGCGGCGTCCCGCTCGGGCTTGACCTGGGTGGTCGGATGGGCCTGCTCGCCGTAGAGCGCCGGATCGACATCGGAGCCCCCGGTGAACACGACCCCGTCGAGCCCGTCGAGCGCGTCGACATCGGGCGCGTCGGGCGTGATGAGCACCGCGCGGCCGCCGCTGGCGTGCACCGCCTGCACATAGGCGAGCGGCAACACGGCGGCGAACGTGTCGTTGAGCCCGAACCTCGCCTCTTCGGCGTAGGTGGTCAGGCCGATCACGGGCCGGGACATTCGCTCACTCTAACCGCGTCCGCCGCCAGCGAAACCCAACATTCTCAGAGGCAAATCGCCGCCCGGCGGCGGGTGGATCTTCGAGCGGGGTCCCGGGTTCGCGGTGGTCCGGACCGTCGCTCCGCCGGGGAAACTCGCTGGCGCGTCGAGCCAGGCTCGCGGAACACAACCACCGGTGGCCGCGGTCCGCGGCGGGTCGAAGGTGCTGGCTGCGGGCGGGCCGGTCAGCCCGGGGAGCCAAGCCGGCCTGGGCGGGCCGGGTCAGCTCGGGACGCCGGCCGGGGCGGACCAGGTCACCCCCGGGAAGCCGGCCCGGGCGGGCCAGGTCACCCCGCCGGCCCTGGCGGGCCGGGTCAGCTTGGGGAGCCGGCGCGGGCGGCGTCGACCAGGCATTCGAAGATGCGGCGTTCGCCGGCTTCCTCCGGGTGCCACTGGACGCCCAGCACGAACGGCTTGGTCGGGTCTTCGATCGCCTCGATGACGCCGTCGTCGGCGCGGGCCGTGATCAGCAGCGAACCCGGATCCGCGACACCCTGGTGGTGGTAGGTGTTGACCTCCACCCGGCCGTCGCCGTCGGGGCCGTCGCCCGCCACCTCCGCGGCCAGGGAACCCGGCTCCAACTGGATGCCGTGCCAGCCGTAGACGCCCGGGCCAGGCCGGTGCTTGTCAGAGCCGACCACGTCGGGCAGGTGCTGGTGGAGCCGACCCCCGCAGGTCACCGCGAGCAGTTGCATGCCCCGGCAGATGCCGAGCACCGGCAGGTCGGTCCGGAGCGCCGCCTGGAGCAGCACGGACTCGCCGCGGTCACGGTCGGGTCGGCTGTCGGTGAGCGGACCGGGCGCCTCGCCGTAGAGGTCGGGTCCGAGGTCCGCGCCCCCCGCGATGATCAAAGCGTCGAGGGCGCGGAGGACGTCGGCGTCGGTGTCATCCGGCGGCAATATCACCGCCCGGGCGCCGGCGGCGGTCACCGCGTCGACGTAGGACTTTCTGATCAGCGCCGCATCCTGGTCGATCCAAACACCCCAAGAAGCGGGTTCTACATAGGACGTGATTCCGACGATGGGTCGCACGTTGGCTGAGAACCTCCTCCCCACAACTTTGCTACCCGACAACCCATTCGCCAAACGATCGCTACAGAGGTGTGACGTATGCCCCTGTAATTCCGCCGTCGACGACGAATTGCGCGGCCGTCATGAAGGAGGCGTCGTCGCTGGCCAGGAAGGCGACGGCGGCGGCGATCTCCTCCGGTGACCCGAAACGGCCCATCGGCACGTGTACGAGCCTGCGCGCGGCCCGTTCCGGGTCCTTGGCGAACAGCTCCAGCAGCAACGGCGTCGCGATCGGCCCGGGGCACAGCGCGTTGACCCGGATCCCCTCACGGGCGAACTGGACGCCCAGCTCACGGGTCATCGCGAGGACACCGCCCTTGCTGGCGGTGTAGGCGATCTGCGAGGTGGCCGCGCCCATCAGTGCCACGAACGAGGCGGTGTTGATGATCGAGCCCTTACCCTGCCGGCGCATGTGCGGGATCGCGTACTTGCAGCACAGGTAGACGCTCGTGGTGTTGACCCGGATGACCCGTTCCCAGGCGTCGAGTCCGGTTTCCAGGATCGAGTCGTCGTCCGGCGGCGAGATTCCGGCGTTGTTGAAGGCGATATCGACCCGACCGTACCTTTCGGCGACGCCGTCGAACAGCTCGCGGACCCCGGCCTCGTCGGCGACGTCGCAGAGCACGAACTCACCACCGACCTCGTCGGCCGCCGCTTTGCCCGCCGAAGCGCCGACGTCGACGCAGACCACCTTGGCGCCCTCGGCGGCGAAGCGGCGGGCGGTGGCCAGCCCGATGCCGCTGCCGGCACCGGTTATCACGGCCACCCGGTCTTGGAGCCTGTTCATCGAGCCTCTCAATCTGCTGCGAGGAAGACGTTCTTGACGTCGGTGAACGAGAGCAGCGCGTCGGGACCGAGCTCGCGGCCCAGCCCGGACTGCTTCATGCCGCCGAACGGGGTCGAGTAGCGGACCGACGAGTTGGAGTTGACCGAAAGGTTGCCCGTCTCGACACCGCGGGCAACGCGGATCGCCCGGCCGGTGTCGCGGGTCCAGATCGAGCCGGACAGGCCGTACTCGGTGTCGTTGGCGAGCCGGATCGCGTCGGCCTCGTCGTCGAAGGGCAACACGGAGACAACGGGACCGAAGATCTCCTCGCGCCAGTGCCGGTCGCTGGGCGAGCCGGCAAGCAGAACCGTTGGCGCGTACCAGAATCCGGGTCCTTCCGGCGCGTTGCCCGTGAACGCCACGCGAGCATCGGCATCCACATAGGACGCCACCGACGACCGCTGCGCCGCGGTGATCAGCGGGCCCATCTGCGCCGTCTCCAGCGCCGGGTCTTCCACCCGGAACGCCCTGACCGCCGGCTCCAGCAGCTCCAGGAAACGGTCGTACGCGCTGCGCTCGACCAGGATCCGGGACCGCGCGCAGCAGTCCTGGCCGGCGTTGTCGAAGACCGCGGCGGGCGCACCGGCGGCCGCTTTGGCCAGGTCGGCGTCGGCGAACACGATGTTGGCGCTCTTGCCGCCGAGCTCCAGCGTCACCCGCTTGACCTGGTCGGCACAGCCCCGCATGATCCGCTGCCCGACCTCGGTCGAGCCGGTGAAGCACACCTTGCGCACGGCCGGATGGGTGACAAACCGTTCACCGACCAGGGACCCACGTCCGGGTACGACGGTGAACACACCCTGTGGCAACCCCGCCTCGAGCGCCAGTTCACCCAGCCGCAACGCCGTCAACGGCGTCACCTCGGCCGGCTTGAGCACCACGGTGTTGCCGGCCGCGAGCGCGGGCGCGAACCCCCAGCCGGCGATCGGCATCGGGAAGTTCCACGGCACGATCACCCCGACCACGCCGAGCGGCTCGTGGAACGTCACGTCGAGCCCGCCGGCGACCGGGATCTGCCGCCCCATCAGCCGCTCCGGCGCACCGGCGTAGTAGTCGAGCACGTCGCGGACGTTGCCCGCCTCCCAGCGGGCGTTGCCGATGGTGTGCCCGGAGTTGCGCACCTCGAGCTCGGCCAGCTCCTCGACGTGCGCGTCGACGACGGCGGCGAACCGGCGCAGCAGCCGGGCCCGGTCGGCGGGCGCCATCGCGCGCCACCGCGGGAAAGCGGCGTCGGCCCGCTCGATCGCGGCGTCCGTGTCGTAGAGACTGCTCGCCGGCACGGTCTCGATCGGCAGCCCGGTTGCCGGGTTGACCAGTTCGGTCACTGTGTTTCTCCCCTACAAGCGCTCGAAGCCGCGGAACAGCTCCCAGTCGGTGACCGCCGCGTCGAAGGCGGCCAGCTCGACCCGGGCCCGGTTGGCATAGTGGTCAACCACGTCGTCGCCGAATGCGGCACGGGCGATCGCCGAAGCTTCCCAGAGCGCGGCGGCCTCGCGCAGCGTGCCCGGCACCCGCGGCGACGTGTCATCGCCGTAGGCGTTGCCGGTGAACTCCGGCTCCAGCGGCAACTCGTTCTCGATGCCGTGGATCGTGCCGGCGACGAGTGCGGCGATGGCCAGGTAGGGGTTGACGTCGGCCCCCGGCACCCGGTTTTCCACCCGCATGCCCTGCCCGTGGCCGACCAACCGCAGCGCGCAGGTGCGGTTGTCACTCCCCCACCGCAACGCGGTCGGCGCGAACGAGCCCGGCTGGTAGCGCTTGTAAGAGTTGATGTTGGGCGCGAACAGCACGCTGAACTCGCGCATGGTGGCGAGCAGGCCGGCCAGCGCGTGCTGCCCGATGTCGGACAGGTGTGCGGGCCCGTCGCCCAGCATCGCCGACCGGTCATCGGCGCCGCGCAACGAGAAGTGCACGTGGCAGGAGTTGCCTTCGCGCTCGTTGGGCTTGGCCATGAAGGTGATCGACATGCCCTCCTGCGCCGCGATCTCCTTGGCGCCGTTCTTGTAGATCACGTGGTGGTCGGCGCAGGTCAGCGCGTCGGCGTAGCGGAAGGCGATCTCGTGCTGCCCGAGGTTGCACTCGCCCTTGGCACTCTCCGGCACGAGCCCCGCGCCGGCCATCTCGTTGCGGATCCGGCGCAGCAACGGCTCGACCCGCGCGGTGCCCAGCATGGAGTAGTCGACGTTGTAGAGGTTGGCCGGCGTCATCTCGCGGTAACCACGCCGCCAGGCGTCCTCGTAGGAGTCACGGAAGAGCACGAATTCGAGTTCGGTCCCGGCGTACGCCGTGAGATCGTGTTCGACGAGCCGGTCGAGCTGGCGGCGCAGGATCTGCCGCGGGCTGGCCGCGACGTCGCCGGAGCCGTCGAGCCAGGCGAGGTCGGATAGCAGCAGGGCGGTGCCGGGCTGCCACGGCACGCGCCGCAGGGTGCTCACGTCGGGCACCATGGCGAAGTCGCCGTAGCCACGCTCCCAACTCGACATCGCGTAACCGTCGACGGTGTTCATGTCGACGTCGACGGCGAGCAGGTAGTTGCAGCCCTCCGCGCCGGACTGGGTGACCTCGTCGAGGAAGAACCGGCCGTGCAGCCGCTTGCCCTGCAGGCGCCCCTCCATGTCGGTGAGGGCGAGGGCGACGGTGTCTATCTCGCCGCCGTCGACCGCCACGGCGAGCTCTTCGAGCGTGAGCGCCGGTTCTCGGGTCATCCTCGCGCCTCCATCAGAAAAGGTCTACTCGTAAACCATTAGGTCGTCAATCATCCGAGCAAGCCTCGCAACAGCTCGGCCGTGGCGTCACAGTGCTGCTCCATCGTCGCCCGCGCCGCCACGGCGTCACCGGCAAGAATCGCGTCGACGACGCGGGCGTGTTGCCGATCGGAGTGGTCCAGGTTCTTCGCGATCACCGGGATGCTTGCCAGCAGCCCGTCCAGGGTGAGCTGCACGTCGGCGACCGCGGCGGCCAGCGAGGGACTCCCGCTGGCGGCGGCGATGGCCAGGTGCAGCCGGGAGTCGGCGACCCGCCGGGTGGCCGGATCCCGGTCCCGCGACGCGCCGAGACAGGCGACAAGATGCTGCCGGTCGACGGCGGCGAGGGCCCGCGTGGCGGCCAGCCCCGCCGCTCCCGGCTCGAGCACCCGCCGAAAGTCGAGCGCGTCGTGCAACGCGTCACCCATCTGCCGCGCCAACTCCGCGGCGTCACCCTTCGGCTGGCGCCTCGGTCCCTTGTCGACCTCGGCAGCGGTCATCGGCGAGATGACGAAGGTCCCACCGGTACGCCCGCGTCGCGACTCCAGATACCCGGCCTCACGCAGGGCCCGGATCGCTTCCCGCAGGGTGACCCGGCTGACCTGCAGCCGCTCGGCGAGTTCCCGCTCGGCCGGCAGCCGGTCCCCTTCACCGACAAGCCCGAGCCGAATCGCCTGCGCCAGCCGCGACACGGTGATCTCGAACGCGTTCCCGCCCCGAACAGGCCGCCACAGCGGCACACCGGAGACCTTGGCCGCTTCCTGCCTGGCCCGCCCGCCCTGCCGACCGGAAACCGCGACCACCGCGCTCCCACCGCCCGCCCGAGCGGCCGCGGTCACCCGCCCCTGCTTCGCGGCCTCGACACCCGTGCGGCGCGAAATCCTCGGTACCACCGCATCGTCGGCCGATGCGCGCTCCCTTTCCGGCGCGGCTGCCTCGCCACCGGAAGCCCGCGCGACGGCCTTGCGCCCTCCCACCGACTCGGCCACCTTGCGACCCGACACGCCACCGGCCACGTCAACAACCGATGCCGACGCGACCTCCTTGCGCCCTACCGCCGCACCGCCCACCTCGCCACCCTCCGGCGCGACCCTCCTGCGGCCCACCGCCGCACCGCCCACCGCGCCACCCCCCGGCGCGACCCTCCTGCGGCCCGACGCCGCACCGCCCACCGCGCCACCCTCCGGCGCGACCCTCCTGCGGCCCGACGCCGCACCGCCCACCGCGCCGCCCCTCGGCGCGACCGCCTTGCGGCCCGACGCCGCACCGCCCACCGCGCCGCCCCTCGGCGCGACCGCCTTGCGGCCTGACGCCGCAGGGGCAATCTCGCCGCCCTCTTCGCGGCCCGGCGCCGCACCCGTCGGGTCACTGCCCTCCTCGCGGCCGGATGCCGGCCTGACGGCCCGACGGGCCCGCGGGCGCGGCGGCTCGCCGGCGGCGGATGCGGAGCGGCCGCGGCGGGGCGAGATGGGAGATTCGGTCGCGGGTGCGTTGGCGGCCGGGGCTGCCGCCGCCTTTGACGGGCGGGTACGGCGGCGCGGTGAGGCTGGGGTGTCCGTGGCGCCGCGGTCGCTGGGCGGTATCGGCGGCACGCCGTCTTCGGGCGCGGGCGCGGGATCGGCCGCGGCCTGACGTGGGGCCCGCGCGCGCTTTCGGGCGGCGTCGGTGGGCATTGGTGCGTACCCCCAATGGGATGTGGCCTGTCTCCCGCGGCCGGTGAGCCGCCGGCCGCGGGAGAGCATTGGGCCCGAGGGTCAGGGTGTGTTCGCCACGTCGGGAGCGCCCTGTTCCTCGATCGTACGGCGGGGGCCGGTGAACCAGTGCCGGGCCGAGAGCACCCACCAGAGCCAGACCGCCAGGAGTACGCCGCCGATGGCCAGGGGGGCGTAGTTGACCGCGCTCCAGGTGAAGTCGTCGCTGAAGGGGACCGCGGCCGGCGTGAACGGCATGATGAAGTAGACCGAGATCACCGCGATCTCGATCACCGCGATCCAGCCCAACACCTTGTATTTGGGCCCCAGCGTCCACGGGCCCGGTCGGAACCGGTCGCCCATCCGCAGGCGCAGCGCGATCGGGATCAGGAACGCCAGGTAGAGGCCGATGACCGCGACCGAGACGACCGCGTAGAACGCGACCGGGATGCCGTTGTACTGGTAGAGCGCGGGCAGGGTGAGCACGCCGCCGGCGACGGTGCCGGCGATGATGGCGTACACCGGCGTGCCGTTGCGGTCGACGCGTGACCACATCCGCCAGCCGGGGATCGCGCGGTCGCGGCTGAAGGCGTAGGTCATCCGGGACATCGAGGTCACGCAGCTCATGCCGCAGAAGAACTGGCCGATCGTCGAGATCACGATGACGATCTTGAACATCACCGGCGTGAGTGCCGTCTCGAAGATGGCGCCCGAGAAGCCGCCCGCCTTGTTGATCGCGTCGACGTCGGTCGCCGCGAACAGGAAGGCCAGCAGCAGGATCCAGCCGCCGATGGCCGAGTAGAAGATGGATTGCCAGAGACCCCGGGCCGCCGCGTGCGAGGCGCCGCGGGTCTCTTCCGAGACGTGGGCGCAGGCGTCGAAACCGGTGATCGTGTACTGCGTCAGCAGGAACCCGAGCGGCAGGATGAAGAACCAGAACATCAGGCCGTTGTGGTCGCCGTTGCCGAAGCCCGAGTTGTTGAAGCGTTCCGTGAAGACGAACTGGAAGCTCTGGTGGTGGTCGGGCACGACGATCAGGATCAGCACGACCGCGGCCGCGCCGGCGACGTGCCACCAGACCGAGATGTTCTGCAGGACGTCGATGATGGCGTGGCCATAGATGTTGATGATGCCGTGCAGCGCCAGGATGATCACGAACAGCAGGAACGCCTGGTTGAGCGTGCCGGCCCAGCCGTCGAAGAGCGCCGACAGGGTCAGGTTGAGGAACGTCGCGCAGCCGTAGTCGACCGACGCGGTGACCGCGATCAGGCCGACCAGGTTGAGCCAGCCGGTGAACCAGCCGTGCACCGGCCGGCCCATCGTCGCCGCCCACCAGTAGATGCCGCCGGCGGTCGGGTAGGCCGAGACGAGTTCCGACATGCAGAACCCGATGATCAGGATGAAGATCGAGATCAGCGGCCAGCCCCACGAGATCGCGACCGGGCCGCCGTTGTTCCAGGCCTGGCCGAACGTGGTGAAACAGCCGGCCAGGATCGAGATGATGGAGAACGAGATGGCGAAGTTGGAGAAGCCGCTCCATTTACGCCGTAGTTCCTGCTTGTAGCCGAGTTCCGCGAGCCGCTGGGCGTCATCGTCCAGTGGCTGCTCACCCGTGGCGGGCGACGTGGTCGTCACTGCAACACCTCCCGGAGGTGGTCAGGGGTGGGCCGGGCGGCCCGCGGCGACGTCGATCAGGCGACCCAGGTCGGGTGCGTCGAGATCGGCGGTGGCGCGGGCCCACTTGTCGGCCGCTTCGTTCCAGTAGTCGAACGTCGAACCGGGCGCCCGGAGCAGGCCGTGGTGCACCGAGAACCAGAGCGTCCAGGTCACGTTGGACAGGATCAGGTTGAGCCGGACCCGCGCGATCAGGGCGGATACGGTCTCCGTTCCGAAGTACGCGGCCGCGAGCGCCGCCGTCTGGTCGGGGTCGAAGTCGGCCTCGGCCGCTATGTCGCCCAGCTCGAAGGCCGGGTCGTTGTTGCCGGACAGTTGGTAGTCGATGATGCGGACCTCGCCGGCCAGGTCGATGAAGTTCTCCGGCAGCAGGTCGTTGTGGCACGGTCGCGAACGCAACGGCCAGATCGACAGCGTGGTCGCGATCAGGTCCACGATGGACTGGCGGTCGTGATAGCCGTCCGGCACCCGCAGGCCGTGCCGGACACAGATTTCGAGCAGTTCCCGCCGTTTGGCGAGAATGTCGAAGTCGTTGGCGAACGATGGCCCGGCGTGCAACCGCCGGCAGGCGGCCGCGATCCGCTTGATGCCGGCCGGGTCACGCACGTCGGCCGCGTGCAGCGTGCGGCCCGGCAGGAACTCGAGCACCAGCGCCGGCACCTCGGGCAACACCTCGATGACCCGGGCGCCGGCGCCGCTGTCGGCCGCCCGCAGGGTGTTGTCGATCTCCTGTTCCGGCGCGATGCCGAGACCCGCGTCGGAGACCGCCGGATCGAGCACCCGCAGCAGATAGCTGCGCCCGCCGGTGTCGACCCGCCAGATATGATGTGAAAGCCCGCCGTCGATCGGCGTCGCACGCATCGCACGCCCGGCGAACAGCGAGACGCGCCGCAGCACGTCGTCGACCTCGGGTCGGCCCGCCATCCGCATGCACGCCTCCGCATGCCGTGTCTTAGGCGGGAGTGTTGCCCTGTGTGATCACCGCGGTCAATACTCACGAGGATAGAAATTCACTGACCGGACAGCCGATTTGGTCTTACCTTTTCGGTGGTAGGAACTCACCTGTGCGGACCGAAGCGCGGGTCGTGGTCATCGGTGGCGGGGTCGCGGGCTGCAGCATCGCCTACCACCTCGCCCGCCTCGGCTGGACCGACGTGCTGCTCGTCGAGCAGCACGAGCTGACCGAGGGCACCACCTGGCATTCGGCCGGCTTCGTCGGCCAGCTCCGCTCCACGATCAGCCAGACCCGCATGATCATGTATTCGTCGGGTCTCTACGCCGAACTCGCCGAGCAGACCGGGCTCGACCCCGGCTGGCGGGGCGTCGGTGGGATGCGCCTGGCGACCACGCCCGCGCGCGAGGAGGAGTTGCTGCGGCAGGCCTCGGCGGCGACAACGTACGGCCTGGAGATGGAGTTGCTTTCCCCCGCCGAGTTGGCCGCCCGGATGCCGATGCTCGACGTCTCCGACGTGTTGCGTGCCGGCTGGCTGCCCGGCGACGGCTATCTGCGGCCTGACGCGCTGGCCGGGGCCCTCGCCGCCGGGGCGCGCGCGTTGGGTGTCACGTTCGCGACCGGCACGACGGTGACCGGTATCGAGGTGGTCGACGGGCGGGTCCGGGCGGTCGAGACGTCGCGGGGCCGGGTCGCGACCGAGACCGTGGTCAACGCGGCGGGTGCGGCGGCCGGGCATGTTGGTGCGCTGGCCGGGGTCGCGGTGCCGGTCGTGCCGATCAAGCATCAATACGTGGTGAGCTCTCCGCTGGCGTTGCCGCCGCTGCCGACCGTTCGCGACCCCGACCACATCGTCTACTTCCGCGGCTCCGACGATCCGGAGACCCCCGACGGCCTGCTGATCGGCGGCTACATCCGTACCCCGTCGGTCTGCTGGCCCGCCGCCGGGCCGCCGCTCGCGACGCCACGCTCGCTCTTCCCCGCGGAGCTGGACCTGTTCGCGGAGTCGTGGGCGGCGGGCCAACGCCGGGTGCCGGCGCTGCGCCCGGCGTCGATCGCCAAGGTCGTCAACGGCGCGGAGGCCTTCACCCCCGACGGCGAGTTCCTGCTCGGCGAGACGGCGACCCGCGGCTTCTGGGTGGCGGCCGGCTTCTGCGTGCACGGCCTGGCCGCGGCCGGCGGCGTGGGCAAGGTGCTGGCCGAGTGGATCGTCGACGGCCAGCCGGAATACGACGTGTCCCACATGGACATTCGCCGGTTCGGCCGGCACGCGGCCAGCCGCAGTTGGGCCACCGAGAAGGCGCTCGACGCGTACTCCCGTTACTACGACGTGGTCTACCCGCACACCGAGTGGACGGCCGGCCGCCCCTTGCGCCGATCGGCGATCTGGCCGCGCACCCAGACCGCCGCGCTGGGCGAGAAAGCTGGTTGGGAAAGGGTCAACTGGTTCGCACCGTTGCGGGACGACGACCCCGACGCCGTCCGGCCCGCGGGTTGGGCCGGGCGGACCTGGTCTCCGGCGATCGCGGCGGAGTGCCGCGCGACCGCCTCGGTGGCCGGCCTGTTCGACCAGTCCTCGTTCGCGAAGCTCGACGTGCGCGGCGCGGGTGCGCTCGCGTTCCTGCAATGGATGTGCGCCAACGACGTCGACCGGCCGATCGGTGGGGTGGTCTACACCCAGTTGCTCAACGCCCGCGCCGGCATCGAGGCCGACCTGACGGTGACCCGGCTGGCCGACGACCATTTCCGCATCGTGACCAGCACCGCGTCGGGCGTCCGCGACGCCGCCTGGCTGCGCCGCCACGCACCCGCCGACGTGCGGATCGACGACGTGACCGGCGCGTACGGCTGCCTGTGCCTGTGGGGCCCGGCGGCCGGCGAGATCGTCGCACCGCTGGTCGGCGGCCAGCTCGACACCCGCTTCATGCGGGCCGGCGAGGTCACCCTGGGGCCGGTGCCGGTGCTGGCGCAGCGGGTCACCTTCGTCGGCGAGTTCGGCTGGGAGTTCTACGCCGCGACCGAGTACGTGCTGACCCTGTGGGACCTGCTGCTGTCTTCCGGCGACGCCCGGCCCGCCGGTTACCGGGCGATCGAGTCGATGCGGCTGGAGAAGGGCTACCGGGTCTGGGGCTCCGACATCACGCCGGAGACCACGCCCGACGAGGCGGGGCTGTCGTTCGCGGTCCGCGCCGACAAGTCCTTTCTCGGCAGCGCGGCCCTGCTGGCGGCCCGCGGCCAGGGCGGGCCGGCGCGCCGTCTGCGCTGCCTGATGCTCGACGACCCGACCGCGGTCTGCCTGGGCACCGAGCCGGTCCGGGTCGACGGCCGGCCGGTCGGCCGGGTCACCTCGGGCGGCTACGGCTACCGCGTTGAAGCCTCGATCGCCTACGCCTACCTGCCCGGGCCGGTGCCCGAGGGCGCCCGGGTCGAGGTGGGCATGTTCGGCCGGTGGCAGCCGGCCACCGTCGTGGCGGAGCCGCTCTACGGCCCGTCGAACAGCAAGCCCTAGCCCACGGTGGTCTCCACCGGCGGCGTCACCTCCTCCTCGGCGTCGGGGATCGGCTCGCCGGCGAGCCGGCGCAGTGGCGAGAACCAGGCCACGATCACGCCGATCCCGGTGATGCCGGCCGTCACGATGATGGCCGTGCGCGGACTCGACGCCTCCGACACCACGCCACCGGCCAGAGCGCCCAGCGGCCAGCCGACCCCGAACGACGCCATCCGGCCCGCGGTGTTGACCCGGCTCTGCAGCCGGTCGGGCGTCACCCGCTGCCGCAGTGTGATCGCGTTGAGGATGACCACCGAGTAGACCACCGCCCACAACGCCAGCATCAGTGCCGCGACCAGCCAGTTGGTGGACAGCCCGCAGGCCAGCCCAGCCGCGGCCGACAGCGGTAGGAACCACAGCGTCACCCGCGGCTCGCCCAGCCGCCGCGCCAGGCGCGGGAACAGCAGTGCCGCGACGATGCCGCCCGCGCCCCAGACCCCGTACATCACACCGAGGCGGGCGTCGTTGGTCGGCCGCACGCCCAGCGTCTGGTCGAGCCAGGGCACGAACTGGCCCATGAACGCGCCACCGGTCATCGACTGCAGCCCGCCGACGATGGTCTGGGTGCGCACGATGGGTTGCCGTCTCAGGAACACGACGCCTTCGCGGATGTCGCGCAGGAGGCCCGCCGGTGGCGCCGTGGCCGCACTCTGCAGCGGCACGCCGATCGCCCGCACCAGCACCGCCGAGACGACGAACGAGACCGCGTCGACGAGCAGCAGCGGCGCCGGCGCGGTCAGCGTCAGCAGCACGCCGGCGATGCCCGGCACGACCAGCTCCAGCACCGTGCTGCCGCCGTGCACGGCCGAGTTGGCGGCGGCGATGCGGGCGCGGCCGACCAGGGCCGGCAGGGCGCCGAAGTTGGCCGCGTCGAAGAAGACGAACAGGATCTGGGTCAGGAACGCGACCACCAGCACGTGTGGCGCGGTGAGCACCCCGAACGCGTAGGCGGCCGGGATCGAGCCGAGCACCAGACCGTTGGCGACGTCGGCGGTGACCATCACCCGGCGGCGGTCGAGGCGATCGGCCAGGGCGCCGGCGAACAGCCCGAAACACAGGTAGGGCAGGCCCTCGGCGACGACCACGAACGCCGTCCACAGGCTCGACCCGGTCACCGAGTAGATCAGCACGGGCAGCGCGACGTAGGTGACCAGCGAGCCGGTGACCGACACCATGCGAGCCGCCCAGTAACGGCGGAAGTCGGGTTGGGCGAGGAGACTCACGCGGACATCATGCCGGTGGGCACCGACAAATACGTTGCCCTGTCGGTCCGCATACCGCATGCTTGATCTCAGGTCAAGAGGGCCGCCAAAGACACCGCGCACTCGGCACGCGCGTGCGCACCGGTGCGATTCACCTCTCTCGTCGCACCGGCGCGAGGCGACGGGCGGGCGCGCACACCACGCGCGTCCGCCTGCTCGTCACCCG
This sequence comes from Asanoa sp. NPDC049573, assembly GCF_040676615.1. Taxonomy (NCBI): domain Bacteria; kingdom Bacillati; phylum Actinomycetota; class Actinomycetes; order Micromonosporales; family Micromonosporaceae; genus Asanoa; species Asanoa sp. NPDC049573. The sequence continues at coordinate 16,906 of NZ_JBFAPI010000036.1, forward strand.
GCCGGCAGCTCCCTCTTCTGCAGCATGCCGGTGATCGTTCCGGGTGCCGCCGGCGTGCCGAAATACAGGCCCTGCCCGCTGTCGCAGCCCAGCGCCGTCAACCGCTCGACCTGCTCGAGCGACTCGACGGACTCCGCGGTGACCGACAGCCCCAGCGCGTGCGCGAGCCGCACCAGCGCGTCGACGATCCGCTCGGCGACCACGCTCGCCGGGTCTTGCGCGCGCATCCCGTCGACGAACGGCCCGGCCAGCTTCAGCGTGTGGATCGGCAACTGCCGCAGGTAGGCCAGGTTGGAATAGCCCGTGCCGAAGTCGTCGATCGCCAGCCGCACGCCGGTGTTGGCCAACCGCCGCAAGGCCCGCACCGGCTCACCGCCGGTCGCCATCACCGCGCTCTCGGTCAGCTCGAGCTGCAGCAACTCGGGCGGCAACCCGCCGACTCGCAACGCGGCGGCGACGTGCTCGACGATGTCGGGATCGCTGGCCTGGCGCGCCGACAGGTTGACGCTGACCACCAGCCGGGCCCGGGGAAACTCGGCGTGCCAGCGGCCGGCCTCGACGCAGGAGCGTTCGAGCACCCACTGGCCGAGCCGCGTGATCAGCCCGGTCTCCTCGGCCAGCCCGATGAACTGGTCGGGTTGCAGAAGACCAAGGGTCGGGTGCTGCCAGCGTACGAGTGCCTCGACCGCCCGCATCGTGCCGTCGCCCAACGAGACGATGGGTTGGTATTCCACCACGAACTCGTCGCGGCTCAGCGCCGCCGGCAGCGCCGCCGCCAGCGCGGTGCTGGTCGCCTCGCGGGCCGCCCGCTCCGGGTCGTAGCGGGCCCAACGGCCGCGGCCACCCTCGGCCTTGGCCCAGTAGAGGGTGGTGTCGGCGGCTTTCATCAGGTCGGTCGCCGCGCCGTCGGTGACGAACCGGTCGACGATGCCGACGCTCGCCGAGACGGAGAGCTGGTGCGCTCCGATGTAGACAGGTTCGGCGACGGCCCGCAGCGCCGCCTCGGCCACCTGGACCGCGGTGCCGTCCTGGTCGACGTCGGCGACCAGGATGACGAACTCGTCGCCGCCCATCCGGGCGACCAGGTGGCCGGCGCCGGCGACCGCCTCGGCGAGCCGCCGGGCGACGACGATGAGCAGCTTGTCGCCGACGTCGTGGCCGAGCGTGTCGTTGATGGCCTTGAAGCCGTCGAGGTCGAGGAAGCAGACGCCCACCCGGCGGTCGTGCGCCGGGTCCTGCATGACGGTTTCCAGCCGCTCGAAGAAGAGCGTGCGGTTGGGCAGGCCGGTCAGCGGGTCGTGCAGCGCCTGGAACCGCAGGCGTTGCTGCAACGCGTACCGCTCGGTGATGTCTTGCACCATCGCCACGGTGAACCGGGGCCGCCCGTCGTCGTGGCGGATCAGGCTGACCGCGAGGTCGGTCCACAGCTCGCTGCCGTCCTTGCGGAAGTAGCGCTTCTCCAGGCGTACCCGGTCACGCTTGCCTTCGATGAGCTCCTCGTAGAGCTGCCGCACGTCGGGGCCGTCTTCCGCGTGGAACAGCACGCTCACGTTGATCTCGCGCATCTCCTCGCGCGAGTAGCCGAGCATGTCGGCGAAGGCCTGGTTGACGTCGACGACGTTGCCGGACAGGTCGGCGAGGCCGATGCCGATCGCGGCGCCGCTGAAGACGGCACGGAACCGCGCCTCGCTGTCGCGCAGTGCCTGCTCGACCTGGTCGCGGGCCTCCCAGGCCGACCGGCTGATCCGCTCCTGCTGCGCGAACGTGCGGTCGCGCAGAGCCCACGCGAAGCCCTCGGCGAGGGCCGCCTGTGACTCGGCGAGCCGGCCGGGCAGGTCGGGCAGGTCGAGGCCGGGGACCACGTCGTCGACCAGGTGCTCGGCGACCGCCTTGACCGACCAGCCCAGCGTGCCGGGCTCGGTCAGGTTGGCCTCGACCAGTGCCCGGCCGACGTCGCGGGCACGTTCGTCGCTGAACTCGTCGGCCGCCAACGCCTCCGCGAGGCCCACCGCGTGCGCGGTCAGCAACCGCTCGACCTGGTCGGACGACATCGGCACGAACGCCCGCCGGGCGATGGCGCGCGCCCACCGCCTGGCGTAGCGCGCGGCGCCCGAGGTGCTGACCTCCGCAGCGGAGAGTGCCATCGTCAGCCCGCGACCGGCTTTCGGCCCACCCCGCCGAAGGCGCCGAACCGCTCGGGGTGCTCGTCGACATCGTCGGGCGACTCGGGCCGCCACAGTGGCATGTGGACCACGCCGGGCTCGACCAGCTCGAACTCGCCGAAGAAGGCGGTGACCTGAGCCTTGGAGCGCAAGGTGATCTCGGTCGCGGTGCGGGCCGACAGCTTCTGCGCGTCGAGCATCTCCTGGGGCTGGTCCTCATAGGTCGAATGGGAGATGACCAGATAGCTGCCCGCCGGCACCGCGTCGCGCAGGGCGGCCATCAGGCGGTCGGGGTCGTCGCTGTCGGGTACGAAGTGGACGACGCCCGCCAGCAACACGCCCACCGGCTTGGCGAAGTCGATGAGGCCGGTGGCGCGCGCCTCGCGCAGGATGTGCTCGGGGTCGCGCATGTCGGCCTGGATGACGGCGGTGCGCGGGTTTCCCTCCAAAATGGAGCGGCTGTGCGCGACCGCGACCGGGTCGATGTCGACGTACACGATGCGGGCCTCGGGGTTGATCTCCTGTGCCACCTCGTGCACGTTGCCGACGGTCGGGATGCCGGAACCGATGTCGAGGAACTGGTCGACGCCGAGGCGGCTCAGTTCGGCGACCGCGCGGCGCAGGAAGGCCCGGCCGGCGCGCATCGTGTCGGCCAGGTTGGGGGTCATCGCCGCGATCTGCTCGGCGAGTTGCCGGTCGATCTCGAAGTTGTGCGCCCCGCCCAGGAAGTAGTCGTAGACCCGCGCTGCGCTGGGGCGGGTGAGATCGACCTCCGTCGGTAGCGCCCTCGACTGTTCCATCGTCCGCCTTCGTTCGATGTCGCTGGGGCTCCTGGTCGCGCCCGAGCATACTTCTCCGCACGGCGGTGCGGGCGACCCGCGTCGTACCCCCTATTTTGCGCCTTCGGCGGCCGGCACCGGCTCCTTCGCTGGCCCTCCCGTCGAGGTCGAGGTGGGCAGTTGCTCGAAGAGCATGCCCGCCTGGTGCGCGAGCGCGCCGACCACGGCAGGCACCACCGGAAGGATCCAGTCGGCGATGATGCCGCGGTGCGGGAGGTTCAGGATCAGCACCGCCGCGGCCGCGCCGCCGAACCCGTGCACGAGACCGCGCCACGCGGCCCGGCCGGTCTGCGCGACCGCGGCGATGCGGGCGGCGCGCCCGGTGAGGTTGGGGAAACTGGTGAGGGCGCGGGCGTCGCGGCGGCCGAAGTTGAGGCCGGTGACGCCCGCCGTGACCGAGGTGGCGCCGACGACGGCGGGCAACAGGTCCTGGGTCATCAGATAGAGCACGAGGAAGGTGGCGGCGCCGATCCCGACGGCGATGCCGGCCCGTTTCCACTCGCGCTTGTCGCCCGGATACCAGTAGTACTTGGTCGTGCCCTCGGAGACCTTCTTCTCGATCCTGCCCATCGAGGACCTCCAGTGACGGTTGGTGTTGGCTCCGTCACGTAGCGTAGGTCCTCGGAGGAATCCGGCATTCGGGCAATAATCGAACTATCCCAAATGCTGAGATCAGAAGAGCACGGTGGCGAACTCGCCGACCGGACGGAAGCCACAACGGGCGTACGCCCGGCGGGCCGGCTGGTTGTAGTCGTTGACGTAGAGGCTGACCGTCGGCGCCACCCGGCGCAGCGCGTCGCGCATGACCGCGGCCAGCGCGGGGGCGGCCAGGCCCTTGCCGCGCCAGGCGGGTGCGACCCAGACACCCTGGATCTGCGCGGTGTGCTTGGTGATGACCGCGAGTTCGGCCTTGAAGACCACTTCACCATCGACGAAGCGGGCGTACGCGCGGCGGGCCCGGACCAGGTCGGCCACCCGTCGCCGGTATCCGACCCCGCTGTCGTCGACCAGTGGTGAGACGCCGACCTCCTCGGTGTACATGTCGACCGCGGCCGGGAAGAGGTCGTCGGTCTCCTCGGTGCGCACCACCCGGACGCCGCGGTCGATGGTCAGGTCGGGCATCGCGTCGGCGACCAGCAGCGGCTGGTGTGGACGGATCTCGCGGGCCGGGCCCCAGTCGCCGGCCAGCCGGTCCCAGAGCCCGAGGACGGCATCGGCCCGGCCGACGATCGACGAGCAGGTGCGGTCTTCGGCGGCGAGGCGCTCGGCGAAGGCCGCGACCGCGGAGGGTCCGGCGTGGACGGGTGTCAGGTGGCCGCCGAGCCAGCAGAGCGCCTCGACATGGCGGCGGGATCCGTACCCGAAGACCCGCCCGTCGGCCCGCCACCAGGCCAGCCCCCGCGCGGCGACGCGCTCGGCCACCTGCGCGGCGCCGTAGGGGTCGGTGTCGAGGAGTCGCTCGACCGCCCCACGCTCGGTCTCGCCGAGCTGCCGGACGGGGACCATCAACACGCTCTCAAGCGTGCCAGATCGTGCTCGCGACGGCTTCCCCCGGATTGCCTGTCTGTCGATCTCCCCATCGTGTGACCCGTACCACATCGTGTTGTCGGCGATGCATTGCCGATATATCGTCAACGTATCGACAACAGATCGGAGGACGACCATGAGGTTCCAACGAGAAAATCTTCATCGCGGCCATCACGGTGGCCATGACCAACGGATGCGCGGGCACGGCTTCCCCGGGGGCGACTTCGGTGGCCCCGGCTGGGGGTTCGGCCCCGGCGGTTTCGGTGGCTTCGGTGGTTTCGGCCCAGGCGGACCCGGCGGTCGAGGCCGCGGGCGCGGTGGGCGCCGACCCAACGTCCGCGCCGCACTGCTGGCGCTGCTCACCGAGCGGCCGATGCACGGCTACGAGATGATCCAGGAGCTCGAGCAGCGGACCGGCGGCATGTGGCGGCCGAGCCCGGGTTCGGTCTACCCCACGCTCCAGTTGCTGGAAGACGAGGGCCTGATCATCAGCACCACCGAGGGCGGCCGCAAGAGCTTCGCCCTGACCGAGGCCGGCCAGGCCGAGGCGACCCAGGCCGCCGAGCAGGCGCCCTGGAGCGCCTTCGAGGCCGCCGGCGCCGTCAACAGCTGGCACGACATCCGCGAGGCGGCGATGGGCACCATGAACGCCCTGCGCCAGGTGCTCCGCAACGGCACCGACGACCAGCGGACGCGCGCGGCCGAGGTGCTCGACGAGGCCCGCCGCAAGCTCTACGCGATCCTCGCCGAAGAGCCCGAGACCCGGTGACCCGGGATGTGGAAGAGCGCCACGGATTCCCGTGGCGCTCTTCTGTTTCTAGTTGACGGCGACCGCTGTCGGCGCCGCGCCAGCCCCGCCCGCGCCCTTCTCGCCCGCAGTCTCTCGTCCGTCGTGCGCCGCGCCCGTCGTGCGCGCAGCCTCGCGCCTGTCGTGCCCGCAGCCTCGCGCCCGTCGTGCCCGCGACTTCTCGCCCTGGCGCCCGCGGCCCGCGACCTCACACCCCCCGCGCCCGTGGCGCCTGCGACTTCTCGCCCTGGCGCCCGCAGCCCGCGACCTCACACCCCCCGCGCCCGTGGCGCCTGCGACTTCTCGCCCTGGCGCCCGCAGCCCGCGACCTCACACCCCCCGCGCCCGTGGCGCCT
>NZ_JBFAPI010000036.1:22673-37519 GCF_040676615.1 Asanoa sp. NPDC049573
CCTGCGACTTCTCGCCCTGGGGCGCTCGGAGCCTCGCGCCCGTGGCGCCGCGGCTTCTCGCCCCGGAGCCCGCGGTTTCTAGTGGACGGTGACCGTCGGGCCCGCGGCGAATTCGCGGAGTTCCTCGGGGAGTTCGGCGCCCATCTCCTCGGCGAGGCGGAGGGCCTCGCCGATCAGGGTCTCGACGATCTGGTCTTCCGGCACGGTCTTGATGACCTGGCCCTTGACGAAGATCTGGCCCTTGCCGTTGCCGGACGCGACGCCCAGGTCGGCCTCGCGGGCCTCGCCCGGGCCGTTGACGACGCAGCCCATGACGGCGACCCGCAGCGGCACCGGCAGGCCTTCGAGCCCGGCGGTGACCTCTTCGGCCAGCTTGTAGACGTCGACCTGCGCGCGACCACACGACGGGCAGGACACGATCTCCAGACCGCGCTCACGCAGGCCCAGCGACTCGAGGATCTGCTGGCCGACCTTGACCTCTTCGACCGGCGGCGCCGACAGCGACACCCGGATCGTGTCGCCGATGCCCTCGGCCAGCAGCGCACCGAACGCGACCGCTGATTTGATCGTGCCCTGGAACGCCGGGCCGGCTTCGGTCACGCCCAGGTGCAGGGGGTATTCGCACTGCTCGGCGAGCTGCCGGTAGGCGCGGATCATCACGACCGGGTCGTTGTGCTTCACCGAGATCTTGATGTCACGGAAGCCGTGCTCCTCGAACAGCGAGCACTCCCAGAGCGCCGACTCGACCAGCGCCTCGGCCGTGGCCTTGCCGTATTTCTGGAGCAGCCGCTTGTCGAGCGAACCGGCGTTGACGCCGATCCGGATCGGCACCCCGGCGGCGGAGGCCGCCGCCGCGATCTCCTTGACCTTGTCGTCGAACTGCCGGATGTTGCCCGGGTTGACCCGGACCGCCGCGCAGCCGGCGTCGATCGCGGCGAACACGTAGCGCGGCTGGAAGTGGATGTCGGCGATCACCGGGATCTGTGACTTCTTGGCGATGGCGGGCAGCGCCTCGACGTCGTCCTGCGACGGCACCGCCACCCGGACGATCTGGCAACCCGACGCCGTCAACTCGGCGATCTGCTGCAACGTCGCGTTGACGTCGGCGGTCAGCGTGGTCGTCATCGACTGCACGGAGACCGGCGCGCCGCCGCCGACCGGCACCGAACCCACCTGGATCTGGCGGCTCTGCCGGCGCGGGGCAAGCGGCGGGGGCGGAACGGCCGGCATGCCGAGACTGATCGCGGTCACGGGAACACTCACCTCGGAACGGTTGTGCGCGGGTTCTAGAAGAGCGTGATGGGGTTGATGATGTCAGCGGTGATCGTCAGGAGAGTAAAAGCCCCACCGATCAGGATAACCACGTATGTAACGGGCATCAGCTTGTAGTAGTCGACGCGCCCTGGGTCGGGCTTGCCGAGCCGTGCGGCGAACCACGACCGGAGCCGCTCGAACCACGAGATCGCGATGTGGCCACCGTCAAGAGGTAGCAGCGGCAGCAGGTTGAACACACCGATGAAGAAGTTCAACGAGATGAACAGCAGGACAAAAACTTCCCACGCGTCATGCTGGACGGCCTCGCCGCCGAGCCGGCTCGCGCCGACGACGCTGATCGGCGTGTCCGCGTCACGCGGCTGGCCGGTGATCGCGTCCCAGAGAGCCGGGATCTTCTGCGGGACCCGCTGGAGCGACTGCACCGTGGCGACCGCGAGGTTGCCCGTGTAGTCGGCCGTCGCGGGGACGGCTTCGATCGGGTTGTATTTGACCATCAGCGGCACGCCCGGCGGTGGTGCCGGCGCGACGCCGAGAGCGGCGACCGCCGTCACGGCACCGTCGGGCTTGTCGACCGGCGGCCGCTTGACGGACCCGAGATTGACGTTGACCTGGCGAGCCGCACCGTCACGCTCGTAGTTGATCGTGGCCTGCGCACCCGGCGGGAGCTTGCGGACCTGGGTGACCAGGTCGTCGTAGGTCGCAACCGGCACGCCGTCGATCGCGGTGATCTTGTCGTCGTCTCGCAGGCCGGCGACCTTGGCCGGGCCCGCCGGGTCGGTGGCGGCACAGTCGCGGTTGACCGCGTCGACGACCACGCAGTTGGTGATCTTGACGTAGGCCGGCTGGGGCTTGCTCAGCTCCTGGTTGGGCAGGCCAAGGAACATCGCCGCGAGCCAGAGCGTGACGATGGCCAGCAGGAAGTGGGTCACCGAGCCGGCGCTCATCACGACCGTGCGCTTCCACAGCGGGAAGCGCCACATGGCGCGCGGCTCGTCCGCGGGGTCGACGTCGTCGTCCTGCGGCGTCATGCCGACGATCTTGCAGAAGCCGCCGAGCGGGATGCCCTTGACGCCGTATTCGGTCTCGCCCCGCTTGAACGACCACAACGTCGGCCCGAAGCCGACGAAGTATTTGGTGACCTTCATGCCGAAGGCCTTGGCGGTGACCATGTGCCCGGCTTCGTGCAGGCTGACCGATATCAGGATGCCAAGGGCGAAGGCGACAACCCCGATCAGATACAGCATCAAGCTCCCCTCACCGCTGACCCGATCAGCTCCCGAGCCTGCCCCCGAGCCCAGGTCTCCGCGGCGAGCACGTCATCGACGGTACCTGGTTCGCCGAAATCGGGTGCCGCTGCGAGGACTTGGGCCACGGTGTCCACTATGCCGAGGAAAGGCAGCTCGCCTGACGTGAACGCCGCCACACATTCCTCGTTGGCGGCGTTGTAGATCGCCGGCCGGCAGCGGCCCGCGCGGCCGGCCGCCTTGGCCAACTCGACGGCCGGGAAGGCGCCCTCGTCGAGCGGCTCGAACGTCCAGGTGTGTGCGGTCGTCCAGTCGACCGCCTGCGCGGCGTCGGCGACCCGGTCGGGCCAGCCCAGGCCGAGCGAGATCGGCAGCCGCATGTCGGGCGGGCTGGCCTGCGCGATCGTCGACCCGTCGACGAACTCCACCATGGAGTGGATCACCGACTGCGGGTGCACCGCGACCTCGATGTGGTCGTAGTCGACGCCGAACAGCTCGTGCGCCTCGATCACCTCGAGCGCCTTGTTGACCATGGTGGCCGAGTTGATCGTCACCACGGGCCCCATGTTCCAGGTCGGGTGGGCCAGGGCCTCGGCCGGTGTGACGGCCGTCAGCTCGTCGCGCCGGCGCCCGCGGAACGGCCCCCCGCTGGCGGTGAGCACCAGCTTGCGCACCTCACGCTCGGCGCCGGAACGCAGGCACTGGGCCAGCGCGGAGTGCTCGGAGTCGACCGGGACGATCTGCCCCGGCCGGGTCACCGCGGCCTTGACGAGGGCACCACCGGCGATCAGGGACTCTTTGTTGGCCAGCGCGAGGGTACGGCCGGCCTTGAGCGCGGCCAGCGTGGGTGCGAGCCCCAGCGAGCCCACCACCCCGTTGAGCACCAGGTCGGCGGGCCATTCGGCCAGCTCGGCCATCGCGCCGGGGCCGGCCAGGATCTTGGGGATGCGGAAGTCGCCGGTCGCGTAGCCCTTCTTGGCCGCCTCCGCGTAGAACGCGAGCTGCAGGTCTTGCGCCGCCGAGGCCTTGGCGACGCCGACCGCCTCGACACCCAGCTCCAGCGCTTGCGCCGCGAGCAGCGCGACGTTGGCGCCGCCGGCGCCCAGCGCCACCACCCGGAACCGGTCGGGATTGCGGCGCACGATGTCGACGGCCTGGGTGCCGATCGACCCGGTGCTGCCGAGCAGGACGATCTCGCGGGGCGCGGCCCGGTTGGCTTGGCTCACCCGGCCATTCTCCCCTATCGGCGCTCGGGGCCCGAAGTTGTCCACAGGCGGGTTCACGACCGTCGCAGGAGTCCCTGCTCCTGGAGCAGGTCACGCAGCTCGCGCCGGTGGTTCTTGGAGAGGTCGGTCACCGGTATCGGGAAGTACTGGCGCTTGCCCACCCAGATCAGCAGGAGGTCGTCGGTCAGGGCCGCGCGCTCGATCGCCGGCCAGTCGAGCGTCGACTCGCCGAGCTCGTGCGCCGTCAGCACGCCGTCCTCGTCGATCTCGTACCGGATGGTCATCGGCTCGTACCTGTCCTGCTGCCGCCGTGCCGCCGCGACCACCCCGAAGGGGTACGCCAGGCAGAACAGCCCGAGCACGATGATGGCGCCGTCGAGCACCGGGTCTCCGGGCAGGGCGACGGCGCTGTAGACCCCGATGCCGACGACAACCGCGCCCACCGCGTAGAACGCGCGGAACAGCCACCGCGACACCCAACGAACGGCCGCCGGCACCCGCCGCGGATCCGGCCGGGCCGTGATGACGATGCGCATCGAAGGAGGGTAGATCCAGCGTCGTTCGGTGTGGTGCCCAGGCGGCGCGGAATCGCTATCGGTCGGGCGCCGCCAGCCGGTAGGTGTCGAGCTCGATGCCGCCGTACCACCGGCTCTGCTTGCCGATCGCGGTCATGCCGAGACGCGCGGCGACCGCCGTCGACGGCGTGTTGCCTTCCCGGATCACCGCGTAGATCTGTGGAAGCCCCGCTGCGAACACCCGCTCGATCGCCGCCGCGGCCGACTCGGTCGCGTAACCGCGCCCCCACGAGTCGGGGTGCAGGTGCCAGCCGACCTCGATGTCGCCGGTGGGCTCGTTGTCGAGACCCGGCAGCGGTAGGACCAGCACCGACCCCGCGGTCGCGCCGGTGTCGCGAACGTCGACCGCCCAGACTCCGTGCAGGCCGTCGGCCGACGCCCGACCCCGCCACCGCCGGATCGCGGCGAGCGCCGCTGCCTCGTTCTCCAGCACCCGCGGCCGGGCGCCCAACCACCGGGCGACCTCCCAGCGGGACAACATGTCGAAGACGCGCGCCACGTCGGCGTCGCTCTCCGTCCACTGGCGAACGATCAGTCGATCCGTCTCGAAGACCGTCATGTCCGAAAATCCTAGGGAGTGCCGGACGCCCTACCGGGAAAGGTGAGGGCATGGTCGAGGGCTTACGAAGGGTGGCCCGCAGCGCGTTCGCACCCCTGCGCGGCCGCGACCTGTCGCTGCACGCCGCGGCCATCACGTTCTACGGCGCGATCGCCATCGTGCCGGTCTCGCTGCTCGCCCTGTGGCTCACCGCCCTCGTCGTCGGCGCCGGCCGGGTGCGGCGGCTCACGTCGTACGCCACCGACGCCCTCCCCGCCTCGATCGGCGCCGACCGCGCGGCGGCGGCGTTGGTCGAGGCCGGCGTCACCCTCACACCCTGGCTGGCCGTCGCGTCCCTGCTGCCCGCGTCCTTCTACGGCGAGGGCCTGCGCCGGGCGTTCGTCTCGGTAGCCCGCCCGGGCGACGAGCGCCTCGTCGGCTGGCGCGGTCGCCTGCTGCTGCTCCCGTTGCTGGCACCCGCACCCGCGTTGGTCCTGGCCACGATCGCCGCACTCCCCTACACGACAGGGCTGGTCCGCCGCGGCGGCTGGGCCTTCGTGCTGGGCGTGGTCCTCTCGTTCCTGGCCGTCTGGCTGGTGCTGACCCCGGTGCTGATCTGGGTCTACCGCGTCGTCGGCCCGGGGCGCCCTTCGTGGCTGCCGACCGCCCTGGTCGGCTCCTTCACCGCGGCCAACCTGTCCGGCTTCCTCCACGGCTTCGTCCTGTTCGCCTCCTTCCCTCTCGACCTGGGTATCCCCTTCGGCGGCTTCGACCCGGTAGGCGCCGTGGTCGCGGTGTTGCTGTGGCTCTACCTGTTCCACGTCATCGTGCTGGCCGGCTATTCCGGAACGCTCGCCCTGAGCAAAGCCCTCGCCGCCCGCGACGCCGTCCCCGCTCCGACCGCCTGACGCCCGCCGCGCCCCCGCACCCGCGGCACCCGGCCACGCGACCGCTACCCCGACGGCCGTTCCCCTGCGAGACGCTCAGCCGGATCGACCGCTGCCAGCCAACGCGCCCTCCTTCGCGGGCGCGTCCGGGCCCGGCTCGAGTTCCCGGATCCCGAACCGCCGGTAGACCGCACCCAGCGGACCCGGCGCCCACCAGTTCCACCGCCCGAGGAGCCGCATGGTCGCCGGAACCAGCAGCAGCCGCACGAGCGTGGCGTCGACGACGATCGCCACGATCATGCCGATGCCGATCAGCTTGATAAAGGCGATCCCGCCGCTCGCGAACCCGGCCACCACCACGATGAGCAGCAACGCCGCCGCGGTGATGATCCGGCCGGTGTGTTGCAGGCCCGTCGCCACGGACGCGGTGTTGTCGCCGGTGCGGTCCCACTCCTCGCGGACCCGGGACAGCAGGAACACCTCGTAGTCGGTCGCGAGCCCGAACAGCACGGCCAGCATCAGGATCGGGTTGCTCGGCTCGATGAAGCCGGTCGGCGTGAAGCCCAGGAAGTCGGCGAAATGGCCGTCCTGGAAGACCCAGACCACGACGCCGAACGAGGCGCCGATCGAGACGAGGTTCATCAACACGGCCTTGATCGGCAGCACGATCGAACCGAAGGCCAGGAACAACAGGATCAGCGTGGCCGATGCCATGATCAGGGCCATCCACGGCAGGTGCGAGACCAGGCTGTCGATCAGGTCGAGGTCGGCAGCCGTGCGCCCACCGACCAGCACCTCGGCACCCGCCGGCGCCGGCAGGTCGCGGATCGCCCGCACCACGCCCTGCGCCGCGTCTCCGGTCGACTCGCCGTGGTAGGTCACGTTGAGCAGCGACGTCGCACCCCGCGCCGCGGCTACCTGGACACCCGTCACGTCAGGCAGGCTGCCGATGGTCGACGCGAGCTGCTGCGCCGCAGCCTGACCACCGCCCGACACCAGCACCTCGACCGGCCCGATCGTGCCACCCGGGAAGTCGGTGCTGATCGCGTCGGACACCGCCCGCGGCTCGGCGCCGGGCGGCAGCACCCGCTCGTCGAACCCACCGAACCCGATCCGCAGCACCGGGGACGCCAGGACGGCGAGGATGACGACGACGCCTGCCGCGTACACGATCGGTCGGCGCATCACGCTCTTCGCGATCCGCGCCCATGCGCCGTCGCCGCTGGTGCGCTCCCGGCCGCGCCGCCAGGGCAGCGGGATGCGCCACGCGTTGATCCGATGGCCGAGCACCGCGAGCAGGGCCGGCAGTGCCGTCAGCGCCGCCACCATCGCGACCAGCACCGCGGCGAGGCCGCCGAAGCCCATCGAGCGCAGGAACGCCTGCGGGAAAATCAGCAGACTCGCCAGCGCCAATGCGATCGTCAGGCCGGAGACCAGGACCGTGCGGCCGGCGGTGGCCATCGTGCGTGCGATCGCGGCCGGCGGCTCGTGCCCACCGGCCAACTCCTCACGGAACCGGCTCACGATGAACAACGCGTAGTCGACCGCCATGCCGAGACCGATCAACGTGATGATGTTGATCGCGAAGACCGACACGTCGGTGACCATGTTGAGCAGCCGCACGACGACCAGCGAACCGAGGATCGCGATTCCGCCGATCATCAACGGCGTGGCGGCCGCGGCCAGCCCACCGAAGATCAACACCAGCAGAACGAGCAGGACCGGCAGCGAGAACGTCTCCGCCCGGGCCAGGTCGGCGCTGGTCTGCTCGTTGGCCTCGTGCAGGAACGGGATCGTGCCGCCGGTCTGGGTCGTGATGCCCGGAGCGGTCAGCGCCGGCTCGATCGCCTCGTAGGCCGACGTCTTCTCATCCGGGTCGATCGCCTTGAGCTGCACCATCGCGTAGGTCGCGTGCCGGTCGTCGGAGACCAGCGCCGGCGACTGCGCGTCGTAGAAGCTGATCACGCTCGCGACCTCGGGCAACGCACGGACCTTGGCCAGCGTCGCGGTCACGGGATCACGGAAGGCTGCCTCGTCGACCTTCGCCGTCGGGCTCGAATAGAGCACCAGCACGTCGACGTCTTGACTGCCCAACTCGGCGATCGTGCGTTCGCGTAACTGCGTCGACTCGGCCTTGGGGTCGTCGAACCCGCCCCCGGTCAGCGCACCGAACACCCCTGTGCCCCACGCCGCGCCCACCACGACCAGCACCGTCGCGGCCGCCAGCACCCACCAGCGGAACCGGACCACTGCGCGCCCCCACCACGCGAACATGGATCCCCCCTGAGATCTGTGCAAAACTACGAACAGCGTTAGGAAGATGAACGGCGTTAACTATGGCAACGCTGTTCTCGTGAGTCAAGGGAGTTCGCGTATTGAGCGCGCCGACACGCCGGGAGCGGCTGCGCACGTCGACCCTCTCCGAGATCAAGAAAGAGGCGCGCCGGCTGCTGGTCACCGGCGGTCCGGAGGCGATCTCGTTGCGCGCCATCGCCCGCGAGATGGGCATGACCGCACCCGCGATCTACCGCTATTTCGACAGCCTTGACGCCCTGATCGAGGCCCTCGCCGGTGATCTGTACGTCGAGCTGTCCGATGTCGTCAGAACGGCCAAGGCCGACGCCGGCAGCGACCCGGTGGAGCAGCTCAAGGCCATGGCGCGGGCGTTCCGCGAGTGGTCCGTCGCCCACCCGGCCGAGTTCGCGCTCATCCTCGGCAACCCGCTACCCGGCATCGTCGCCTTCCAGGAGAACTGCGACGACGAGAACCATCCCGGCGTCGAGTTCGGGCGCCCGTTCATGGAAACGATCAACGTCCTCTGGCTGCACCACCCCTACCCGACCCCGCCGCGGTCGCTGATGGAGGAGCGCCTGGCCGCCCACCTGCAGCCGCTGCACGCCGGGCACGGCGAGAAGGTGCCGATCGAGGTGGCGTGGGCGTTCCTCAGTGGCTGGTCACGCCTCTACGGGCTGGTGTCCATGGAGGTCTTCCATCACCTGCGCTGGGCGGTGTCCGATCCGGGCGCGCTGTTCGAGATGGAGTTGCACGCCTACGTCGACCAGTTCACGCCGCACGCCTAGAGGTTTCTGTCGGAGCCCCCACACATAATGGTCCGGTCGCATCCAGCCACCGAGGAGGAACCGGCCGTGACCACCGAGCCGACCGTCGTCGACCGCCCGACGCAGGACTATGTGGGCATCAGACGCACGGTCACGATGGGCTCCATCGCCGACATCGCCGACCGCATCCCCGACGTCTTCGCCTGGCTCGGCCAACACGACATCCCACCGGCCGGTGCGCCGTTCCTCAAATACAACGTCATCGACATGGAGCGCGAGCTCGAGATCGAGGCCGGCGTCCCGGTCAGGGCTCCGGTCCAGGGCAGCGGCGAGATCTTCGGCGGGGTCCTGCCGGCGGGCCGCTACGCGACCGTCACCCACGTCGGCCACCCCGACGACCTGCTCCAGGTGACCGCCGACTTCCTCGGCTGGGCACACGGGCGCGACCTCGAGTTCGACCGCCACGACTCACCCGCCGGCGAGGTCTGGCGGTGCCGCCTCGAGTTCTACCACTCCAACCCGATGGAGGTGCCCATCGACCAATGGGAGACCGAGCTGGCGTTCCTGCTGCGCTAGCCGCGGGCTAAGCCGGCGCCGCCGCGGCTTCCGGCGCGTCCCCGTCGGCGCTGGGAGCGGGCTCGCCGGCGCCGGGAGCCGGCTCGCCGGCCCTGCGGGCGCGGATCTGGTGGCCGACACCGGTCAGGCAGCGCCCGCTCGGCAGGTCGAAGCGCCACCCGTGCAGCTGGCAGGTGAGCTGGTCGCCGTCGACGATGCCGAAGCGGGTCAGGTCGGCCTTGAGGTGCGGGCAGCGCCGCTGCACGACCCAGTCGCCGAGGGTGATGTCTTCGGCGTCGGTGGTCCGCTCGTGCTCGTCATACCAGCCCTCGGCGTACTGCAGCCGCTCTTCCGACAGGCACTTGAAGAACGCGTAGACGAACTCGTTGTATTGCCCGATCCGCGCCGCCGAGAAGCGGCAGGAGAGGAAGAGCGAGTTGACCCAGTCGACCTCGTCGATGAAAAGGAGGTGCTCCACGAGGGCCCGTTCGGTGCGGAAGCGGTAGCGGACCTTCTCGTCCGCATACCGCCTGACCTCCTTGCCCGGGAAGTCGACCACGATCGACTCGACCGCCTCGCCGTCGTAGCCGACCAGGTCGAAGCGCACCGGCCCACCGACCCCCTTGGCCAGGTAGATCGACTCTTCGAGGAGCGGCTCGATGCGGCGCTTCATCTCCTTGAGCACGTCGATCTCAGGGTGCCGCCACGACGCCTTCTCGGCGACGATGATCGGGCGCTTGCGCTCGCGCATCTCTTCGAGGTGGGCCACCTTGTTGGCGAAGAACTCGTCGACATCGGTGGGGTGCGTGGTCTCGGCCGACGACTCGGTGAGCTCGGTGACGCTGCCGGGCAGCAGGACGATGCCGTTGGTGCCCCCGACCTTGGCGTACTCCTTCATGAAGACCGACTGGTCCGGGAAGATGTTGCCCTCGTCGCCGAAGATGTCGTTGAACTGCCACAGCTCGTCGTCGAGGAAGCACGGCGGCCCGGCGATCGGGAAGACGTGCGACGCCTTGAGGTCGTCGATGTAACGCCAGGTCCGGTCGAACTGCCGATCGCGCTTCTGCTTGCCGAACGCGGTCTTCGCCGACTGCGGCAGCTCGTAGACCATCGGATACCAGATCGCGCCGGAAAACTGCAGCATGTGCGCGTGCACGTGCCCGAGCGACTCGAAGAGCGACAGGTCGGTCGGCCGCGCGTCGTTCTGGTTGAGCAGCCGCACACCGTCATATTCGACCCAGAGCGAGGAGTCGCCGATCGGCCCGTCGGTCGGCGAGGTCAACGCCTGGATCATGACCTTGAGACCGCCGTCGAGCTCGACGACCTCCTCCGACACGGTCTTGACGAAGTCGGTGAACCCGAGCTCGCGCAGCTGGTCTTCGAGCTCACTGGTCGGATACTCCGGCAGCAGCACCCGCGCCTTCTTCGAGACGAACCGCTTGAGGTGCGCGGCGTCGAAGTGGTCGCGGTGCAGGTGGCTCAGATACAGATAGTCGACCTGGCCGAGCGTCTCCCAGTCGAGGAGGGAGTTGTCGGGAAAGGGAAACCACGACGCGAAATAGGCGGGATTGACCCAGGGGTCGCACAGGATGCTCCCCGCTGGGGTGTCGATCCGCATGCTGGCGTGTCCCGTCCCGGTCACTCGCACGGCAGCAAACCCCCAAGATCAAACGCATCGTCGTGTACGGCGAAAACGCTACCCGACGAGCCGGGGTGCCCGATCCTCGACGCCACGGGCGTGCCACACTGATCTCCGCATCCATCCGAGGGAGGAGCCACGAGGTGGCAGAGCACGAGCCGGTCATCGCCCCCGACCAGAAGAAGCCGGGTCACCGCAAGGGCGGCCAGATCGGTGCCGTCGTCGTCGCGATCTCCCTGGTGCTGATGCAGTTCTGCAACAACGAGGTAACCGGCGTCGAACGCATCTGGCTCAACGGCCTCGCCGCGGCCCTCATCCTCGCGGTCATCGGCGACGCCGTCCTCCGCCGCATCGGCCTCCGCTCCTCCTCCTGACCAGGAGGCTCGGCCCGAAGAGCCGATAAGGACGGACAACCCGGCCCCGGGTCTGTCGGGGGGCACGACCGTCGCTCCCGCCGGGGACCGCTCGCTCCGCTTCGCTGCCAGGCCCGCGCGACACAACCGCCACCGGCAGCGAAGCAACCCGCCACCGCGCCATCCGAGACCCGCGCCCGCATGCCGCAGCCCCGGCAGACCTGTCGCCTAGCCGGCTAGAGCTACCCCCGCCGAGGTTGCGAACAGGTCGCGCCTGCGCCGGGCGAGTCGACGGTGCCGCATGCGGAGCCGCAACTTCCACCTCGACCCAGCCGTCGGTCCACAGGGCACCGCGGCCGACCCACCAGGCCACCGGCAGACCGAGACGGGACAAAGCAAACGTCCCGCCCGCCGGTCAGGGTTGACCGGCGAGCGGGACGGAAGAGAAACCCTCAGCGCCGCCGAACGATGTCGCGGACCTCCATCAGCGCCTGCTCGACCTCGGCCTCGAAATAGCCGCCGGGCACCAAGCCGAACTGCGTCGCGTCGAAGTCGGCGTCCGTGGTCGGGATCGGGCCGCGGCCGGTCATGCCGGTCAGCACGTCTTCGAAGAAGCGATCGACCTGTGCCGGGTCGTAGCCGCTGCCGAACCGCCGGACCTGGAATGACCGGCGCATCTGGTCGACGCGCGCGAGGTCGCTGCCGGGCGGGCCCATCAACGGCGGAGGGCCGCCCATCGGACCACCGGGTGCGCCGCCCATCGTGAGGGCGGGGCCGCCACCCATGCCGGGGCCGGGGCCCATGCCGGGGCCCATGCCGGGGCCGGGGCCACCGCCCGGGTGCCCAGGACCGCCACCGCGGCCGAGGTCACCGCGTTCGGGCATGCGGATCTCGGCGGTCATGTCCATCTTGGCGCGCCGGCCGGGCTGGTCCGGGCCGTCATAGCGGTCGTCCGGCGGGAACCCGGGGCCGCCACCACGGCCGCCCATCGGCGGCGGGCCGGCGGGAGCACCGTCGTACCCCCGCTGTGGCGGGCCGTCGAACCCACCGCCGTAGGGCGGCGGCGGGCCGGGACGCGCGTAGGGGTCGTCGTTGGGCAACGGCCGGGTCGGCAGCGGTCCGCCACCCATGGCGGCCGCGCGACGGTCGGGCGGACCCATCCGGTCGGGCGGGCCGAAGGAACCGGGCGGCGGCGCGGCGATCGGCGGACCCATCCGGTCCGGCGGACCCATGCGATCCGGCGGACCCATCCGGTCCGGCGGACCCATGCGATCGGGCGGACCCATGCGATCGGGCGGACCGAGGCGATCGGGCGGACCCATGCGATCAGGCGGACCCATCCGGTCCGGCAGCCCCATCCGGTCGGGCCCGGCGAAGCGCCCGTTGCGCTCCTCGAGCTCCGCGACCTGCCGCTCGACGCGGTCAAGGTGCAGGTCGACCTGCCATTCGTCGTACCCGCCGAAGCGCACCCGGAAGACGATGTCGTGGACTTCCTGCGCGCCAACCGGCTGGCCGACGGGGTCGCCGGCGAGGGTCGCCTCGACGCGGTCGAGGAACGCGTCGACCTCGTCGACCTTGTAGCCGCGACGGAGCGCCCGACGGCGGAATCGTTGACCCTGGCTCGCCACTATGTCTCCTGGTTAGTTCGCTCTGCCGCGGCCCCGAACGCGGTCATGTCGTCACCTCAGCAGCGGCAAGCTGGCCGCACGCACCGTCGATCTCGCGACCTCTGGTGTCACGCACGGTAGTCGACACGCCCGCCGCGCGCAGCCTCCGGACGAACTCGCGCTCGACCGGCTTGGCGCTGGCATCCCACTTGCTCCCCGGCGTCGGGTTGAGCGGGATGAGGTTGACGTGCGCGAGCCGCCCGGCCAGCAGACGCCCGAGCAGATCGGCTCGCCACGGCTGGTCGTTCACGTCTTTGATCATCGCGTATTCGACGGAAACACGGCGCCCCGTGCGATCCGCGTAATGCCACGCGGCGTCAAGCACTTCGGCCACCTTCCACCGTTGGTTGACCGGCACCAGTTCATCGCGCAGATCATCATCGGGCGCGTGCAGCGACAGCGCAAGAGTCACCGCGAGGTCTTCCTCGGCGAGCTTGCGCATCGCCGGCACGAGCCCGACGGTGGAGATCGTGATGTGCCGCTGGGACAGCCCGAGCCCCTCGGGCGCGGGCGACGTCAGCCGCCGCACCGCCGCGAGAACCCGGTTGTAGTTGGCCAGCGGCTCGCCCATGCCCATGAACACGACGTGCGACAACCGCGTCGGCGATCCGGCGACCATGCCCGACGCGGCAACCCCGGCCAGGTAGACGGCCTGGTCGACGATCTCGGCGGTGGACAGGTTGCGGGTCAGCCCGGCCTGGCCGGTGGCACAGAACGGGCACGCCATGCCGCACCCGGCCTGGCTGGAGATGCAGACGGTGACCCGGTCGGGGTAGCCCATCAGCACGCTCTCGACCAGCGCCCCGTCGTGCAGCCGCCACAGGGCCTTGCGGGTGGCGCCGTCGTCGGTGGCGGTCTCGCGTACGGGCGTCAACAACCGCGGCAACAGGTCTGTCGCGATCTTCGCCCGACTGACCGCCGGCAGGTCGGTCATCGCGTCGGGGTCGCGCACCAACCGCCCGAAGTAATGGGTCGACAACTGCCGCGCCCGAAACCGAGGCTCACCGAGCGCGACCAGAGCAGCCTCACGCCCCGCGACATCAAGATCGGCCAGGTGGCGCGGCGGCATGGCCGCTCGCCGCCCGGTGCTCGCGGCCTTCGGCTGAATAATGGGCAGACTCGTCATGGCGGCTCCAGTCTCCCACGACTGTTCGATCACCTTCACCTGCCCGGGTGCCGGAACACAAATACGAAGATCCAAAGACAATTCATCGACGCACGTCCGTCGGTGCACGACCGCTCGCTCCCGCGCGCACCGCTTCGCTGCCAGGCCCGCGGCACACAATCAATTACCCGAACCCACGTCAAATTGCCACCGCCGGCGGCTAATTGCGCTTTACCGCACAGCCCATCCGAAACATCACTTTCCCCAACCACCGCCGCGGACGGCCCTCGACCCTTCTCGATCAAGGCGAGAACGGACAGTCAACGTCGCCCCGTCGCCGGCCATGAAAGCCGCCCGGCGTCCATGGATCAACACGACCAGCCCGGGTCAACCCGACACGACGACCGAGCGCCGCGCACCCGACCAACGCCGCGAACGCGCCCGGCATCGCGCACCCGACCGACGCCGCGAACCGACCGGGTCGCGCAGCCCACCGACGCCCTGGACCGAACCGGGTCTCGCGCAGCCCACCAACGCCGTAACTCGAGCGGATCGTGCAGCCCACCGACACCCTGGACCGAACCGGGTCTCGCGCAGCCCACCAACGCCCGACCCCGACCGGATCGTCCAGCCCACCGACACCCTGGACCGAACCGGGTCTCGCGCAGCCCACCAACGCCCGACCCCGACCGGATCGTCCAGCCCACCGACACCCTGGACCGA
>NZ_JBFAPI010000036.1:37619-40881 GCF_040676615.1 Asanoa sp. NPDC049573
ACCGGGTCTCGCGCAGCCCACCAACGCCGTAACTCGAGCGGATCGTGCAGCCCACCCACGCCCTGGACCGAACCGGCATCGCGCACCCGAACGCCCTGAACCCGAACAGCACCGCCCAGCCCACCAACGCCGGAACCCGACCGGGTCTCGCAGCCCACCAACGCCCTGACCCCGACCGGCGTCGCGCACCCGACCGACGCCACGAACCCGACCGGCATCGCGCAACCCGACGCCCCGGAAACGGCATCGCCCCACCCGACCGCCACCACCAACCCGACCGGCGTCGGGCAGCCGGCTGCGGCGGGTCCTGACGGAGACGGCGATTCGGTGGCTTTCGGGCCGCCCGGTCAGCGGACCGGGGCGAAGATCGACAGGAGCAGGTAGGCGGTCGGGACCGCGAACAGGATCGAGTCGAGGCGGTCCATCAGGCCGCCGTGGCCTGGGAGTAGGCGGCTCATGTCCTTGACGCCCAGGTCGCGCTTGAGCATCGACTCGGCCAGGTCTCCGAGGACCGCGGCCACGCTGATCGCCACGCCGAAGACGGCGCCCCACCAGAAGTCGATGTTGAGCAGGAAGTAGCAGGTCACGGCGCTGCCGATGGCCGCGGCGGTCAGCGAGCCGCCGAAGCCTTCCCATGACTTCTTGGGGCTGATCGTCGGCGCCATGGGGTGGCGGCCCAGGAAGACGCCGGCCGCGTAGCCGCCGGTGTCCGACAGCACGACCGCGATCAGCACGACCAGCACGCGGTCGGCGCCGTCTGCCGGCGTGGCCAGCAGGGCCGCGAAGCCGGCGAGGAACGGCACGTAGACCGCTATCAGCGTGGACACGGTCAGGTCGAGCTTGAAGTCCTTCGGACCGTCGGCCAGCCGCCAGACGGCCGCCGCCAACACCGTGGCCACCAGGCCGAGCAGGAGGGCGTCGGCTCCGGCGTACCAGGCCAGGCCGACCATCAGGACTCCGCCGGCGATCAGCGGGATGGCCGGCGGATGCGCGCGCACCTCTCGGGTGGCCCGGCTGAGCTCCCAGATGCCGATCGCCACGGCGAGCGCGAGAACGCCCAGGAAGGCGGGCTTGTAGAGGTAGAGCGACGCGACCAGGATCCCGCCGAGCGTGACGCCGACACCGATCGCGGCCGGCAGGTTGCGGCCGGCGCGGCTGCTCTTCTGGGCGGTCGGCGGGCGGCCAGGGCCGGCGCGACGTTTGCCCGGGCCGCGGCGGCGCCCGGGCGGGTTGGGCGGCTCGTCGTCGGAGCGCGCCCGGTCGCGGCGCCGGCCGCCGTCGCGTCCCGATGGCTCGCGCCGCCGGTCGTCGTGCGGCTGGACCACGGGCAGCTGGGTCGTGTCGGCGGTGTAGCCGTTGACCTCCGGCTCCTGCAGCGGATCGGGCGACTCCGGCCGCGGGTCGGGCTCGGGCTGCTGCTGGAAGCCGGGCTGTGTGGGGCCGGCCCAACCGGGGACGTCGAGGTGGGCCGGGAAGCCGGGGTCGTACTCCTCGGGCGCGACACCTGGGTGTCGCGCCCGACGCGGATCGACGCTCGAATAGGGGTCGGAGTAGGACATCACGCCGTAACCGGGCTCGCCGTCGAACGCCGCATGTCGCCGAGCCCCCCTTCGCCTATCGATCTCCTGACCAGGAGGAATCGTGCCGAGCCTACTGCACTCGCGGCCGCCTCCAGCTCAGACCTCGAGCAGCTCGGTTTCCTTGTGCTTGAGGAGTTCATCGATCTGTGTGGTGTAGCGGTGAGTCAGGTCGTCAAGGTCTTTTTCGGCCCGTCGGCCCTCGTCTTCCCCGGTCTCGCCGTCTTTCACCAGCCGGTCGAGCTCTTCCTTGGCTTTACGCCGTACGTTGCGAATGGCGACCTTGGAATCTTCTGCCTTGCCCCGCGCCACCTTGATCATGTCGCGGCGCCGTTCCTCGGTCATCTGGGGAAGCACGATGCGCAGCTGCGTGCCCTCGTTGTTGGGGTTGACTCCGAGGTCCGAGTCGCGGATCGCCTTCTCCATCGCGTGGAGCTGCGAGTTGTCGTAGGGCTTGATGATCGCCATCCGCGGCTCGGGAGTGCCCACGGACGCCATCTGGGTCAGCGGCGTCGGGGTGCCGTAGTAGTCGATGACGATCTTCGAGAACATCGCCGCGTTGGCCCGCCCGGTGCGGATCGCGGCGAACTCCTCCTTGGCGTGGTCGACCGCGCGATCCATCTTCTCCTCGGCCTCGAGGAGTGTGTCGTCGATCACCTGGTCCGTCGCCTCCTTCTGGGGATGTGGCACTCAGTTGGCTGTGATCAAGGTGCCGATGCGCTCGCCCGCGACGGCCCGCATGATCGTGTCGTCGCCCTCGGCGCCGAACACGAGCATCGGCAGGCCGTTTTCCTCGCAGAGGCTGAACGCGGCCGCGTCGGCGACCCGCAGGCCACGGCGTAGCACCTCGGCGAACGTGACCGAGTCGAACTTGCTGGCCGTCGGGTCGGTGCGCGGATCGGCGGTGTAGACCCCGTCAACCCCGTTCTTGCTCATCAACACCACGTCGGCCCGGATCTCCAGCGCGCGCTGGGCGGCGACGGTGTCGGTGGAGAAGTAAGGCATCCCGGCGCCGGCGCCGAAGATCACCACCCGACCCTTTTCCAAGTGGCGGATCGCGCGCAGGGGGATGTAGGGCTCGGCGACCTGGGCCATGGTGATCGCGCTCTGCACCCGGGTCTCGATGCCCTCCTTCTCCAGGAAGTCCTGAAGGGCCAGGCAGTTCATGACGGTGCCGAGCATGCCCATGTAGTCGGCACGGGCGCGGTCCATGCCGCGCTTCTGCAACTCGGCGCCCCGGAAGAAGTTGCCACCGCCGACCACGACGGCGACCTGGACGCCGCGGCGGACGACGGACGCTATCTGGCGCGCGACGGCCTGCACGACGTCGGGGTCGACACCGACCATGCCGCCGCCGAACACCTCGCCGGAGAGCTTGAGCACGACCCGGCGCGGCCGGCCCGGCGGTGGTGCGGTGGGGTCCTCGACCACCCGCGTTGACTCGTCTGCCACGTGGGTCATCCGACCGCCTCTCGTCGCCTCGGCACCGATCCGGTGCGCCTCGCCTAGGCACCGGTCCGGTGCCACCTGGAGCGTATTGCCTTCCAGGCCACCGGCGCCCCGGCCGGTGGCGGGGGCCCCCCCCCGGGCGGCGGGGGGGGGGGGCCCGGGGCCGGCGGGGCGCGCGCCCGGGCGGGGGGCCCCGGGGCCGCGGGCCGCCGCCGCGTGGTAGGCGCGGTGTGGGG
>NZ_JBFAPI010000037.1:0-39702 GCF_040676615.1 Asanoa sp. NPDC049573
GAATATGACATGTCGATGTCGGCTGATTTCCATGTTCGGGTGGCTGCGTGTACGCATAACCCGGCTATCGAGATGCTCGTGCAGTCGTTCCATGGCCCGTTGTTGATGTCGTTGGTCGAGGCGAAGGTGACCGCGCCGCTGATGGGCCACAAGGGCACACAGGAGCATGCCGCCTTCATCGACGCGATCGCCGCCCGCGACGCCGACCGGGCCATCGCGATCATGACCAAACACCTGAAGCGCACGGCCGATCGGGTACGCCGCTCGTCCTGAGGCCGTTGACGAGCTGATCGTTAATGGTTGTATGGTTAGGCCATGACGAGTACGCGGCTGCGCCATGCTGACGAACCGTTCTACCTTCCGGTTCGCGATGAGGTGGAACTCTTCTCCGCGGCCTACGAGCAGCGAATCCCGGTGCTGCTCAAGGGGCCGACCGGTTGTGGCAAGACTCGGTTCGTCGAACACATGGCGTGGCGGCTGTTCGGGAACCGGCCCGATGCGCCGGCCGAGCCACTCGTCACCGTCAGCTGCCACGACGATCTGACGTCGGCCGACCTGGTCGGCCGCTACCTGCTCTCGGGCGAGGGAACCACCTGGCTCGATGGCCCGCTCACCAAAGCGGTGCGCACCGGTGCGCTGTGCTATCTCGATGAGGTGGTCGAGGCTCGCAAGGACACGACCGTCATCCTCCACGCCCTCACGGACCACCGCCGGATGCTGCCCATCGAACGGCTGGGCACCACCGTCCAGGCGCATGACGATTTCCTGCTCGTCATCTCCTACAACCCCGGTTATCAGGTGGCGACCAAGGATCTCAAGCCGAGCACCCGGCAACGGTTCATGGCCATCGACTTCGACTACCCGGCGAGCGACCTCGAGACGCAGATCATCGCGCACGAGGCGGAGCTCGACGAGACGAGGGCGGGGCAACTGGCGTTCCTCGGCGAGCAGCTGCGCCGCCTGGGCGAGGCCGGTGTCATCGACGGCCCCGGCACCAGGCTGCTCGTGCATGTCGGGGAGCTCATGGTCAAGGGCATCGCACCACGGCGCGCCTGCGAAGCCGGCCTCGTGCAGGCACTCAGCGACGAATCCGACGTGCAGCGCGCGATCATCGACGTGGTCAGCGCGATCTTCCCCGAGTGAGGCGACGTTGACCGTCACGCAGGTGCAGCCTCCCGCCCGCCACCGGGTGTTGGTCAGGGAGCGCGGTGTGCTCGAGGCGCTCGAGCAGGCCGCCGCGGAGGACCGCGCGCGACACCACTTGGCGCTCTACTACCGGGCGCTCACGGGCAAGGTCTGTTCGCTCATTCCGTACGACGGCGGTGCGAACCCATGGGAGCGCGCCGACACCGAGGCCGAGGTCTGGCTGCCGGCGCAGGCGCCGCTCGACGAGCATTTCGAGTTCACCTCGGGCCAGTTCTTCCAGGTGGCGATGACCCATCGGGCCATGCACGAACGGTTCGGGTCGTTCCGCCTCGATCTCGAGCGGGACGAACCGCTCTTCCGGCGCCTCCGTCCGGCCGACACCAGCGACCCGGGCGTCCCGGCGCTCGAGCGACTGGCGGGCCTCTTCGGTCATTCCGCGCTTGGCGTGCACATGTTCGCGACCTGCGAGGACATCCGCATCGACGCTGCGACCGCGCGGCTCTTCCCGGGCCTGGCCGGGCCGTTGCGCGCCGTCCAACACGGTGCTCTCCACGACCGGCCCGAGACCTCCGTGCTCTCCCCGCGCGCGGCGGCGATCGAGGCGTTGATCCGCTTCAGCCTCGGCAGCTCCAAGGTTCTGGCGCCGCATCAATTGGAGCCGACCATCGAGCAGATCGTGGCGATCGCCCGGCTCCTGCGCGATCCCCTGTCCACCGTGGAGTCCAGCGTCGAGGCGGCGTTGCGGATCTGCCACCTGCTGATCGAACAGCCGGACGACGGCATGCACCGGACCGTGCGCGAGTTGCGGTTCGCCGACCTGGATGGCGACGCGGAGGCGATGAGTCCGCTGGACATGGCCACCCTCCCTAGCCGAATGGCCGGCGCCGACGGTCTTGGCCCCTGGTACCACCATGTCCGCTACCGCGACTGGCCCGGCCCTCGCTACGTCGGCGTCGGCGAAGGCGATCTGTCGCTCGCCGACGTGCTCGATCTCGCCGCGCGGCGGGCCGAGGGTCAGGGTGAGGTCGCGCCCGGTCCGGACGCCGGCGACGACGATCTCCTCGACATCGAAGGGGAGGAGCGCCCACCGGCCGAGGAGAAGCCGCAGGAGGAGTCTCGCCCGGACGGGCGACCCGCCGACAGCGGCATGACCCTTCCGCCGCCGACCAGCGACGCGCCCGATCTCGTGTGGGAACCGGCGTTGCGGGCCACGGGGCGGCGGGAGTTCACCTATCCCGAATGGGATCGGTTCGCCGAGCGGGTCCGCCCCGATCACACCCTCGTGCGACTGCTCACGGCGCCGGCGAACAGCTCGGAGCACGACCACTTCGAAGTGCTTGCCCGCTACGGTGACATCGTTTCCCGGCTGGTGCGCGCGATCGAGCGCATCAGCCCGCAGTCGACCGCCGCGACCCGGCGCACCAGCACGGGCGACGACCTCGATCTCGACGCGACGATCGACGCGATGATCGACATGCGGCTGAAGGCCGAACCCAGCGACCACCTCTACACCGACCTTCGCCGGCCGCGGCGGGAGGTTGCCGTCGCCTTCGCGATCGACCTGTCCGGTTCGACCGCCCTGTGGCTTCCGCCGGACGCGGTGAACCCCGGCGTGCCCATCCAGCGAATCCTCGACCTGCAGCGCGATGCCGTCAGCCTCGTCGCCGAGGCGCTCAATCGGGTGGGCGATTCCTTCGGTATTTACGGCTTCAGCGGGACTGGTCGCGAGAATGTCCGCCTTTCTGTCGTCAAAGACATCGAGGAGCGGCTCACCCCGGTCGTTTGGCGCCGGCTCGGGAGCATGGTCCCGGACGACACCACGCGGATCGGCGCGGTTATCCGGCATTTGACTCACCGGCTGCAGCAGATCGACGCGGCGACGAAGATTCTCGTTGTCGTCACCGATGGGCGGCCGTTCGATGTCGACTACGGCCAGAAATACCAGAAGGAATACGGCCGCGAGGCGGAATTCGACTATGCCGTCGCCGACACCGCGCACGCCCTGGCCGAGTCCCGTTCCCGCGCGGTCAACCCGCTGCTCATCACGGTTGACCCGTATGGGGAGAACTACCTGGCTCCGGTGTGCGATCCCCACGAATACCACGTCATCGGGGATCCGCAGGATCTGCCCGAGGCGCTGGCCGATATCTACCTCGCGGTCCGCCGGGCGACCATGGGCAGGCCGACGGCCGCGGCCGCGATGCCTCCGGTGAGAAGGGCATAGCGGGGGCCGGCGGTCGAGCCGATCGATCCGACGACGGGCCCGCCGATGACGGCGCTGCCCTGCCAGGCGATCTGCCACAGTCCCATGACGCGGCCCCGGAACTCTGGCGCGCTCGCGAGTTGCATGACCGTCTTGGCCGCGGAATTGAAGCTCGTCACGCTGGCCCCGACGAACATGAGCGCGACGTGCGCCAGGGCCAGATTCGGCGCGAGCCCCGCGGCGCTGATCGTGAGGCCGCAGAGCATGGCCGAAGCGCCGAGCGATCGCACGCTGATGTGGTGACGGCGCGCCGCCACCAATCCACCGAGCAGAGCGCCGGCGGCCAGGAAGGACATCGCGGTGCCGTACCCGCTGGCCGCCTGGTGGAAGGTCGTGGTCGTGAGCAGCGGCAGCGTGACCGGGAACTCCCACGCCAGGGTGCCCACGACGGTCACCATGATCATGGGCAGTGCGAGCGACCGCGTCCGGCGGATGTAGGCAACCCCCGCCCTGATCTGACCCTTGCCGCTCACCTGGCGTTTCGCCGGGATGATCTCCGAGCTGCGCAGCAGGAGCAGGCTCGCGATGACCGGTCCGAACGAGAGCGCGTTGATGACGAAACAGGGCGTGAGCCCGAGATGTGCGATGAGCACGCCACCGATCGCCGGGCCGACGATCCGGGCGAGGTTGAGGGTGATCGAATTGAGGGCGATCGCATTGGCGACGAGGTCGCGCTGGACGAGCTGGGGGATGAGGCTCTGGCGCGACGGACCGTCGAGCACATTGACGAGGCCGATGGTGAAGACCAGCGTCACCAGGATCGGCACGGTGGCGGCACCAGCCCAGACGAGCGCGGCCAACACCGCCGTCAGCACGGCTTGGGCAACCTGCGTCCAGATGAGCAGTTTCCGGTTGTCCACGCGGTCGGCGACGAGCCCACCCCATGGCCCGAGCACGACAAGGGGAACGAATTTCGCCGCCGTGACGAAGCCCAGGATCGTGCCGCTCCCGGTGAGCTCGAGCACCAGCCAGCCGACGGCGATGTTCTGCATCCAGCTGCCAGCCACCGAAACGGTTTGCCCGCTGAAATACAGCCGGTAATTGCGGATTCTCAGCGAGGCGAACATCGAGGGTCGGCTTTTGGACACCTGCGGCGTCAAGCGACATCACCATCCGATCCGTTGACACGGCACGATGCGGTTCGTAGCCTAACACATAGGTATGACCAATAGCCCGATGGCCCAATGTGGGGAGAATGGCTAGTGAAGAAGAGCCTGAAGTTTGCCGGCAGTTCCGTGGGTGAACCGTGGTGGGTGCTCGGCGATGTGACGCGGACGTTGCTCGAGCCGCTCGGTTACGAGGTCGAGGTGCTGACCGCCTCCGGGTCGACGAACAACCCACGCTTTGTCGGCGGCGGCAAGGCCGATTTCGGTGCCACCGTCCCGGAGACGCTCGGTTGGGCCGTCCGCGGCGAGGAGAACTTCAAGGGAGAGACGTTCGTACCCGTTCGTGCGATTGGCCGAGTCCGGCGCCCCTCGTGGCTCACGGCGGCGGTGCGCTACGAAACGGGCTTCACGAGCCTCGAGCAGATCGCCGCTTCGGGACGACCGATCCGGCTGGCGACCAACGACCTGGACTCCATCGCATCCGTCGTACCCAAGAAGGTGCTGGCCTACTACCACCTGACGAAGGACGAGATCGTGGCCAACGGCGGCGAGGTGCGCAGGATGCGCGACGTCGACTGGCGCGGGGGTGACATCGACGTCATCATCACCAACCTCTACATGGGACGCACGGCGGTGACGAAGCACTGGATGACGGCCTCGGAGCACATGAACCTGCGGTTCCTCGACCTCGCCGACGACCTCATCGCCCAATTGGGGGCGGACGGGCATGGCAAGCCGGGCCATGTTCCGTTCCACTTCCTCCGCGGCATCGACCGCCCGATCAAGGCGCTCGACCGGGTCGACGGGATCCTCATCTACTGCCCGGCCGACACCGACGAGGAGTTCGTCTACACCCTGACGAAGCTCTACGACTCCAACCGGGATCAGTTCTTCAACCAGGCCGTCCACATGGCCTGGGACCCGGCGGCCGTCACCAACACCGAGGGGATCGAACTGCACCCGGGTGCGGTTCGCTACTACCGCGAGGCCGGCCTGCTGTAGTCGGGCGGCCATCGCGGCGCGACCAGACGGCGGTCCTACCGGAAGTCCGGTAGGACCGCCGCTCGTGACGTCTCACCGAGCACGAGCCGCCGCGGCGTCGTACTCGGGAGCATTCTCGAAATGGACGATCCGTGCGTATCCGAGGTTCTTGAAGAGCCGGTTCGACCCGGAGATGAGCGTCGCGGGTGAGGTGCCGGTGGCGAATCGCTGGACCACGGTGTTCTGGGGCGTCCAGATGACGTCACCCTTCTTCCACTCCCACCGGGTCGGCTCCTTCGCGATCCGGGCGTAGTACTGGTCGGTGATCTCGGCCTCCACGTCCCAGTGCAGGTCGTAGCCCTCGCCGTCGATGACGTAGGAAACCTCGTCCGCCATCTGCCAGCGCCGCCCCGACCGGCTGCCCGCCGGGATCTCGTGCAGGTAGACGTCGGTCGCCTTGATCCGCAGCGGGACACCCTCACCCGCCAATCGGCGGACCCGCCCGAACGGTGTCCACTCCCACGGCGTGTCCTTGGGAGTGAGCACCTTCGGAACGAGTTCGTCGCCCTCGGGGCGCCCAGTGAGCCACTCGCTGCGCGGCTCCCAGAGCTCATCGTTCGCCGGGACGGTCCCGATCTTGCCCTGATAGGTCAGGCCGAGGAAGAGCGCCAGCGGCTTCGGCTTGAAGATGATGCAGGTGGCTTTGTTCTCGGGGTCCGGGTTGTTGTGCCAGTGGACGCTGTCGTTGTGCACCGCGATGGCGTCGCCCGCGTTCCAGTCGTAGCGCTTGCCGTCGTGCAGCTCGTACCCGTGACCATCGAGGGCATAGAAGAAGGCCTCGTTCTGATGGCCGTGACCGTCGTTGCGGCCGTTCGGCGGGACGACGACGAAATGCACGTGCAGGGACTGCGTACGAAAGATGTCGTCGCCCGGGGCGACGATGTTCGCGGCTCCCCAGCCCTCCACCCCAGAGGCAGTGAAGACCCGCGGAATGTTGGCCAGCCGCTCCTGGCGTTCCTTGGCGATCGAATACCGGGAGCTGCTCACCTGGCGTACGTAGATGCGCTCCTTGGCGTAGTCCTCGGCATGGACGTGGACGTTCTGCGCCACCTGTTCGCGCTCGCGGGTCCTGGACCGTTCAGTCTCCACTTGGGTCTCCTTCGATTGGATTGCGCGCGCGTTGTCGACGGCGGCCAGCAGATCGGCACGTGAGATGGGTCGTTCCTCGGCCGAGGCCGCCCGGATGGCGGATTGGCAGACGAACTCGAGGTCGCCGCCGACGAGCCCGGCGGTCACCGGCACGAGGGCCGCGACGAGTGCCTCCGCGGGTTCGCCGAGCTTGGCGAGGCGAAGCTGCCGGTGCAGGATCGCGGCGCGATCGTCGTCGCTCGGCGCCCGGACGTGGATGTGCACGCCGAGTCGTCCGTGCCTTAGGATCGCCGGCTCGACATCGGCCGGGCGATTGGACGCCGCGACGACGAGGACGCGTGCGGCCGGATCGAGCGCATCCAGCTCGGCGGTGAGCTGGCTGATGACCCGGCGCTGGGCACGTGCCCCGTCATCGCCGCGCCCGCCCTGTCGCGGCGCGATGGCATCGAGCTGGTCGAAGAAGAGGATCGACGGCGCCACGTTGCGGGCCCTGTCGAACACGGTCCGCAGGGTCTCCTCCGTCTCGCCCAGCCACTGCGAGAACAGTTCCGGCCCGTGCACCGTCACGAGGTTGACGCCGGATTCGCCCGCCATGGCCCGCACCAACGCCGTCTTGCCGGTCCCGGGCGCGCCGGCGAGCACGAGGCCCGCGTCGGTGACCAACTCGGTGCCCGTCGATGGGCCGGAAACGAACGCCTCGATGATCGACCGGAGCCGCTTCTTCACGTCGTCGTAGCCGCCGATGTCGCTCCATCGCGTCGCTGGATGCTCGCTGGCCGCTTGGCGCAGTGCCGCCGGACGCACGGTGCGCAGCGCGGCGCGGAAGTCGTCCGCCCGCACGATGAGATCGGCGGGATCGGGGCTGTTGGCCAGGGACGGGGCCGCCACGAAGCGGGCCGCTGCCCGGCGCAGCGCGTGGAGGCCGGCCTCCCGGGCGAGCTCCATGAGGTCGGCGCCGACGAACCCGTGCGCCTGGGACGAGATTTCGCCGAGGGTGTCGAGGGCCCTGTCGTCGAGCGGCATCTCCCGGCAGTGGACCCGCAGGATCTGTTCGCGTTCGCCGGGGGTGGGAGTGGGGAAGAAGATCTCGCGGTCGAACCGGCCGGCCCGGCGCAAGGCCGGGTCGATGGCGTGCAGCCTGTTGGTGGTGCCGATGACGAGCAGCCCTTCGGCCCGCCCGAGCCCGTCCATGAGGGCGAGCAGCTGCGTCACTGCCCGCGATTCGGAGCTGCTGGACGCCGTTCGCCGCACGGTCGCGATCGCGTCGATTTCGTCGATGAGGATGATCGCGGGGGCCGACGCGCTCGCCTCCGCGAACACCTTGCGCAGGTTCGCCTCGGTCTCGCCGCTGTAGGTGCCGACGATCTCGGGGCCGTCGATGTGCCAGTAGCTCGCGTTGACCTCGTTGGCAACGCTGCGGGCCAGGAGGGTCTTTCCTGTTCCGGGAGCACCGTGGAGGATCACCCCTCGGGGCGCGTCGATGCCGAGCTGGCGGTAGACGTGGGGGAACAACAGTGGAAGTTCGACGTATTCGCGCACCTCGCGCAGCTGGGTCGTCAGGCCGCCGACATCCTCGAAGGTCGTGTCGAGCACCGTGCTCGGCCGGTCGTGGTGGTCATGACCCTCGCCCGGGCCGTGCTCGTGGTCGGCGGAGATGAGCCAGACGTCGGTGTCCGCGGTGACGAGGCCCTCTCGGCCCGCCACGGCATGCACCTCGAAGGTGATCCCGACCAGCCGATCCGGCGGCTTGAAGTAGGTGAGCATGCCCTCGCGCAGCGCCACCCGGTTTGTCACGAGCATCGACTTCAGCGCGGGGACGACGTTGGCGTGGTGGGCGCCCAGCGCAACGCTCGGGACGAGGCTGACCTCGGACGCCGGAGGCAGCTCGACGACCTCGACGGTTACGGGCTCGTTGGGGTAGGCCTTGATCGCCTGGCGAGTCAGCCTGTCGATCCGGATCGCGCCGTCGTCCAGCGCCTCTTCGGGAGACGTGTCCGTCGGCGCCACCGTGACCAGGCCGACGCGACCGCGGGCGGTCGTCAGGCGCAGTAGGTCACCATCGGCGATCCCCGAGGCGCGCAGATCCGTCGCCACGAGAACGGCGCCTGGCACGGCTGCGCGGTAATCCGTGGGGCGAGCATCAACGATGGCCCGGAACTGCGTACCGACGCGCGCTGACATCCAGCTACCTCCTCGTAGGACCCCGGCCGTGGTCTGGGGCGGGCCGGACGTTGCGATCGAGTCACGGCTTCCCAATTCATCCGGGAGACCATCTTGACCCGCGGCGAATAGTGATGCAATGGTTAGTCCAATGCAACGCGTCGACCACTCGCGTTCCACCCGGACGCGCTACCGCCGTATCGAGGCCGAGTTCCCACCATGAGGGAGAGACAGGGGATGACAGGCAGTTGACCAGCTACGTCGTGCGGCGCGTGCTCGGAGCGATCCCCCTGCTTCTCGCCATCGTCGTGATCATCTTCTTTATCACCCGGCTCGTACCGGGCGACCCGGTTTCGGCGATGCTGCCCGAGAATGCCACCGAGCTCGACCGGCAGCGAATGACCGAGCTGTACGGGCTGAACGACCCGGTGCTCGTGCAGTTCTGGAAGTATCTGGTCCAATTGCTGCACGGAAACCTGGGTACGTCGTTCCAGTACCACAGCTCGGTCAGTGAGCTCCTGTGGAGGCGCCTGCCCGCCACGCTCGACCTGGCGATCGCCGCCCTGCTCTTCGGGTGGATCATCGGCATCGCATTGGGCGCCATCGCGTCGACCAAGCACAACAAGTGGCAGGACCGCACGGCCAGCGTTGTCGGTCTCATCGGAATCTCGGCTCCGACGTTCTGGATCGGGCTACTGCTCATCATCTATGTAGCCGTGCCGACGGGGTGGTTCCCCACGGGCGGCCGGTTACCCGCTGACGTCGTACCCCCCGGTCCTACCGGGGTGAACTTCGTCGATGCCATCATCCACCTCGACCCAGGGCTGTTCTTCACATCGCTGCGGTACGTCGCCCTGCCGGCCATCACGCTCGGCGCGGCCATGACCGGTCTGCTCGTGCGGATGACGCGCTCGAGCATGCTCGAGGTGCTGGGCGACGACTACATCCGCACCGCCCGGGCCAAGGGTGCCCGGGAGAGCACCGTGAACTTCCGCCATGCCCTGCGCAACGCCGGTCGCCCCGTCGCCACGGTCATGGGCCTAGAGGCCGCCTCGCTGCTCAGCGGATCGATCGTCGTGGAAACCATCTTCTCGTGGCCCGGGTTGGGACAGACGCTCGTCAACGCCGTGGATTTCCGCGACTACCCGGTCATTCAGGCCACGGTGCTGATGTTCGCCGTCGTCTTCGTGCTGACGAACCTGGCCGTAGATATCGCCTACTGCTTCATCGACCCGAGGATCAAGTACTGACATGGCCATGCTGAAGGGTTTTTCGACGGCGATCGACCAGTTACGAGCAAGGAGGCAGCATGAGCGCCGCGGTTGAGCTTCCCACTCCCGTGCGCCGCCTGTCGTTCTGGGCGAAGGCGCGCCGGCTGATGCGTCGTCCGGGTGGGTGGAACGTCGCGGTGGGTGGCGGCATCCTGTTGGGCTTCGTCGTCATCGCCGTATTCGCCGGCCTGCTGTCGCCACATGACCCGTACGCGCAGGATCTGGTTAACAAGCTCAAGCCGCCGGCGTGGGCCGGTGGTGGCAGCATGTCCCATCTCCTCGGCACTGACTATCTGGGGCGTGACATCCTCAGCCGCCTCATCTACGGTGCCCGGATCTCCCTGCTGGTCGGGGTCGCCACGGCCATCGGGGCCGCCTTCATCGGTGTGACAACCGGTGTCATCGGCGGGTATCTGGGCGGGTGGGTGGACGCGGCCATCCAGCGAGTCGTCGTGCTCTTCCAGGCGTTCCCGTTCATTCTGCTTGCGATCCTGCTGGTTGCCATCACGGGCGCCGGCACCTGGAAAGTTGTGCTCATCCTCGTGCTGTCCCGCTGGCCCGCGTTCAACCGGGTCGCGCGATCCGAGGCACTGAGTCAACGAACCCGCGAATACGTCCTGGCCGCCGAAGCCATGGGCTCCCACTGGTTCCGGCTCATGAACAGGCACGTCCTGCCTGCCGTGGTCGCGCCGTCCATCGTCGTGGCTACGTTCTCCATCTCGGGAGCGATCCTCGGCGAGGCAGGCCTGAGCTTCCTCGGTCTTGGCGTGCCGATCGCCACCCCCACGTGGGGCAACATGCTCGCCGATGGCCGGAACTACATGTACGCCGACCCCTGGCTGACGATCCCGCCCGGCGTCGCCCTGTTCCTCATCGTCATCGCCGCCAACATCATGGGCGATGGGATTCGCGACCTCACCGATCCCCGGCTGAGGAATCGCGCTCGATAGAGCGCGGCACTTCACCGAAGCCATTAACTCGACAGTTCGCCGTTGCAGATCTCGGTCAACCAGAAAGAGGTGAAAGATGACTCTCGGAAGCAGAAAGAGACGCCGCACAGTGTTCATCGCGCTGGCGACGGTCGGCGTCTTCGCTTTGACGGCTTGTAACGGCGGTAGCGGTTCGGGAGGTGCCGGCGCGACGTCTTCGGGCGTCATCGTCCAGGACTCCACGGTGACCGTGGGCGAGCAGGACGAGCCGCCGTCGTGGAACATCTACGCCCAAAGCGGTACGGGCTCCGGCAACTCGCAGTGGGGCAACATCTTCGACGCATTGCTCGACTGGAACTACGACAAGAAAGCGTATGACCCGTACCTCGCCACGAGTTGGGAGAGCAGCCAGGACCTGAAGACCTGGACGTTCCACCTGCGTCAGGGCGTGAAGTTCTCCGACGGGACGCCGTTCACCGTCGACGATGTGCTGTTCAGCTTCGACCGCATCAAGAACCACCCCGACTCGCTCATGGCGAGCCACTTCGCCCATGTGACGAAGATGGAAGCGCCGGATCAGTCCACAGTGGTGCTTACCCTCGACACGCCCATCGCCTCGTTCCTCTCGGACATCGAGGGCCGCATGATCGTGTCGAAGCACGCCTACGACACGATGAGCGAAGACGCCGCCAACCACGCGATGATCGGCACCGGCCCCTTCAAGATGGAGAGTTGGGTCGAGGGTCAGCAGATGACGCTGGTTCGCAACGACAACTTCTGGGGCGAAAAGCCGAGCGTCAAGAAGCTCGTCCTCAAGGTCATCCCGGACGACGCGGCACGGCTCGCGGCGCTCAAGTCCGGTGAGGTCCAGATCATTCGTGAGCTGCCCTCGCAGGACATCCCGACGGTGAAGAACACCCCGGGGGTCAAGCTCGTCACCAACCCCGGTGTGCGCATCCTGTTCACGCCGTTCAACCCGACGATCAAGCCGTTTGACGACCCGCGGGTGCGCGAGGCCATCAGCAAGGCGATCGACGTACACACCATCGTCGAGGGCGTGTTCGACGGCACGCTGACGGAGATGAAGGGCCCGATGCCGGACTTCATTCCCGGCGCGGACCCGGGCTGGAAGGGCCACGTCTACGACCCGGATGCGGCGAAGGCGCTGGTCAAGGAGATCGGCGGTGGTCAGCCCGTCAAGATCACGTTCACCTCGGCGACGGGAACCTACCCGGGTGACACCCAGGTCAACCAGGTGATCGTGGAGCAGCTCAAGGCAGTCGGCTTCGACGTTCAATTCGACTCACCTGACTTCGCGGTCCTGTCCGCGAACCAGAGCAAGGGCAAGGTTGGGTTCTACCTCATCACCAAGGGTGGTTACCAGGACGCCGGTGCCGTCTACACGCAGTACTGGCTCGCCGGGCAGTCGAAGCGAACCATGTGGAACGACCCGGCGCTCAACGATGTCCTCACCAAGCAGGCCGCCGAACCTGACACCACCAAGCGCGAACAGCTGCTCAAGGACGCCGGCAACATGCTCATGGACCAGGACGCGGCCGTGTGGTTCGGCACCTACGAAAACCTGTGGGCGACCGCCGACAACATCAAGTGGCAACCGAACGCCGGTGAGTGGATCAACGGCAATGACATCGACGTGCTTCAGAAGTAGTTGTTAGACCGCCGCGGGCTGGTCCGCACGCCGAAAGTGACGGCGGGCCATCCCGTGGGGGCCGTGAGACCCATGAGAGGGCGCCTGGATGACCACCGAACCGTCGTACTCGCTGAGTGACTTTCTTTCCGCGGCCCATGTCAAGGAGTTCGTGCCGCTTTCCGATGGGTCGGGGCTCGTGTTCGTCCGTGATTCGCTCGAGACCGGCACGGCGGAGGTCTTCAGGGCGGATGTCAGCGGTGGCGACCCGGTGCGGCTCACCGGCGTCTTTCACCCGGAGCTGCAGACCTCGCCATTGGCGCAGCATCGCGCCGAGCCCAAGGCGCAGATCGCCGTGACCGACGGGCGGGTCTACTTCACCAGCTCGCGCTACTACCAGGCGATCGACAACATCTTCTCGGTATCGCTTGACGGGGGCGACCTGCGCCAGCACACCTTCCACGACGCGATGATCGAGACGAGTCCCGCGCCGTCGCCGGATGGCTCGACGCTTGCCTACTTCACCCGCACGGGCCGGGGAACGAAGGTGTCCCTTCTGGACCTGCGTACACCCGCCGCTTGGCCTCGGCTCTTGTCACCGGGAAGCGACAACGAGCGGTTCCCGGTCTGGTCGCCCGACGGTCGGTGGATCGCATTCGAGCGCCGCGGAGACACCTGGCTGCACGAAATCGCCACGGGCGTCGAGCGCCGACTCGTTGTGGACGCGTGGAGCAAGGTGACCAGCCCCGTCTTCTCGCCGGATTCGGGGCGCGTCCTCGTCTCGGCCAGTGACAGCGGATTCAGTCAGCTCGCCGTCGTCGACCTCGCCACCGGCGAGTTGACCGGCCTGACGCGACTCCCGCGCCAGCATTCGGGAGGCTCCTGGTCGCCCGACGGGCAGTCGATCACCCTGACGTTCGCCGACGGCGTGGGCCTGAGCAACCAGGTCGGGGTGTTGCGCGCCGACGGCACCGGCGATCTCGTGACCTTGACGAGCGGCACCGCGATGCGTGGGAGCCCACAGTTCTCGCCCGACGGCGCCTCGGTCTATTACCTGGAGGGCGCCTCCAACAGGGTGCATGACATCTGGGCGGTCTCGCCGAACGGCGGGGAGCCACGCCAGATCACCTTCTCCATGGGCAGCCTCGACGCCGACCGCCTGCCGGTCGCCGAGGAGGCCTGGTATCCGGCGGAGGACAGCCTGCCGATCCGGACGCTCGTCTTCAAGCCGGCGAACTTCGACCCGGCGAGGAAGTACCCGGTCGTCGTCGCCCTCCACGGTCACCCGGGCTGCTGGACGCACACGATGAACGCCCTGTGGCAGTGGGTCATCAGCCGTGGGGTCGTCCTCGTCGCGCCCAACCCGCGCGGCACCAAGGGGCTCGGCGCGGCCTTCCACGATCTCCACGACGGTGATTGGGGCGGGGTCGAGTTCTCCGACGTCATGGGCGTGCTCGGCCTCATCGCCGAGTTGCCCTACGTCGACTTCCACCGGAAGGCGACGTGGGGAGGCAGCGGTGGTGGCTATATGAGCTTCCTGATCGCCACGCGCGCACCGCAGGTGTTCGACGCACAGGTGATCCGAGCGCCCGTCTCGGCGTGGAAGTGGATCGCGATGGATCGGTTCACCGGCCAGGCGCGCTACGCGACCGCGACGCGCGACCCGCAGCGGGCCCGGGAGGAGATGGGTGGCTCCTACACCGAGATTCCCGACCGTTACGAAGAGCGCTCGCCACTTAATTTCGTCGAGCACGTCACCGTTCCGCAGTTGCTGCTCAGCGCCCGCCGGGATGGGTCGGTGCCGCTCAACGAGTCGCGGCGCTGGGTCGCTCGGATGAAGGAACTCGGAAAGGGCGACCTGGTCGACTACGTCGAGTACCCCGACGACGATCACTCGCTGCTGCGGTATCGCTCGACCATGCGCGATCAGGGCGAACGGATCGTCAAGTTCTTGGCGGAGCATCTGGATGCTCCACAGATCGCTGAGGAAAAGGTGTCATGACTATTGCCGCGAACAGCCTGACCAGGGTTCCCGGCCGGTCCGAGGACCCGCTGCTCGAGGTCGAGAATCTCTCCGTCGTCTTCGTCGGGCTCGATGCCACGCTACCGGCTGTCACCGATGTGGCCTTCGGGCTCTACCCGGGCGAGACGCTCGGTGTCGTCGGCGAGTCCGGCTCCGGGAAGTCGGTCTCCATGATGTCGATGCTTGGGTTGACGCCCGGCCGAGTGACATCTGGGCAGGTCCTGTTCGACGGCAAAGACCTGATGAAGATGTCCGCCGAGGAACGCCGCAAGATCCGTGGTGGCCTGATCGCGATGGTCTTCCAAGACCCCATGTCCTCCCTCAACCCGGTGCAGCGCATCGGGCATCAGCTCGAAGAAACCCTGAAGCTCCACAGCCCGCAGCTCAGCAAAGCGGCGCGCAAGGAACGCGTCGTCGAGTTGCTGCGGATCGTCGGTGTCGCCGACCCGGAGCAGCGGGTGAAGCAGTATCCGCATCAATTCTCGGGCGGTATGCGCCAGCGCGTGATGATCGCGATGGCGATCGCGAACTCGCCCCGGGTGCTGATCGCCGACGAGCCGACGACGGCGCTTGACGTGACGATACAGGCCCAGGTTCTCGACGTTCTGCGCAAGGCGAAGGACGAGACGGACGCCGCGGTCATCCTCATCACCCACGACCTCGGCGTCATCGCAGAGATGGCCGACCGGGTCATGGTCATGTACGCCGGTCGCGTCGTCGAGGCGGGCTCCGTGACCGAGTTGTTCGACGATCCCCGCCACCCCTACACCAAGGGCTTGCTGGGCAGCGCGCTGCGGGTCAGCGAGCGGGTCGAGCGACTCAACTCGATTCCTGGCAATCCGCCGAACATCGCACACCTGCCCACCGGCTGCTCCTTCCATCCCCGGTGCTCCATCACGAAGGGGCGGGAGCGGTGCCGGACGGAGGCTCCGGAGCTCATCGACATCGGCGGTCGCTGGACCGCCTGCCATTTCAGCGACGAATTGCGGGGAGCGCAGTCATGAGTGCGGTAGAGCCGCAGCCGCTGCTGAAGACGGAGGGCCTGGAGGTCCATTTCCCGGTTCGCGCGGGCTTCTTCGGACAACGCCGCTCCACCATCAAGGCGGTGGACGGTGTCGACCTCACGCTGGCGCTGGGCGAAACCCTGGGGCTCGTCGGCGAATCCGGTTCCGGCAAGACGACGACCGGACGAGCGATCATGCGGCTCGAGCGCCCCACCGGCGGTCGCGTCGTTTTCGACGGCCGGGCGGTGCAGGACGTCTCCGAACGGGAGTTCCGCAAGTTCCGGCGCCAGTTCCAGATCGTCTTCCAGGACCCGTATTCGTCCCTCGACCCCCGAATGACGGTGCGTTCCATCATCGCGGAGCCGATGGTTGTCGCCGGCGTCGGGGATCGCG
This sequence comes from Asanoa sp. NPDC049573, assembly GCF_040676615.1. NCBI lineage: Bacteria > Bacillati > Actinomycetota > Actinomycetes > Micromonosporales > Micromonosporaceae > Asanoa > Asanoa sp. NPDC049573. The sequence continues at coordinate 16,074 of NZ_JBFAPI010000037.1, forward strand.
CCTCCAGGGTCGCGCGAGTGAACGAGTTGCTCCGCCTTGTCGGGCTTGAATACAGCCATGGCGATCGCTACCCGCACGCGCTGTCCGGTGGGCAGCGCCAGCGGGTCGGCATCGCGCGGGCCCTGGCGCTCAACCCTCAGCTGCTCATTCTCGACGAGCCCGTCTCCGCGCTCGATGTCTCGTTGCAGGCCCAGATCGTCAACCTGCTCAAGGACATCCAGCAGGAGCTGGGCCTCGCCTACCTCTTCATCTCACACGACCTGTCTGTCGTGCGCCAGATGTGCGACCGGGTGGCCATCATCTACCTGGGCCGGATAGTCGAGACCGGGCCGTTGGCCGAGATCTTCGACAATCCGTCCCACCCCTACACGCAGGCGCTCCTGTCGGCCGTGCCGATCGAGAACCCGAAACAGCGTGGGATGTCCAACCGCATCGTTCTGCGTGGCGACGCCGCGAGCCCGAGCAATCCACCGTCGGGATGTCATTTCCACCCCCGCTGTTTCCGGGCCGAGGAGATCTGTTCGAAGGAGTCTCCCGCGCTGCGCGACCTCGGCGGGACCGACCATTCCGCGGCCTGCCATTTCGCCGGCCCGAAGACGGTGCTCCCGCAAGCGTGACGACCGCGAGGGAAGCCCAGGGAAGGGTAGACATGACTGATCGTTGGGAGCCCGCGCGGGTTGTGAGCGTCGAGGAGTGTGTGCAGGCGACCGCTGATGTCGCGGCGCTGCCAACGCTTGACATCACGGACACGGAGGACGTGTTCCGCATCGACGCGGCCGGGATGCAGTGGGATATCGGCGTCCACGTGCACGAGCCGGTGGGTGGCTCGACGGCGGTAGGCGCGGACGGCAAGAAGATCGGCGTGTTCCTGCTCCACGGCGGCCAGGACGACTGGCGCCAGATGCTTCCGTTCGCGACGATGCTTTCCGCGAAGTTCGGCTACAAGGTGGTGACCGGCACCTTCCCGGGCCGCTTGTATTTGCAGGATCCGAGCCGCGACTGGCCGGGGGACACCATCAATCCGGACGGCACGGTCCGCACGCCGATCTGGCTGACCGACGAGCTGATAACCGCGGACCAGTATGACGTGGTCAAGGACACCCGGCTCAAGGCGCGGTACGGGACGCGAACGGTTGTCCACGCCAAGCCTGGGACGACTTTCTGGTTCAGGATGGCGGCGTCGCCGCTGGCCCTGGAAGCGGGCATGGTCGAGGCGATGGGGCGGCATTTCCCCGTGGACGAGTTCTCCGTGTATATGCAGGGACACTCGACCGGCGGCGCGATGACCATGATGCTCGCACAGCGGGTGCCGAACTGTGCGGGCCTGCTCGCCGCCGAGAACTCGATGTTCGGGGTCATCACCGAGCGGATGCAGATGTGGAGTGGTTCGCTCGGCAAGGTGGAGGGGTACGACCTCTTCACCGAGACCGCCAGCTATGAGGGGCGCGTCGACCCGTTCTACGAGGTGTATCTGCGCTCCTGGCGCGACATCGCCCGCTACTACGGTCCCGAGGCATTGGGCAAGGAAGGTCCGGCGGCGCTCATGCGCTTGCCCTCCCTCATGGAGGAGGTGATCGAGGGCTGGGACAAACAACTGGTGCGGCCACTTTTCAAGTGTGAATACCCCGTGACGCACAACATCGTGGCGTCGTTGACGCAGGGCGCGCAGGTGACCGCGGAGCGGTTGGGCCTCTCCCATGCCGAGACACAGGAGATGGTCGAGCACTATCTCGGCTTCACGCGTGAGTTGTCCGGCCCGGGGGCCAAGCCGATGCCGAACACGCTGTTCGGGATCGCGCGGCACAGCCGGGATGCGAGCCCGGAGGCGTTCGAGCAGATCACCCTGCCGCACTTCGCCGCGATGAGTCCGGCGCCGCGGGTCGGACTGCAGCACTTCCAGGCCGGAACCCACATGTTGTGGCGGTCCGAACCGGACCTTCCGCAGGGAATATTGCCCGCCGTCGTCCAACAGTGGGATCAGGCCATCACCCGAGGATTCTTCGTCCGGGAAGGGCGCCCATGACCGACCACTGGGAGCCCGCACGGGTTGTGAGCCTTGACGAATGCGTGCAGGCGACAGCGAATGTCGCCGCGATGCCGACGATCGAGATCACGGACACGGAGGACGTGTTCCGCATCGAGGTCGCGGGCATGCAGTGGGATATCGGTGTCCGGGTCTACGAACCCGCTGACCCGGCCGCGATCGCGGTGGGCGCGGATGGAAAGAAGATCGGCGCGTTCCTCCTGCACGGCGGTCAGGACGACTGGCGGCAGATGATCCCGTTCGCGACGATGCTCTCCTCGAAGTTCGGCTGGCGGGTGGTGTCCGGGACGTTCCCGGGTCGGCTCTACCTGCAGGATCCGAGCCGTAACTGGCCCGGGGACACGATGAATCCGGACGGCACGGTCCGTACCCCGATCTGGCTCAAGGACGAGTTCATCACCCCGGACCAGTACGAGCTTGTCCATGACACGTCCAAGGCGGCTCGGTACGGGACGCGTACCCTCGTCCACGCCAAGCCGGGCACGACGTTCTGGTACCGGATGGCGGCGTGGCCGCTCGTCATGGAGGCGGGATTCGTCGAGGCGATGCGCCGGCACTTCCCGGTCGACGAGTACTCGATCTACGTGCAGGGCCACTCGACGGGTGGGCCGCAGGTGTGCATGTTGTCCCAGCGGGTGCCCAACGTCGAGGGAATCCTTGCCACGGAGAACTCTCCCTTCGGCTATATCGCCGAGCGCCTGCAGGCGTGGGGCGGCGCGCTGGGCAAGGTGGAGGGCTACGAGCGACTCAAGACCGCGGCGAACCACACCAAGCGCGCCGACCCGTTCTACGAGGTCAACATCCGCTCGTGGCGCGACCTGGCCAGGTACGCGGGCCCGGAGGCACTGGGCAAGGAAGGACCCGCGGCGCTCATGCGGCTGCCGTCCCTCATGGAGGAGATCTTCGAGAAGTGGGACAAGCTGCTGGCGCGGCCGCTCTTCAAGTGCGAGTACGTCATCACCGAAGACATCCAGCCGGCGCTTACCCAGGCGGCGCAGGTGACGGCGGAGCGACTGGGCCTGTCGGAGGCCGAGACGGACGAGATGGTCCAGCACTATCTGGGCCTCGCACGTGAGCTGACGGGCCCCGGAGTCAAGCCGGTGCCGAACACGTTGTTCGGAATTTCGAAGAACAGCCGGGACCACAGCAAGGAGGTGTACGAGGAGGTCGTCATGCCGGCGTTCGAGGCGATGAACCCGGCCCCTCGCATAGCCCTCACGCATTTCCAGGCCGGCGTACACCAGCTCTGGGGTGCCGAGCCGAACCTGCCGCACGGCATCCTGCCCGCTGTCTGTCGACAGTGGAACCAGGCCATCCAGAAGGGTTTCTTCCTCAAGAAGTCAAGGAAGATCAGATTCGCCGGAAGCTCAGTCGGCGAACCATGGTGGGTGGTGGGTGATGTCACCCGGCGACTGCTGGAACCGCTTGGCTACCAGGTCGAGGTGCTCTCCGAGTCCGGCTCGACGAAGAACCCGCGCTACGTCGGCGGCGGCAAGGCCGAGCTCGGCGCGTCGGTCATTCCGACGATCCGCTGGGCGGTCAACGGTGAGCATCTCTACCAGGGCGAGACGTTCGCGCCGATGCGCGCCATCGGGCGGCTGGTTCGCCCCGCCTGGCTGGGCATCGCCGTGCGCGCGGAACTGGGTTTCACGACCATCGAGGAGGTCGCCGCCTCCGGATATCCGTTGCGCCTGGAGACGCACGCGCTGGACACGATCGCTGCCGTCCTCCCGATGGAGGTGCTCACCCATTACCACCTCACGCCCGAAGAGATCGAGGCGAAGGGCGGCACCACCCGGGTCATCGGCAGGGGCGACTACCGGGCGGGTGATGCCGACTTCATCATCGGCAACCTGTACCTGGGTCGCACCGCGGTGACGCAGAACTGGTTCACCGCGACCGAGCACCAGAACATGCGGTTCCTGGAGTTGGGCGATGACATCCTCGCCCAGTTGACGGCGAACGGACATGGCCAACCCGGGGAGATCCCCTTCCACTTCCTGCGCGGGGTGGATCGCCCGATCAAGGCACTGCGGCAGGCCATCGACCTCCTCATCTACTGCCCGGCCGACGCGGACGAGGACTTCGTACACACCTTGACGAAGCTCTACGACACCAACCGGGGCATCTTCTTCAACCAGTCCTTCCACATGGCCTGGGACCCGGCGCAAGCCGTGCACACCGGCCCGCTGGAGCTGCATCCAGGCGCGGAGCGCTACTACCGGGAAGTAGGAGAGTTGTGAAGAAGGATCTGAGATGGGCAGGCAGCACCGTTGGCGAACCCTGGTGGATCGTCGGCGATATCACCCGGCGTCTGCTCGAGCCGCACGGTTACTCGGTCGAGGTACTCACGCAGTCGGCGGCGGACGAGAACCCGCGATTCGTCGGGCGCGGCAAGGCCGACTTCGGTGTCGTCGTGGAACAGATCGTCGGCTGGGCGGTCAAGGGTGAGCACAACTTCACGGGTGAGGATTTCGTGCCGCTGCGGGCCATCGCGCGCCTGTCCCGGCCCGCGTGGCTCGGCGTGGCCGCGCGCCACGAGCTCGGCTTCACCAGCATGGCCGAGCTCGTCGCGTCCGACTACCCGTTGCGGGTCGAGACGCACGCGTGGGACTCCATCGGCAGCCTGCTGCACCGCACGTTGCTCGCGCACCACGGCCTGACGAAGGAAGCGATCGAGGCGCGGGGCGGCTCGGTCCGCAATTTCGGCAAGGGTGGTGACCTGCGCGCCGGCGACGTCGACCTGATCGTCGCCAACCTGTACCTGGGCCGCACCGCCGTGACCAAGCACTGGATGACCGCTTCCGAGCACATGAACCTGCGCTTCTTCGACATCGACGAGGCATTGCTTCAGCAGTACATCGCCGAGGGAAACGGTAAGGCAGGTGAGATTCCGTTCCACTTCCTGCGCGGCGTGGACCGCCCGGTCAAGGCGCTGGAGCGTGAGTTCGGGCTCATCATCTACTGCCCGGCGGACCTCGACGAGGACTTCGTCCACGACCTGACGAAGCTCTACGACGACAACCGGGGAATGTTCTTCAACCAATCCCTCCACATGGCATGGGACCCGGGTCGAGTCGCCAGGACGAACCCGCCGTTGGACCTCCATCCCGGCGCGGAGCGCTACTACCGCGAAGTCGGAATCCTCTGACCGTCGCGCCCCGCCGTATCAATTCATCACAGTGAAGGGACAAGGATGTCGAAAAGTCTGAAATTTGCTGGTAGCGGCGTCGGGGAGCCGTGGTGGGTGGTCGGCGACGTCACCAGGCGCCTCCTGGCGCCCCTCGGATACGAGGTCGAGGTACTCAGTAAGTCCGGGTCGACGAACAATCCCCGGTACGTCGGCGGCGGCAAGGCCGACGTCGGCGCGTGTGTCGTCCAAACGCTGGGCTGGGCAACGCGCCGAGAGCACCTCTTCAAGGACGACGACATCGCGCCGCTGCGCGCGGTCGGCCGCCTGGTGCGCCCGGCCTGGCTCGCCGCCGCGGCACGCTGGGAGCTCGGCTTCACAAGCTTGAAGGAGATCGGGGAGTCGGACTACCCGGTTCGGGTCCAGACGCACGACCTGTCGTCGATCGCCGGGGTTGTTCCCAACGAGCTACTGAAGTACTACCACCTGACCAAAGAAGAGGTTGAGGCGCGGGGCGGCACCGTCAAGGAGATCGGCAAGGGCGACTTCCGGGCCGGGGACGCGGATGTCATCGTCGCCAACCTCTACATGGGACGCACCGCGGTGACCAAACACTGGTACACCGCGTCGGAGCACGAGAACCTGCGCTTCTTCGATTTCGACGACGAGCTGCTGGACCAATTCGAGGCACGCGGCGAGGGCACTCGCGGGGAGATCCCGTTCCACTTCCTGCGCGGGGTCGACCGACGGGTCAAGGTGCTGCAGCGCAATCTCGACATCATCATCTACCTGCCGGAGTCAGCGGACGAGCAGTTCGTCTACGACCTCACGAAGCTGTATGACACAAACCGCGAGGTGTTCTTCAACCAGGCGGTTCACATGGTGTGGGACCCGGCGGCGGTGACGTCGACCGCTCCGCTGGAACTGCACGCGGGTGCGCGGCGGTACTACGAGGAGGCCGGGCGCCTGTAGCGGCTTGGCCCAAAGGATAGACCAACAAACCATTGCGCATGTAGGTTGTTTAAGGCTCATGAACGCAGGCGGACAGATGGGTAGGGCAGGTCATGGCGATGGCGAAAGAGTTGAAGTTTGCCGGCAGTGGCGTCGGCGAGCCGTGGTGGATCATCGGCCACATCACCCGTCGCCTGCTGGAGCCGCTGGGGTACGAGGTCGAGGTGCTCAGCGAGTCCGGATCGACGAACAACCCCCGGTACGTCGGCGGCGGCAAGGCGGATTTCGGCGCCACCGTCCCACAGACCCTCGGCTGGGCCGTTCGTGGCGAGCACCTCTTCCAGGGTGAGACGTTCGTTCCGCTGCGCGCCGTCGGTCGGGTGCGCCGCCCGTCCTGGCTGACCGCGGCGGCCCGATGGGAACTCGGGTTCACCAGCCTCAAGGAGATCGCGGAGTCCGACTACCCGATCCGGCTCGTCACCCACAACCTCAAGTCCATCGCCTCTGTCGTGCCCAACGAGGTGCTGAAGTATTACCACCTCACGAAGGAGGAGATCGAGGCGAAGGGCGGCACGGTTCGCGAGATCGGTGGGAACGACTACCGCTCCACCGACTTCGACGTCATCATCGGCAACCTCTACATGGGACGCAGCATGGTCACCCGGCACTGGGCGGCCGCGACGGAGCTGATGAACCTGAGGTTCCTCGACCTCGACGACGAGTTGCTCGCGAAGCTGACCGCAGCCGGTCACGGGACGCCGGGCGAGGTTCCGTTCCACTTCCTGCGCGGCGTAGACCGTTGGGTCAAGGCGCTCGACCGGATCAGCGACCTGCTCATCTACCTGCCGGAGTCAACCGACGAGCAGTTCGTCTACGACCTCACGAAGCTCTACGACACGAACCGCCGCACGTTCTTCGGTCAGGCCGTCCAGATGGCCTGGGACCCGGAAACCGTGACGGTGGGCGACCCACTACCGCTGCACGCTGGCGCTGAGCGTTACTACCGCGAAGTGGGCCTGCTCTGAGCGCGCTGGGCCAGTTGCTGCGCAACCGGGACTTCTCGTTCTTCTGGATAGGCACGGTGGCGTCCAACCTGGGCACCCGTGCCACCCAGGCCGCCGTGCTTTTCCAGGTCTACCAGATCAGCGGGTCCATCTCGGTGACCGGGCTCGTCGGCGTGGCCCAGGGTGTCGGCACCGTGGTCCTCAACCCGATCGGTGGCGTCCTCGCGGATCGGCTGGACCGGCGTCGACTCCTGCAGGCCAGCCAGTCGGTGTCGCTGCTCGGGGCGCTGTTCCTCGCGGTGTTCACCTTCATCGGGCACATCCAGGTATGGCAGATCCTGGTCGCGGTCCTGTTCGTCACGGCGTCCTCGTCCTTCGACCGGCCCGCGCGTACGGCGCTCGTCCCGGCCCTCGTGCGGCCTGAGCAACTGCCTGAGGCGATCGCCATCGTCAACCCATCACGCGAACTGGCGATCCTCGTCGGCCCGGCGTTCGGCGGTCTCATCATGTCGGTGGGCAGTGTCGGCTGGGTCTACGTCTTCGACACGTTCTCCTACGCGGTGCTCGTCGTGCTCGTAGGCTTCATCCGCGTCAAGCCGCTGCCGGGAGGCAAGAAGGCGGCATCGTTCACCGCCGATCTCGTCGAGGGCGCCAAGTATGTGGCGAAGCGCCCACTTGTCCTCCAATTCATCGCGCTGGACCTGTCCGCCCAGCTCTTCGGCGCCTACCGGGTTGTCCTGCCCGCCCTCGCGACGAACGTTCTCCATATCGGTGAGTTCGGCTACGGCATCCTCTCGTCCCTGCCGAGTGCCGGCGCGTTGTTGGCGACCTGGACCGTGTTCCGGGTGGTGCGCAGCGGCGGCAGGCAGGGCCTCATCGTCCTGTACTCGACGATGGCGTACGGCGTGGCGTGCATCGGCCTCGGGTTGTCGTCGATCCTCGCGTTCACGGTCGCGGCGGCCCTGGCACTCGGTTGGACGGACGCGCTCGCGACGGTGATCCGGCAATCGGCGGTGCAGCTCGATACCCCGGATGAACTACGCGGCCGGGTCACCTCGCTCTACCAGGTCGCCTCCGGCGGTGGCCCGTCGTTCGGGCAGATCGTCGTCGGGACGCTCGCCTCCGCCTTCGGGCCCGCCGGCGGCATGGCGGTCGGGGGTCTCATCACGCTCGTCTTCTCGGGATCGTTCCTCCTGCACCGCAACTCCGTCCGGGTGTACGACGGCCCGCGGAAAGTGCAGCCGGTACCCGTCTAGGCACCACATACCTATCGCCGGAAACAACCATTGAAGGAGATCACGTATGGAGAAGGCAGAACGCACCTTCGTTCGTGGCATGTACTCGGAGTCGTACGGCCTCGACCACATCCGGCAGGCGCAGCTCGCCGCACCCCGGGTGCGCGACGAGTCGGTCGTCGTCGACGACGGCTCGGTCGGACACTCGGGCACGGCCGAGGAGCGGGCATCCTCCAAGGGGCGCGGTTGGTGGCGCATCGGACCTGGTGACGACCAGTTCCTCACCCAGACGCTGCAGATCCACTTCGTCGAGCTCGCCCCGCGGAGTCGCGCGAACGGCCACGGGCACCAGAACGAGGCGTGCTTCTACATTCTCGACGGCCGCGGCTTCGAGATGCACGACGGCATCCGTTACGACTGGAAGAAGGACGACCTCGTCTTCGTCCACCCCGATTCGTTCCACCAGCACAACAACCCCTATGACGAGAAGGCCCTCTGTCTCGTCATGAAGGCGAAGTCCACGTGGATGTTCATGGGCCTGATTCAGCAGGGCCGCCCAGGTCCCATCGATCGGCCCGACGAGTTCGGCGAGCGCGAGGAGTGGGGCCGGATCTGGACGCCGGGCTCGGTCGATCGCAAGAAGGTCGTCAGCGTCGAAGACACCACCTGGGAGAACACACCGCTCGGTCGGGTGCGCACCATCAACTCCATCGCACAGAACAACCACCGGCAGTGGAGCGTCGACGTTTATGAGCTCGACATTCCCGCAGGCGGCCGCTCGGGCAAGTACTGGAAGATGGCGGACGAGGTCATGTATATCAAGTCCGGCAGCGGCTATTCGCTGCACTGGGAGGTGCAGGCCGAGATCGCGGAGAAGTATTACGCCCGCATCGCCCTCGAGCCGAAGCGCTACGACTTCAACAAGGGTGACACGCTCTACATCCCCCAGAACACCATCGCACAGCACTTCGCGGCCGATGGCACGCCGCTTCGCATGATCTCGTCGCAGAACCGCCTGTTCAAGCACCTTGGTTACGACGCCGTGCACTACTTCGAACCGGCATCAGCGTAGCGACCCAATACTGCGACAACAAAGGAGGTCCACTGTGGCCGAAAAAGATGCCACCGTCTCCGACGAACTGGCAAGCAAATTCAAGACCGAGAAGTCCTCGCCCTATGTACGCTGGGTCGCCGCAGAAGGGCTGGACATCATCGGCGCCCACTGGGTTCCCAACCTCAACGAGGTGGAGCTCAAGCCGTGGGCCCGCCGTGGCGGGCGCGGGGTCTACATCAACCACGAGGCGTCGCGCACTTCGAACGACTGCTACGTCTGCGAGGTCCCGGCAGGCGGCGAACTCAACCCGCAGCGCCAGCTGTTCGAGGAGATGATCCTCATCCTCTCGGGCCACGGTTCCACCTCGGTGTGGAATGACGCGGGGCAGAAGGTCACCTTCGAGTGGGGCCCGGGCTCGATGTTCGCCATCCCGCTCAACACGTGGCACCAGCATTTCAACGGCTCGGGCAGCGCGGTGGCCCGCTTCGTCTCCTCGACGAACGCGCCGCCCATCGTCAACCTGTACGACGACGCGGAGTTCGTCTTCAACACCCCTTACGACTTCAAGGCGAAGTTCGCCGGCGAGCCGGACTACTTCGCCGACAAGGACGAGGTCGACGGCCTGCTACTCAAGACGAACTTCGTCGCCGACGCCGTCAACCTCCAGTTGATTTCGGCCAAGGAGCGCGGCGCGGGTGGCGGGCACATCCGCTTCTCGATGGCCCGCGGGTCGATGAACAGCCACATCTCGCAATTCCCGACCGCGACCTACAAGAAGGGTCACCGGCACGGTCCGGGCGCGCACGTCATCATCTTGTCGGGTGAGGGTTTCAGCCTCATGTGGCCCGAGGGCGAGGAACCGCACCGCTACGATTGGCAGCCCGGCAGCCTCATCGTTCCGCCGAACATGTGGTACCACCAGCATTTCAACACCGGGACGGAGCCGGCTCGCTACCTCGCGTTCAAGCACGAGGGTGTCTCGATCCGCAACGCGCAGGGTGTGCCGAAGGCGTGGATCAGCCAGCGCATCGGCGGCGACCAGATCGACTACGTCGACGAGGCGCCCGTGGTCCGCGAGACCTTCGCCGCCGCGCTCGCGAAGAACGGCCTGGTGCCACAGATGGACTCCGCCTACGAGGCCGAGCTGCCCGACCTCCCGCCCAAGTCGTGACGGGCGTGGTGGACGACGACCACTTCGACGGGGATCCCGACGACTACGCGATGTGGGCGGTCGACAACGTCATCCTGAACAGCGTCGGCGTCGACGTCGGTTCGGCGACGACGCAGATCGCCTTCTCGCGGCTCCACCTCAAGCGGCACTCCGCAGACCTCACGAGCAGGTACGTCGTCGTCAGCCGCGAGCTCGTGTTCGACGGCGGGATTCGCCTGACGCCGTACGTGGATGGCGACCTCATCGATGCCGTCGCGCTCGGCGAGATGCTGGACGCCGCCTATGACGGTTCGGGCTGGACGGCCGACGACATCGACACGGGCGCCGTCATCCTCACCGGTGAGGCCCTGCGACGGGCGAACTCCGAGGCGATCGCGCAGGTGGTCGCGCGGCGGGCCGGGCAACTGGTCTGCGCCACCGCCGGGCATCACATGGAGGCCCTGCTCGCGGCCTACGGCTCGGGAGCGGTACGCCAGTCACATGATGAGGGCAGCGTCATCCTCAACGTCGATATCGGCGGCGGCACGACGAAGCTGACGCTCATCGACGCCGGACGGGTCATCGGCACCGCGGCCTTCCTTGTCGGCGGGCGGCTCCTCGCCGTCGATGCCGACGGGCGGCTCATCCGGCTCGAGCCGGGTGGTATGCGCCACGCCGCCGCCGCGGGCTTCGACTGGGCGCTCGGGGCCGCGGTGGCGCCGACCGACCTGGCAGCAGTCGGCGAGCACATGGCGCAGGCGGTGGCGGACGCCGTCGGGGGAAGGCCGGACCTGTTCCTCACACCACTGCTCGACCTTCCGGCGCGCGTCGACGGGGTCGTCGTCTCGGGTGGTGTCTCGGTGTATCTGCACGGCCGCGAGACGCGAGAGTTCGGCGACCTCGGCCCCTCGCTGGCAGCGGGGTTGAAGCGGCGGTTCGATGAGGGAGTCTTTCCGGGGCCGCTGCGCGTCGGGGAAGAGGCCATCCGCGCGACCGTCGTGGGCGCGTCGGAACACACCGTGCAGCTCTCCGGCCTCACCGGCTACATCAGCGACCCGGACGCCAGCCTGCCGAGGCGGAATCTGCCGGTCGCTCACGTGCCCACCGCCGAGATCGATGACGCGGCCCTCGCCGCGAGTATCCAGCGTGCATTCGAGACCCGTGACCTCGCCGACCCCGACCGCGAGGCCGTCCTCGCGCTCACGTGGCGCGGTGCCCCACGCTACCGCCGCATCGCGGCGCTGGCCCGCGCCGTGGTCGCCGGACTGGGGGACCGTGCCGTCGCCGGCCGTACCGTCTACCTGCTCGTGGATGGCGACATCGCGCTGACGGTGGGCCGGATCCTCGTCGACGAGCTGGGCGTCGGCGCCTCGCTCGTGGTGCTCGACGGGATCCAGTTGCGCGCCTTCGATCACGTGGATCTTGGCCGCCCCCGGCCGATCTCGGGCAATGTCCCGATCACGATCAAGTCTCTCGCGTTTGGACACGGCCATGTCTGATTCCTCGACGGCGGCCCCGTCCGTCACGCTCCGTTCGCTCATCCCCACGGCCTTCCTGCCGTCGGTGACCTTCGGGCTCTCCGGCGGGGCCATAGCGCCGGTGCTCGTTCTCACGGCTCTCAACCTTGGCGCGAGCCCGGGCCGCGCGGCGTTCACGGTGTCGCTGCTCGGCATCGGGCTGCTCGTCGGCGAGCTGCCTTCGGGATGGTTCGCCCAGCAGGTCGGCGAGCGGCGGGCGATGCTCTACAGCTCCACCGTGGCACTTGTCGCCCTCACCGCCGCCCCGCTCGTGCGGTCCGTCATCCTCCTCGAAGTCGCCATCTTCATCGTGGGAATGACCAACGCGACCTTCGCACTGGCCCGGCAGGCGTACATCGCCCAGAACGTGCCGCCGCTGCTGCGAGCTCGGGCCATGTCAAGCCTCGGTGGTTCCAACCGGATCGGCAGCTTCGCCGGCCCGTTCGCCGGTGCGGCGGCCATCGCCCTCTTCGATCTGCGGGCCGCATACTGGGTCGCTGTTGCCGCAACCGTCATCACCATGGTCGTCCTGTTGGTGGTGCCCGATCTGCCGGGTGCCGATTCGGGTGCTCGGCGGGCGAAGGCACAGGGCGTCGCGGTCGTGACGGTCGGCTTGCGCGACATCTTCCGCAGCCACTGGCGTGTCGTGGCGACGCTGGGCTGGGGAATCTTCTTCATGACGGCCGTGCGAGCCTCACGCCAGATCGTGCTTCCGCTATGGGCCAACCATCTCGGGCTGAACGCGGCCCAGACGAGCCTCATCTTCGGCATCGCGAGTGCCGTCGACATGTCCCTGTTCTATCCCGCCGGCAAGATCATGGACAGGTTCGGGCGGCTCGCCATCGCGGTTCCCGGGAATGCGCTCAACGGCATCGGCGTCATGTTGCTCCCGCTCACTCAGAACACGCTGTGGTTCGTCGTCGTCGCGATGGTGCTCAGCGCCGGCAACGGGCTCACGGCGGGCATTGGCATGACGTTGGGGGCCGACGTCGCTCCAGCGGAGGGCAAGGTGCGGTTCCTGTCCGTGTGGCGACTCATGGCCGACGCGGGCAATGCCTTCGGTCCCGTCGCCGTGTCCGCCGTGACCGCGGCCGCGGCGCTGAGTTTGGGCATCGCCTCAGTCGGCTCATTCGGCGTTCTGGCCGCCCTCGCCTTCGCGTACTGGGCGCCGAAGTACTCGCCCCTTGCCACGCTGGCGGGCGTCCGCCGCCACCGAGAGGAGGCGAAGGAGGAGGCGGAGGCGCGGAAACAACTGTCCGGGAAGCGGTGAGATCGAGAGGAACGATCATGGCGCGGGTGTGGGACCAGTTTTTGTCGGAGCAGGACAGAGCGCATGTCGCGGCGAGCCGGCCGAAGCGCCGCTACGGGTACGGGAATCGTGCCGCCGTCATCTCGATCGACAACTACCGTGGGGTCGTCGGCGACGAGCGGGTCCCGCTGATGGAGGCCGTGAAGAAGTGGCCGGGCGCGACAGGGCTCGCCGGCTGGGAGGCGCTGGACAACATCAAGGTGCTCTTCGCCGGCGCCCGCGATGCCGGGGTGCCGATCATCCACGTCACCGGGCTTCGCGAGGAGGACTCCGGCGTCCCTGGATGGTCGTCGCGACGCGGTGGCCGTGGCACGACGCTCGGGGAGGACGACGATGTGGCGGCGGCGGAACGCTACAGCCGCCGCTACGACATCGTCGACGAGGCCGCCCCGCTGCCGGGCGAGGTGGTGCTCCGCAAGACGACCCCGAGCGCCTTCCTCGGGACGCCCCTGGTCATGCACCTCAACAACCTGGGCATCGACACCCTCATCGTGACGGGCGAGTCGGTGAGCGGCTGCGTCCGTGCGACCGTCGTCGACGGATGCTCCTACCGGCTCAACATGATCGTCGTCGAGGAATGCGTCTACGACCGGCACGAGGCGCCGCGGGCCATCAACCTCTTCGACATGGATCAAAAGTATGCCGATGTCGTGCCGCTGACCGAGGTCCTCGACTATCTGGCCGCTGTCAAGGTGACGCCCGCGGCGGTTGACGAACCAAATGGGCGAGGGCATGATGGTTAGGCCATTAGTCCGCAAATGCCATCCACAAAGTGGCCGGCTGTTCATGGCTTCGAGACGGGTCCTTGGAAGGAAATAGATGCTGCGCACCGAGATCAATGAACTGCTGACGCAGACGGGCCCCGGCACTCCCATGGGAGAGCTGTTCCGCCGCTACTGGCAGCCGGTGCTGCTGGCCGAAGAGCTCCCCGAGAACGACTGCCCGCCCGTCCGGGCGAAGATTCTCTCCGAGCGGCTCATCGCGTTCCGCGACTCCGAGGGTCGATACGGGCTCATGGACGAGTTCTGCGCGCACCGTGGCGTCTCGCTCTGGTTCGGCCGCAACGAGCAGGGCGGCCTGCGCTGCCCCTACCACGGCTGGAAGTACGACGTCACCGGCCAGGCCATCGAGGTCCCGAGCGAACCCGAGACCAGCAACTTCTGTGCCAACGTGAAACTGAAGTCCTACCCGATGGTCAAGCTCGGCGACGTGCTGTGGGCCTACCTCGGCGACCCCGAGAAGCAACCGCCGCTACCCGAGTGGGAGTTCGTGACGGTGCCTGAGGGCCACGCGTTCACCTCCAAGCGCCTCCAGGAATGCAACTGGCTGCAGGCGCTCGAGGGCGGCATCGACTCCAGCCACGTCAGCTTCCTGCACTCCGGCAACCTCGACAGCGACCCGCTCTTCAAAGGCTCGAAGGGCAATCAATACAACAAGGGCGACCTCAAGCCCTTCTTCGAGGTCGTCGACTACGAGGGCGGACTGCTCATCGGTGCGCGCCGCAACGCCGAAGAGAACCACTACTACTGGCGGGTCACGCCGTGGGTTCTCCCCAACTTCACCATGGTGCCCCCGCGCGGTGACCACCCCGTGCACGGCCACTTCTGGGTGCCGATCGACGACGAACACTGCTGGGCCTACAGCTTCGACTACCACCCGACCCGCCAACTGACCGACAACGAGGTCGCGGCCATGCGGGCCGGTCTGGGCGTACACAGCGAGAACGACGCGGCCTACCGGCCGGTCGCCAACAAGGACAACGACTACCTGATGGACCGCGAGGCCCAGCGCCGCGGCGAGACCTTCTCCGGCATCAAGGGCATCGCGCTTCAGGACTCCTCGATCCAGGAGTCGATGGGTCCGATCGTCGACCGCACCAAGGAGCGCCTGGTCGCCACCGACGCCGGCATCATCAAAGCCCGCCAGAAGCTGCGCAAGGCCGCGTTGGCGCTGCAGGAGGGGGTCGAACCGGTCGGCAACCGTGCCCAGGACCAGAAGGTCCGCTCGGTCGCCATCGTCTTGCCTTCCGACCAGGCATTCGTCGAGGGCATCGGTGAGGCGATGATCGCCAAGCCGGGTGTCCCACAGACCACCGTTTGAGGCGGCGAAGATGCCCAACCAGTTGTCGATCCCTACCGGCGTCAGCGCCTGCGCCGTCGCGACCACCGCGAAGGAGGCGGCGTTCCGCATCGACTATCCGCTCGCCGCGGCCCGCAACACGCGGGTCGTTGCACTGGACGCCGCCGCCGAGTCGATCGTGCGCACAGCGGCGGCGGAGGAGTGGGGGCAGGCGCGGTTCTACTCGACCACCGACCCGGGCCACGAGCTGATCACCATCGACGGCGACTCCGTCGATCTGGCTGGGGAGCTGGAGGACAGCAACACCGTCGTCATGGTCTCGACCAACGGTCAGAACGCCGAGGCCGCCGCCACCATCGGCGCCGCCTGCAAGGTCCGCGGCATCATGACGGCCGGCCTGGTCGTCACGCCCGGCCAGCTCACGAGCGAGGCGCTCTTCGCGTTGCGCCCGCACGCCCGCATCCTGCTGGTGCCCGCCGAGCCCGACGACCTGATCGAGCTGCTGAGGGCGACCCGGGCATGAGCACGATGACGGTCCCGAAGCTCCAGGCGATGAAGGCGTCGGGGGAGAAGAGCGTCTGCATCGTCGCGTGGGACTACCAGATGGCTCGGATCGCCGACCGGGCCGGCGCCGACGTGGTGTCGGTCGGCGACACGGTCGGTGTGAACCTCTGGGGGCAGCGGGACCCGCTCGAGATCACCTTCGACGAGCTGCTCGTCGTCGCGAGGTCGGTGCGCCGCGGTGTCACGGACGCGCTGCTCAGCTGCGACTTCCCGTTCGGCCCGCTGCAGGCGGGCGAGGCCGTTCCGGCCGCGATCCGGCTGGTCAAGGAGGCCGGCGTCGACCTGGTCAAACTCGACGGCGCCGCCGACTTCCCGGAGGCGGTCGAGGCCGTGACGCGGGCCGGGATCCCGGTGTTCGCGCAGTTCGGCATCACGCCACAGACGGCGCTCAAGTACGGCGTGGAGTACTCCGCCGCCCACACGGCCCGGGTCCCGGACGACATGCTCGAGGAGCTGGTCTCCGAGGCGAAGCGGCTCGAGTCCGCCGGCGCGGTGGCGCTCAACTTCACCAACTCCGGGCCGGTGGTCGGGCCTGCCGTCGTACAGGCGGTGTCGATCCCGGTGCTCGGCGGCTTTGGTGGCGGGCCCTGGCTGGACGGCCGGATCCGGATGGCTACGGCCGCGATCGGCTACTCCGCCAAGTGGCTGGACGAGGAGCCCGACACCTACGCCAATGTGGCACGCGTGGCGTACGACGCGCTGACCGCCTGCATCGACGACGTGCGCTCCGGCCGTCAGATCCGCGGCGGCATCCCGGTCGACAAGCAGTAGGAGGCACCATGCCGACCGTCGAGCTCGACGGCATCCGCACCCGCTACGAGGCGGTCGGCCAAGGGCCGGCGTTGCTGATGCTCAGCCCCGGCGGCTTCGACTCCAGCCTCGAGAACTGGACGTCGTTCGGCCGTTACCGGCAGCTCGGCTTCGTCGAGGCGCTGTCACGGCACTACACCTGCATCGTCTTCGACCGACGTGAGTCCGGCCAGTCCGGCGGTCGCCTCGAGCGACTCTCGTGGCAGAAGTATGTCGACCAGGCGATCGCGCTGCTCGACCACCTCGGCGTCGAGGAGACCCACACGATGGGCGGCTGCGTCGGCTGCTCGACCGCCGCCGCGATCGCGGTCGCGCAGCCTGGGCGGGTGCGGTCCATGGTGCTCTTCTCCCCGGCGGGGGGCGTCACCTACCGCGCCAAGCAGCACGAGCGGTTCACCCAGCACCTCGGTTTCGTCCTCACGCACGGCCTAACCGCCGTCGTCGACCTCGCCCGGGAGACCGGCGCCGGCTTCGGTAAAGACCCCCGGGTCGGCCCGTGGGCAGCGGTGCTGCGTAGCGACGATGCGTTCGCGGCGGCGTACGCCGCCGCCGATCCCGCTCGCTACACCACGATCATCAGCGGCAGCTCGCGCCTGCTGTTCGACCGCGACACCGTGCCGGGCGTGGAGCCGGAGGACTTGCAGCTGCTCGACGTACCGGCCCTCATCGTGCCTGGCGAGGACACCTCCCACACCCGCTCGGCGGCGCGCTACCTCCAGGAGTGCCTGCCCCACAACGAGTACTGGGACGCCCCCGTCGCCGAGCAGACGCCGGGGGCGTCCACGGCGCGGATACTCGACTTCCTCTCGGGTTATCGGCTCGCGCCCCGGCTGAGGACGACCGCATGACGCGGCGGCTTCCCCTCACGCTCGCGTGCGGCGACTACGACCGCACCCGGGCCCTGCTCGAGGGCGACGTCCGCCCCGACGGGATCGACCTCACCTACCTGAGGCTGCCGGTCGAGGAGACGTTCTTCCGGATGCTGCGACATCGCGAGTTCGACATCGCGGAGATGTCGTTGTCGACGTACGCCGCCTCCCTCGACCACGCGGATCGACCGTTCGTGGCGCTGCCGGTCTTCACGTCCCGGATGTTCAGGCATGGTGGCATCTTCGTGAACGACTCCTCGGGCATCCAGAAACCGCGGGATCTGCGCGGCAAGAGGGTGGGCAACGCCGAGTTCCAGCTCACGGCGAACGTGTGGATACGCGGCATTCTCGCCGACGAGTACGAGGTGCCGGTGGACTCGGTGACCTACCTGACCGGCGGCCAGGAGACCCCGGGGCGGATCGAGAAGGGCGCGATCAACACCGCCTTCGACGTCACCGCCATCCCGCCGGACCGCACCCTTGCGGACATGCTCCACACCGGCGAGATCGACGCGTTCTACGGCCCGCGGATCCCGACCTCGTTCTACCGCGGCGATGGCCGGGTGCGGCGCCTGTTCACGGATCCGATGGCTGCGGAGAAGGAGTACTTCGCCCGGACGCGGATCTTCCCGATCATGCACGTGGTCGCACTGCGCCGGGACGTGTACGAGGCCGATCGCTGGATCGCGCAGTCCCTGTACAAGGCGTTCACGCGGGCCAAGGACATGGCGAATGAGGCCTTCCTCGACGCCTCCGCGCTGCGTTTCATGTCGCCGTGGCTGATCCAGCACGCCGAGGCCGACCGGGCGCTGCTCGGTGACGACTTCTGGTCCTACGGTCTCGATGCCAACCGACGCGTCCTCGACACCTTCCTCGCCTACCACCACGCCCAGGGACTGTCCCTGCGGCGGCTGACCCCGGAGGAACTGTTCGCACCCGAGACGCTCGAGAGCTTCGTCATCTGACGAGAACGGCGCCTCCGGTCAGGCCGTTGGGCGGAGGAATTCCTTGAGCGCGACCGCAGTGTCCGCGGCTGCCTCGGCCGGAATGCTGCGGCCGCCGTCGAGGAGCTTACGGACAGCCATGTAGTCGCGCGGGGCGTTGACGGCGTCGATGGAGAGAAGACGGCCGGCGCGGTAGTAGAAGGCGGAGAACTGCTCGCTCGCCGGGTCCCCGCGCAGGACGACCTGGTCGTAGCCGGTGTTGATGCCGGCCATCTGGAGCTTGAGGTCGGCCTGGTCGGACCAGAACCACGGCGTGCCGGTGTCGGGAGCCGCAGTGCCGAGCATCGTGGCGGCGGCCGTCTTCGCCTGCGCGATCGCGTTCTGGACCGACTCGAGCCGCAAAGAGCCGTGGTCGGGGTGCGCGATGACCGTGCAGTCCCCGGCGGCTAAAACGGTGGGGTTGCTGGATCGAGCGGACTCATCGACGACGATCCCGCCCGAGCAGGTGAGGCCCATCTGCTCGGCGAGCTCGGTGTGTGGGACGAGGCCGACACCGACGACGACGGCGTCCGCGGGGAGCACCCGACCGTCGCTCAACTCGACCGCGTCGACGCGTCCCGTCCCGACAAAGCCGCTGACGGTGGAGTTGAGCAGGATGGTGGTGCCCCGACGACGGTGGGCTGCGGCGACGAAGTCGGACATGACGGGGGCGACCGCGCGCTCCAGGAGGCGGGGCGCGGTCTCGACGACGGTCACGTCCTTGCCGGCCGCCGTGGCCGCCGCGGCGGCCTCGAGGCCGACGAAGCCGCCGCCCACGACGACGAACCGATCGGCCTTTTCCAGGTCGACGCGGAGGCTGGCGGCGTCCTCGACGTCGCGCAGGTAGTGGATGCCCGCGAGCTCGTGGCCCGGCAGGTTGAGCCGGCGCGGGGTGCCGCCGACGGTGAGCGCGAGGCGATCGAAGCTGAGGGTGCGTCCGCTGCGGGTGGTGGCCTCGCCGGCGCCCTGGCTCGGATCGGTGAGGTGGATGCCGTCGACCCATTCACCGCAGATCAGGTCGATGCCGTTGGCCCGGTAGAACTCCGGCGCGCGCAGCGCGAGGCGGTCCTCGGGGTGCGTGCCCCGGAGGTAGCCCTTCGAGAGCGGCGGACGCTGGTAAGGGGCCCGCGGCTCACCACCGAGCAGGGTCACGCTACCTGTCGCACCGAGCTCTCGCAGTGTGCTGGCGAGCTGGAGGCCGGCCTGGCTGGCTCCGATGATGAGCGTGCCGACGTTTTCGCGCCGCTCCATCGCACCCCCTAAGGTCCATTGGTATGACCATAACCGGATCGGGCCTTCAGGGCAAGGCAGTAAGTGGCCGGTGGAGGTTGGACAGGCCGCGGGGTGGACCTGTAGTGCCGCAAATGGCCAAACCATCTTATTAGATTCGCTGCGCGCTTCAGGGGCAGTATGGACATGTGTTTGTTCGCGGACTCACGGCGGCGACGTACGGGCTCACCGACTTGCGCCGCACGACCGCGCAGCACGAGACAACGTCGTCGAGGCCGCGCGGATTTGTTAGCCCAACGATGTGCGCTTGACCCGGCTCGCGGTCCGGTTGAGGTGCGTGCGCATGATCGACTGCATGGTCGTCAGGTCGCGGCGCCTGATGGCCGCGACCAGCCGCCGATGCTCGTCGACGCCAACCCGACCCATCACCGGGGCCGCCACCTGGGCCTCCTTCAACGACATCAGCATCGGGCCGTGGAAGCTCCGCACGAGCATGCTGATCGCGGGGTTGTGCGTGCACTCCGCGACCCGGATGTGGAACTCCGCCGACTGCTCCATCGTGTACTCGCCGGACCGCATCGCCCTGCGGCCGGCTTCGACGAGGGCGACCAGGTCGGCGATGTCGGTGTCGGTCGCACGCTCGACCACCAGGGGCAGGATGCCGAGTTCGACTACCATCCGGCCCTCGGTCACGTCCGCCGCGGTGGCCGGTGGCAAACTCAGCAGGTCGGCGAGACCCTCGCTCAGTCGCTCCGGCGTCGGCGAGGCCAGGTAGACGCCGCCGCGGGAGCCGACGCGGACCGTGGCAAGCCCGCTCGCCTCCAGCACGCGCACCGCCTGGCGCACGGGCACCCGGCTCACCCCGAAGCGCTGGCACAGTTCGCGCTCGCTCGGCAGGCGGTCGCCTGGGTGGAGCTTGCCTTCGCGGATCAGCGACCTGATCTGATCGACGATCACGCGGGACACCCGGTCGACGTTGACGCGGCTGAACATGTCGCCAGGGCCGGCGCCGAGTTCCTTCGTTGCCGCCATGCTCCACTCTCCTCAGCGAGTGAACAATCGCGATCGATGGTATGTGACCGACCGCCCCGGCGCGGCCCGACCGAGCCGTCCCGGGGGCTCGGGCTCGACCGCCGCGCGGTTCGTGGCATCCACCACCATGCGGCCGGTCATCATTCTCAGCGGTCAAGGTCTCGGTCTCATGTGGCCGGAAGGTGAGCAGCCACACGGCTAAGAGTGGCGGCCCGACACTCTGATCGTGGCGCGATCAGCGGGCGGATCGGTGGCGACGAGATCGACGACGCGGACGACACGTCGATCCTGCGCGAGACCTTCGCCAAGGCGCCGGCGAAAAGGGGTCTCACGTCGGCCATCGGCGAAGGGTATGCCGCCGAGCTCGAAGATCTTCCGCCGAAGTCCACCGGGGTTGCGCCGGCGCGGGGAGGCGATGCTCGCGGCACACGGGTCCGGCGCGGTCCCGGACCTCGCACTCTCCGCCAACCTCGGCGGCGGCACCAGCAAATTTTCGCTGATCGACCGGGGCCGGATCGTGTCCAACGCGGCGTTCATGTCGGCGGCCGCACGCGACGCTGTTTCTCGATCCCTACCCGGCCCCGCTGCTGGTCCGCGAGCTCAGGCGGGCATCCAACCGTGGGTAGACGCGGCGGGCGTTGCCTTCGAACGTGAGCGCGAGGTCCGCAGTGGACAGACCGGCGTTGTCGACGTAGCGCTTGGTGTCGTCCCAGTAGTGGCCGGTCTCCGGGTCGACGCCACGGACCGCGCCGTGCAGCTCCGACGCGAACAGGACGTTGTCAACGTCGATCACCCGGTAGAGCAGATCGATGCCCGGCTGGTGGTAGACGCACGTGTCGAAGTGCACGTTGCGCATCACGTGCTCGGCGAGCGCCGGCCGGCCCAGCCGGGCAGCCAGACCGCGAAACCGTCCCCAGTGGTATGGCACGGCACCGCCGCCATGCGGGATGACCAGGCGCAGGGTCGGGAAGTCGCGGAACAGGTCGCCTTGCACCAGTTGCATGAAGGCAGCGGTGTCGGCGTTGAGGTAGTGGGCGCCGAGCGTGTGCGCGTTCACGTTGCACGAGGCCGAGACGTGCACCATCGCCGGCACGTCGAGCTCGACCAGCGCCTCGTAGAGCGGGTACCAGTATCGGTCCGTCAGCGGCTTGCCGGTCCAGTGCCCGCCGGACGGATCGGGGTTGACGTTGCAGCCGACGAACCCCAGCTCCTCGACGCATCGGCGCAGCTCCCGGACCGCGTCGTCGAGTCCGCCGGCCGGCGTCTGCGGTAGCTGGCAGACGCCCGCGAAGTGGTCCGGGTGGAGCTCGACCACGCGGTGCAGCAGGTCGTTGCAGGCGTGGGCCCAAGCGGTGGCGACGGCCTGGTCGGTGACGTCGTGGCCCATCGCGGAGGCCTGCGGCGAGAAGATCATCAGATCGGTGCCGCGTTCGCGCAGCAGTCGGAGTTGCGTACCCTCGACACTCTCCGTGATCTCGTCATCGCTGATTCGTGCTGGGGTCGGGCGCTCACCGCGGAACAAGGACTCCCGGTACGCCTGATGGGCGGCGGGCGCGGTGGTGTAGTGCCCGTGACAGTCGATGATCATTCGGCGTCCGACTCCTCGTCGACGTACCGCAGGCCCTTGCGGGCCAACCGTTCCCGCATGGTGTTGACGTCGAGGCTGAGCTCACCGGCCTGATAGCGGGCGCGGGCCGCGGCTTCCTTCTTCTCGCGCGCCGCGGACGCGGCGACCACCGCCTCGGCGGCGGCCCGTGGCACCACCACCACGCCGTCGTCGTCCGCGACGACCAGGTCGCCCGGCCGAACCAGTTGTCCCGCGCAGACCACGGGGACGTTGACGTCGCCCAGTGTCTCTTTCACCGTGCCGGTCGCGGAGACCCAGCGGGACCAGACGGGAAAGCCCATCGCGGTCAGGTCGGTGACGTCCCGGCAGCCGGCGTCGATGACGAGCCCGCGCACGCCGCGTGCGGCGGCCGCGGTGGCGAGCAGCTCGCCGAAGTAGCCGGCGTCCGACGGCGACGTCGGTGCTACCACCAGGACGTCACCGTCGCGGCACTGCTCCATCGCGACATGGATCATCCAGTTGTCGCCGGGCGGGACGCTCACGGTGACCGCGGTGCCACACAGCCGCGCGCCGGGGAAGATCGGGCGGAGCCGGACGTCCAGCAGGCCGGTGCGGCCCTGCGCCTCGTGGATCGTGGCCACACCGAACCCGGCCAACGCATCCACAGTAGACTGGGCGGCACGAGCGATGTTCCGGACAACGACCGCCATGTCTCTCCACTCTCCCGCGCCGTTCCCGGTCTGATGGACTAATCTTTCCCAGACGCGGTCCGCAACTATAACCCGGTCACGGAGCGTTTGGTAGAGTGGTATGACATCATTTCTTTAGTCCGCTCCACGACACGGGGGGAAGAACCCGATGGCTACCGCGAAGACTCCGCCCGCCGCTTGGGCCGGTGATGACGCCGACATGTTCAAGGCGGTCTCGCTTAATCGGGTGTCGCAGGTGATCGTTGATCAGATCAAGTTGTTGTTGCGGCAGGGTCGGCTCAAGCCGGGTGATCGGTTGCCCAGTGAGCGGGAGTTGTGTGAGCGGTTCGGGGTGAGCCGTGTGACGGTGCGTGAGGCGTTGCGGGTGTTGGAGGCCAATGGTCTGGTCGAC
>NZ_JBFAPI010000038.1:0-32098 GCF_040676615.1 Asanoa sp. NPDC049573
TTATTGCTCCGCCCACCCCCCAGATCTACACCGATCATCCAACCCTCTTCCCCTCCCCGACGCTCTTCCGATCTCCCCCCACCCGCCCGGCCGGCCGCGGTAGGGCGCGCCCTACCCAAGACCCGGTGGCGTGCGGGATGTCGACCAGCACCGATATTTCGCGATCCTCGACAGCATGCGAACCGATACCCGGGCACCGGCCGCCGTAGGCGCGGCTTTCGTGATGTGGCTCGTCGCCGTCGGCGCGGGCGTTTTCGAAACCACGTTGGTCGTGGCGACAGGCCAAGCCGGCGGCGGCGCCGCCGTCGGCGTGACCGTGCGGGCAGTTGTCTTCCTGGCCGCGATCCTGGTGGCGCTGCGAATGCGCGCCGGCCGGCGCTGGGCGCGCTGGACGCTGGCGCTGGGTCTGGGTGTCCTCGGCACTCTTTCGCTGGTCGTCGATCCGTTGCTGTGGCTGCTGGACGGCAACTCGCTGACCCACGTCCTGGCCGGAAGTGGCCCGGCCGACCTCGCCTTCGGCGCCAGCCGAGTCCTGCACGTCGTGGCAGTCCTGTCGGCCTGCGTCCTGATGTTCCTGCCCTCGGCCAACCGCTATTTCCGGCGGCGCCCGGTCCCCGTTTCCGCGACCTGAGCCGGCTGACGTCAGGCGGCGCTAGCGCTGGGCGGGGCCGGTGCTCGCCCTGGTCACCAGGGCCGGCGCCACGCGTGGGGCGGCGGGGGTCGCGTCGGTTGGTGCGTCGAGGAGGTCGAGGAGCATGGCCAGGCAGCGGCGGCCCACCTCGTCGAAGTCTTGGCGGATCGTGGTCAGCGGGGGCGACATGAACTCGGCCTCGGGGATGTCGTCGAAGCCGACGATGCTGACGTCGCCCGGCACGCGGACGTCGCGCTCGTGGAAGGCTCTCAGCAACCCCAGCGCCTGTTGGTCGTTGGCGCAGAAGACCGCGCTGACCCGCGGGTCGCCGGCGAGGCGGAGACCGGCCTGGTAGCCCGAGCGGGCGCTCCAGTCGCCGTCGATCACCGGTGGCACCGGCGCGCCGGCCTTCTCCAATGTGGACCGCCACGCGGTCTCGCGGTCGCGGGCCTCGAGCCAGTTTTGTGGGCCGCGCACGTGCCACACCGTCGAGTGGCCCAGATCGAGCAGGTGCTGCACCGCCAACTTCGCGCCGGCTACCTGGTCGACCGAGATGGCGGGCAGGGCGCCGCTCATTCCCGCTTCGACGACCACGGCCGGGATGCCGTCGGGCAGGCTGCGCAGCGCGGCCGCCGCGTTGGTGAACGGCGCGATGATGACCACGCCGGCCACCGACTGCTCGGCCAGGGCGCTCAACGCGTCGCCGACGCCGTCGTGGTCGAGTTGCTCAAGGGTCACGATGCTGATGCCGTAGCCCGCCGCCCGCGCCGCGCGTTCGACGCCCAGCAGGGTCGCCGCCGGGCCGTAGAGGATCGTGTCGAAGCTGACCACGCCGAGTACCCGGGAGCGGCGGCCGGCCAGGCCGCGGGCCAGGGCGTTGGGGCGGTAGTTGAGCTGCCGGACGGCGGTCAGCACGCGTTCGCGGGTCTCGGTGCGCACGCTCGGATGCCCGTTGAGCACGCGCGAGACGGTCTGGTGTGAGACGCCGGCCAGTCGCGCGACGTCGATCATCACCGCCGGTCGTGGCGGAGACGGCTGATCCATGGCAACTCCTCGCCGACACTCTACCCGCCTTGTCGATCATAACTTGTCTGTGAACGCTAACAATCCCTCCGCTAGAGCTATTGACGTCGATTATGAGAACGCTAACATTCTCGCAACACGCGAGCCATCGACGTACGTGAGGAGGAAGCCGTGCTCAGGAAAGTGTCCGCGGTGGTGCTCGGTGGCGTGCTCATCGCCGCCACACTGGCCGCCTGTGGTGGCGAGGGCTCGGGCGGCGGGGGCGCTGCCTCCGGCAAGGATGACGGCAAGATCGTTATGGGCTTCTCCCAGGTCGGCGCCGAAAGTGGGTGGCGGACCGCCAACACCAAGTCGATCCAGGAGTCGGCCGCGGCGGCCGGGATCGAGCTCAAGTTCTCTGACGCGCAGCAGAAGCAGGAAAACCAGATCAAGGCCATCCGCAGCTTCATCTCGCAGAAGGTCGACATCATCGCCTTCTCGCCGGTGGTCGAGTCCGGCTGGGACACCGTCCTCAAAGAGGCAAAGGCCGCCGGCATCCCGGTGATCCTGACCGACCGGGCCGTCGACTCGCCCGATAAGACGCTCTACAAGACGTTCATCGGCTCCGACTTCGTGCTCGAGGGCAAGAAGGCCGGCGAGTGGGTCAAGCAGGAGTTCGCCAGCGCGGCCGGCCCGGTCAACATGGTCGAACTCCAGGGCAACACCGGCGCGGCGCCGGCCATCGACCGCAAGGAGGGCTTCGAGTCGGTGATCGGCTCCGACCCGAAGTTCAAGATGCTCGCGTCCCAGCCGGGTGACTTCACCCGGGCCAAGGGCAAAGAGGTCATGGACGCCTTCCTGAAGGCCAATCCCGACATCGACCTGTTGTACGCGCACAACGACGACATGGGTCTCGGCGCGATCGAGGCGATCGAGGCGGCCGGCAAGAAGCCGGGCACCGACATCAAGATCGTGACCGTCGACGCCGTCAAGGACGGCATGCAGGCGCTCTCCGACGGCAAGATCAACTTCATCGTCGAGTGCAGCCCGCTCCTCGGCCCACAGCTGATGGACCTGGCCAAGAAGGTTCTCAACGGCGAGACGATCCCCACCCGGGTGCTGACCGAGGAAACCACGTTCACGCAGGACCAGGCCAAGGCCGCCCTGCCCGAACGCAAGTACTGAGTCCGATCGGCGCGGTCCCCGGCACACCGGGGACCGCGCCGCCCGCCACACAGGAGGGGCCATGTCCGACAGGGAGCCCGTGCTCGTCATGCGCGGCATCGGCAAGCGGTTCCCGGGCGTCGTCGCGCTCGACGGCGTCGACCTGCGGTTGTTCCCGGGCGAGGTGCACGCCCTGATGGGTGAGAACGGCGCGGGCAAGTCGACCCTGATCAAGGTGCTCACCGGCGCCTATCACCACGACCAGGGCGACATCACGCTCGGCGGCGAGCCGGTCGCGTTCGCCGGGCCACACCAGGCCCAGCAGGCCGGCATCAGCACCGTCTACCAGGAGGTCAACCTCTGCCCCAACCTGTCGGTCGCGGAGAACGTGCTGATCGGCCGCGCACCCACCCGGTTCGGCCGGATCCGCTGGTCGGCGATGCGCCGCCGGGCCGAAGAGCTGCTCGCCCGGCTCCAGCTGCACATCGACGTCTCGTCGGATCTCGGTGACCACTCGATCGCCGTACAGCAGATGGTCGCGATCGCCCGGGCTCTTGACGTCGACGCCAAGGTGCTGGTGCTCGACGAGCCCACCTCCAGCCTCGACGCGTCCGAGGTCGACCAGCTCTTCCGGGTCATGCGGGCGCTCAAGGAGGAGGGCATCGCCATCCTGTTCGTGACGCACTTCCTCGACCAGGTCTACGAGATCGCCGACCGGATGACGGTGTTGCGCAACGGCCGCCTGGTCGGTGAATACCGCACCGCCGAGCTGAGCCAGCTCGACCTGGTCGCGGCGATGATCGGCAAAGAGCTGGAGGTGCTCGAAGACATCGAGGAGGCGCCCCGCCGCGAGGTCGCCGTCCTCGAACGCGGCACCCCGGTGCTGAGCGCCGACGAGCTGGGCCGCACCGGCGCGATCGCGCCGTTCAACCTGGCCATCCACAAGGGCGAGGTGGTCGGCCTGGCCGGCCTGCTCGGTTCCGGCCGCACCGAGGTCGCCCGGCTGCTCTTCGGCGCCGACCGCGCCGACCACGGCCAGGTGCAGGTCGACGGCAAGCCGGTCGCGTTTCGCGGGCCGCAGACCGCGATGCGGCACGGCATCGCCTATTGCCCGGAAAACCGGCGCACCGACGGGCTCGTCGAAGACCTGACCGTGCGCGAGAACATCATCCTGGCGCTGCAGGCCGACCGCGGCTGGGCCCGGCCGCTGCCGCGCGGCCGGCAGGACGAGTTGGTCGCCCGCTATGTGAAGGCGCTCGACATCCGCCCCGCCGACCCCGAGATCCCCGTGCGCAACCTCAGCGGCGGCAACCAGCAGAAGGTGCTCCTGGCCCGCTGGCTGATCACCGAACCCAAGCTGATGATCCTCGACGAGCCCACCCGGGGCATCGACGTCGGGGCCAAGGCCGAGATCCAGCGGCTGGTCGTCGAGCTGTCCGACGGCGGCATGGCGGTGCTGTTCATCTCCGCCGAGCTCGAAGAGGTGCTGCGGCTGAGCCACAAGGTCGCCGTGCTCCGCGACCGGCGGCTGGTCACCGAACTCGACAACACCGACGGCCTCGACACCGACCGGGTGATGGCGGCCATCGCGAGCGGAGGCGCGGCATGAGCGAGCGAAGCGAGCGCGGTCAACACAGCCGCCCGTGGTCTTGCTCCGCCGACCGAAGGGAGGCGGCGGCATGACCACTCTTTGGCGACACCGGCTGTTCTGGCCGTTGGCGATGCTCGCCCTCCTGCTGGTCGTGAACCTGATCTTCGAGCCCGGCTTCTTCTCGATCGAGCTGCGCGACGGGCACCTCTTCGGCAGCCTGATCGACATCCTCCGGCAGGGTTCGCCGCTGATGCTGGTCGCGCTCGGCATGACGCTCGTGATCGCGACCGGCGGAATCGACCTGTCCGTTGGCGCCGTGGTGGCGATCTCCGGCGCGCTGGCCTGCCAGCAGATCGCCGGCCTCAGCGACCAGGGCGCGGTCGGTGGCGTCCTGATCGCCGTGGCCCTCGCCCTGCTGCTCTGCGCCGGCCTCGGGTTGTGGAACGGCTTCCTGGTCGGCGTCGTCGGCATCCAACCGATCATCGCGACGCTGATCCTGATGGTCGCCGGCCGCGGCGTCGCGCAGTTGATCACCGACGGCCAGATCATCAACGTCAACTCGCCGCCCTACAAGACGATCGCGGCCGGCTTCCTGGTGTCGATCCCGGTTCCGGTGATCATCGCGACCGCGCTGGTCGCCGCCGTGGCGCTGGTGATCCGGCGCAGCGCGTTCGGCATGCTGCTCGAGTCGGTGGGCGGCAACGCCGGAGCCAGCCGCCTCGCCGGCATCAGGTCAAAACGGCTGATCATCATCGCGTACGTGGCCTGCGCCGTCTGTGCCGGCGTCGCCGGCCTGATGATCAGCTCGACCGTGTCCAGCGCCGACGGCAACAACGCCGGCCTGCTGATCGAACTCGACGCGATCCTCGCCGTCGTGATCGGCGGCACCTCGCTGCTCGGTGGCCGCTTCTCCATCGCCGGCACGGTCGTCGGCGCGCTGCTGATCAAGACGCTCGACACGACTGTCTACACGATCGGCATCCCGCCCGAGGTCACCCTGCTCTTCAAGGCGGTCGTCGTGGTGGTCCTCTGCCTCGTGCAGTCGCCGGCGTTCCGCGCCCGGCTGTCCCGTCGCCAGCCCGCGGAGGTGTCGGCATGATCGACCTGAAGGCCCGTACGCCGACGCCGCAGGCCAACCTGGCGCGGGTGCGCTCGCTGGCGATGCGCAACAAATACCTGCCGGTCACCGCGACGGCCGCGCTGCTGGCCCTGATGTACGGCATCGGCGTCGTCAACTACACCGGCTTCTCCGACACCCAGGTCGTGCTGAACGTCTTCGTCGACAACGCGTTCCTACTCGTCGTCGCGGTCGGCATGACGTTCGTGATTCTCACCGGCGGCATCGACCTGTCGGTCGGCGCGGTCGTCGCGTTGACCACGATGATCGCGGCGCTGCTGCTCGACAAGGGTTGGCCGCCCGCCGTCGCCCTGCCGGTGGTGCTGCTGATCGGCGCCCTCATCGGGCTCGGCATGGGCTGCATGATCCATTTCTTCGAGGTGCAGCCGTTCATCGCGACCCTCGCCGGGATGTTCCTGGCCCGCGGCCTCTGCTACGTGATCAGCACCGACTCGATCCCGATCAGCGACCCGTTCTGGGTCAGCGTCGCCGACGCGAAGATCTGGTTCGGCGGCTTCTTCGTCACGATCAGCGTGCTCGTTGCGCTCGCCGTCGTGCTGGTCGCCGCGTACGTGCTGGCCTACACGACATTCGGCCGCGACGTCTACGCGGTCGGCGGCAACCCGCAGTCGGCCATGCTGATGGGCCTGCGGGTCGGCCGCACCCGGATCGCGGTCTACACGATCAGCGGCCTGTGCTCGGCGCTGGGCGGCGTGCTGCTCAGCTTCTACATGCTCTCCGGCTACGGCCTGCACGCCAGTGGCATGGAACTCGACGCGATCGCCGCCGTGGTCATCGGCGGCACCCTGCTCACCGGCGGTTCCGGCTATCTCATCGGCACGGTGCTCGGCGTGCTGGTGCTCGGCCTGATCCAGACGATCATCACGTTCCAGGGCGACCTCAGCTCCTGGTGGACCAAGATCTTCATCGGCATCCTGCTCTTCGTCTTCATCGTCCTGCAGCGCGCCGTCACCCGCCGGCGTCGATAGGGGAGGTGGGCTGTGCCAGCGCACGTGGTGGGGGTCGACTTCGGCACGCTTTCCGGCCGGGCCGTGGTGGTCCGGGTCGACGACGGTGCGGAGGTCGGCTCCGCCGTGCACGAGTACGCGCACGGCGCCGTCGAACGCGCCCTGCCCGGCACCGGTCGCCCGCTGCCGGCGGCCTGGGCGCTGCAGGTGCCGCAGGACTGGCGCGACGTGCTGCGCGAGGCGGTGCCCAAGGCGCTCGCGGCCGCGGCCGTCGCACCGGCCGACGTCGTCGGCATCGGCACCGACTTCACCGCCTGCACCGTGCTACCCACGCTCGCCGACGGCACGCCGCTGTGCGAGGTCGACGGCCTCGAAGACCGGCCGCACGCCTACCCGAAGCTGTGGAAGCACCACGCCGCACAGGGCCAGGCCGACCGGATCAACGCCGTCGCAGCGGCCCGCGACGAGCGCTGGCTGCGCCGCTACGGCGGCCGCATCTCGGCGGAGTGGCAGTTCGCCAAGGGCCTTCAGTTGCTCGACGAGGACCCGGAGATCTACGACCGCGCCGAGCGCTGGATCGAGGCGGCCGACTGGATCGTCTGGGAGCTGTGCGGCGCCGAGACCCGCAACGTCTGCACGGCCGGCTACAAGGGGATACACCAGGACGGTGACTATCCGTCCCGCGAATATCTGGCCGCACTCGACCCGCGCTTCACCGGTTTCGTCGACAAGCTGCGCCATCCACTGTCGGCATTGGGCGGTCGGGCCGGCGGGCTGACCGCGCGGGCAGCGGCATTGACCGGCCTGCCGGAAGGCATCGCGGTCGCGGTCGGCAACGTCGACGCGCACGTGACCGCGCCGGCCGCCCGGGCCGTCGAGCCCGGCCAACTCGTGGCCATCATGGGCACCTCGACCTGCCACGTGCTCTCCAGCGACCGGCTCGCCGTCGTTCCGGGCATGTGCGGCGTGGTCGCCGACGGCATCGTCGAAGGCCTCTGGGGCTACGAGGCCGGCCAGAGCGGCGTCGGCGACATCTTCGCCTGGTTCGCCGAGACGTCGGTGCCGTCCTCCTATGTGGAGGCCGCCGACGGCGACCTGCACGACTACCTGAGCAGGCTCGCGGCCGCCCAGCCGGTCGGCGCACACGGGCTGGTCGCCCTCGACTGGCACAGCGGCAACCGGTCGGTGCTCGTCGACCACGCGCTCTCCGGCGCCATCCTCGGGCAGACCCTGGCCACCCGGCCGGAGGAGCAATACCGTGCGCTGGTCGAGGCAACCGCGTTCGGCACCCGGATGATCATCGAGACGTTCGAGGCGTCGGGCGTGCCGGTCACCGAGGTCGTCGCCGCCGGCGGCCTGCTCAAGAACACCTTTCTGATGCAGGTGTACGCCGACGTGCTGCGCCGCCCGATCGCCGTGATCGGCTCGGCGCAAGGGCCGGCCCTCGGCTCGGCCATCCACGCGGCGGTGGCCGCCGGCCACTACCCCGACGTCCGTGCCGCGGCCGCCGTGATGGGCAGCCGGGGCCCGGAGGTCTACCGCCCCGACCCGGAGCGCGCCGACGCCTACGACCCGATCTACGCCGACTACCGCGAGCTGCACGACCACTTCGGGCGCGGCGCCTCGAACGTGCTGCATCGCCTGGCCCGCCGGCGGGTGCTGGCGGGGGAAAATGGGAGAGGACGCAGATGACCGCACCGCGTTTGTGGTTTCTGACCGGCAGCCAGGAGCTTTACGGCGCCGACACACTGCGCCAGGTTGCCGACCAGTCCCAGCGGATCGCCGCGGCGCTCGACGCCGCCGACGACATACCGGCCGCCGTCGAGTGGCAGCCGGTGCTCACCTCGGCGGAGGGGATCCTGCGCTGCTGCCGCGCGGCGGCCACGACCGAGGGCGTCGTCGGGGTGGTGGCCTGGATGCACACGTTCTCCCCGGCCAAGATGTGGATCGCCGGGCTCGACGCCCTTGACGTGCCGTTGCTGCACCTGCACACGCAGTCCAATGTGGCCCTGCCCTGGGCCGACATCGACATGGACTTCATGAACCTCAACCAGGCCGCACACGGCGACCGCGAGTTCGGCTACGTGCAGACCCGGCTGGGCGTCGCCCGCAAGACGATCGCCGGCCACGTCAGTGACCCGCGGGTCACCGCGCGGATCGGTGGCTGGGCCCGCGCGGCGATCGGCCGGGCCGAGATGCGCTCGCTGCGGCTGGCCCGGTTCGGCGACAACATGCGCGACGTCGCCGTGACCGAGGGCGACAAGGTCGAGGCCCAACTGCACTTCGGCGTCTCGGTCAACACCTACGGCGTCACCGACCTGGCCGACGCCGTCGACGCCGCGTCCGACTCCGATGTGGACAAGCTGGTCGCCGAGTACGACAACGTCTACCGCCTCGACCCCGAGCTGCGCCCGGGCGGTGAGCGGCACGAGTCGCTGCGCTACGCCGGCCGGATCGAGCTGGGCCTGCGCGCGTTCCTGACCGCCGGCGGGTTCCGGGCGTTCACCACCAACTTCGAAGACCTGGGCCGGCTGCGCCAGTTGCCCGGCCTCGCGGTGCAGCGGCTGATGGCCGACGGCTACGGGTTCGGTGGCGAAGGCGACTGGAAGACGGCCGTGCTGGTGCGCACCCTCAAGGCGATGTCCGCCGGCCGGCCCGGCGGCACCTCGTTCATGGAGGACTACACCTACGACCTCACCCCCGGCCACGAGCGCACGCTGGGCGCACACATGCTGGAGGTCTGCCCGTCGATCGCCGGCGAGACACCGCGCGCCGAGATCCACCCGTTGTCGATCGGCGGCCGCGAAGACCCGGTCCGCCTGGTCTTCGACGCCGCGCCGGGCCCGGCGGTCGTGCTCGGCCTGGCCGACCTGGGTGAGCGCTTCCGGCTGGTCGCCAACGAGGTCGAGGTGGTGCCGGCCGACCAACCGCTGCCCAACCTGCCGGTGGCCCGGGCAATCTGGACACCGCGACCCGACCTGCTGACCGCGGCCGAGGCCTGGCTGATCGCCGGCGGTCCACACCACACGGCGCTGACCCAGGCCCTCGGCGTGGCGGAGGTGCACGACCTGGCCGAGATGACCGGCACCGAGCTGGCCCTGATCGACGGCGAGACCACGGTCCGCCGCTTCGTGCAGGAGCTTCGCTGGACCGCTGCCTACCACCGGCTGGCGCGCTCTCTCTAGGGAAGGCGCGACACCGCCGCCCCGCGGCGAGCGACCCGGCGCCGGCCTAGCTGATCGGGCCGTGCGCCGCGACCCAGCGGTCGCGGTGTTGGTCGGCCGCCGACCGGGCCTGGGCGGCGGCCGCCGGGCGCACCTCTTCGTGCCAGCCGTCGACCTCGGCGAGCACGCCGTCGACGACCCGCCGTCCCAGGTCGGTGAGGTTGGCGTCGCCGGCCAGGCGGGTCGCGGTCTCCTGCACGGCGGCGCGCCACCGGGCGTATTCGAACTCGGCGAGGGAGCCGCCGCCGGCCAACTCGCGGCGCCAGAAGTCGGCGATCGCCAGGTGTGCGTAGACGCCGTGGACGAGGCCGATCAGCGGCCGCGGGTCGGGTCGCCACGGTGCGTAGTGCCTGCCACCGGGTGCGCCGGACACCAACGGGAACAGGTCCATCAGCGCCGACAGCTTCGCGTGCTGCAACTCGTGTGCGAACGTGACGGCCACCGAGCGCGGCGTGGCCGGTGTCGACATCGCGATCGCGCCGAACGCGTGTCGCCCGGTCGCGCTGACCGTGCCGGTCGGGGGATCGGCCAGCGGTGCCAGGACGCTGATCGCCTCGGCGAACTCGAGCGCGACGGGCCGATGCCGGTCGACCAGCACCTGCCAGCCGGGCGCGACCCGGGACTGCCAGACCTCGGCCGTACGCCGGTCGGCGTCACCGGGCGCCGGCGCGCCGTCGAGGTGGTCGAAGCGCAGGTTGACGGCGAGCCCGCCGTGCACGGCCCGCACCGTCGGGAGCGGTGACCAGTGTGGACCGCCGACCCGCACCCGGCGCGCGCCGCTGACCAACTCCGCGCCGTCGGCGCCGCAGACCAACTCGACCGGTGCGGCCGGGTCGAGCGCCGTCGACCCACCGAGCGACGGCAGCGCCAGGTGGCCGCGGGCCGGTGCCGGCACCGGCAGTCGGGCGGGGGCCAGCGCACGCACGGCCGCGGCGGCCGCGACGGCCGCGAGCCAGTCGGGCTCCGCCGTGGCCAGGTCGCGGCGGTGCAGGGCGTGTGCGGTGCGCAGGGCCCAGGCGCCGACCGACGGATAGTCCAGGACGGGGGCGACGGCCTCCGGCGGAAGGGTGCGCAGAAACGCGTACGCGTCGGTGGTCAATGCCCGTCGAGGGTGTTTCGTTTCTTTCGCCAGTGCGACGACGGCACCGATCGACAAGATCGTTTTACTGCGTTGGGCGGCCCGCAACATGCGGATCGTGCCGGGCCCGCCACCGCCACCGCAGATCGCGGCGAAGGTCGCTCGGCTGACGCGATGGGTCGGTGGATTCGCCACGTCCGAATCGCCTCTCCGCGGTGCGTCGTGGGTGCCGTTGCCGCGCGATCATTGGACTATGCTGGCGCGGTTCATCCTGATCGAGGGCGATGAAGGCGGTGGTCGGTGTATGGGTGTTGAGGACGCCGATCTTATCTCGGATCTTTTAGACCTCCAGGGCAGGGGACTCGAAGGTCTGGATGATTTGCCGGAAACGGCGATGCTCTCGTCGCTACGTCGGCTAATTCAGGAGAACGACGGGGGGTCACCCGCTTTTTACGGGTTCCAGAACATGATGGTCGCCGGGAGAATGGAAGACCCCGAATCTCCCTGACCGAGGTGGACAGTCGATGACGGACCGAGGCTCAGCGGCTCCCACGATCGTCACGTTCGCGGCATCGGGTCCCGAGGTCGGCGTCACCCGGATAATCGCGAACACGGCCGTCGCGCTGTGCCACGTCGACAAGCGGGTCCTCGTGATCGACACAGGCACCGACGGCGAACTCGTGCGCGCTTTCCTTGATCCATTCTTGATGAGCGTGAGTGACCCCAGCGAGTTGCTCGACGCCGAGGCGGCCCGGCTGGTCACCGAATTCATCGAGAAGCCGCTGTCGTTGTGTCGATACATCCTGCCGGTCGGTCGGGGCAGCCTCGACCTGCTCGGTTCCAGCCGGCCGTTCTCGGTGCTCCGCGGCGACGATCTGGAGGGCCTGCCGAGCGGCGAGATCCGGGCCGCGCTGCGGCGCACCCGATACGACGTCATCCTGATCGGGCTGACCGGTGCGACCGAGGCGCAGACCAACCTGATCGCCGGCCTCACCGACGCGGTGGTGATCTGCTTCCAGCCGCAATACGCGCCGATCCGCGACGCGGTCAAGTCGGCGCTGGCCATCCGCGACGCGGCGAGCCGGCCCCGGCGCACCGCGGCGGCCGCCGTGCCGTTCGACGCGCGCGTGCTGCCCCGGGCCAGCCAGACCATCGGCGAGATCCGCCAGGCGTTCAGCCGCCTCGGCACCGCGTTCGCCGAACGCGTGGTGAAGGTGCCCGAGTTGGCGCCGGCCGCCTGGTCGCTGAGCATCCTGCTCGACGACCCGCCTTCGTCGCCGCGCAGCGTGGGCCCGTTCGAGGCGTTCGCCGACCTGGTCTACTTCATCACCAACGGCGAGGTGCCTTCGCTGCCGCCGATCCCGTTGGCGGTCCGCCGGCGCTACCGGCGCAGCCTCACCGGCGACGCGCGTGACGTCGACACCCGTGCGGTGCTGGCCTACGCGCCCTCCGACCGGCCGTGGGCCGACTGGGTCGGCGAGCAGCTCCGGCAGCTCGGGTTCACGGTCGGCACGTGGAACACCGAGCAGGCCTGGTTCGAGGGTCCCGAGCGGTCGTTGCTGGTTTTGATCGGCTCGGCCGCGTTCGCCGCGGCGCCGGTCGCGGCCGAGGTCAACGACCTGCTCCGGGCCTCACCGGGCACCGAGACGGTGTTGCTCAACGTCGAGCCGAGCCGGCACGACGCGTTTCCGACCGTCCGCGCCGTCGACCTCACCACCCCGATCGAGGCCGACGCGCTCAAGCGGCTTTTGGCCGCGTTCGGCATGGGCGACCGGGCTTCCGAGATCGCCGGCCGCGAGTCCCGCCAGCGGTTCCCGCGAGCCGAGTCGACGGCCGGCGAGAAGCTCTTCTCGGTGCCCCGGGCCAGCACCCGGATGGTGGGGCGCGACGCCTACCTCGAAGACATCCGGTCGGCGCTGGTCGCCTCCGAGACGGTCGGCGTGGTCGTGCTCTCCGGCGAGCCCGGCGTCGGCAAGAGCGCGATCGCGCAGGCCTACGCCTACCGCTTCGCCTACGACTACGACGTCGTCTGGTGGATCCCGGCCGGCGACGAGCAGACCGTGCGGTCCAGCCTGGCCCGCCTCGGCTACGTGATGGGCGTCGAGCCGTCGGCCGACATGGTCGCGGCCACCTTCGACGCGCTGCGCGCCGCCCGGCCCGGCCGTACCCTGCTCGTCTACGACGCCGCCGACGACGTCGACACGCTCGCCGCCCTGTTACCGCGGGAGGGCTTCGGGCACATCGTGATCACCGCGCAGCCGCAGGCCGCCGAGAACCTGCCCGACCTGTGGACGACGCGCAACAGCCACATCCACGTCAAGCCGCTGACGGCCGCGGAGGCGGTGGCCATCCTGCGCGGCTACGCACCCGCGCTGCCCGGCGTCGAGGGCGAGAAGCTGATCGAGACGACCGGCCGGGCGCCGCTGAGCCTGCACCTCATCGGCGCCCTGGTCCGCCAGCTCGCCGCCGAGACCGAGGTCAGGGCCGGCAGCTCGGCCTCGGAGGCCGCGTCCTGGGCGGCCGACGCGATCCGCGAACGGCTCGCCGACGCCGGTGGCGCCTCGTTCGGCGCGATCGTCGGCATCACGCTGGAAGAGCTCGACAAGATCCCGCTCGGCCGGCTCACCCGCCGGGTCGCCGAGCTCTGCTGCTACCTCGACCCGGCCCGGGTGACCCTGTCGCTGCTGCGCTGGCCGGCGATGGTCGAGCAGCTGGCCGCGGCCGCCGGCATCGACCCACGGGCGTTGCTCGACGAGCCGGCCGACCTCGATCAGGTCATCTGGCTCGGCCAGCGGATGGAGATCTTCTCGGTCTTCTGGGGGACCGACTCCGACCTGCAGATGCACGGTCTGGTGCGCACGATGGTGCGCAAGGCCATCCCGGCCGACCAGCTCGACCGCCGCCGCGAACAGGTCTGCCGCGGCCTCGCCGGGTTCGCCGCCGGCCGGTTGCAGGACGGCCAGGTGCTCGCGGAGCTGCGGCACCACCTGGTGCCGTCCGGCGCGCTGGTCTCGCCCGAGTGGCCGGTGCGTCGCTGGGTGCTGGCCCAGCTGCGCTGGACGTCCGACGACGACGACGCCGTCGTCCGCGCGCAGCGGCTGGCCCAGGTCGAGACCGCGCTCGACGCCTGGACGGCCGGCGACGCGCCGCGCGAGTCGCTCACCATCCAGCTCGCGACCTACCGGGCCGACCTGCAGCGGCAGATGGGCCGGCCGCGCGAGTCGCTGGCCGCCGACGAACTGCTGCTCAGCGTCGCGCTCAAAGACCTCGGCTCGCGCTCGGTGCGGGTGTTGACCGCCCGCCGCGGGATGAGCGGCGACCTGCGCGGGCTGGGCCAGTTCGCCGAGGCTCTCGTGCAAGACCAGAGCACCTGGCACCAGTTCCGCGACCTGCTGGGCGACGACCACTCGCAGACCCTGCAGGCCAGCCACAACCTGGCGAACTCCTACTTCCTCGCCGGCTATCCCGAGCGGGCCTACTTCCACGAGCAGGACACGCTGACCCGGCGGGAGGCGCTCTTCGGCCCTGACGACCCGTTGACCTGGTGGTCGATGGCCGCGGCGGCCGGCTTCCAGCGCGAACTGGGTCGCTACGGGGAGGCCAGCCGCCGGCTCTACGGTGCGCTCGACCGGATCCGCAAGTTCCAGTCGGCCAGCCACCCCGACGTGCTGCGGATCAAGGGCCATCTGGCGGTGGCCGAGCGGCGGCTGGGCCGTTACGCGGTCGCCCGCCAGCTCAACACCGACGCGGTCAACGGCTATCGGCACACGTTCGGCTTCGACCACCCGCGCACCCAGGCCGGCATGCTCAGCCTGGCGATGGACCTGTTCCGGCTGGCCGAGTGGGAAGACGCGCTCGACCTCGCGCGCCAGTGCCTCGACCTCTACACCGACGGGTTGGTCGAGGGCCACCCGTTCGTGGAGGTCTGCCGGGCCGACGTGGCGCTGGTGCTGTGGAGCGCCGGCCGCAACGACCTGGCGCTGGCGCAGGCCGGCCGGGCGGCCGAAGGGCTCGCCGCGCGGTTGGGCGACGTGCATCCCTGGGTGCTCGCCGCCCGGCTCAACCTGGCCGGCATGTCGGAGCGGGGCGGCGACCCGGTCTCCCGCGAGACGTTCGCGCTGTGCGAAGAGTTCCTCGGCGCCGGCCACCCCTACACCCGGGCGGCGGCCGAATACCTCAGCGGCGGCCGCCGTGCCGTGCCGCTCTCCCTGCTGATCGACATCGACGTGCCGGAGGTGTGAGGTGACCCTGTCGGCGTTCGAGAGCGTCCACATCGACCCGCCGCTCGGCGACGAGCAACACGAACTGCTGTTCTCGGCGGCCGACCTGGCCCGGCGGATACCCAACCTGACCCACCTGAGCCTGATCGTCGACGGTGACCGCAGGTTCTCGATCGACCAGACCGACGTCGACGGGCGCGGCCGCAAGCAGGCCCGGCTCGCCGCGCAGGGTGTCGTCGGCTCCTGTCTCGACCTGCACGACAAGCTGCAACTGGCGCGCACCGGCGCACTGCTGCGGCTCGTGCTGGAGACGTCGGCCGGTGCCGTGCTGGCCTACACCATCCCGCGCCGCGGTCATCTGATCGGCTTCTGCCTGCGCGACCAGCGCCTGGCCGGAGACCTGAGCTTCGCTGTCTCGCCAGAGGTGCAGGAGGTCGACCGGGCGCTGGCCGGGCTGGCCGCCGAGGCCCGCGAGCTGTTCGAGCTCAGCGACCAGAATCCGGGCGGCTTCCAGCCCATCGCACCCAGCGCGTCGCTGCGTCCGCCGGTCGGCAGCCCGGTGGTCACCGGCAACGCACCCGCCGGGCTGCTGTCGATCTGCCGCGAGTCGGTCGACGAGCGGCTGCAGTACGTGCTCTACCAGGGCAACGACGGCACCGCGTTCGCGGTCGACTGCTTCGGCGGCCTCGAGTTGCCGGAGACACACGGCGACACCTCGCCCGCCCGGTTGCGCCGGGTCTACTGGGGGTTCCACACCGATCTGGAGGGCGACCTGCGCGACCTGCGCCGACTCGTCTACCCGGTGCTGGGCCGCGGCGCCCGGGCGGTGGTGCTCAACATCGAAGACGGCGCGGTGATCACCCGCTGGCTCGGCGACGGCCGCCAGGTGCTGGGCGTGACCCTGGTGCAGGCCTATGTGGCCAGCGTCGAAGACCGCTTCGCCGAGCTGTGTGGCCGGCTGACCGAGGTGGGTTAGCGCCGCCGGACGGCGGTCGGGCCGGTCAACTCGGCCTGCACCCGGCCGGCGAGGTTGCCGAAGAGCTCCGACGCGCGGATCTCGGCGCTGCGTTCGGTCGGGATCTCGTCGACGTCGCCGGCGAACCGGGCGGTCACGTGCCGCAACTCGTCGAGCTGGAAGAGCGGGAGATATTCGCAGGCCACCGAGTAGGTCTGGCAGAGCGCGTCGAGCTGGCGGGTGTCGCGGCCGGCCTGGCCTTTCGGGATCTCCTGCGCGTACCAGAGCCGCAGTTCTGCTCCGAACGCGCTGATCAGCCGCTGCAGCAGCACCACGACGCCGGCGGCGGCCGAGGTGTTGCGTTGCCGGAGCCGCGACCGCAGCGCCATCCGGGTGTCGCGGGCCCGGTCGGGCGCGACGTGCAGCGAGTCGGTGAACAGCGTGTCGACCCGGCCGAGCAGCTCGGCGAGCACGTGCAGCGCGTCGTCGAGCATGGCCTCGACCGCCGGCGGCAGCTGCGCGGGCGCGCCCGGCTCGACGGCCGGCGACGGTGGTGCGAGGCGGTCGATGATCTCGGCCAGGTGGCGCTCGTTGGTGGTGCGGATCTCGTTCATCGACAGGGCGAGCTGCGCGACGTAGGACTGCATGTTGGCCTGGTCGCGGCCCAGCTTCACGAGCTGGTTGGAGACCCGCTCGACCGGGTCGCGCGTCTCCAGCGAGGCCAGGATCGCCTTGGCCGTGCGGCCGAGGTCGCGGCCGATGCGACCGGGCTGCGCGACCAGCGGTCGCCGGCCGGTCAGGTCGGTCAGCACGCGGGCGGCGCCCTGCGCGAGGAAACCCTTGACCACCACGAGGATCTCGCTGGTCGGCCGGCGCCGTTTCACCGTGAGGATCCGGTCGCGCTGCCGGTTGAAGTCGGCCGTGCTGATGACGTTTTCGGCGACCAGGATCGCGCAGCCGTCGCCGGAGTCGGACTCGGAGACCCAGAAGTCGACATGCGAGTCCGGGCTCTCGTCGACGTAGTCGTTGGGCACGACCTTGCAGCCCTGCTCGGTGAGCGCGCGCTCCACCTCCTCGGCGAAGTAGGCGCCGTGTCGCTCCTCGACGTAGGCATGGGCGGCCGTCTCGATCGTGGCCTCGTCGATGGTCGGTGTGGTCGGTCGCGTCGCGCGGACGAGGCGATGGGACAGATCGACGATCAGCCGGGGTACGCCGGCCGTCAGGTCAGCGAGATGCTCGACCACCTGGGGGCTGAACGGCGGCGGCGCGACCGCGTCGTGGCTGACGGTTTCGCGGCTCGTGCTGACCAGCTGTTGGATGTCTTCGGGCTGGAACGGCGAGGTCTGGATGGTCGGGCCGATCCGGTCGCGGACATCGTCGGGCACGTTTTCCAGGAATGACATGAACCCGGACAGCACGACGAACGCACCCGCGTTGACCGCGCTGGCCAGGAACCGGCGCAGCGCGGTCGTGGTCTCCTCGGTCAGCGGCAGGTCGCCGCGGAAGGTGCGCTCCAGCTCGTCGAAGGTGAGCAGCAGCTTGCGGCCGGGCGCGCAGACGACCGAGATCAGGGCGCCCATCGCCTGGAGCGCGTCGGCGTCGGTGTCGAGCGCCGCGGTGATCCGCCGGTCGCGCAGGACGCCGGCCGGCTCGCCGCCGGCCAGCCAGGTCCAGACCGCGTGGTCGAAGCCCGGCCGCAGCAGCAGCGTCAGCGCGGTCGCGATGCCCGGATGGTCGGTGAGCTGCTCCAACCGGGCGGTCAGGGTCTCCAGATAGGCGCTGCGGTCGAGCCGCATCCGCTGCACCAGGGTGACCGGGTCGAGCTGGCCGGCGCGCAGCTGCGAACCGATGTTGCGGCCGAGGTCGGAGTCGCCCAGGGCGTCGGCCACCACCTGGGCGAAAAGGTGCCGGACCCCGGCGCGGACGGTCGACTCGTCGCGCTTGACGGCCCGTACGAACGAACCGAGCACGCCGTGGAACGAGGTGGCGGAAACCTGGGCGTAGAACGACCGCACCGGCGGCTCCGCCTGGTCGGCCATCCCGCGCAGGACGCCGGACAGGTAGGTCTTGCCGGTGCCGGCGCCGCCGATCACCGCGAGCACCTCGCCCTGCTGGCCGCCGCGCAGGAACGCGTCGAACAACGCGGTCGCCGTGGTCACCGCCGGCGTGTGGACGGCCACCTCGGGGTCGACCGGTTGGCCCGAGGCGTTGGCGGTGGAGGGGAACGGGTTGGCGAACCCCGCCTGCGGCGTCGTCATCGGTCACCGGTCCCGGACTCGTAGAGCATGTTGTAGGCCCGCCAGAAGTGTTCGTCGGAGATCCACTCGGGCTGGGTGGCCTCGGCGCGCAGCAGCTCCCAGAGGGCGTGCAACACCAGCTGTAGCTCACCGATCGACATCGGGCGCTGGCTGACCAGGCTCTTCAGCTTGTTTTCGGCGACCCGGGGCGGCCCGTCGCCGTGTGGCCAGGTGCCGTAGGCCCGGAAGCGCTCGAGCCGGAACTCCCAGAACGTGTCACCGTCGCCGGCCGCCAGCGGGCCCAGCTCCAGGAACAGGGGCGGTGCGCCACCGGCGGTGTGGAACTCACCGCGGCGTTCCCGCAGGCTTCCCCAGTAGGCGGTCTCGGCGAAGAACAGCAGCTTGCCACGGGCGAAGCGGGCGTATTCGATCAGCTCGCCGACCAGGTCGCCGGAGGGCGGCAGCAGGATGACCAGGAACGTGTTCTCGCCGAGGACCTGGCTGAGGATCGGGAACATCCGGTCCGGTTCGTCGATGCGCTGCGCGACCTCGCCGCCGATCTCCAGCAGCCCGCGGGTGCGCAGGTCGTCGACGAGCCGGCCGGCGATGAACTTGATCCGTTTGGTGACCTCGCCCCGGTCGAGCCGGTCGCGGCGCAGGTCGACGACCACGGGGTGGCGGTTGCCTTTGCGAACCTTCGCGTCGAGCCATTTGACACAGCGGTTGACCAGCGCGGTCTTGCCGCTGCCGTAGGGACCGCTGACCACCACCAGCCGGCCGTCACGCAGGACTCCGTCACCCTTCTCGAAGTCTTCCTGGAAAGCCACGAACTGTCGTTCGGTGTGATCAACGTCGGCGTAATCCTCGTGGGTTCCGTGCACGCCGGGGTTGAGGGGAGTCCGCGCGTTGACGCAACCGGGAACGAGAAACGGGTTCATCCGATCTCCGGGGTGGCCGGCCGTTGCTCCGGCTGCTTGTAGTGCCGTGGATGCTGATGCCGATAAGCAATATGGTCGGCATCACGGGTGAGATTGGCAAGTGAGCCGAAGATGCGGTCCCCCCGTTCCACTCGGAGTTCTTGATCAGCTGCCTTCCATGCCTCGGTGTCGATCAGATATCCGCCCAACGGCTCCGCGTCGAGCCGGGCCAGCACCTCGGTCGGCTCCGGCCACTGCGGCCGTGCCTGGTGAATGCGGCGCAGTTTGGTCTGCAGGTCGACCGCGCGCTCGATCACCTGGGGCGCCGAGGGCGCGTCGGTGGCCTTCTTGAGCCAGCCGTGCGTGTAGCGCCGCACCACCGACTCGAACGCCTGCACCGCGGTGTGCAGGTCGCTGGCCTCTTGACGGCGCTCGGCGACGTGGTCGCGGGACCGGGTGACCAGGAAGGTGAGCAGGGCGCCGACGAGCGTGGCGGTCAGCGTGGTGACCGACGCGAACCAGGGGCTCGGCGTGCTCGGGCGGGCCGCCTGGGCCGGGGCGGGGCTGTCGGCGGCCGGGCCGGCGGCGCGCAGTGCGGCGCAACTGCGGGCGAAATCGGCGGGATATTGCTCGCGCCATTCGCTGATGTGCAGATCGCGCGGACCGACCCGGATCTGGTCGGGCAGTTCGGCCCGGGTGCCGCGGTCGAGCGCTATCGCGGCGCGTACGAGATCGATTTGATGATCTAGACAGAAAACCAGCGAACCGTCGTCGACCGGTGTCGGCAGTGGTGTGGCGGGCACGAGGGAAAAACCGAAAACAGCGACCGCGCTAAGGGCCCGACACCGGGACGAACCTGGGCGGGCCATGACCGGACTCTATCTGACGAACAGAGGGCGAACGCATCGCCGAATCGGGTCGTTCGCGATTGGACTGTCGCATCAATGGGACGCCGGGAAATGCGCGCCGGGCGATGCCCGGCGCGCCAACCCGTCAGGCCTTGACCGGCATGATCAGCGAAAAGCCGCGGTCGTCGGCCGGGCGCCGGATCGCGAGCGGGCGGATCGGGCCGTCGAGTTCGAGCACCAGTTGGCCGTCGCCACCGGCGCCCAGGGCTTCGAGCAGGAAGCCGCGATTGACGGCCACGTGCTCGTCGTTCCATTCCTCCTCGCCGACCAGGTCGACGCCGCCGTCTTCCTTGATGGTCAGCACCGCGAGGTCGTGGTCGACGCCGTCGTGCTGGCGGACGACCCGGGGCG
Source organism: Asanoa sp. NPDC049573 (assembly GCF_040676615.1). Lineage (NCBI taxonomy): Bacteria > Bacillati > Actinomycetota > Actinomycetes > Micromonosporales > Micromonosporaceae > Asanoa > Asanoa sp. NPDC049573. The sequence goes on from NZ_JBFAPI010000038.1 coordinate 20,364, forward strand.
CGGTCGGTGCGGCGAGCGACGCCCGCAGCGCCGCCGGGTCGACCGGGGCGCGGCGTGGGCTGTCGCCGATCCGCGCCTCGACGAGTCGGCGGTAGTCGGGGTAGTCGTACGCCAGCGCCTTGTCCTTGATCGTCCAGCCCTCGCCCGCCGCCTCGATCTCGGCGCCGTCGAGCCGCAGGGTGACGTTTTCGGTCTTGTCGAGGCGCTCGCGCAGCCGATCGACCCAGGCGGTCGGTGCGATCAGCTGGCCGGCCGGGCCGGCGACCTCGGCGCTCTCGCGATGGACGGCCATCCGGAAGCGGTCGGTGGCCACGAAGGTCACCGCGCCGGGCTCGGCGTCGATCAGGACGCCGCCGAGCATCGGCACCTCGGGGTCGGCGCTGGCGGCGAAGCGGACGGAGTCGAACGCGGCAGCCAGGACGGCGGCGGTCAGGGTCACGGTGGTCATCGGGTTCTCCTGCGTGTCGAGAAGGGCGTGAACGCGGGAGAGCTCGCGGCGGGCATCGGCGAGGCCGGTCTCGAGGCGGCCCAGGTGCCGGTCGAGCAGCCGGTGCGCGGTCGCCGGTTCGGCGCCGAGCACCGCCGTGATCTCGGCGATCGGCATGCCGACCCGGCGCAGGCCGGCGACCAGGCGGGCCTGGTCGACCTGCGCGTCGGTGTACCAGCGGTAGCCGTTCTCCGGATCGACCAGCGCCGGCACCAGCACGCCCGCGCGGTCGTAGAACCGCAGGGCGCTGACGCTCAGGCCGCTGGCCCGCGCGGTCTCGCCGATGCTCCGCATGTCGCTCTCCACATCCCGGAACCCTGGTGCCTCAACCTGGTCGAGGGTCAAGTTTCGTCGGACCCCACTGCTATCAATGCCAGCATGAGGTACGGGGTGATTCTGCCCGGCGGCCCGGCAGACGCGCAGGTTTCGCAGGCTGTCCTCGCGGAGCGGGCCGGCTGGGACGCGGTGTTCGTGTGGGAGGCGGCCTACGGCGTCGACGCCTGGTCGCTGCTGTCCGCGATGGCGATGGTGACCAGCCGGGTCCAGCTCGGCACCATGCTCACCCCGTTGCCCTGGCGCCGCCCGTGGAAGGTGGCCAGCCAGGTGGCGACGCTCGACCAGCTCTCCGGCGGCCGGGCGATCCTGAGCGTGGGGCTCGGCGCGCTCGAGACCGACCTGCCCGACACGGGCGAGGTGGTCGACCGCCGCGACCGAGCGGCGCGGCTCGACGAGGGCATCGACCTGATCCGTTCTCTGTGGGCCGGCTCGACCAGCTTTCATGGCGCGCACTACGACTACGAGTGCGCGCGCGACGACCTGGCCGAGGTGGTCCGCCCGACGCGGCCGCGCATCCCGATCTGGGTGGTGGCGCGGTGGCCCCGGCCGCGGTCGATGCGGCGGGCGCTGCGCTGCGACGGGGTGATTCCGGAGTTCGAGGGCGAGGGCGGTGGTCCGGGCGGGGCGCGGTCGGTCCGGGGCTGGCTGGCCGCGCGGGGTGTGCCTGCTGGGTTCGACCTGATCGCGGAGGGTGAGACGACCGGGGCTGACCCGGCCTCGGCGGCAATCGTCGCGGAGTGGGCCGCGGCGGGTGCGACGTGGTGGCTGGAGTCGCGCTGGGAGATGCCACACCACAACGCCGAGCGAATGACCCAGATCCGCGACCGGATCGCGGCCGGCCCACCCGGGGGTGCCATGACAGGTTGATGGGGCGGTGGGAGACGCGCGCGGTCTGGTTTCAGGGGCGCGGGAGGCGGGCCTCCTTCGGGCGGCGATCGGGGCGCAGGCCGCGCCAGGCCGGGTGGCGTAAGCGGCCGTCCGGCGTCACCGAGCGGAAGACCACCTCCCCGACCACCGTCGGCCGAACCCAGCGCACCCCGCGCCGGTCCGCCGTCGGGATCTGGTGTGCCAGCGGCGAGCGGTCCGTCTCCAAGGGGGTGAGCAGCGCGAGCAGTTCGGCCAGCATGTCGTCGGTGAAGCCGGTGCCGACGCCGCCGCAGTAGGTCAACGCGTTCTGCTCGTCGTAGGCGCCCAGGGCGAGCGAGCCGATCGTGCCCGCCCGCCGGCCCCCGCCGGGCTTCCAGCCGACCACCACCACCTCGGTGGTCTGGATGAACGGGGTCTTGCGCCAGACCGGAGAGCGCCGGCCCGGGTGGTAGGTGCCGTCGGTCCGCTTGGAGACCACGCCCTCCAGGCCGCGTTCGCGGGCCGTGGCCATCACGGCGTCCGGGTCGGTCTCGAAGAAGGGTGCGACCAGCACCGGCTGCTCGTCGATGCCGAGGTCCTCGAGCACGGCGCGGCGCTCGTGCCACGGCCGGCCTATCAGCGGCTTGTCGAGGAACAGCACGTCGAAGACGCCGTACACGACGGGGGTCGAGGAGACCAGCGCCCGGCTCGGGTCGACGACGTGCATCCGGCGTTGCAGCGACGAGAACGACGAGACGCCGTGCTTGTCGAAGGTGACGATTTCGCCGTCGAGCACTACGCGGCGGCGGCCGACCAGGTCGGCGACCACGGCCAACTCCGGATAGCTGGCCGTGACGTCGAGGTCGTTGCGCGACATCAGCCGGATCCCACCGCCGCCGTCGGTGTAGGCGACCGTGCGGACGCCGTCCCACTTGAACTCGTACGCCCAGCCGGGTGTCTTGGGGATCTCGCCCGGTGTCGCCAGCATCGGCTCGATCACCGCGGGCCAGCTGGGCCGGCGCGGGCTCATCGGTGTGTGCTTTCGAGTTCCGGCGCCTCCGGTTGCTCGCCCTCGATGTCGAGGCGCGGCAGGATGCGGTCGAGCCAGCGGGGGATCCACCAGGCCCGGTCGCCGAGGATCGCAAGGATCGCCGGGACCAGGATCATCCGCACGATGCTCGCGTCGAGCAGCACGGAGACGGCCATGCCGACGGCCAGCATCTTGATCGTCGGGTCCGGGTCGGCGACGAAGCTGATGAACACCACGATCATGATCAGTGCCGCGGTCGTGATCACCCGGGCCGTCGCGCCGATGCCCAGTGCCACGCTGCGCCGGGTGTCTCTGGTGCGCAGGTAGGCCTCGTGCACCCGGGACATGAGGAAGACCTCGTAGTCCATCGAGAGGCCGAAGACGACGGCAAACATGATCATGGGTACGTAGGCCGGGATCGACAGCGGCATGTCGACCCCGATCCAGGACGCTCCCCAGCCCCACTGGAAGACCGCGACGATCACGCCGTAGGCGGCGCCGACCGACAGCAGGTTCATCAGCGCGGCCTGGATGCCGATCACCAGCGAACGGAACGCCGTGGTGAGCAGCAGCAGCGAGAGCACCACGACGGCCAGGATCAGCCATGGCAGCCGCTCGACGGTGCGCGCGGTGAAGTCGTCGTAGCTGGCGGTCTGCCCGGTCAGGTAGGTCGCCGCCGGCACGGTCGGCAGCACGTCGTCGCGGACCCGGTGCACCAGGTCGGTGGTCGCCTGGTCGCGCGGGCCGGTGGTCGGGACGACGTTGATGATCGCCGTGTTGCCTTGCGGGTTGACCAGCGGCGGCGTCACCGAGGCAACACCGGGTTGCTGCTCCAGCGCAAGCTGCGTGCTGGTCAACAGGGTCTGCGGGTCGGCGCCGGGCGGGATCGAGACAACCACGGTCAACGGGCCGTTGGCGCCGGGACCGAAACCCTGGGCGATCAGGTCGTACGCCCGGCGGTCGCTGTCGCTCGTCGGGTCGGTGCCCGGGTCGAGCTGGCCGAAGTCGATCCAGATCAACGGAATCGTGATCACCAGCAGCACCGCTACCGCCGCGAGCGCCCATGGCCACGGCTTCTTGCTGACGTAGCGACCCCAGCGGGCGAACGCGCCCTGCTCGTGCGCCGGGTGGGTCACCGGGTCGCCGCCCGGTTCCGCGGGCCGCTCGTGGCGCATCGAGCGGATCGTGCGCCCGCTGAGCCCCAGGAAGGCCGGAATCAGCGTGAGCGCGGCGACCATCGTCATCGCCACCGCGATCGCCGCGGACACGCCGAGCGCGCTGATGAACGGCAGGCCGGCGATGTAGAGGCCGAGCATCGCGATGATCACCGTGGTGCCGGCGACCAGGATCGCCATCCCGGAGTGCGTGTTGGCGCTGCCGGCCGCCCGCACGTAGTCGTTGGCCGCCGTCAGGTCTTCCCGGTGCCGCGCGACCTGGAACAGCCCGTAGTCGATGGCGACGCCGAGGCCGAGCAGCGTCGCCAGGGTCGGCCCGGTGGTCGGGAAGGTGAACGCCGCGGCCAGCAGCCCGATGATCGAGAGTGCGCCGAGCACCGAGAACACCGCGGAGACGAGCGGGACGAGCGCCGCGACCACCGAGAAGAAGATCAAGAAGAGCAGCACGAAGGCCACCACGACGCCGACCACTTCGGACGCGATGTCGTTGGTGCCCTTGGCGATCTGCCCGGCGGCAGCACCGTATTCGACGGTCAGCCCGGCGGCCCGGGCCGGCGCGACCGCGCTGTCGAGTTGGTCGAGGTAGGTCTGGCCGAGGGTGTCGGTGGAGATGTCGTAGTCGATGTTGCCGTAGGCGATCGTGCCGTCCGGCGACACCGTCGGCGGGCTGGTGGCGAACGGGCTGGCCGCGCTGACCACGTGGGGGAGTTGACCGGCGTTGACGAACGACTGGTCAACGGCGGCCTGCGAAGCGGCCACGGTCGTGCCGGGCGGCGACTGGAAGACGAGTTGACCCACGAACGTGCTCTGCCCCGGGAACTCGGCCGAGATGACCTGGGTGCCCTTCTCGGACTGGCTGCCCGGCACCGTGTAGTCGTTGACGTAGTCGCCGCCCCACCGGTTGTTGCCGACCACGAGCCCCACCAGCAGCACCACCCACGCGGCGATGACGACCCAGTGCCGGCGGGCGCACCAGCGCCCGAGGCGGGCCAGAAACGCATGCATGCCTGCCCTTTCCGGCGACCGGGAGAACGGGCATACAGCTTAAAACGGTCAAGTCACCCGGGTGTCGTCCTCGCGGAACTCGGTAGCCGGCCGCCCGCCGTTGGCGTAGCGGTCGTGGTCGCCGGTCCGCAGCTCGACCCGGCGGATCTTCCCGGACAGTGTCTTGGGCAGCTCGGCGAACTCGATCCGGCGGACCCGCTTGAACGGCGCGAGGTGCTCGCGGCAATAGGCGAAGATCGCCGCCGCGGTCTCGGCGTCGGGCGCCCAGCCCTGTGCGAGCACCACGAACGCCTTCGGCACGGCCAGCCGCACCGGGTCGGGCGAGGGAACCACCGCGGCCTCCGCGACCGCCGGGTGTTCGATCAGGACGCTCTCCAACTCGAACGGCGATATCCGGTAGTCCGACGCCTTGAACACGTCGTCCATCCGCCCGACGTAGGTGATGTAGCCGTCGGCGTCACGCGAACCGACGTCGCCGGTGTGGTAGAAACCGCCGGACATCGCCTCCGCGTTGCGCTCCGGATCGCCGTGGTAGCCCACCATCAGCCCGAGCGGTCGGTGCGCCAGGTCGAGGCAGATCTCGCCGTCGTCGCCCGGCTCGCCGCTGATCGGATCGACCAGGGCCACGACGTACCCCGGCAGCGGCCGGCCCATCGAACCCGGCTTCACCGGCTGGCCGGGTGTGTTGGCGATCTGCACGGTGGTCTCGGTCTGCCCGAACCCGTCGCGGACGGTCAGGCCCCACGCGCGGCGTACCTGCTCGATGATCTCCGGGTTGAGGGGTTCGCCCGCGGCGACCGCCACCCGCGGCGGCGTGGCCAGCTTGCGCAGGTCGGCCTGGGCCAGCATGCGCCAGACCGTCGGCGGTGCGCAGAAGGTGGTGACGCCGCAGCGGTCCATCTGGGCCATCAGCGCGGTCGCGTCGAACCGGCTGTAGTTGTAGAGGAACACGCAGGCCTGCGCGTTCCAGGGCGCGAAGACATTGCTCCAGGCGTGCTTGGCCCAACCCGGCGACGAGATGTTGAGGTGTACGTCGCCGGGGCGCAGGCCGATCCAGTACATGGTCGACAGGTGACCGGCCGGGTAGGACGCGTGGGTGTGCTCCACCAGCTTCGGCAGCGCCGTGGTCCCGGAGGTGAAGTAGAGCAGCAGCGGATCGCCGGCCCGGGTCACCCCGTCGGCGGTGAACGCGTCCGACGCGGAGGCGGCGGCGGTGTAGTCGAGCCACCCCGCCGGTGCGTCGCCGCCCACCGCGATCCGGGAGTAGTCGCCCGCGACGTCGGCCAGCTTTCCGGTCGAGCCGGTCGTCGTGATCACGTGCCGGGCACCGCCGCGGTCCAACCGGTCGCGCAGGTCGGCCGGCCCGAGCAGCGGCGTCGCCGGGATGATCACCGCGCCGAGCTTGGCGCAGCCCAGGATCGTCTCCCAGAGCTCGACCTGGTTGCCGAGCATGACGATGACCCGGTCGCCCCGGTTGACCCCGGCCTCGTCGCGCAGCCAGTTGGCGACCCGGTTGGAACCCCGGCTCAGCTCCCGGAACGACCGCTTGGCCTCCGACCCGTCTTCTTCGACGATCCACAGGGCGGGGTCGTCGTTGCCCTCAGCCATCGGGTCGAACCAGTCCAGCGCCCAGTTGAACTCGTCGAGCGCGGGCCAGCGGAATTCGGCGTACGCCCGCTCGTAGTCGTCGGCGACGTCGAGGAGATAGTCCCGCGCCGCCCGAAACGCTTCTCGGCTCACGGCCTCAGTCTGCTACCGCGAGCGCTGGAGCGCGCCACACTGAAGACCATGAAATATCTGATCATGGTGTACGGCAATCCGCGCTCGCGGGCGATCTGGGAAAGCTTCACCGACGAGCAGCGGGCCGCCGGCATGACCGAACACCTGGCTGTGGGCGAGGCGATGGCCGCGGCGGGCGAGTTGATCCTGTCGGAGCGCCTGGCCGACCCGTCGACGGCGACCCGCCTGCGGGGCCAGCCCGAGGCCCTGGCCGCGCTGGGCCTGCCGACCGACGGCCCGTTCGCCGAGTCCAAGGAACAACTGGCCGGTTTCTACCTGGTCGACTGCCCGTCGCCGGAGCGCGCACTGGAGTGGGCGGCGAAGATCCCGGAAGCCGCACTCGGTCTGGTCGAGGTGCGCCCGGTCTGGTCGGGCGAGATCGGCGACCACTGACCGGTCCTTGATCTTGGGACCGGGAGAAACCTGCTGTGAGTTGGCTGGCACCGCAAACCTCTGAGGAACCCGCAAATGCGGTGAGTTAAGAGCCGCAAATCCTCGCGTTCGCCGCCGAGCGGTGCGAAACCTCCGATTTCGCCGGAAGAATGGGCACCCATCGGCTCTGGACTTCCGAGGAATCTGGGTTACGTTGAGGCTCCTATCCCCGATCCCCCCCGGGCCTATGACTGTCTGTGAAGATGCACCCCCCGCTGTAACCCCGTACGTCATCGAGGTCGGCGCTCTCAAGCCGGCATTGATTCGCGCCGCGCGGCTCTTCGCGGAGACGGCGCTCGTGCCGACCGGTCTGCTCTACATCCTGTTGCACACCGCCGGCCTGGTGCCGGCGCTCGCGGCGGTTCTGGGCTGGTGCGTGCTGACCGTCAGCATCCGCTGGATCTCCGGCCGGCACCTCCCCGGCACGCTCCTGGTCTGTGCCGGCGCGCTGTGCGCCCGGGCCGCGGTCGCCCTGGTGCTCTCCAGCGCCCTGGTCTACCTGGTCCAGCCGGTGATCGCCTCACTCTTCATGGCGGCCCTGTTCCTGCTCAGCGCGATGTTCGGCAGACCGATAACGATGCGGCTCGCCCGCGACTTCGTCTCGCTGCCGGTGCACCTCCTGCACCACAAGGGCATGCGCCGGGTGTTCACCCAGACCGCAGCGCTGTGGGGCCTCGGCCGGCTGATCGACGCCGGGATGAGCCTCGGGTTCCTGCACATGGGCCTCGATGCCGCCCTGCTGTCCCGCGGCCTGTTCAGCGGCGTCCTCACCGCGGTGATGGTGGCGATCTGCGCGGCCTGGGGCATCTGGAGCCTGCGGCGCATGCCAGACGTGAAGTTCCGGTTCGGCGAGCCCAAGACCGCCGCCGCCCCGGTCCCCGCCGTCGCGGCGGCATAAGGGCCGGTCAGCGCAGCAGCGTCCGCACTTCCTTGGCGAGTTGGATCGACGCTTCGATCTCGGCCTTGCGGATCGAGACGCTCTCGACGTTGAAGCCGAACGGCATACCCAGCCGGCGGCAGAAGGCGGCCAGCTCGCGGGCGTTGGCGACGCACTGCTGGTAGGACTCGGTCAACGGGTCCGGCGAGCGGCTGAGCGAGTTCTCCAGCCAGCGCGGGATGTCGACGCCCAGCCAGCGCAGGAACGCCAGCGTCTTGAGCGAGCCGCAGACGGAGAGCGTGAAGAGCACCGGGCGCGGGCGTACGCCACGCTCGGTGCAGGCGTAGAAGTAGTCCGACAACAGGCTCTTGGTCGCGTCGACGTGGTAGACCACCTGCGAGATGAAGAACGACGTGCCGCGCTCCTGCTTGGCCAGCATCCGCAGGTGCTCATCGCCGCGTCGCGTGTAGCGCTCGGTGATGGTCACGCCACCAAGGTTCAGGTCGGGCCGGAGGCGGTCGCGCAGCGCGTGTGCCTCGTCGAGCCGGGTCCGCACCGGTTTCGTCGACGACGACGGCCCGACGAACACCGTCATCACCTGGTCGGCGTCGAGCCCGCCCAGCCAGCGCGACAGCTCGGCGGCCGGATATTTGCCGACGCAGCGGTAGATCACCACCGGCCGCCGCCAGCCCGCCAGATGGCCGGCGTGATAGGCGGCGGGATCCATGGTCGGCAGGTAGGGGAAGGGCCGCCGCTGCGGGTTGCGGTCGCCCTCGTCGTCGATGTCGTAGAGCACCAGCCCGTCGAGGTCGACCCCGGCCAGCCGGCCCAGGGTCACTTCGGCGATCCGAGCCGCCTCGTCCGCCGCGACACTCTCCCGCGGCGGCGTCAGGCCGAGCAACAGCACCTCGTCGCCGGCGGTCAAGGCCGCCGCCAACGGGTTTCCGTCCGACTGCGCCACCGGAACACCGTACGTCTTGATCAACGCGGCCAGGCTCGAGGTAGGCACGATCGACGCCGAACTGGCCCGCCACCTGACGGCACCAGGGCCCGGACGACGCGAGCGCCGCTGCGCTCCTCCATCGCCTGGATGGCGTTCCGCCGCCCGGCCGCTCAGCTGTAGGTGCGCCGCCGGGTCCCCAGCGCCGCCGCGCCCAGGAAACCGGACACCAGTGCGCCCAGGAACAGCAGGGCGATGTAGGGGTCGACCAGTTCGATGCGGCTCTCGGACACCTGGACCGCCGGTGGCAATGTCACCGGTACGACGAGGGGGATCAGGTCGGCGGGGCCGGCGCTGGCGATGACGTCGACCAGGATGACGATGCCTAGCGCGCCGACCGTCGCGGCGAACAGGCCGGCGAGCGCGGCCGCCCGGTCGTCGTGCGGGCGCTGGGCCAGCGCCGCGGCGCCGAGCGCGCCCAGCGCGACCAGCAGCACCGCCGGCCCGACGCTGCGCGGCACCGGCGGCGCGGCGAACATCAACACCGCCGCGGCGGCGACGATGGCCAGCCCGGCGCCGCCGCCGATCAACAGCACCCGGGTGGTCGCCGCACAGCGGCGGGAGGTCACGGCCAGGAAGCCGAACAGGTAGGTGCCGATCAGCAGGGTCAGGATCCAGCCGCCCTCGCGCAGCTTCTGGCCCGGGTTGGCCGACGATGCGATGCCCGCGACGATGCCGGCCACCGTGCCGGCCAGGACACCGCAGCATGCGAGCCGCACCAGGCGCGCCGTCCACGCGTCGCCAGGCCGCAGCATGATCACGCGCAGGCAACCCAGCAGGAAACGCCAGCGCTCCGCGCCGGAGTCGACGGCGGTCAGTTCCGCCCGCATCGCCCGGCCCCATTCGTCGCGCTCGCGCGGCAGTGCGCGCAGGGCGGCCGACAGCAGCCGGTCGGAGGGGTTCACCACGCACCGCGCGGTTGTGGCGCCTGGCGCGGTTGGGCGGCCGGCTCGGTGGAGGAAGCGGCCTCGGCGGCGAGGGCGAGGCCCGCGTCGGTCAGCCGGTAGAGATGGCGGGCCGGGCGGCCCTGCTCCGGCTCGGTCTCCCAGCTCGACTCGAGCAGACCGCGGTCGCTGAGGCGGATCAGGATCGGGTAGAGCGAGCCGGCCTTGAGGCCGACCTCCTGCCCGAGGTCGTAGCCATGCCGCCAGCGGGACGGGTCGGCCGCGAGGGCAGACAGCACCGCGACGGTCTGCGGGGAAGGGCGCCGAGATCTGGTCACGGCGCAACTCTATCTAGATAGAGTTAGTGGCGGATCGGCCGATCGGCCGGTGTGGCTGCCGGTGCCGGCTGCACCGCGAAGGGATCGCGGAGTTGCCGCATCGCCTCGACGCCGTCGTCGGCGGCCGGGCCCGGGGTGCTGGCGGCGGCATCGGCCTCCGGCGCGTCGGCCGGCGCGACGAACAGCGTGGCGTGGTCGTGGTTCGGCGTCATACAGGGTCCTCATTGGTGTGGGTGGAGTGCACCCGCCGCGACCGAGACGCCGACAGCGGTGAGTCTTACGTTGCCATTCAGATCAGCCAAGCCAGGCGTCGGCAACGTCGAGGGAATCAAAACTCCAACCGCGCCAATATAGCACGATTACGCCGTACGCCCGGCCGCGTCTCGATCATCCGGCCTAGGCTTCGGGAGTGGCGGAATCCCAGGTCGTGCGGGCCGGCTGGCCGGCTCTCCCGATCACCGACTGGCAACCGACGCGCGACACGGTCCAACTCTGGACGCAGATCGTCGGCAAGACCCGGCTCGCGCTCGCACCGCCCCTCAACCACTGGTGGGGCATCCCGCTGTATGTCAACGGGCGGGGCCTGACCACGTCGTTGATGCCCTACCGCGGCATCGGCGTCGAGGTCAGCTTCGACTTCGTCGCACACGCGCTCGACATCCAGCTGACGACGGGCGCCCATCGCCGGATGACGCTCGCCCCGCGAAGTGTGGCCGACTTCTACCGCGAATACCGCGCGCAGTTGGCCGCCCTGGGTATCGACGTGCACATCGTGCCGTGGCCGGTCGAGATCTCCGAGGTGGTGCCGTTCGACCAGGACAGGGTGCACACCGCGTATGACGCGCAGGCGATGCACGCGTTCTGGACGTCGCTGGTCTCGGCCAACCGGGTGTTCGACCGGTTCCGGGCCGAGTTCCGCGGCAAGGCCAGCCCGGTGCACTTCTTCTGGGGCGGCTTCGACCTCGCGGTCACCCGGTTCTCCGGCCGCCCGGCGCCGCGGCACCCGGGTGGCGTCCCCAACTGTCCCGACCGGGTCATGTGGGAGGCCTACAGCGACGAGGTGTCCAGCGCCGGCTACTGGCCGGGCGGTGCCGACGAGGGCGTCTTCTACTCGTACGCGTATCCCGAACCGGCCGGCTACCGCGACCAACCGGCCGGCCCGGGGGCCTATTTCGACGCGGAGCTCGGCGAGTACGTGTTGCCCTACGCCGCGGTTCGCGCCGCACCCGATCCGGACGCGATGTTGCTCGACTTCCTGCGTCACACCTACCGGGCCGCGGCCACCACGGGTGATTGGCCCCAGGGCCGAAAGGAGGCGGAGTGACCTGCGCAGAGCACCTCAACAACCTGCTCGAGACGGTTCCGGCAACCTGAGCATGGCGGGCTTCGGCGAAGGCACCCCCCCGGCCACGAAGACTAAGGCCCGTCTAGAAGCCCGTCGCCGAGAGTTCGCCGCGGAGCTTGGTCAGGGCGCGGCCGAGCAGTCGGGAGACGTGCATCTGGGAGACGCCGATCTGGTCGGCGATCTGGGATTGGGTCAGGTTGC
>NZ_JBFAPI010000039.1:0-31344 GCF_040676615.1 Asanoa sp. NPDC049573
CCGGCCTGTCCAGCCTCGGCCGCTGGTACACCTCCGGCCCCTACAACCTCAACCCCGTCGCCGGCCGCCTCGTCCTCGGCAACTGGTGACACCGCGTGGGGTCCCGGCGAACACCGGGACCCCACGATCGGGTTCGCCCCGACTCGCCTGACCACCATCACGTCGCCCGCCGCCGGCAACCCGCCCCGTAGCCGCGGCACGACCGACCGCTCACCGTACGCAGACTCAGCGACATAAGTGTCCCGGCAGAGCCAGCGACGAAGATCAGCGTCTGCGCGCAACCAAGCGCACTGTCGACGAGCATTCCTGGGCCGTTGACGTCGCTGGAGGCGGGCGACCTGGAGCCGGTCTGAGAACGCCTGATCATCGAGGCTACGCGGCCGGACGAAGCGGGCGACGCTCGCGGACAGGGCCTCGTTGGCGCCTGCGGTCGAGCTCGGCGCGTAGCTAATGGGCGACGCGGGGGCAGCCTGAAACCACGGTCCGGAGCAGTAGCAGGTCACCTAGTCGGTGCCGAGCATGCGGGTCATCACAGCCCCGACGTTCGGAACGTCCGATCGGAGATCAGCTATACTTTTGTCTCCATCAATGGGAGATACGGACTGTCGTGCCCAGTTTCGGAACCTTGCTCCGGACATATCGCATCGAACGGCGGATGACGCAGGAAACACTCGCCGCACGGTCCGGCGTCAGCAGCCGCTCGATCGTCGAGATGGAGCGAGGACAGCGCAGCCCACGACAGAAGACGTTGGAGCACCTGGCCGACGCGCTCGACCTGGCCGATGAGGCCCGGTCCGCGTTCGTCGAGGCCGGCGAAACCCGGCGTTGGTCCGCGCGCTCCGATCCGGTGGGTCACGCACCGCCTTCGACACCCGGCGAGACCGGCCCGCGTCAGCTACCCGCTGATCTGCCCGACTTCGTCGGTTATGACGAGGAGCTGGCGGCCCTCAGCGTGGCCCTCGCCCCCGCCGCCGGCGGCGGCACGGTGGTTTCGATCTCCGGCGCACCCGGGATGGGCAAAACGGTGCTAGCCGTCCACCTCGCTCACCGGGTCGCCGCCTGGTACCCCGATGGCCTGCTCTACGTGCCGCTCGGCGGCTCCGGTCCAAGTCCCGTCGACCCGAGCGACGCCTTGAGCCACCTGCTGCGCACGGTTACCGGGGAACAGGGACCCGGACACGGCGACCGCGCGTGGCAGCAGGCGGCGTTCCGGACCGCCCTCGCCGACCGCCGGATTCTCCTCGTCCTCGACGACGCCTCCGGATATGCGCAGGTCTCGCCGCTGCTGACCGCCGGACGGTCGGCCGTCCTAGTGACGAGTCGCCTGCCGCTGACGGGGCTACCCGTCACGGCGACGGTCGATCTGCAGTCGTTGCCGGAACCGGACGCACTTCGGCTGCTCGGCCGGATCGCTGGACAACGGCGGATCGCGGAGGGCAGGCAGGCGGCCGTCAGCCTGGTACGCATGTGCGGTGGACATCCCCTGGCGATCCGGGTGCTCGGTGCCCGCCTGGCGGCTCGCCCGGACTGGGGGACCGGGGGCCTACTGGGCCAGATGGCCGACGAACGCCACCGGTTGGACGAGTTCCGTCACGGCGACCTCGCGCTGCGATCGCCGCTGGAGCAGGCGTACCGGAACCTGACCCCGCTGGCCGGATTGGGCTTCGCCTTGCTCGGTGGCCTGCGGGTCAGCACATTCCCGGAATGGGTGTCGAGCGTACTGCTCGACCTGGACCGCCCGTCCGGCGCCACAGTCCTTCAAGAGCTGCTCGACGCCCGTCTGCTGGAGCCGGCTGGGCTGGACGTCGTGACCCAACCCCGCTACCGATTCCATGAAGTGGTGGCCCTTCTCGCGCGGGAGCGACACGCCACCGTCTCCCCGACGAAGGTGCGGGCGGCGCTCGGCCGTCTGCTCGAGGCCACGCTTTTTCTTTCCGGGGTCGCGTACGAACGCCTCCGAGAGGCCGCGCTCACGAAGCAGGAAACCCAGTCAACCGAGCCGCGCTGCCCGGAGCGGCCGTCGGAGCTGGTGGCCCGCCGACCACGCGACTGGTTCGTCGCCGAGCGGGAGTTCCTCAGCTACCTCGTGGAGGTCTCCGACGGCGCCGGATTGCACGAATCTGCCGCTACGCTGAGTGCCCTGGTCGAACGTGTGCGGCGACTCTGTGAGGGCGGCCACGAGGCCGTCGTGACGAAAACGCAGAACTTGCAGGCTGATCTTTACAGCCCCGCCGAAACCTCGACCCATCGCTGAAGCCGAGCTTCGGCGTCGACGCCCTCGGGCATGGCAACGACGGCCCGCCAGGGAATCCCCGAGCGGGCCGTCGTGTGTGCGGTGTGGAACGGTCACCCGTCGCTTTCCGGCGCCGGCAGATAGCTGTCGGGCACCTGGTCCGGAGTCAGGATCTTGTCCTCACCCGGGTACGGAGCGCGCCAGTTGTGTGCCTGGTACCAGGTGAAGTGGCCCATGACCACCGGGTTGGCGTAGTCCGGGATCGCGTTCGGACCCGTCAACTGCTGCTTGTGCTGCCAGGCCGTCCACGCGTCAACGGTCTGCCGCATCTCTGCCGGCACGGTCGACGCCTCGGTCCGCGCCCGAAGAGTCGCGGCGTCCAACCCGGGCGGGGTGTCATTGCCGCAGGCCGGCGCAGTGGCCAGGCCCTGCGTCAGCGGCACCTGGTTCGGCAGCGCCGTGAACGGCGTGAAGTCGGGCTTGTTGGTGAACGCCCGGCTCATCGGGGTGGCGGCGCTGTCCTTCTGGTTCATCGGCTGGACCCCAAGGATCTGCTCGATGGTGCGGATCATGGTGATCTGCGTGTAGTAGGTGCTGTCGACCGTGCCGTGCTGAGCCCACGGACTGATGATCTGCACCGGGCCACGCGCGCCGTCGACGTGGTCGACGCCGTCCTGGGTGTCGTCCTCGATCACGAAGATCGCGGAGTCCTTCCAGTACTTGCTGTGCGAGATGGTGTCGACGATCTTGCCGACGGCCACGTCGTTGTCGGCGACCTGGGCCACCGCGTTCGGCGGACCACCGGTGTGGTCGCTGGAGAGCCAGAACATGTTCAGATTGGCCGGACCATTGGCGTCGAAATCACGCTTCCAGATCTCGTACCGGTAGATGTCCGGGATGTTGAGGTCGTACTTGGGATAGGAGTGCACCGTGATCGCGTTCAGCGACGGAATCGGCGACTGCGTGTCGGTCTTGATCGTGGTGTCCTGACCGGTCGCCGCCATGTTCCGGGCGTCGCAATAGAAGTTCTGCCAGGTCGCGCCCGCGGGGACGGTCTCGAATTGCGTGAACTCACCGAAGTTCCGCGCGGTGTTGCCGGCGGCCTGGGCACCGGTCCAGAGGAAACCGGAGCGCTGGTGACCCAGCGCGTCGTCTTCGGTGTCGTAGCTGCGCTGGTAGAGGCCCGCGCTCGACTCCGTGTACTCGGGGTTGTCCGCCTGCATCAGCCAGTTGTGGCCCTCGGCGGAGTTCGTGCCGATGTCGTAGGTGTTGTCGTAGAGACCGAACTGGCGCGCGAGAGCGTGCTGGTTCGGGGTGACCTGCTCACCGAACTGGGCCAGCGACGGGTCGCCATTGCCGCGGAGGTCGTCACCGAACATCTGGTCGTACGAGCGGTTCTCCTTGACCACCAGGAAGACGTGCTTGATGGTCGACGGGTCACCGAGGCGCTTGGGGATCGGCACGGGCTTGGCACGCTTGCCGTTGGCCAGCTTGACGTCGTTGTTGCCCCAGCCGTTCTGCGCGAAGACGGTCGCCGTGGACTTGGCGGTCACCTGGTCGGCCGGCAGGTGGAAGCGCAGCAGCGATCCGGTCGAGTCGTGGGTGTTGTGCCCGGTGGCGGGGTTGGTGCCGGGACCCTTGCTGATGGTGCGTGTCGGCCCGCGCTCGCCGATGCCGCGGGTGTTGGTGACGATCACCTCGTCACCGACGGTGGTCACCTCCTCCGGGTAGTAGTCCGTGGGAAGCAGGCCGACGTAGCTGACCGGTTCCTGGGGCTTGGTGAACCGGTAGACCGCGATCGCGTTCGCGCGGCCGAGAGTGACCAGCAGATGGCCGTCGTTGGTCAGCGTCACGCCGTTCGGTGCGTACCCGACCGACGACTGCGGCCACGGCCGGGTGGCGATCGTCTGTACGACCTTGTCGCGGGACGTGTCGATGACCGAAACCTGGTCGTCGAACGTGTCGGTGACGAACAGAGCGCCACGCGCGGCGTGCAGCGCGGTCGGGTGCAGACCGACGTCGATCGAGCCGACCGCGGCCGTCGGGTCGCTGACGTCGATCACGCTCACGGTGCCGGTCGTCGTGGCACCCGTGACCGGGTTGGCGGGCACCTGCGTTCCGTACGAGTTCATCGTCGTCTCGCCGGGCTTGGCTGCCCGCCCGCCCTCGTTGCTGACGTAGAGCTTCTTGCCGACCAGCGCGAGACCGCGCGGCGCGGTACCAACGCTCCAACTCTGCTGGATCGCGCCGGTCGCGGCGTCCATCGCCACGACGCGGTTCTGGCCGTTGACGGCGGCGTACACGGTCCTGCCGTCAGCGGTGAAGACGGCCTGCGCCGGCAGCGCCTTCTTCGCGCCCTGCGCCGCGATCGTCGCGAACACCGGCGTGCCGAGGGTGCCATCGGCGTTGACCGGGAAGCGGTTGAAGCCGTCGATCTGCGGCAGCCAGAGGGTCCGGCCGTCCGGTGAATAGGCCGGCCCTTCCTGCCCGACGTTGTTGTTGGCGATGCGCACGCCGGCAGTGGCGGCCGTCCCGGCCTGCTGCAGCACCTTGTAGTTCTTCAGGTCGACGATGGTCAGAGCGATGGAGCGGTCGTTGGTGAGTGCCGCGAGGAAGCGGCCGTCCGGGCTGATCGTCGAGGCGAGCAGCTTGCCGTTGTCGACCAGGAGGCGCTCACCGATCGGCTTGATGACCTGGTCGCTAGGCAGTTGCAGCCCGGCCTTGGTGGTCTGGCCGACCTGATTCGTGCCGAACACCGCTGTGGAGCCGTAGGCGACGCCCCCGCCGGCGACGAGCACGGCGGCGGTGGCGGACACGATGACACGGATCCGGCGACCGGTCGGCCCGCCGAAGAGACCATGCTTGGCTTTTGTGACGCGCTGGCGCGTGACTTGCATGAAGTTAGTCCTTCTCCGCGCTGTGCAGCAGGTCGACGTTCCCGTCGAACTGCCACAAGGGATTGGGCGCGTCCCCGTCCGGGGTGCGCACCTGGAAGTAGCCGTTGACCTCCTTCGGCCCGTCTCCGTCGGCGACGTACCGCCCGTCCGCGGTCACGTCGAGCTGGTAGATGGCGCTGCCGACGGCAGTCGCGCCGGGCAGGTGCCAGGACACGACACACCGCCAGTCGTTGCCCGGTCCCTCGTCGAGGACAGGGGAGCCGCCCTTGTCGCACGACGCGGTGGCGCCCAGCTCCGCCTCGGTGACGTCAGGGCGGTGAAGCTGTGCGGTCTGCAGCCGGTACAGGTGGGCGAACGAGGTGGCGAGCGAGTCCTGCAGCTTCCGCTGCTCGATCCCCGAGCCGGTGTGCGGGGTCGCGCCGACCAGCACACCTGCGGTGAGCGCGACCACGGCGACCAGGGGCAGCAGTGCCGCGCCGAGGACGCGCCGGCCCGACCCTTCGTACGCCAGATCGGTGAAGTCACGGCGGAGGAACAGCCGGTAGGCCAGCGCCGTGGCGACAACCGCCCACAAGAGACTCACCGCCAGACCGACGAGCAGCGGTCCGGCCTGTGCCGGGCTCGTGAACAGGCCGCGCCAGGCGAGGAATGCGTGGCTTGGCAGGGCCAGCCGGACGGCCACCGGCAGCGGGAGGAACTCGGTGAGTTGCAGGGCGAACGCGAGCAGCGCCGGCAGCAGCAGCCCCATCGGAGAGCGGCCCAGGGCCACCGACCCGAGCAGGCCGACGGCGGCGAACGCCAGCGTCGGCGCCACCGCGCAGACCCACGCGAGCACGACAGTGCCGGCGGCGTTTCCCGGTGACAGTAGGTGGCCGTCGAGGCCGACGAGCGGCCGGTTGCCGACGGCTACCAGCCCGCCGGCGATGCCCGAGGCGGCCAGTCCGGTCACGAGCAGGAGGATGACGGTGACGCTCGCAAGCGTCTTGGCCACGAAGATCCGCCTCGGCGAGCGCACCGCCACGAGGAGATGGCGCCACGTTCCGAGCCGGTCCTCGACGGCGAAGATGTCGCCGGCGACCAGCGCGGTCAGCAGCGGCAGCGCCCAGGTGGTGGCGAAGCCCAGCACCACCAGCGATCCCGCCCAGCCGGTCCCGTGCATCAGCCGGCCGAAGACCGTGTCGGCGGGCAACGAGCTCTGCTGGCTCACGATCGCCACGAAAACCGCGGGCGCGACCCAGCACGCCACGATCAACAGCCGGATCCGCCATTGCGAGAGCATCTTGACCAGCTCGAACCGGTAGCTGCTCCGCACGGGCGCCGGCCGGGCGGCGCTGCGCGGCGCGGCGCGGGTCGTGGTCATCGTGCGTCCTCCCGGTCGGTCTGCGTGGCCCCCGGGCCGGTCCCGGTCAGGGCCAGGAACGCGGCCTCCAACGGCGGCACGACGGGTGCGAACTCGCGCAGGGCCACGCCGCCGCGCACCAAACGCACCACCAGGTCGTCGAGGACCGGCACGGACCCGCGGACCACCAGCGCTTCCGGGTCCGAACGGACACCGGGGTCGCGCTCACGCAGCACGTCGAGACCGGGCGTCTCCGCGGCCACCCGTTCAGCGGCCGCCACGTCCGAGGTGAGCAGCCGGTAGTCCAGCGTGTCCCGTTCCGCGGCGAGCTTGCTCACGGGCCCGGAAAAGACGACCCGACCGGTGGCCAGGATGGTGACCTCGGAGCAGAGCACGGCGAGGTCGTCCATCCGGTGGCTGGACAGCACCACCGCAACGCCGTCCGCGGCCAACCCGCTGATCACGCGACGCACATGGTGCCTGCCCGCCGGGTCCAGGCCGTTGGCCGGCTCGTCGAGGACGAGCAGTCGCGGTTTGGTGAGCAGCGCGGCAGCCAGTCCGAGCCGTTGGCGCATCCCGAGCGAGAAGCCGCGGACCGGGTCATCGGCGACGTCGGCGAGGCCGACCTGCTCGAGCGCCGCGCCGACGCCGGCGGCGCGCTCGGCCCCTTGGCCGCGCAGCGCGGCCAGGGCGGAGAGGTTCTGCCGCGCGGTGAGCGAGGGATACAGTCCGGGTCCGTCCACAAAGCCCGCCACACCCTCGGGTACGGATAGCGTCCGCCCGACCGGCGTGCCAAGCACCTCGAGGCGGCCGCTGTCGGCGACCGCCAGTCCCAGCAGCAGGCCGAGCAGGGTCGTCTTGCCCGCGCCATTCGGGCCGACCAAGCCATGGACCTGGCCCTCCGCGACGTCGAGGTCGACGCCGTCCAACGCCACGACCTCGCCGAAGTGCTTCACGAGAGCGCGAGCGCGGACTGCCAGGGTGGAAGTCATCTGTCCCCTTTGATTCGTTGCCAGCACAGCAACCTAGGGACCGTGGTTTGCGACCGAACGGCATCAATCCAAACGTTCGGCGAACCCGCTCCGACAGGCCGATGGCGTGGTCGCCCGTTCGGCCACGCTGGGCCGGATCGTGCTGTACGGGACCACGGGCTATGTCGGCTGGCTCACCGCGCGGGAGATGGTCGCGCAGAAGTTGCTGGACGGCGGACACACCGCAGCCACGATCGCGATCGACCCGGGCCAGATCAAGGGTGTCAGGCCTGTGCCATTCGCGCAGATCCGCTCGGGCCTGCCGGTGCTCTCCAACCCGAGCAACAAGCGGAAGTCGGTGTCGCTTACCCGCAAGCAGTTCCGCTACGGCTTCTACTTCAGCAAGGCCTCACCGGCGGCGGCAAGGACCATACCGTTCCCGAAAAGGTCGCCCGGGCCGTACAAGCTTTACGCGGGTTCCACCGCAACCACCGACTACCGATCGTTCGCCGACCGCGGCCACTCGCTGGTCTTCGACCACGGCTGGCGGGAAATCGTCGACTTCACCGTCGACTGGCTAAAATGCCAAGGCCTCTGACGCGAGTACGCACGCCTGTCGTTCGTAGCCCGGCCGCTCTGCGCCGGTGTACCGAGGGCCTGGCTTGATACCCGCCACCGAAATGGTGAGCGACCTTGTCATTCCGGTGGTCGCCCACGTGGTGCTGCCTCCGCTTGGCTAACGCATCGCGGCGACCGCGGCGTCCACTTCCGCGACGGCGTCCGGGCTGAAGGCGCGCCGCGGTACCGCGATCGACCTGCGAGTAAGCACCGAGTCGAACAACCAGTAGTCGGGCGTCGCGCGGTGCGACCGCAGCGCCTCCCAGCGGTGCTGGGTCGAGGTTCCGCCCAGGGTGATGCGCACGCCTTCGTCGGTGAACGCGTAGGCGAGGTCGACAGCCGGGCCACCCGCCGCCATCCGGCGCCAGGTTCGGCGCAGTGACCGGTCAAAGGTCAGGGGGAGGGCGACCACGGCGCCCGCGAGCACAACGATGCCGGCCGGCACGCTGATAAGCAACGCACCCAGTCCCATAAGGACCATGGCTCCGCTGAGGATCAGGAGCCGTCGCCTTCCTGAAGTCAGCACCATACGGCGGAAGGCCGGGTAGTCGAGCGCGGCACGACCCTCGATGTGCACCGTCATGTTGTCCTTTCAGCGTCGTCAGCTCGCCTCCTGCGCCAGCAGGACAGAAGCCCTACCGTTGGGAGCGACAAGAGGACAGGCGGCGTCACACCTGCGCACGACGGGGGCGGCTACCAGGCCCGCGATGAAGCCCTGCACAGGTTCGACCCCCCCACGACGCGTCAAGATGCGCCCTCCGTGCGCATCGAGACAAGCCCCGATCGGGTACGCAGGTTCGGGCAACCTGGTCGAGGCGGACGCGCTCGCCAGCGCGGCAGGCGTGGCTCCGAATCGCGCTCACCTCGCCCGTGTCGCGCAGCCCGCCGGACACGACAGTCGTGTCGGAACGCCCAGGCCGTCGACCTCGCCGGTGTTACGCATGCCGCGCAAGCGGATAACTAGTTGTGCGGCTGCGTGGATGGTGAGCTGGCCGAATCCGGCGGGTCATCATCGGCCGGAGTGGTGGGATCAGGATCTGCTGGACTTGTTTCGTCGTCATCGGACGTCGGCGGTGCCGTCGGCTCGCTCGGCGCCGATGCCTGGGGCGACGGGGTCGACTCCGGTTCGGCGGGATCGTCGCCGTCCGCAGCGACGCCGTCGCCGTCGCCGGGGCCGCGACCGTCCGGTGCGGGGCCGCCGGTGCCATTGCCGGCCGGGGTCAGCCCGGGAGGAGCAGGCGAGGTTGCCCGATCGCCACCGGTGCTTTGCGTCTCGCCGCCACCGCCGCCGACCGGATCTGTGTCTTCAGTATGGCCGATGTCGCTGGTGGCCGCCGGTGGCCGAGCCCGTTCGCCTGGCAGCGGGAGGAGGTTGGCCGGGTCAGCCAGCGCCAGGACACCCAACAGCGCGGCGGTCCCGACCAGAAGTGCCCCTGCGGCGCGCCACTTCCGGCGACCCGGTGGTGTCGGGAGCGGGTCTTCTGTCGTGGGCACGGCCGCCCGTGCCTCGATGACCGTCGTGGCCGCCCCGACCAGGCAGTTCTCGATAGCGTCGGCCATGTCGATCGCGGTCGGAAACCGCAGGGCGGGATCCTTGGCCAGCGCGGTCGCTACGACGTGACGGAGGGTGGCCGGCACGTCCTCCGGCAGGGCGGGCGGCTCGTCCTGGAGGTGGCGCACCGCGACGGCGACGGCGTTGTCACCGGTGAACGGTGGCTGTCCCGCCAGGCAGTGGTAGGCGACGGCACCTAGCGCGTACACGTCGGTGGCCGGGGTGAGTTCTCCCTTGGCGACCTGTTCGGGCGCCATGTAGAGCGCGGTACCGACCACCTCGTCCGCCCGGGTATGGCCGGCCACCTCGGCGGTGACCGCGACGCCGAAGTCGATCAGGACGACGGTGCCGTCCGGTTCGACGATGAGGTTGCCCGGCTTGACGTCGCGGTGTACGACGCCGGCGTCGTGCACGGCCTGTAGAGAGCGCGCCGCCTGGGCGACGATCGAACAGACCTCCCCGGCGCTCAGGCGACCAGCCTCGGCGATGCGTCGTGACAGTGGCTGGCCCTCGACGCAGGCCATCACGATGAAGGCGACCGACCTGCCGTCCGGGAGCTCCGTTTCGCCGTAGTCGTACACGCCCGCAACTCCCGGGTGGAGCAGGGCCGCCATCGACCGGGCCTCGTTGCGGAACCGAGCTCGCGCCGTCTCGTCAGTCAGCTCGCGCAGAAGCTTGAGCGCGACCGTGCGGCCGAGGACGGTGTCAGTCGCGCGCCACACCTGACCCATGCCGCCGGCGGCGATCCTGGCCTCGAGGCGGTAGCGGTCGTTGACGAGCAACCCGGCGTCGAACATGGTTTCCCGGTACCCGACCGACCGGCTGACATGCGCGGAGACGCATGCTTTCGTGATTCTCTAGCCCGAAATGCTGAACCGGACCGAATGGTGTGACGAAATGCCTCCGCGCGGCGCTATAGCCAAGCGCGCGGGAGCGGGGCTGGACCATCCCGGCGCGCGATTCCGGCGGGGCGTCGGCGATGCTGTGTGCGTGGAGTACGTCTCCAGAGTGCCGCGACCGCCGCTGGACGGGCTGATCGACGACCTCTACTACCTGGAGGGTGCGCCGCCGTACGCCCGGCTGACGTTGCCGCCGATGCCGGCGGCGTTGCTCATCATCAACCTCGGGGCGCCGTTCCGCATCCGCGCCGGCAACGACATCGAGACGGCCGAGTACGCCGACGGCTGCGTGGTCACCACGCCCACCCGCGCGTTCGAGTTCGGCTACCCACGCCCCACCCGGTCCGTCGGCGTGCACATCAAGCCGTGGGGGCTGGCGCCGTTCCTGCAGATGCCCGCGGCCGAGCTGTGTGACCGGCCGGTGACGGTGGAGCAGGTTTGGGGCCGGCCCGCCGTTGCCGAGCTGCGAGACCGGCTGGCCACGGCGGACGGACCGCACGAGATGCTGACGCTGCTCGAGGAGGAGCTGATGCGACGGCTGTGCGAGACCGCCGGCCTGGGGCTGGTCCGCCATACGAGCAGCGTCATCGCGGCGACCAGCGGCGGGGTGGCGATCGGCGACCTGAGCCTGGCAGCCGGCGTCAGCAGTACCCATCTGACACAGCGGTTCAAGGAGCTCGTCGGCGTCACGCCGAAGCGGCTGGCCCGCACCTACCGCTTTGCCGCGACCGTGTTCGCGATCGACCCCGCCGGACCGATCGACTGGGGCGACCTCGCCGGTGGCGCGGGCTACTTCGACCAGGCCCACTTCGGCCACGAGTTCCGGGCGTTCACCGGGCTCACGCCGACCCGGTACGTCGAAATCCGGCGGCGGTTCCTGCGCGAACATCCCGGCCATGTGCTGGACGGCTGGCCGCTGCCAGCCGATTGATTTCCTACAAGAGCGACAGCTCACGACACGCTAATTTCGGGGCACCCCAAAGCAGAGGAGAGTCCCGTGGGCAAGGTGGTCATGTACAGCTCGGTGTCGGTGGACGGCTTCGTCGCGGACGAGAATGACATGCCCGGACCGCTGTTCGAATGGTTGGCCAGCGGTGACGTCCCGTTGGACGAGAGCGGCGCTGTGAAGGTGTCGCAGACGTCTTACGACTACACCCGGCCGTACTGGGACCAGATCGGGGTCACGGTCGTCGGCCGCCACGTCTTCGACATGACGGACGGCTGGGACGGGAAGCCTCCCGGCGGGATCGACCACGTGGTCGTCGTGACGCACCGGCCGGCGCCCGAGGGCTGGGACCCCGAGGCGCCGTTTCACTTCGTAGACGGCGTTGAGGCAGCCATGGCCAGGGCGCAGGAGCTCGCGGGTGACCGCATCGTCGAGGTCGCCGCTGGTGACGTCGGTGGCCAGGTGCTCGCCGCGGGCCTGATCGACGAGGTGCGCATGGACGTCGTACCCGTCGTGTTCGGGTCCGGCAAGCGCTACTTCGGATCGGTCCACGCGCAGCACCTGTTGGAGGACCCGGACGTCGTACTTCAGGGCAACCGGGTGCTTCACCTGCGCTATCGAGTGCGCCGTTGACGGATCTGAGCGGGTACGCGACCTTCAGCACTCCGCGTGCAAGCTCCGCAACCGGTTCACGTTAGAGACGCTGACGCAACGGTTCGCCCTTGACGTCTAAGCGACGGACGCCTGTTGGTCAGGGCTGTGGAGACGGTTCGGGTTCGGTTCGGATGGAGCCCGACTTCGACTCGTTGAACTTTTCTCGAACCGCGTCCAGCTCTCGACGTAGTTGGGCGTTGTCCGGGTCGGCGTCGGCAAGGCGATGCCGGATGCTTAGGGCGGCTCGGTAGTGGGTGGTGGCCACGGGGGTGTCGCCCAGGGCGTGGGCCAGGTTCCCGAGTTTCTCGTGGGAGATGGACAGGTCACGTTGGGCTTGGGCGTTGCCGGGGTCGGCGTCGGCCAGGCGCTGCCGGATGGTCAGGGTGGTTTGGTAGTGGGTGGTGGCGGTGGGGGTGTCGTCGACGGCGTTGGCCAGGTTCCCGAGCTTCTCGTGGGAGATGGACAGGTCACCTTGGGCTTGGGCGTTGTCGGGGTCGGCGTCAGCGAGCCGTTGGGCGATGGCCAGGTCGGTTCGGTAGTGGGTGGTGGCGGTGCGGGTGTCGCCGACGGCGATGGCCAGGTCGCCGAGTCGGTTGTGGGAGACGGACAGGTCGCGTTGCGCTTGGGCATTGCCGGGTCCGGCGTCGGCGAGACGTTGTCGGATGGTCAGGGTGGCTTGGTAGTGGGTGGCGGCGGTGCGGGTGTCGCCGACGGCGATGGCCACGTTCCCAAGCTTCTCGTGGGAAACGGACAGGTCCCGCTGGGCTTGCGCGTTGCCGGGATCGGCGTCGGCCAGGCGTTGCCGGATGATCAGGGTGGTTTGGTAGTGGGCGGTAGCGGTGGGGGTGTCGCCGACGGCGTTGGCCAGGTTCCCGAGCTTCTCGTGGGAGATGGATAGGTCGCGCTGGGCTTGGGCGTTGTCGGGATCGGCGTCGGCGAGACGTTGGGCGATTGCCAAGGCGGCTCGGTGGTGAGTGGTGGCGGCTCGGGTGTCGCCCAGGGCCATGGCCAGGTCGCCGAGTCGGTTGTGGGAGATGGATAGGTCGCGCTGGGCTTGGGCGTTGTCGGGATCGGCGTCGGCGAGACGTTGAGTGATGCTCAGGTCGGCTTGGTGGTGGATGGTGGCGGTGCGGGTGTCGCCGACGGCGATGGCCAGGTCCCCGAGTCGGTTGTGGGAGACGGACAGGTCGCGTTGGGCTTGGGCATTGCCACGGTCGGCATCAGCGAGCCGTTGGGCGATTGCCAGGGCGGTTTGGTAGTGGGTGGTGGCGGTGCCGGTGTCGCCGACGGCGACCGCCAGGCCCCCGAGCTTCTCGTGGGAGACCGACAGGTCGCGTAGCGCCACGGCGTTGTCGGGGTCGGCGTCGGCGAGCCGTTGTCGAGTGATCAGGGCAGTTTGGTAGTGGGTGGTGGCGGTGCGGGTGTCGCCGAGGGCGATGGCCAGGTCGCCGAGTCTGTTGTGAGAGACGGACAGGTCGCGTTGGGCTTCCACGCTGTCGGGGTCGGCGTCGCCTCTTTCGACGATCAGCACGTGGTTGCGGTGGAGTCGCTCGGCTCCCGCTCGTGTGTGGCCCGTGGCGAACAGCGCCATCGCCTCACGCTCGAGCAGCAACGAATGGCCGCGGTGGATTGTCGGGATGGCCGCGACGGTCTCGGCGAGAAGGGCGGCGATGGCGGCCGCGCCGATGCCTGATTGAGCAGCGCTGATCGCGAGGCCGGTGAGTTCCTCGTATCGCTGGAGGGCGGCGAGGTGGCGGCAGGCTTCGGCGAGGTCGTCGTAGGTCCCTCCGCCGGTCTTGAGCCGACGCAGGTGCATGTCGAGGGCGCGTTCGTGCCGGTGGGATCGCTGATCGCCTTGGTGGGACTGTAGGGCGTCGCGGAGCCATGGGTGGACGGTGACCCGACCGGAGGGTGCGGGGGACAGCAGGGTCAGATTGGTGAGGCGGCGGGCGTCCGCGACGGTGGCGCGTTGCCGGTCGAGGGTGATGTCGCTGCCGTGTACGGCTAGGGCGAGATCGGTGGCGTCCAGTGATGCGGTGGAGATGGCTGCTTGAAGCAGCAGGTCGTGTTGGGCAGCGGTGAGTAGGTCGAGGAGTTGGTCAAGGAGGATGTCTCGGCTGCCGAGCAGCATCGCCTGGGTGGTGGCGCCGATGGGCGTGCGGTGACCGGTGACGGACAGCCCGTGCTGTTTGGCCAGTTCGCGGAGTTTGCCGGTGACGGGTCGCAGATTGCTGCGTCCGTCCCGCAGGAGAGCATCGACGAACTCGATCAGGCGGGGGTGACCGCCGATGGTGGCCATGACGAGCTGTTGGTCGTCGGACGGGATGGTGCGCAAGGCGGGGAGTCGGGTGAACAGGCGTCGCAGCTCATTGACGGTCAGCCCGGGTAGGTGGACGTTGGCGAGGAAGGTGTCGTCGGGCATCGGGTAGCGGCTGGTGATCAGAAGGCGGCCGCGGTTGGCGGCCCTGCACAGTCCGCTGAATATCTCTTGGAAGGTGTCGTCGCGGAATGTGGCGCAGCCGTCGGTGAGGTTCTGTTCGAAGTCGTCGAAGACCAGCAGGAGGCGGGCTTGCGCTAGCAGCCCTTCGACGATCTTCAGCTTTACCGCGTCGTCCCCGGGCCCGGCGAGCGTCGCGGCCACGTCGACTAGCTGCGGAACGTGACTGATGCCCTTCGCGGTCTCGGCGAACAGGTGTGGTGGGTTGAATCGGCCCTCTTGGACGACGACGAGCCAACCTTGTCGGCGGATCCGGGAGATCGCGCGTCCGGCGAGCGCGGTCTTGCCGATTCCACCAATGCCGGTGATCACCACGCCCGCAGTCGCACCGAACCGGTCAGTCGCCGCCGGTGTGCCGCGCAGCACAGATAGGACGGTGCGCAGCTCGGGGCGGCGGCCGATGAGGTACCCCAGCGGCAGTTCGCGTACGGCGCCACCGGGCGGCGGAAGAGTTGGTTCGGCGAGCGGCGCCTCTTCGGCGGCAGTGTCGATCAACGGGGGATCGTCGCCTGCGGCTAGCAGGGTCGCGATCCCGTATTCAGGTTGGCGAACCCGACCGCCCGCGCGTGCGGCCCGCGTGTAGCGGGCCTCGACGCTGCGTCGCGCATGCGCCAGCGCCGCGGCCACCGAAATCTTGGCCTTACCCGCCAAGGTCTCGTAGAGGGCCGCGGCCAACTCGGTGGCGTAGTCATCGGTCACCGCGCTGAGCATGGCGATGACCCGGTCTGCGCCGCGGCGGACCAAGGTCGCGGCCAGGCCATTCGCTTGGGCGGCGCCGGCGCACGCGGACAGGACGATCAGGGGGAGCGGCCGGCTGGTGCGTCCCAGCGTGTCGACGAGTTCGTCGGCGTCGACCTGGACCGGGTCGCCGTCCTCATTCTCCAACTCCACGCTGGTAGGCGATCCGTGCGCGGACAGGTGCAGCACGTGGTACTGAGCCTCGTTCAAGGCTTTCTCGATCTGCTCCAGGCTGCCGACCTCGAGAATCGTGACTTGCGCCCGCTGGCTGCCCTCCACACCGGCGACCGCGTCGAGGATCGCCTGCATTTCCGCTTCGACATCGAGCGGGGCGTTCTTCGTTCGGGTCTCGAACGGTGCAGCAATCGCTGCGAGGATCTTCAATGGCCCCGGCAGCGACGGCGTGGACGACCGCATCGCGTCGGCGAGCCGTCGGGTGACCGTCACCCCCGGTGCTAGGACGAGCGGGCGGCCGCCGGGAAGTTGGAGCAGCTCGAACGGCAACGAGGCGGTGAGATCGTCGGCGATCACGGCGACGTCGACCGCCGATCCGAACCCTGACCCGTCCACCACGGCCGCCAGATCGGCGAGCCCAGCTTCGCCGAAGATCGCATCGGTCAGGCGCCGGCCAGCCTCCGCGAGACGCTCCGCGGTCGCAGCACCGTCGAGAGGTAGCGCCACCCACGCTTCCACCACGCCGAGCGGTAGCCGGCTCGTCCGCTCTGCGGTCGCGCCGGCGAGCGTCGTACGGGAGCGCAGCTGACCATCTCGCCAGTTGACCTCGATTCGCACCTCGGAACGCAGCCCGACCGCACCGGACGCCGCTGTTCCAGCGTCCGGCAGCGTGGCCGGGCCGGTCAGCATCGGCAAATCCGGCTCCGACCCGAGATCGGGCGCTACGTGCGCCGGCCGGTTCAGAATCGTCCGGATCAACGACTCCGCGCCCTCCACCGACATGCTGTCCACCCGATAGGTGGACAGCGTGCGAGGCCCCAGCCACAACGGGAGGTCATCGGCGGAACGTCCGGCCAGGAGGACCGGTAACACCCGAGGCATCCATGCCTGGCGGTCGGTGTAGATCAGCTCTCGCATCAACGCGGCTTCGAACTGCACGCCCCGACCATCATCAGCAGCCGCGTCAGGCTCGCTCCTCCGTTTGTAGGCCGGCGACGCCACCACCACCACGAAGTCCGCAGCGGTCGCTTCACGCTGCATCCATAACGGCCAGTCCGTCCGCCGGGCCGACTCCGCGATATCGAGGACTGCATCGACGCCGGCTTTGGTCCGCAACATGATCCACAATTGGCGGACCGCCTCGACGTGCTCGTCAGACTCGTGCGCGTACGAAATAAAGACCCGTACAGGGCGACTCCGCCGAACAGCCGACGACGCAACATCCACTTCGTGCCCCCACCCGAGCCCGACAGACAGCCCACTCTAAACAACCGGTAACCGATCTCCATATCGGTAGGAAACGGGACTCTCTAGCTGAAGGCGAAGTAGCGCAGCCAGAGATAGGGCGTGGACACGGCGACGGTGACGAAGGCGACGATCAGGCCGTACCTGGTGAACTCCCAGAAGCTGATGCGTTTGCCGGCCCGTTCGGCGAGGCCGAGGATGACGACATTGGCGGAGGCGCCGATGGCGGTGGCGTTGCCGCCGAGGTCGGCGCCGAGCGTCAGCGACCACCAAAGCACGTGTGACTGATCGGTGTTGCCGTTGGCGTTGACCAG
Organism: Asanoa sp. NPDC049573; assembly: GCF_040676615.1. NCBI lineage: Bacteria > Bacillati > Actinomycetota > Actinomycetes > Micromonosporales > Micromonosporaceae > Asanoa > Asanoa sp. NPDC049573. The sequence goes on from NZ_JBFAPI010000039.1 coordinate 17,078, forward strand.
GTCGGCGACGACGGGGCTCATCGTGGCGACGTAGGGGATGTTGTCGACGATGGCCGACAGCACCGCGGACCCCCAGAGCAGGACCATGCTCGCGAGCAGGAGTTTTCCTTCGACGGCGTCGGCGATCGCGTCGGAGAGGTTTTCGATGACGCCGGTGTTGACCAGTGCGCCGACCATGACGAACAGCCCGGCGAAGAACGCCAGCGTGGGCCATTCGACATCCTTGGCCACGTCCTGGGCGTCGAGGCGGGACAGGGCGAGCAGCGCGAGACCGCCGACCATCGCCACCACGGATGGTTCCAGCTGCAGTACGGGGTGGAGCACGAACGCGGCGGTGACCAGGGCGAGCACGGCCGTGCTGATGACCAGCAGCCGGCGGTCGCGGATGGCATCGCGTTCGTTGAGGGCCATCACCTGTTCGACCCGGGTCGGGTCGTAACGGAAGGCGCTGCTGAACAGCAGCCGGCACAGAGCGACGAAGACGACCAGCAACAGGAGCACGATCGGGGTGAGGTGGACCAGGAAGTCGCCGTAGGTCAGGCCGCCGCGGCTGCCGATGATGATGTTCGGCGGGTCACCGACCAGCGTCGCGGTGCCGCCGATGTTGCTCGCCATGGCCTCGGCGATCAGGAACGGCGCGACCGGCACGTTGAGCCGCTGGCAGACCAGGAACGTGACCGGGGCGATCAGCAGCACGGTGGTGACATTGTCGAGCAGGGCCGACGCGAACGCGGTGACCAGGACCAGGATCACCATGACCAGGAACGGTCGGCCGCGGGCTCGTTTGACGGCCCAGATGGCCAGATACTCGAAAGCGCCGGTGCGTTTGAGGACCGAGACGATCAGCATCATGCCCAGCAGCAGGAAGATGACGTTCCAGTCGATGCCGGACTCTTCGGAGAAGAAGGCGTGCTCGGCGTCGGTGGCGCCGATCAGCAGCATCAGCGACGCGCCACCGAGTGCGGCGGCGACGCGGTGGATCTTCTCGGTGGCGATCAGGGCGTACGCGATGGCGAAGATCGCGATCGCGTACCAGGCGGTCACGCTCACGCGGTGAGCATCCGGTCGAGCAACGCGTCCAGCGTGATCGCGCCGAGCATCGTCTTGTCCTTGTCGACCACCGCGACCAACGGCGTGCGCGTGCGGGCCATCAACGCGGCGATCTCCAGCACGGTCGCGTCCGGCGCCACCACTGCCAGGTCGGCCGTCTGCCGCGGCAGTACCTGCGCGACGGTGCGGTCACCAAGCTCACGCAGAATCACGTCCGCGGCGGCCTCGTCGATGACGCGGGCGAGGGTGGGGTCGTCCATGCAGTACTGCGGGATCGCCATCCGCAGCACCTGCGTGCCGGCCAGGATCGTGGACGGGTAACCGCGTTCGTCCAAGACGATCAGGCCCGGAAGATCCTGACCCGCCAACAGCCGGGCCGCCTCGATGGCTGGTGTGTCGAGCGCCACGGTGGGAAACGGCGCCGCGAGATCCCGTGCACGCATGGGACTACCTCCAGCGGGGTTGGCCAGCACGATGACATCGCCGACCAGACTTCCCGGCACACCTGGCCCGGACCATATCAGCGATCGTCGGTGCGGCACTGAGGCGTCGGTCGACGCGAGGGTCACGACCGTGAAACATCTTCCGCGACGCCGTCGGGCACGCCGTCGCCGTCCCAGTCATGTTCCTCTTCGGCGCACAAGCGGCGGTAAAGCCGGTTGCGGGCGCGCAGGACCACTGCGGCAACTGCGGCGGCGATGACCGAGCCGAGCAGGATGCCGACCTTCGCGTGATTGTCGCGCGCCGTGCCGCTGCCGAATGCGAGCTCGCTGATCAGTAAGGAGACGGTGAACCCGACACCGCCGAGCATGGCGAGGCCAAGCACGTCCCACCACGAAAGCCCGTCGGCCAGTCTGGCGCGGGTGAACCGCTGGACGAGCCAGGCGGCACCGGTGATGCCGATGGTCTTGCCGAGGACCAGGCCGAGCACGATCCCGATCGTGACGGGATCGCGGAGTGCTCCGGTGAGGCCGCTGCCGCCCGACAGCGAGACGCCGGCGGCGAAGAACGCGAACAGCGGCACGGCGACGCCCGCGGACAGCGGCCTCCAGCGGTGCTCGAAGTGTTCGGCGAGTCCGGGGCCCTCGCCGGGGGAGCGGCGGATGACCGGGACGGCGAAGGCGAGCAGGACGCCGGCGACGGTGGCATGGATGCCGGAGGCGTGCACGAGGATCCAGGTGGCGGCGGCAAGCGGGAGCAGCAGCCACCACGTGCGGACCCGGCGCTGCACGAGCACCGTGAAGCCGGCCAGTGGCACGATCGCGAGCAGCAGGGGAGCCCAGGCGAGCGAGCCGGTGTAGAAGATCGCGATGATCACGATGGCGAGCAGGTCGTCGACGACGGCCAGGGTGAGCAGGAAGGTGCGCAGCGCCGCCGGGAGATGGGTGCTGATCAGGCCGAGGACGGCCAGCGCGAACGCGATGTCGGTCGCCGTCGGCACCGCCCACCCGGCCGGGGCGCCACTGGGGCCGAGCGTGTTGACCAGCACGTAGATGACGGCGGGCACGGCGACGCCGCCGAGCGCGGCCGCGACGGGAAGCGCGGCCCGGGTGCGATCCCTGAGGTCGCCGGCGACGAACTCGCGTTTGAGCTCGAGCCCGGCGACGAAGAAGAAGACGGCCAACAGGCCGTCGGCGGCCCACGCGGCCAGCGACAGCTCCAGGTGCCACGACGCGGGGCCGAACTCGACGCCCGACAGGGTGCGGTAGCCGCCTGACCAGGGTGAGTTCGCCCAGACCAGGGCCGCGACCGCGGCGGCGAGCAGGAGGAGCCCGCCGGCGGTCTCGGTGCGGAGGATGTCGGCGATGCGCCTGCTTTCGGCCCAGGTGCCTCGGCCGAAAAGCCGACTTTCGGTTGGTTTGCGCACAGAACGGGAGCCCTTCGGGGTCGACGACAACGGTGCCGACCAGGCTTCCCGGCGCTCCTGGTCACAACTTTACGGCACAGGGCCGGGCCGAACGAAGAGCGATCACCGCGGATCCGCCGCCTGGGCGCGACCCAGGCGTGAGCGGACCGCCGACAGCAGCCAATCCCGGGGTCGCCACCCTTCCGGAGCGACGAGTCGCGACGCTGGGCACTCGACCGGATTAGCGTTGGTCGGGTCAGGCACGTCCGACAATCGGGGGTTGGGCGATGGGCTCGCGCAACACGAATCAGGTCGTGATGATCTGACCGGCATCGGACGGACGACCGCCCTGGCATTTGCGAACGACGGTGCTCGACTCGTGGTGTCAGGTCGGAACGACGTCGCAGGTGAGCTGTTGGTCAAGGAACTGGAAGCGGCTGGCGGTGCCGCCGAGTTCGTCCGCGCCGACGTGCGTTTCGATGACGACCCACGCCACCTGGTCGACCGTGCCGTCGACCGGTGGTGCCCAGGTTCACGCAGACCGCGATGTTCGATCGCGTGACCGGCACCGACGAACAGCGTGAGACGGTGCTCGGCGTGGTGCCGATGCGGCGAGCCGGGATGCCCGAGGAGATCGCCGAGGCCGTCCGCATCCTCGGCTCCGACCGTTCCGGCTATATCACCGGACAAACCATCGTGCTCGACGGAGGCGTCAGTGCGGGATGGCCGGTATTCACCGGATCCGCCTGAGCAACCCATTCCCGATCCCTTGCGGGCAACTCCACGATCCAACGACTACACAGAGTTATGGTCAGTCAATGAACGGTGCGAGCGAGGACATGTACGACGTCATTGTGATCGGCACCAGCCAGGGCGGCCGGTTCCTGCCGGTCGAACTGGCGAAGGCAGGCAAGCGGGTCGCACTCGTCGAGCGCGGGCGCCTCGGAGGCGTCTGCGTGAACACCGGGTGCACCCCGACCAAGACCATGGTCGCCAGCGCCCGTCTTGCGTATCTTGCGCGCCGCGCCGAAGAGTACGGCGTGCGGACCGGGCCGGTGTCGGTGGATTTGGTCGCGGTGCGCGAGCGTAAACGGGCGATGGTCGCCGGCGCACGGGAGAATTACGCCGGACGCTTGGCCCAGGACGGGCTCGACCTGGTCGAAGGCGAAGCCCGCTTCACCGGGCCCAAGACGCTCGAGGTCGCACTTGTCGACGGCGGGACGCGTACGCTCACCGCACCGGTGATCGTCATCGACACCGGCACCCGGCCCAAGCCGCCCTCGGTCAGCGGCGCGCAAGATGTCCCCGTCCTGGACTCGACGTCGATCATGGAACTCGACGCCGTCCCCGAACACCTGGTCATCCTCGGCGGAGGCTACATCGGGCTGGAGTTCGGACAGATGTTCCGCAGGTTCGGCAGTCAGGTCACCATCGTTCAGACGGGGCCACGCCTGCTGGCGCGGGAGGATGACGACGTCTCCGACGAGGTCGCCACCATCCTGCGCGAGGAAGGGGTTACGGTTCTCACCTTGGCGACACCGGAGCAGGTGGAGCAGACCGGCGACGGGCGGGTGCGCCTGACCCTGCGTACGCCGGACGGCCAGCAGCAGGTCGAGGGTTCCCACCTGCTCGCGGCGATCGGCCGCATCCCCAACACCGAGGCGCTCGCGCCGCAGGCCGGCGGGATCAGCGTGAACGACAAGGGTTTCATCGAGGTCGACGAGTACCTGGAGACCTCCGCACCCGGCGTCTACGCCATGGGCGACGTCAAGGGCGGCCCAGGCTTCACTCATCTGTCCTACGACGACTACCGCATCCTGCGCGCCAACTTGCTCGGCGGCCAGAAGGCGAGCACGCGGGACCGGATCATCCCCTACACCGTCTTCATCGACCCGCAGTTCGCGCGCGTCGGCATGAGCGAGCGCGAGGCCACGAAGGACAAACGCCCGGTGCGCGTCGCCAAGCTCCCGATGAGTGCGGTCATCCGCGCCCTCGAGACAGGGGAGACCCGCGGCTTCATGAAAGCCGTCGTCGACGCGGACAACGGCCAGATCCTCGGTGCCGCCCTCCTGGGCGTCGAAGGCGGCGAAATCATGTCGATCATCCAGGTCGCCATGCTCGGCAAACTGCCCTACACAGCCATGGCGGACGCCATCTTCACCCACCCCCTGCTGGCCGAGGGCCTCAACACCCTCTTCGCCGCTTTCGACGACTAGGTGGGTTCGTCGACCGGCGACCGGGGTGGTTGGCCGGCAAGGACGCGCACGGCCTCGTCGGCCGCGAACGCTCGCACGGTGTCGATGGACTCCTCCGAGTAGTACGCGGCTTGCGGCGTCACGACGACGTTGGGATGGTGCAGCAGGCTGTTGGTGGGCGCCCAGTCCGCGTGATCGCGCCATTCCCGCCCACATCGACGAGGAAGGCGTAGAACCGGCGCACCGCACCGAGACGTTCGCCGAGATCAACCTCGAGCTGGACAACTGGCGCTGGGCCGGCACGGACTTCCGGCTGCGTACCGGCAAGGCCCTGCGCAGGGACCGCAACGAAATCGCCGTCCACTTCCGCCCCGTGCCCCACATTCCTTTCCTGGACAGGGACAGGTCCGGCCCAACGTGCTCCGATTCGCCTGGAGCCAGAAAACGTCACGCTGGAGCTCACCGGCCCTGGCGGACAGCCGGATACCCTCGCGCCGCTGGACCTCACCGCGTCCCTCGTGCCGGCCGCGCTGCCCGCGTACGGGCGCCTCCTTCTCGACGTGCTCAACAACAACTCCCCCTCCCGATCCGCGCCGACGAGGCCGAAGAGGTGTGGAAGGTCGTCACACCCATCCTCGACGCGTGGGCGACAGACGTCGTGCCGCTGCACGACTACGCAGCCGGTTCGGACGGACCCCCGCACACCTGACCGCCGCCACGTCGGGGGGTTCGACTCGAAGACGCGCATCTGCGATCTGAGCTGGGTCGTGCGAAGCACGGTGGGCTAGCAGAATGATCCGATGGAGCTGCGCCCTGAACTCTGCCCACCAGCCGTTCCAACGGAGCGCTCAGCGCAGCTTCGTGCCGCTATCGATAACATCGCGCGACTGCTTGAGGACGGCACGCCGGCTGACGGCGCGATCGCCGCGTTCAATGCCGACACCGGCCACTCCTACGCCGCAGAACACTTCCTCACTTACTGGGAATCTCGCAATCTCGAGGACTTCGTGTTCGAAGCAGCCCGCCCTGCACTGCCGAAAGTCCCTGACATAACCCGCGACGAACTGGTTGAAATCGTTCGCCGAATCCTCGACGCCGAAGCTGACGCGGACTACTACGTCCTTCTCCTGAAGACCAACGTCCAGCATCCCCGAGTAGAAGACTTGATCTTCTGGCCGCCGCCCGAGCTTGTCGACGCGCCGCCGGAACGCATCATCGATGCGGCCCTGAGTTACCGACCTGTCGCACTCTGACCGCCCACCGAGACCGTTGCCGCGTCGCCAACTCGATCACCAGCGCGCGCGGCGGTAGTGCATGGCCACCACGCCGTTGCGGAGGGGCTTCGCCGAGAGCAGCTCGAGCTGGCGCGTGCCGGGCAGTCCGCCCTGGTACAGCGTCGGGCCGCGGCCGGCGATCCTGGGATGCACGAGCAGCTTGTACTCGTCGATCAGATCCAGCCGGTCGAGCTCGGTCGCGAGCTTGCCGCTTCCGAGGTGCGTCTCGTCGTCGGCGATCCCCTCCTGGTGGTCGACGCAACCGTCCAGGGTGACGTTGAGGCTGAGGGTGAGCAGTCCCATGGCCGGCGACTATAACGCTTTGGAGGTTGATCTTTCGGGTCCCCGTTCTTGAAGATCCGCGACGGGGCGACGTTCGAGGAGGTGTGCTGGTCCGGGGCGCACCGAGGCCCTTACTGCATTCAGGCCCACCACTGATTTCGTTGATCGTCGTCCCGCCTACCCGTCTGTCCGGGGCTGATCAGTCCGGTCTCGTACGCGAGCACCACCGCTTGGACGCGGTCGCGCAGGCCGAGCTTCGCCAGTACCCGGGCGACGTGCGTCTTCACCGTCGCTTCGGCCAGGTACAGCCGGCCAGCCAGTTCCGCGTTGCTGAGCCCTTGCGCCAGCAGGCGCAGCACCTCCCGCTCCCGCGGAGTGAGCCTCTCCAGGTCCCGATGTGCTGGCGCGGTTGCCTCGTCTCGCAAGGCGTACCGCTCCACGAGTCGCCGGGTGATCGCCGGTGCCAGCAGCGCGTCTCCGGTCCGTACGGTCAGGACGGCCGCCACCAGTTGCTCGGGTGGGACGTCCTTGAGGAGGAAGCCGCTGGCTCCGGCGCGCAGCGCGGCGTACACGTACTCGTCGAGGTCAAACGTGGTCAGGATGAGGACCCGGGGCGCTGCCTCCGCACCGGCGAGTAGTTCACGGGTGGCGGTCAGTCCGTCCAGCTCGGGCATCCGGATGTCCATCAGAACCACGTCGGGCGCGGAGCGCCGTACGGCGGCCACCGCCTCGGTGCCGGTGCTAGCCTCGGCGACCACGGAGATTCCTTTTGCGTTGAGTATCATGCGGAAGCCGGTCCGGACGAGCGCGTGGTCGTCCGCGATCACCACTCGTATCGGCTGCGTCATGGCGCGCCCAGCGGGAGCAGCGCGCGCACGCGGTACCCGCCGGTCAGCCGGCGACCGGCGTGCAGGGTGCCGCCATCTGCGCAGACCCGTTCCCGCAGCCCAGCCAGCCCATAACCGGCGCCGGTGGCGGCCGGTGCGGCGGGGGAGCCGGCATCGGTGACCTCGACGCGCAGCTGGTCGGCGGTGTACTCGACGATGACCGAGGCGCTGGCCCCCGCCGCGTGCTTGACGGTGTTCGTGAGGGCCTCCTGCGCTATCCGGTAGGCGGTCAGGCCGATGCTTACCGGTATCGGCCGGGGCTCGCCGATGACCCGATAGTCGATGCTCATCCCGGCGTCGCGTACCCGGGCGATCAGCTCCGGCACCGCGTCCAGCCCCGGCGGCGGTGCCAACTCCGCCTCCGTGCCGGTGGTCAGTACCCCCAGCACGCCGCGCAGTTCGCGCAGCGCGGTCCGTCCGGTGGTCTCCACCGCCAGCAGGGCCTCCCGAACGTCGTCGGGGGCCGAGGTCAGCACGGTGCGGGCCGCTCCGGTCTGAATGACCATCATGCTCACGTGGTGCGTGACCACGTCGTGCAGTTCCCGGGCGATTCGGGCGCGCTCGCGCTCGGCCGCGGTGCGTAGTGCCTCAGCCTGCTCGCGCGCCTGGATCTCCCGGTCCCGCTCGTCGTGCTGCCGGCGAACGTGGATCCCGATCCCGGCGATCGCGATGGGCAGCAAGACGAGCGCCCCGACCCACGCGTTGGGCAGGTTGGGCAGCGCCGCGTTCTGGAACAGCACCACCAGCAGCGCGGCCGAGACCGGCAGGCTGAGCAATGTCCAACGCCGGTGCGGGCTGTACGCCGCCGCGCTGTAGATCGCTACACCCAGGACGATACAGGCGACGAAGACCAGGTCCGGGTTGACGCCGAGCGACGGCACCGTCCCGGCGGACACCAGCCAGAGCACCAGCAGTGGGTACCGGCGGCGCAGCACCAGCGGCGCCGCGGCGAGCACGACCAGCAGCATGGCCTCGGCCGGCTGGATCGGGACGCTCTGCGCCAGCCGCTCCAACGGCCCCGGGGTGGGCCACCCGACGATCAACCCCACGCCGTTGTGCACGTACCGGAGCCAGGCAAGGACGAGCGCCAGGGCCAGCGCGCCGTCCAACACCCCGCTTCTGCGGTACACCCCGATGGCCACCTTGCCATTGTGGTCGAAGCGCCGGGCCGGACGCGTACACCGGGCGACTACATCGTAGGGATGACGCGATTGCCTCGCGCTGCGGACGCGCCTCGCCTGCCACGCCCCTAGCGTCGATCCGACCAGCCGAGCGCAGGGGAGCAGACAGTGATCGAACTAGATGCGGTGAGCCGGCGGTACGACGGGGGACCGCCGGCTCTGCAGGACGTAACGCTGAGCGTGCCGCGCGGGCAGGCGCTGGCCATCGTCGGGCCATCGGGCAGCGGCAAGTCGACGCTGCTGAACCTGCTCGCCGGGCTCGATCGGCCGAGCGCCGGCACGGTCACCGTCGACGGGGTACGGGTGCACGAGCTAGGCGAGGCGGCCTCGGCGAAGTACCGCCGGGCAACGATCGGCCTGGTGTTCCAGTTTTTCAACCTGCTGGACGATCTGACCGTCGCCGACAATGTCGTACTGCCTGCCTGGTTGGCGGGGGTGGCGAAGGCCGCCGCGCAGCGGCGGGCGGCCGAGCTGCTCGACACGCTGGGCATCGCCCGGCACGCCCGCGCGTACCCGGGGCGGCTGTCCGGCGGGGAACGACAGCGCGTGGCGGTGGCGCGGGCGTTGATGAACCGGCCGGCGCTCCTGCTGGCCGACGAGCCGACCGGTGCGCTGGACAGCGCGTCCGGCGAGGACGTCCGGGAACTGCTGACCGGGTTGCGTGCCGAGGGGCAGACGATCGTTCTGGTCACGCACGATCTGCGGCTGGCCGATGCGGTCGCGACCCGGACCGTCGAGTTGCTGGACGGTCGGGTGGTGGCCGACGGGACGACACCGACGGGGGCGGCGGCGATCGGGGTGGCGCCGTGAGCGGACTGGCTCGGGTGGTGCGTTCGGGTGTGCGCCGCCGCCGGGTACCGAGCCTGGTGATCGGGCTGGCCGTGCTGATGGCGGTGACGGCTTCCGTGCTCGGAGGATCACTGCTCGTGGCATCGTCCGCGCCGTTCGATCGTGCCTTCGCCCGGCAACACGGTGCGCACCTGGTCGGCCAGTTCGACGCGGCCAAGGCCACCGAGCCACAGGTCGCCGCGACGGCGCACGCCAAGGGTGTCACGGCCGAGGCCGGACCATTCCCGACCGTATCGGTGACCCCGACGACGCCGCGCACCGCAGGGCCCGGGCTGACACCGATGACCCTGGCCGGTCGGGCCGACCCAGCCGGACCAGTCGACGCGGTCAGCTTGACCGCCGGGCGCTGGGTGCGAAGCCCCGACGAGCTGGTGCTGTCCGCAGCCGGACCGGAACTCGCCGTGGGTACCGACCTGGAGTTTCCCGACCTGCCTGGTGATCCGACGCTGACCGTCGTCGGCATCGCCCGCTCGGTCAGCCAGAGCGCGGACGGCTGGGTGGAGCCGGAGGCGATCACCACACCCAGCGGCTACCAGATGCTGTACCAGTTCGCCAGCGCCGCGACCGACGCGCAGGTCACCGCCCACCGGGCCGCACTCACCGCCTCCGTACCGGCCGATGCGCTCGCCGGTGCCCAGTCATGGCTGGCCGTCAAGCGCGCCGCCGACCAGAACACCGGCGTGTTCGTGCCGTTCCTGGCCGCGTTCGGAGTACTCGGGCTGGCCATGTCCGTACTGATCGTGGGCAACGTGGTGGCCGGCACGGTCGGCGCGAGCACCCGGCGCATCGGCATCCTCAAGGCACTCGGCTGCACACCGGCCCAGGTGATCCGCGCGTACGTCGCGCAGGCCCTGGTACCGGCCGGGGTCGGCACTGTGCTCGGCGTGCTCGCCGGCAACGCGTTGACCATGCCGGTGCTGGCTCAGACAGACTCGCTGTACGGCACTCCGGCCTCCGGCGTCGCGCCCTGGGTCGACATCGCGGTGGTCGCCGGCATGCTGGGTGTCGTCGCCGGTACAGGATGGCTGGCCGCTTGGCGGGCGGGGCGGCTACGCACGGTCGACGCGCTCCGAGTGGGCCCGGTATCCACCGGTGGGCGGGGCCGACTGGCCGGCCGGGTGGCGGCGGCGCTTCCGGCTCCACCGTCCGTCGGGTTGGGCCTGGCACACCCGCTCGCCCGGCCGGCACGCGCACTCGGGCTGCTCGCGGCGGTCGCGTTCGGCACGGTCACCGTCACCTTCGCACTGGGCCTGGCCGCCTCACTCAACGACATCCAAGCAGCCAAGAACCACGACAACGCCGACGTCCTCGTGAACACGCTGACCTCGCCGTACGGTCCACACCGTGTCGACCGCGTCGACGGGCCGAGGCCCGCAGCGACCGCAACCCCGGCGCAGATCGCCGCGGCGATCGCGGCACAACCGGGCACCCGCGCTTACTACGCCACGGCGCAGACCGCGGTGACCGCGGCCGGTGTCAGCGGCGCCATCGACCTGTACGCGTTTACCGGGGACGCCACCTGGGCCGGATACCAGATGGTCGCCGGTACCTGGTTCCACGGCTCCGGCGAGGCCGTGGCGGTCAGTACGTTTCTGAGTGCCACGAGCACCCGGATCGGTGACACGGTGACCTTGTTCGAGCAGGGCCGGCCGGTGCGGGTGAAGATCGTGGGCGAGGTGTTCGACCCGCACACCGATCCCGAGGTGCTGGTCGACGCGGCAACAGTCCCCGATCTGGCACCCGACACGTACCACATCGAGCTGCGGTCCGACACGGATGTCGGCGGATACATTACGCAGCTCGATGGCACCCTCCGGCAGTACGGCGTCATGGTCGCCTCGAACCAGGCAGTCCACAGCGGCACGCTTCTCGCCCTCGCCACGCTGACCGGCTTGCTCACCCTGGCGCTGGTACTGGTCGCCGGCCTGGGCGTGCTGAACACGGTCGTGCTGGACACCCGGGACCGGGTGCACGACATCGGGGTCTACAAGGCACTCGGCATGACGCCCCGCCAAACCACCGGCATGGTGCTCGCCTCCGTACCGCTCCCCGGCCTGCTCGGCGGTCTCCTCGGGGTTCCGGCCGGTTACGGTCTGCACGCCGCGGTGACACCGGCGATGGGGCACGCGGCCGGGCTGAACCTGCCGGCACAGGCGCTGGACACCTACGGGCCGGCGGAACTGGCTGCGCTCGTGGTGGCTGGGTTGGTCATCGCCGCGCTCGGTGCGCTGATACCAGCCGGCTGGGCAGCCCGTACCCGGACCGCGACGGCGCTACGCACCGAATAGAAGTGCTTACCGAGTGAGCCGGGCCGCGACGTCCTGCGCCCACAGCCGGTAGCCGAGGGCGGACGGGTGGAAGCGGTCGTTGCCGAAGAATTCCGGCGGGGGCTGCCCCGCGGGTGAGCTGATGAAGGTGGTCCGGTCCGGGTTCTGTGCGCAGATTCGCTGGGAGACCTGGTCCAGGGCGCCGGCGCGTTCGCTCAGGTAGCGGGCGAGGGTGGCGGGCAGGGCCGGGAACGTGGTGAACGGCGGGATCCCGGCGACCACGACCTGGCGGGCGCGGCCGGTGAGGTCCGTGAGGATGGCGGTGAGCTCGTCGCGCCACTGGGTAGGGCTGCGTCCGGCCATCGCATCGTTGGCGCCGGCCAGCAGGACGACCAGGTCGAGGTCGTCGCCGAGGCGGGGAAGAAGCTGGTGCCGTACGCGACGGGCGGTGGCACCGTAGCGGCCCACCGTCTCCCAGGCGACCGGGCGGCCGGTGTCCGCGGCGAGCCGCTGGGCGAGTGCGGCGGCGAAGCCCTCGGTGTGGTGGGTGGCGCCGCAGCCGGCGGCGGTGGAGTCGCCGACCACCGCGAGGCGCAGCGGCGTTCCGGAGACGCCGGGTGCGGTGCCGTTCGTCGCGCCGCCGGCTTCAGGCGCGGGTTTGAGGGTGGCACGCAGCCAGAGTCCTTGGGCGGCGGCGAGCGGCAGCAGAATCGGGTTCATGCTGCGCGGGCCAGGGTGAGGGTGGTCAGCAGGTCGAGGGTGACGGCGCCGCCGAAGTCGTCGACCAGCCGGCCGAGGGCATCGAGGCCCTGATGTTGCAGTTCTGGCGGGCGGACCAGGAACGGGCCGAAGGTGCTCACCAGCACGAGGTATTCGTCGCGGGTCAGTGGCAGCCTGCGCCGGAACCGTTCGACGTGGACGTCGGTGAACTCGCCGGCGGCCATGACGTCGTGGTACATCCAATCCGCGGGACGTTCCTTCGCGGTGGGGTCGAGTGCATCGAGTGTCGCGTAAATGGCGGCGGCCTGGTCCGGGTCGGCGTAGCCGTAGTGGTGTCCGAACAGTGCGAGGGTGCCGCCGGCGGTGAGGGCGGCGCGGGCCTTCGTGTTGCGGGTGGCCGGGTCCAGCCAGTGCCAGGCCATCGCGCATGCCAGCAGGGCGACGCCGTCCGGCGGTGGCCGCCACTGCTCGAAGGTGCCGATGAGAACGTGGGCCTGTGGGAACTTGTCGGTGAGCCGGGCGGCCATCCGAGGATCAGGTTCGATGCAGGTGAGCGGTGCGGCGAGGGTGATGAGGACTTCAGTGCCCTTGCCGGTGCCGGCGCCGATCTCCACCACTCGGGAGGGGGTGCTGCCGTGGTAGTCGGCGATGGCGTCGGCGAGCTCGGGCGGATAGCCGGGGCGTGCGGTTTCGTACCGGTCGGCGACTGATCCGAAGATCTTCATGGCGACTCCCTCGTATACGCTGCCGTATGCGGGTGACGGTAGCGTTCATATACGGTGACGTATACGGTGAGGTGGGTCACATCAGATTCGAGACGCGTACGCCGCGGGAGCGCTGGATCGCAGCCGGGCTGGACGCCCTTGCGGCCGGTGGGCCGGACGCCGTCCGGGTGGAGGCCCTGGCGAAAAGCCTCGGGGTGACAAAGGGCGGGTTCTACGGCTTCTTCGCCGACCGGGAAGCCCTGCTGACAGCCATGCTGGACACCTGGGAACAGGAGAGCACGGACAGGGCGCTCGAACGCGTCGAACGCGAGGGCGGTGACGCGAGAACGAAGATCACCCGGGCCGGTCTGCTGACCTTCAGCGAGCACCTGCTGCCGATCGACCTGGCCGTGCGCGACTGGGCCCGGCGCGACGAGGCCGTCGCCGAGCGCCTGCGGCGCGTCGACAACCGACGGATGGACCTGCTGCGGGAGATGATCGGCACCTTCTGCACCGACCCGGACGAGGTGGAGGCGCGCAGCGTGCTCGCCTTCTGCCTGCTGATCGGCGAGCATTTCCTGGCCGCGGACCACGGCGACCGCACCCGCGCGCAGGTGCTCCAACGAGCCGGCGACTTGATCCTCAACCGCGGCACCGGCACGGTGCCGCGGTAATCCTCATGGCGAAAGTACTGGTAGCGCCGATGGCGCTGCCGAGGGCATCGTTCATGGCTTCATATGAGCGGACTCCACGATCAGAAATTGGCCAGACGCGGTGCGCTTTGCAGACCTGTGACGCGCCTTCAACCCATTCGGCGGTCTTCGCTGCCGCCGGCATCCTTCCGGGCCCGCACGCGTTCCCGAGGGACTGAACCGCCCTGTGGACCTTCAGCAGCGCGACCCGACGCATGGCCTAGTTGTACTGCCCAGGCAGGTTGGTCGAGGTTGTGTGACGTCGGAGTGTGACGTTGCTGGACGGGTGAAGGCCTCCGGTTGTGGAGTGGAGCTGTCTA
>NZ_JBFAPI010000040.1:0-28996 GCF_040676615.1 Asanoa sp. NPDC049573
CGGCCCCCCGGCCCCCGCCCGGCCGCCCGGGCCCCCGCCCGCTGGCCGGCCGCCGCGCCCCCGCGCCCCCCCCCCCCCCCGGGGCCGGCGGCCCCCCCCCCCCCCCCCCCCCCCGGGTCGACCTCACCGTCGCCGGTGTGACGAGCATCGCCTGGTACGTCGAAGACGTCACCGACGCCATCGCCCGCTCCGACGCCCTGCTCGCCGAGCGTGGCCGGGCCCGCTTCCTCGCAACGGCCAGTCAACAGTTGGGCAACCCGCTGCACGAGGACCGGGCGGCCCGCGCGGCGGTCCGGCTCGCCGTACCCACACTGGGTGACACCGCCGTCCTGGTGCTCGCGCCGCGGCGGGGGCGGGCCCGCTGGTGGCGGGCCACCGGCAGCGAGCCGGCCACGGTCGACGGCGGCGTCCTGACCGGCGACGAGTTGCCGCCCGCGGTCGAGCAGGCCCTGGCCGGCAACGAGCCGTCCGAGGCCGACTGGCTCGCCGACCAACTCGCCGAGGTCGGCTGGCTCGGCGAGCGCGCTCCCGGCTCGGTGTCGGTCCGGGTGGTGTCGCTGCCCGGCAGCGCCGCGGCGACCGGTGCGCTGGTGGTCGTCCGCGACAACCAACGCGAACCAGACCCCGACGAGCACGACATGCAGATGCTGCGCGGGTTCGCGGCCCGGGCCGGCGCCGCGCTGGATGCCGCCGTCCTCTACCGCGACCAGGCCGACGTGGCCGAGACGCTGCAGGCGAGCCTGGCACCGACCGAGCCGCCGGCCGTGGGCGGCGTGCAATGGGGCGCCGCCTACCGGCCCGCGCCGAGTTCGCTGCGGATCGGCGGCGACTTCTACGGCGCACACGAGATGCCCGACGGCGGCGCGCTGTTCTACCTCGGCGACGTCTCCGGCAAGGGCGTCGACGCCGCCGTGTTCACCGGCCAGATCCGGCAGGGCATCCAGGCGCTGCGCCGCATCGAGTCCGACCCGGCGCGGCTGCTCGTCCTGCTCAACGACGCCGTGCTGGAGACCAGCCGGGCACATGGCCAGGGCCGGTTCGCGACGATGGTGCTCGGCCGGGCGCAGCCGGCACACGGCAGCGGCCTGTCGCTCACCCTGGCCAGCGGCGGGCACCTGCCACCGATCGTGGTCCGGGCCGACGGCACGGTGGAGACCGTCGACCTGCGCGGCATGCTGATCGGGGTGGTCCCCGACCCGCGGATCGCCGCGGTCGCCGTGCAACTCGCGCCGGGGGAGACCTGCCTGCTGTTCAGCGACGGGGTGACCGAGGCGCGCGGCGGCGTGCGGGGCGAGCAGTTCGGCGCCGCCCGCCTCGTCGACGCGCTCGAAGGCTGCCAGCGGATGCCGGCGCCGGCCCTCGCCGAGCGGGTCGAGCAGGTGATCGGCGACTGGCTCGGCGGCCGCAACCACGACGACATCGCGGTCCTGGCGGTGCGCGCGGTCGGGTTGACCCCCCGCCACCTGCACGCGGTGCGGTCATGACGGCAGTGCTCGCGCAGACCGTCGACAGCGCCTACCCGGCCTACCTGCGCTGCCTCGACGAGGCCGACGAGAACGGCGCGATCGAACTGGCGCTGGCCCTGCTGGACGGCGGCGTACCGGCCGACACGGTGTTGCTGTCCCTGGTCGCGCCCGCCCAGGCGCAGGTCGGCCAGTGGTGGCAGCGCAACGAGTGGAGCGTCGCGCAGGAACACGCCGCGACGCACATCAGCGAGCGGGTGGTGGCCGCGGTCGGCGCGACCGTGCGACCCCGGCCGACCCGCGAGCGCGTCGTGGTCGCCTGCCTCGACGGCGAGTGGCACGCGCTGCCGCCGCGGCTGGTCGCCGAGGTGCTCCGGCTCGACGGCTGGGACGTGACCTTCCTCGGCGCCAGCGTGCCGTCCGCGCACCTGGTGTCCTACCTGCACCGGCACGACCCGCGGGCGGTGCTGCTGGCCTGCGCCCTGCCGATGCGGCTGCCGCACGCGTTCCGAGCGATCGAGGCGTGCCGGCGCACCGACGTGCCGGTGCTGGTCGGCGGCCGGGGGTTCGGCTCCGACGGGCGCTGGGCACACCGGCTCGGCGTCGCGTTCGCGGCCGATGCCCGGGCCGCGTCGTCGGCGCTGGCCTCGCCGGTGTCTTCGCTCGCGCCTTCACTGGTCGACGACAGCGAGTATCCTGCCCTGCTCGCCGCCCGGGTCGAGCTCATCGACCTCGTGCTCGACCGGCTCGACCTCACCCGCTATTCGCCGGCGCAGATCGACGCGACGACCGCCGACCTCGGCTACATCGTCGACTCGCTGGCCGCAGCCGTCTACGTCGACGACGCGTCGCTGTTCGCCGAGTTCGTCGGCTGGCTGCGCGAGGTGCTGGCGAGCCGGGGCGTGCCGCTGCACACGGTCACGCTGACCTTCGACGTGATGGCCGAGCGGCTTCGGGACTTTCCCCGGGCGTACGCCATCCTGCGCGCTGAATCTGGGTATAGCCCGACGGCGTGACGTCATTCGGACTCGAGTTGCCCTGCGGTGCCGCCTGCGCCGACCCCCGCTTGCTCGCCGAGTTGGCCCGCCGCGCCGAAGACGCCGGTTGGGACGGCGTGTTCCTGGAGGACTACCTGGTCTACAACGCTTCACCGGACTGCCCGACAGCCGATGTGTGGGTCGCGCTGGCGGCGATGGCGGTGGCGACCGGCGCCATCCGCCTCGGGACCACCGTCACCGGCGGCGCGCGGCACCTGCCGTGGGAGTTGGCCCGCCGGGTCACCACGCTCGACCAACTCAGTGGTGGGCGGGTCGTGCTCGGGCTCGGCGTCGGTGATCCCAACGACGACGCGTACCGCCGCTTCGGTGGTGTTTCCGACCCTCGCGCCCGGGCGAGCCTGCTCAACGAGTCGCTGGAGATCCTGGTCGGTTTGTTCGGCGGCAAGCGGTTCAGCTTCGCGGGTGAGCATTTCCGGGTCGACGACGTGCTCTGGCAGCCCGCGCCCGTTTCCGTGCCGATCTGGATCGGGGGTGGGTGGCCCGGTCGGGCGGCGGTCACCCGGGCGGCCCGGCACGACGGGTTCCTGCCCTATCGGCGGTCGTCCGGCAACCCCTACGTCGACGCCACCGACGAACTCTCTGCCGGGGACGTGGCGGAGATCCTCGATCGGGTGCGCGCCGACCGGGGCTCGGTCGAGGGCTTCGACCTGGTCGTCGGCGGCCGGCGGCGGCGGGCGGACTGGTCGGCGGAGCGGCTGCACGTGGCCGCCGTGGCCTCGGCCGGCGCGACCTGGTGGATGGAGTGGGTGCCGCCCGGCACGCCGGACGAGATGCGGGCGGCCGCGTCGCGGCCGCCGTTACGCCCCTGAACGCGAAAATCCCGGCGCCCCCGCGCCGGGATTTCGCTATTTGTCTTCCTCTTCGGGGAGCCGGTGCTCGAGGACCTCTTCCGCGCTGGCCTCGGGCTCTTCCTCCCGAATGTCCGATTCCAGCAGGATCGCTTCCGCCTGTTCCTGGAAGTCGTCGCTGCCCACCGCTTCCTCTTCCGGAAGCGGATGCTCGGCACGGGACTGGGTGCGGTCGTCGGTCATGCGTCCCGACTACCCCGGTGAGCGGCACCGCTAACCGCTCCGACCAGCTCACGGTTGTCGCCCCGGTCGTCGTTCGCGGTGCTGGCGCTCCAGGCGGTCATGGTCCTGCCGCCCGGTGCGGTGAGGGTCTTGGCCGTGGCGGTGTCGCACGAAGCGGTGTTGGCGGTGGCGGTCTTGGAGGTGGCGGTCTCGGAGGTGGCGGTCTTGGAGGTGGCGGTCTCGGAGGTGGCGGTCTCGGAGGTGGCGGTCTCGGACGTGGTGGCCATTCGCGTGGCGGCCTTGGGCGTGGTGGCCGGGTGTGCGGCGGTGGCCGGCTGGCCGGCGCGGGCGGCGCGGAGGATGCCGATCGAGAGGACCACCAGGATGGCGATCTCGACACCGACCAGGCTGCGCTCGACGAGACCCATCATGACCCGGCCACCGGGGAAGGCGACGTACCAGAGCAGGGCCACGCCCACCGCGCACGTGACGCAGAGCCGCCGGACCGCGGAGACCATCCGGCGGCCCATCCCGGGGAACCGGCTGGCGATCACCGCGGCGGCGATCGGCAGGGCGACGAACGCGGCGACCGACGTGTAGCGGTGGATCAGCGCCGCGGTCGACATCGTCGTCACGTCCGGCGGGTCGGTCGGGATGATCGCGGCCAGGAGCAGCCCCACCGACCACACCGACAGGAGCACGGACGGCAGCCCGCGGATGGCCACGCCCACCGCGCGGAGCCCGGCGAGCAGGGCCGGCGCCGCGAGCGCGAGGGCGACCATGGCGATCTCGATCGTCACGCCCCGGTTCGACAGCGCGTAGTCGCTGATGGTCAGTTTGAGGGGGTCGTACCCCGGCCCCAGTCCGATGTGTCCGATGACCGTCGCCACGACGGCGGTGAGCAGTCCGAGGAGAGAAACGGATGCGAAGGCCCGAGCGGCGGCGGTTTTGTTCATGCCTCAAGGCTTCCGGCCAGGGAGTTTTCCCGATATCGGGAAGCGCCCTGGCCGGCCCCTCGAATCATCTCGGGGGTTTGCACTGGCCTACTTCTCAGGGTTGGGCTAACACCACCTCCGTAAGGGGTGGCTACGCCTCCGGAGCGATGCGGCCAGCAAGAACATCGGCCACGTCGAACCGAACAGGCTGGTCGAGCTGGTCATAACCGCAGGATTCCGGGTCGCGGTCGGGCCGCCACCGAACGAACTGGGCGGTGTGCCGGAACCGGTGCCCCTCCAGATGGTCGTATCTCACCTCGACCACCCGCTCGGGCCGCAACGGCACGAACGACAGGTCTTTCTCAGGGTTCCACCGACTGGCTTCTCGCCGGTTCTGGGCCACGCTCTCGAAGGCAGCCGCCCAGTTCCACGGATGACTGGCGAAGTCGGTAACCAGCGGTTGCAGCTCGGCGAAGAGTTCCTTGCGCCGGGCCATCGGAAACGCGCCGATCACCCCGACGGAGCTGAGGTTGGACCCACCGCTGTATTCCCGGTAGGCCGCGGGGAGCATCGGGTTGCCCGGATCGTCGTAAAGCCCGAGCAGCAACGACCCGATCGCCTCCGGTTCGGTTTTGTGCACCCGGTAGCCGGCGACCACGCAGTCGGCCGTCCGCTCATGCTTGATCTTCGCCATCACCCGCTTGTTGGGCTGGTAGGTCTCGCTCCCGCTCTTGGCGACCAACCCGTCGAGCCCCGCACCTTCGAAGAGGTCGAACCACTGCCGAGCCACCCGCGGGTCGGTAGTGATCGGCGTGAGATGCACCGGCGGCCGCGCGCCCCGAAGCGCCCGCTCGAGCGCTGCCCGCCGCTCGTGAAAGGGCCGCTCGGTGAAGTCGTCGTCTCCCCAGGCAAGAAGATCAAATGCGATGAAGCTAGCCGGCGTACGCTCCGCGAGCAGATTGACCCGACTGGCCGCCGGATGCAGCCGAAGCTGAAGAGCCCCGAAGTCAAGCCCCTGCGTATCGGTGCTGGCAATGACGATCTCCCCGTCGACCACGCACCGCTCGGGCAGACTCTCCCGCACGGCCGCGACGATCTCCGGAAAGTAGCGGGTCATCGGCCGCTCATTGCGGCTCCCGATCTCGACCTCGTCGCCGTCGCGAAACACGATCGACCGAAACCCGTCCCACTTGGGCTCGTAGAAGCGATCATCGGGAATCTCCGCAATCGACTTGGCCAACATCGGCTGCACCGGCGGCATGACAGGCAGTTGCACACCTACATCCTCCCCCGCGCCACCGACACAACGGCCGCGCCGCCCCCCGCCCGCGAACCCGGCGGTGGCACTCCGGTGTTTAGCTGCCCTGGATGCCATGGTCGATGCCGTGCGGTGTGGCGGTAGGGACCGGAAGAACTGCAGGAGCCCTACCTCCGCTGCCTGATCATGATGACGCCAGGCGAGGCTTCTCTCGCCGCGACGTGGCTCGGGCATCTGGCGAGGGTCTACGGCCGGCCCGCCGACCGGACGAAGGCCGTGTGGTTACCGAACTACGCCGCCTCGGGTCAACTGACGCACCGCGGGATCTCCTCGATCCGCAGCGTGCGCGTTGGCGCGGACCCCGCGGGCTCTCGAGCCCGTCGCACCCCCGGCGGCCGGGCCACCGGGGGGCTAGGAACACCGGCCGCTCAGGCGCCGCCGAGAACCGGCGGCCCGGCCGCCGGGGGTAGCTAGGAACGCCGGCGCTCAGGCGCCGCCGAGAACCGGCGGTGGGACATCGTCGGCGTCGCGCCAGACCAGGTCGTCTTCCGTCAGCCAGGTGCTGTGTTCGTCGGTCTCGTCTTCGTCGGTGCCGTTGCCGCGCGCGCCGGCCGCGGCCTGGGAGCGGGCCGCCGACGAGGTCGTGTTGCGGCCCTCGGCGTCGATCGCCGGTCGGCCGCTGCCGTTGCCGCCCTGGCGCCCGGAACCGGCCGTGGCGCTGCCCGACTTCGCGCCCGCGCGGCCCGCGGCCGACTTTCCGTTGGCGTTGGCCGTCGACGAGTTGCCGCCGCCGCGCGGACCCTGCGCCGACTGGCCCGTGCCGGGTGCCGCCTTTACCGGGCTGGTGCCCTTGCCCGTCGCCCCGGCGGTCTTGGTGCCGCCGCCGTTGGCGGTGGTGACCGTGCGGGTGGTGCCGTTGGTGGCGCCCGCCTTCGGCGTGGTGCCGCTGCCGGTGCCGGTCTGGCCCAGCACGCCGCCCGGTGGCAGGTTGCTCGAGGTCAGGCTGGAGCCGGTCAGGCCGGTGGCGCCCGGCGTGCCGCCGAGCTGGGTCAGTGCGCCGGCCGCGCCTACCGAGATCGCGCCGGCGGCCAGGGCGCCGTCGCCGGTGCCGGCGAGTTGGGAGCCGACCTGGGTGCCGTCGGCGACCGTGCCGTTGCCCGTGGTCGCCGGGCCGCCGGTCAGGCCGGGGTCGGCCGACACGTGGGCCGGGTTGTCGATCGTGCCCGTGCGGGCCGAGCCGCCCGGGCCGGTGCCCGGGTCGACCGACGGCGAACCGACCCGCGGCCCGCTGGACGGAGTGGAGTGCAGGTTGGGGTCGCCCTCGGGCAGGCCGGTCGGCGGCGGCTGGAAGGGACGCCAGTCGCTCGTGTCGGCCATCTCGTAGTTTGACGCCACGCCGGCGACCAGGGCCGCCATCCGCTCGCGGGCCCGTTCCTTCTCTTCTTCGTCCTGGTTGTGGCCGAAGATGCCGCCGATCAGCGCGCCGCCCGCGGCACCGACGGGACCGAGGATCGCGCCCTTTGACGCGCCGTCGATGGCGCCGCTGACCAGCTTGTCGTTGTCGTCGTGTTCCTCGGGCGTCTCGGCCTTGGCCTGTGCGTCGGCCAGGGCCGCGCTCATCTGGCTCAGGCCGCTGTGGGTCGCGAGGAAGTTGCCGGACAGGTCGCGCGAGTAACCCGAGATCTTGCCGACCCGATCGCGGAACTCGGTGCCGGCGGTGCCTTCCCAGCCGGCGACGACGCGGTCGAGGTCGCGGTCGACCGCGCTGGCGAGGGTGTCGGCCTGGCGCTCGGCCGACTTCCAGGCCGCGATCGTGTTTTCGACGTCGCTCGGCTTGCCGGCGAACAACTGGTCGTAGAGCTCGCGGTGGCTCATCCCCGCATAACGGCCCCCGTCAGCCATTGCTCGAACCCCCCAGTGCCTTCGAAACGCCGCCGAGGACGTTGGCGATGTCGGCCGAGTTGGCGGTGTTGCGCTCCTCGGTCGTGCGGTAGTTGCTGATGATCGTGTCGGTCGCCGACTGCGCTGCCCGGATCGCTTCGATCAGCCGGCGCACGCGCGCGGCTTGCTCGTTGTGCCGAGTCTTGTGCTGTTCGGCGATCCGGGTCGCGTCAGCGAACGCGCCGAGTGGTGGCCGCGCCGCGGCCGAGCCGGTCACCGTCTTGAGCAGTGACTCGGCCTCGGTCAGGCGGGCATCGAGCGCTCGACGGAAGTCTTCCAGCGAGAGAATATCGACCTTGGTCTGTTCGTTCCCCATCGACAGATGTCCAGTCTTGTCTGGGTGACCCCGTATGCCGGAGTCACCGGTTGCTTGCTCACTCCACGTCGTCCACTGTCGAGACTAGCGGTAGGGAGCGACACTTTTCGACCCGTCGTTCGCACGGCGGGCACTCAGCTGGCCGGCCGGACGAAGTTCTGCGCCGCGACCGGGTCGAGCAGCGGCCCGTTGGGCACCAGCGCGAGCAGCGACGATGGCACCGGCAACGGGTCGACGCCGCTGTAGCCAAGGGCGTCGGCAGTCTTGGCCGTGCCCTCGTTTCGCAACGGAAACTTGTAGCCCTGGTCGGTGATCAGGTAGGTCGTCGTGTCGGCCTGCACACCCGGCGCCGGCTCGACCCGCACCAACGCGCCCTTGCCGCTCGGCACGATCACGCGGTCGGCCGTACCCACGCCGTCTGGTCCGGCGCCACCCGCGGGGGCGCCGCCGGCCGGAAGAGCGGCCGGCGCCGCGGGATAGCGGTGCACCTGTGCCGTCACGCCGCCTTCTTCGCTGCCGTTGTGTACCGCGCACAGCATCGCTCCGGCGGCCTGCGTCGCCGGGATCGCCGGCAGGTCGCGCGGAAAACCCTTCGGCTCGATCGTCACACCGAGCTGCAGCGCGTCGGCCGCGTCGGCAGCGGAAATCTCGATCTCGGTCGGGTCGTCGGCGAGCAACAGCTTGGCCGATACCGACCCGATGGCGACCAGACCGTCGTTCGTCAGCACGTACCGCTGCTGTCCGTTTCGATAGACCTGGCCGTTCTTGCCACTTTCGCCGCCGACCTTCCGCTCACTGGTCTGCCCCTTGCGCGGTATCGGCGGCTGCGCCAGCGGCGGCCCGCTGGTAATGCCGTTGAGCAGCGCCTTCCCGACCGTCACCGGCGTGATCGCGGCCAGCTCGAGAGCGGTCAACGCGGTCTCGTCGTTGATCTGGTAGCGGTGGTCGCCGAAGACCACATAGGTCGCACCCGGGCCGCTCGCGTCCTGTCGAGTGGTGACCAGCAGGGCCGCATCGTTGCCCAGCGGCGAACCACCGGCCGGCTCCTGGCCGACGAACACCATCGTCGTGGTCGCGCCGGCAGCGTCGTTGGCCGGCGGCAGGCTGCAGACGCTCCACGGCAGGCGAAGCAGGGAGGCGCGGTCGGGCGGCGGGTCGGGCGCACCCGGGATGCCGATCGGCTCGCCCACCGCATAGGCCGCCAGCGAGTCGCGCGACATCTGCCGGCTCGCGGGTGCACCGCCGCCGGCGAACAGCAACGCCGACGTCCAGTTGAGCACCGGGTGCAGCGTGTTGTCGACGAGCACGTATCGGGCACCGGTCTCGCGCATGATGATGAGCTCGCCGCTCTCCGGCTTGCCGCCGCCCGGGTTGACCAAGCCGATGACGCCGACGATCGCGAACACGATCGCGGCCACCATGATGCTGCCGAACAGGGCCAGGCCGAACCGGCGCATGGGCAGATCGTTGGTCTCCGGCTCGCCGGTGAGCAGGCCGGAGATGATCCGCCGGGTGATGAAGCGGTGCGCCTGCACCTGCTCCTGACGGCTGCGCATGACGACCCTCCCCCGGCATCGTGCGGCCGCTTTCCGCGACGCGGCCACCCTACGATAGGTGACTCGTCGTACGCTGTCCCCGCCGTGCCCCTGGGGAGGAGGACGCGCATGCGAACGGCTGTGTGGCGACTGGTTGTCGCCGAGGTCGCGATTGTCGCCATCGCTCTTGCCGCGTTCAGCGGCTCGCCCATCGGGCTCGCCGTGGCCGCCGCCGTGGCCGTCGTGGTCGCGGGGTTCGTCTACGCGCGCCGCGACGGTCGATGGTGGACAGACAACGCCCGGGCCCGCCGGCGCTGGCGCCGTCGCCGCCGCACCGGGTCCGTGCTGCAGAACCATTCCATCAACGGGTACGACGACCGCGGCACCAGCGTCGGCGTCGGCTGTGACGAGGGCGGTTGGTACGCCGCCGTGGCGGTCGCGCCCGCCCTCGGCGTCTCCGGCACCCGGGGCGTGCCGGTCCCGGTGACCCGCCTCGCCGAGTTGCTCGACGACGCCACGCTGCCGCTCAGCGGCCTACAGGTGGTCAGCTGGGCCGCGCCCGCACCACACCACCTGCTGCCCAGCCAGGTGCCCAGCGTCGCGTCCTACCACCAACTCGCCGCCGACCTGCTGCCACCGGGCCCGGCTCCGATCGACCAGCGCGACTGGGTCGCCGTCCGCCTCGACGTCAGCGACGCGGCCGTCGCCGCACACCGGCGCGGTGGCGGTGTCGACGGCGTGCACCGCGCGGTCGCCGCGGCCGTCGGCCGGGTCAGCAAGGCGCTCAACAGCGCCGGCATCGTGACCGAGATCCTCGGTCCACAGCAACTCGCGGCCGCCGTGCGGCTCTGCGCCGGCGTCGAGGCGATGCCGCCCGACGCCGGAGCGCCCGCCGAGGACTGGACCACCTTCTACGCCGGCGGCCTGCACCACCTGGCGTTCGAGGTGCAGGGCCTGCCGCCGCGCGAGGCGCCGCTGTCGTCACTGTTGCGCTCGCCGGCCGCCCAGGTCGTGCTCTCCGTCGAGATGCGCCCCACGATCGCCCGCCGCGACGACGCCCGGTCGGCCGCCCAGCCCAGCGGCGGCCCGGTGCTGGCCCGCACCGTGGTGCGGATGGCCGCGCCGGCCGCGCGCCTGCCCGAGGCGGCACGCACCCTGGCCGGCCGCGCCGGCCAACTCGGGCTCAAGCTGCGCCGGCTCGACGGCCTGCAGGGTCCGGCGGCCTACGCGACCGCACCGACCGGGGGTGGCCCGTGGTGACCCGCACCGGGCAGCCGCTCTCGCCGGCCCTGGCCGGTGCCATCGGCATGAACGCCGAGCACACCGGCCTGCTGCTCGGCCGCGGCGCCGAGGGCGACGCCGTGCTGCTGCGGCTGTTCCGGCCGCAGCCCACCCGCATCGCGCTGATCGGCGGCCTGTGGCTGGCCCGCATCACCGTCTTCCGCGCGCTGGCGCTGGGCGCCCAGGTCTTCGTCCGCACCTCCGACGAGCGGCGCTGGCACGGCCTCGGCGAGGTGGCGGTCGGCAATCCCGAACGCGTACGCGTGGTCAGTGGTGGCCGCCCCAACATCGTCGCCCGGGTCGGTGAGCCGGTGCTGCACGTCCACGACGTCGAGGGGCAGCGGGTCTTCGACCTGCAGCCCGGCGACGCCTGGCAGACCACGTTGAGCATCTCCGCGCAACTGACCGACACCGCGGCCGACGCGCTCGCGGTGGCCGACGCGGCGTTGGTCCAGCGGATGTGGGCGCAGCAGGCGGTGTACGTGGCCGCCCGCCTCGGCGTCGACCCAGAGGCGGCGTCCGAAGTGGAGAATCTTCCCGACGACACGGTCGCGCTGCTCAGCGACGGCCAGGTCCGGCTGGCCTGGGTCTCGCCGACCGACATCGAGCAGCAGATGTTCGGCGCGCCTGGCCGGCTTTAGGCCGTGTCCTGCCTATCAGGACACGGCCCAGCTAGCCCTCGCGGATCGCGCGGATCCAGCCGTAGAGGCCGCTCACCCACACGACCAGCGGCAGGATGCCGAGGATCAGCAGGATCTCCAGGATGTCGACGGTGCGGCCGAGCATCGGCGAGCGGCGGCGGCCCGCACCGAGCCCGGCGCCGACGCTGATCGCGGCCACCACCAGCAGGCCGGCCACGACCAGGGTGAGCCGGCCGAGCATGCTCGTGGTCACGAACCCGCCGACAGCCAGCGCCGCGAGCGCGATCACGCCGGCACCCAGCAGCGGCAACCGTTGCGCGGTCGAGATGAACCAGCGGGCCCGCATGAACAGGAAGAGGCCGAGCACGGCGCACAGGGCGTAGCCGGCGGCGCCACCGGTGCTGATCAGCGCGATCGACGAACCCGCCGCGATCAGGCCGACCGCACCCAGCATCCCGGCGAGCAGGTCGTCGGCGCGCTCGGCGAGGCGCAGCACGCGCGCGCCGTCGACGGTCTCGGTGTCGGTGCGCAGGTCTTCGGTGCCGGACGGGACGGTCGGCACCGGCAGCCCGGCCATCCGGTAGGACATCATCGGCATCGCCGGCACCAGCACCAGCGCGAGCGCGAGCACGATCGACGCCGCTCCGGCCGGTGTGCTGCCGAAGACCATGCAGATGGCGGCCCCGACGCCCAGCGCGAGCGCGCCGGCGCTGGCGGCGAGGAAGACCTGGCCGTAGGCCGCGACCGCGACGCTGCCGGCGACCGCGGCCACGAACAGCAGGGCGGCGGCGCCGACCAGCAGGTCTGGTGCGGCGAGTCGACCGAGACCGCGGTCGGGCGCGAAGAGGGTCAGTCCGCCGACGGCGGCGTACACCATGGAAACGATCGCGAGCAGCAACCCATCGCGGTGGTCGCCGAAGCCGCGGGCGGCGACCGCGGCCACCGCCAGCAGAACCAGAGCGAGCACCAGACTGATGTACGGCGCCGCGCCGCGCGGCGGGCCAGTCAGCGCGAGGGCGACGGCGCCGCCGATCAGCGCGGTCACGCCGAGCCCGAGGCCGAAGACCTTGCTGGTCGCCGTCGTCCAGCGGCCGGGGCGCATCCGGGTCGCGGTGGCGATCGCGTCGACCACGTCGTCGAACACCGGCTCGGGCTCTTCGCCGCCGCGTGGCCGCAGGTAGAGCAACTCGCCGTCACGGATCTCGAGCTGGGCGGGCGACTGTGCGATGTCGAGCGCCGGGCCGGCCAGGCGTGCCAGCGACCAGCCGTAGCGGCCGTCGGGCTCGTCGGCGAGCCGGTCACCGGCGAACCGCAGCAACGTCGGCAACACGTCGGCGAGCGGCACGTCGGACGGTAGGGCAAGGTCGACCCGGGTCTTGGGCGCGACGATTGTCACGCGGCTCGATCCCGCTGTCATCGTGCCCGCCACGATGTCCTCCTCATCCCACAGGTCGCACCCGGGCGTATCGCGGGCGCCACCGCTTCCGGCAGAGTACATACGATGGCCACGGTCCGGTGTCCACCCGGTCCGTGCGCGCCGCCCCTGGGGAGGAATGGCGTTGAGTACCGTCCTGTTCCGTCGACCGCCGCGTCGGCCTGGCCCTGCCATGCCGCGTGGTGAGGTGCTGATCGAGTCACCGCCGGAGCTGCCCGAGCAGCTGCCGCGCGGCATCGGTCAGCTGCTCATGGTGCTGCCGATGGTCTGTGGCGTCGGCGCGATGGCATTCCTTTATGCCGGTCGCGGCGGCGGCGCGATCACCTGGATCGCCGGTGGTCTGTTCGGCGTCTCGATGCTCGGCATGGCCGTGGGCACGATGGGCGGTGGCGGCAACAAGAAGGCGGAGCTCGACGCCGAGCGCCGCGATTACATGCGTTATCTGGCCCAGGTACGCAAGCGCGTCCGCCGCGCCGCCGAGCAGCAGCGGGCCGCGGCCATGTGGGTGCACCCGGCGCCCGACGCGCTCTGGTCGCTGGCCGCGTCGCGGCGCATGTGGGAGCGCCGCTCGACCGACGACGACTTCGGCCAGATCCGCATCGCGGTCGGTCCGCAGCAGCTCGCGGTCGACGTCACCCCGCCGGAGACCAAGCCCGTCGAAGACCTCGAGCCGATGTCGGCGATCGCGCTCCGCCGGTTCATGAACACCTTCCGCGCGGTGCCTGACCTGCCGATCGCCCTGTCGTTGCGGGCGTTCGGCCGGGTCTCGCTGCGCGGCGACCGCGAGCGGGTGCTGGCCGTGACCCGCGCGGCCATCGCGCAGCTCGTGACGTTCCACTCACCCGAAGACGTGCGCATCGCGCTGGTCGCCGCGCCCGAACGCGTCGCCGACTGGGACTGGCTCAAGTGGCTGCCGCACGTGCAGGTCGACCGCAAGGTCGACGGCGCCGGCTCGGTCCGGCTCGTCTTCGAGTCGATGATCGAGCTCGAAGCGGCGCTCGATGACGAGCTGAGCAGCCGCGGCCGGTTCAACCCGTCGGCAAAGGCGTTGACCACCGAGACACACCTCGTCGTGATCCTCGACGGCGGTGAGGCGCCGGCCGCCGCACAGCTCACCGGCCCAGGTCTGCTCGGCACCACGGTCTTCGACCTGTCCGGCGTGGTGCCTCGCGATGCCGGCCGCTGGTTGCTGGCGTTGACCGTCAACGGTGACCGGATCGAGGTCAACCAGGGCAACCGGAGCACCTCGCTCGGCCGCGCCGACATGCTCGCGCCGCCCGCCGCCGAGGCGGTCGCGCGGCAGCTCGCGCCCTACCGCCTGTCACACCAGACCACCAACGAAGAACCGCTGTCGCGCAGCCCCGAACTCCCCGAGTTGGTCGGCGTCGGCGACGCTGCAGCGGTGGACCCGCGCCGCAACTGGCGGCCGCGGCCGGTGCGCGAGACGTTGCGCATCCCGCTCGGCCTCGGCCCCGACGGCGCGGTCGTCGAGCTCGACCTCAAGGAGTCGGCGCTCGAGGGCATGGGCCCACACGGTCTGATCATCGGCGCCACCGGTTCCGGCAAGAGCGAGTTGCTCCGCACGATCGTCGCCGCGCTGGCGATCACCCACTCGTCCGAAGAGCTCAACTTCGTGCTCGTCGACTTCAAGGGTGGTGCGACGTTCGCGTCGCTCGACGCGTTGCCGCACACCAGTGCCGTCATCACCAACCTGGCCGACGAGCTCTCGCTGGTCGACCGCATGCAGGACGCCATCGCCGGTGAGCTGCAGCGCCGCCAGGAGCTGTTGCGGTCGGCCGGCAACTACGTCTCGCGACACGAGTACGAGCGGGCCCGCGCCGGCGGCGAAAACCTGCAACCGCTGCCCAGCCTGCTGATCATCTGCGACGAGTTCAGCGAGCTGCTCGCGGCCAAGCCCGAGTTCATCGACCTGTTCCTGCAGATCGGCCGGCTGGGCCGGTCGCTGGGCATCCACCTGCTGCTGGCGTCGCAGCGGCTGGAAGAGGGCCGGCTGCGCGGTCTCGACACGCACCTGTCCTACCGGATCGGCCTGCGCACCTTCTCCGCCGTCGAGAGCCGCATCGTGCTCGGCGTGCCCGACGCCTACGAGCTGCCCAACGCGCCCGGCCACGGCTACCTGAAGATCGACACCTCGACGATGCTGCGTTTCCGCGGCGCCTACGTGTCCGGGCCCTACCGCCAGGCCACCGCCGCGACGCCGGCCGCCAAGGCCCGGGTGCAGGGTCAGGTCGTGCCCTACACGATGGCACGGGTGGCGTTGCCCAAGGTGCCCGACCTGCCGCCCGAGCCGGTCGAGGCCGCGTCCGCCGGCGCCGAGCCGGCCCGCCAGGTCACCATGCTCGACGTGGTCACCGGCCGGCTGCGTGGCCAGGGCCCACCGGCACACCAGGTCTGGCTGCCGCCGCTCGACCTTCCGGCGCCGCTCGACGCGCTGTTGCCCGAGTTGCAGCGCGACCCCGACCGCGGCCTGCAGGCGCCTGGCTGGCCGGGCAGCGGTCGTCTGGCGGTGCCCGTCGGCGTCGTCGACCGGCCGTTCGACCAGCGGCGCGACCCGCTGGTGGTCGACCTGTCCGGCGCGGCCGGCAACACGGTCATCGCGGGTGGTCCGCGGTCCGGCAAGAGCACCCTGCTGCGCACGCTCATCTCCTCGCTGGCGCTGACCCACACGCCGCGCGAGGTGGCATTCATGTGCCTCGACTTCGGCGGCGGCACGCTGCGTGCCCTCGACGGGTTGCCACACATGGCCGGCGTGGCCGGTCGGCGCGACATCGAGGCCGTCCGGCGTTCGGTCGGTGAAGCCACGGCGTTGCTCGACGAGCGCGAGCAGCGGTTCGCCGAGCGGGGCATCGAGTCGATCGCGGCCTACCGCCGGATGCGCGCCACCGGCCGGTTCCCGGAGGATCCGTTCGGCGACCTGTTCCTGGTCGTCGACGGCTGGGGCACGCTGCGCGAAGACTTCGAAGAGCTGGAGACCCGCATCACCCGGCTCGCGTCGCGCGGCCTCGGCTACGGCATCCACGTGATCATCACGGTCAACCGCTGGGCCGAGCTGCGGATGAACATGCGCGACCTGCTCGGCACCCGGCTCGAGTTGCGGCTCGGCGACCCGACCGAGTCCGAGATCGACCGCCGGGCCGCGATCAACGTGCCCAACGGCGTCCCGGGCCGGGGCCTGACCCGCGACAAGTTGCATTATCTGAGTGCCTTGCCCCGAGCTGACGGTATGGGCGACCCCGAGACGCTGGTCGACGGCACGGCCGGCATGGTCGCCGCGATAGCCGAGTCGTGGCCGCACGCGCCCGCGCCCAAGGTCCGCCTGCTGCCGCGCCGCCTGCCGGCCGACGAGCTGACCAAGCTGGCCGGCACCGACGCGCCCGGCATCCCGATGGGCCTCAACGAGTCTCACCTGGCGCCGGTGCGCCTCGACTTCTCCGTCGACCCGCACCTGCTGGTCTTCGGCGACGTCGAGTCCGGCAAGACCAACCTGATGAGACTGATCTCACGCTCGATTGTGGAGCGTTATACGCCACAGGAAGCGCGGGTGGTCATCGTCGACTACCGGCGCGGCCTGCTCGACGCGATCTCCGGCGAGCACCTGCTCGGCTACGCGCCGTCGGCCACCGTGGTCGGGGAAATGGTCGGCTTCCTGCGCGACTCGCTCAAGCAACGGTTGCCCGGGCCCGACATCACGCCTGACCAGCTACGCAATCGCAGTTGGTGGCACGGTCCCGAGCTGTTCCTCATCATCGACGACTACGACTTGGTCGCCACGGTCGGCAACAATCCACTGTCGCCGCTCGTCGAGTTGTTGCCGCAAGCCAGCGACATCGGCCTGCACATGATCCTGACCCGGCGCGTCGGCGGTGCGTCGCGCGCCCTTTACGAGCAGGTCATCCAGCGGATGCGCGAGCTTGATACACCGGTGTTTCTGATGTCCGGCAAGCCGGAAGAGGGTGCCCTGGTGGGCAGTCTCAAGCCCAGTCCACAGCCGGCCGGGCGGGGCACTCTCGTCCGCAGGCAAGATGGGCAGCAATTGGTCCAGACGGCCTGGATAGAGCCGTGACGATCCGGGGCTGCGCCAACGTGCCCCTGTCCGTTACGGTGAGTCCGGACGTGTCGCACGAATCGAGCGAGGGGTGAGTGTTATGGGTCAGCCGTTCCTGGTTGATGCCGCGACGCTCCACAAAGCTGCGGGGGATGTGCGGTCGACGAGGTCTGATGTCGACGGTGATCTCAAGCGGCTTGGGGGCGTGTTGGACGATCTGGCTGTCGCATGGCAGGGCCAGGCTTCCGCGGGGTTCCAAACTCTGATGCAGCGGTGGACGGGTGATGTCACCAAGCTG
This sequence comes from Asanoa sp. NPDC049573, assembly GCF_040676615.1. Taxonomy (NCBI): domain Bacteria; kingdom Bacillati; phylum Actinomycetota; class Actinomycetes; order Micromonosporales; family Micromonosporaceae; genus Asanoa; species Asanoa sp. NPDC049573. The sequence continues at coordinate 17,238 of NZ_JBFAPI010000040.1, forward strand.
CTGACCGCGTTGGACAACATCGCGGATCTGCTCGACCAAGGTGGCACCACGCACCAGGTCAACGACGAGCAGCAGAACGAGATGATCAACAAGTTCAACTCGGCCCTGAACCCGTAGTGATCTGACCGAAGGATACGTAGATCATGTCGCAGCCGATCCAAGTCAGCTATGCCGCGCTGGAAAACGCGCAGTCCCAGATGCAGGCCATCTCCAAGGGCATCGAGGGTCGCCTGGACAGCCTCCGCTCCCAGCTGCAGCAAATGCAGTGGAACGGTTCGGACCGTGAGGCCTACCAGGGCTACCAGGCGCAGTGGGATGCAGCCGTCGCCGACATCAACGCGATCCTGCACGAAATCGGCGCCGCCGTCGGCACTGCCAACCAGAACTACCAGAGCACGGAAGCAAACAACGCCAAGGTCTGGGGCTGACAGCCCCGTCCCGAGCGTCATCCGCTGAGCGCGGCCTGGGCCCATGCCCAGGCCGCGCTGTGGTTCTGCAAGGGCTTTGATCTCAGGTCCGATTCAAGCCTGACGCGGTTATCGCTCACGCGAGCGCCGGGCAACGGTCGTCGCACGACCGGTCCCACCGTGTGCGCAACCGCGGCGGCCGAGGCGGCTGCGCGCGGAGATTTCCGATTCCGAGCCGGTCCCGCCAAGGTGAGCGAGCGCGGCGGCCGGGTGGGTCTGGCCGCTCGTGCGGAGATACCGATTCCGAATCCGTCCGACAGCGTCAGCCAGCGGGGCGACCGTGTCGGGTGCGCGCGGGCCTCGCCAGTCCCCGCGGGATGCAACGACGCGTAGGCCGCGTGACGCTGTGTGCTTGTCACATCGCTAGTGCCGCATCGGCCCGGGCTCTGGACGCGCGTTGACAAGGCACAGTGGACTTTCGCGCTCAGGCTGCTGCTGGTCGAGACGCGGTGTCGGGTGTTCGATGTCGACCGCTTCGCCGAGCAACCGCTCTGGCTTGCCACCAAGCCGTGGCGCTATGACCGGGTGGTATCGAATGATGACCGGGTGGTCGAACGATGGCCGGCTGCGTCGGACGATGACCGGGTGGTCGAACGATGGCTGGGTGCGTCGGACGATGACCGGGTGCGTCCGACGATGACCGGGTGGTCGAACGATGGCTGGGTGCGTCGGACGATGACCGGGTGGTCGAACGATGGCCGGGTGCGTCGAACTATGACCGGGTGGCGTCGAAGGGACTGAGGCGGCAGGGGGGTGGCCAGCCTTGTTTGACTGGTGCGCGGTCGATTCGTGCGGTCAGCGCGTGCGCTGCGCGCGGCTGGGGGTGCGGCGTCAGCGCGGTGGGACCTGGGCCCGCCCGCTGAAGTTGGGGGAGGTGGCACGGCTTCCCACGTGCTGGCTGGCCTGCCGTTGTGCCGCCTGGCGTTGGCCGGATGTCGATCCGACCGCGGCGCCGGCTCGGGCCGGTGCGCCGCCGCGACCACGGACCTTGGGCGCGGTGACCTGTGCGGTCGACGGTTGGCCGCCGCTGCGGGCCTTGGCCGGCCGGCCGCCCGGCACGACAACGGGTGCGTCGGCCGACCGGCCGCGCCGGCGGGTGCGCCGCAGAACCGCGGCGACGAGGGCGATCACCAGGGCCAGACCGGCGAGCGTGGTGGCGGTCCAGGTCGCGATGACGCGGGTGTCGCCCATCGGGTCCTTCGGCAGCGTGACCGGGGCCAGCGCCTGCGGGGCGGGGGACGGCTTGGTGGCGCCGGCGATGGCGGTCAGCGCGCGGTAGGGGTTGATGACCCCGTAGCCCACCTGGTCGTTGCGGCCTTCCGGCGGGTGGTCGGCGGTGCTGGTGATGCGATCGAGGACCTGGGCCGGTGAGAGCTTCGGTTCCGCAGAGCGGATCAGCGCCGCGAGCCCCGAGACGTAGGCCGCGGCAAAGCTCGTGCCCCCGTCCTTGAAGCGGGCGTATCCGTCGCTGCCCGGCATCGGCCCGTCGACCTCGGCGCCCGGCCCCGCCACGTCAACGTAGGCACCCGATGTCGACGTGTCGACGTGGTGGCCGTCCTTGTCGATGCCGGCGACGGCGATCACGCCGTCGTAGGCAGCGGGGTAGGCGCTCTGCTGGGTGCCGTTGCTGCCCCCGTCGTTGCCGGCCGCGGCCACGACCACGATGTCGTGGTCGAGCGCGTTGTTGATGGCTCGCTCCAGGGCGGGCGTGGGGTCGGTCGTCAGCGACAGGTTGATGACGTCGACCTTGCTCTCGACAGCCCAGTTGATTGCCGAGACGATGTGCTCGCCGGCGGTGGTGCCCTGCTCGCGTCCGGCTTTCTCCAACACCCGGATGGGCAGGATGCGCGCCTTCGGCGCGATCCCGGTGAATACCGAGCCTTCGGGTTTCTGCCCGGCGATCACACCGGCGACCAAGGTGCCGTGCGCGGCCTCGTCACACTGGCCGCGGGTGGACGGCACCAGGAAATCCCGGCCCTGCAGCACCTTGCCCTTCAACGCGGGGTGATTGGGCGACACGCCCGAGTCGATGACCGCGACCGTGATCCCCGCACCTTCGCTGATCGGCCAGGCCAGATCGGGCCGCAGTTGGCGCAGCGGCCACGGCGTCTCCGTCATCGGACTGCCGTCGGGGGGAGGATTGCACGCTGGCGCCCGCGATGCCGCAACCGCGACATGACCAGGAGCGGCCGCCGCTCCCTGTGCGCCCAACCCAACCGCGACCACCGAACCCACCACCGCGACCACCGCGAACCTGGCCGCGAGGCGCGCCGGGCCCGGCGCTACGGCAAGGCCGCCGTCGCGCCGCTGCAGACGATCGGGCCGCGGGGCAACCTCCGCCGCGGGCGATACCCGGTGCGCAGGCTGGGAGGTGGCGCCTGCCGCGAAGCGGGCTGGGCGCGCGAGATCCGAGCTTGGGCCTGCCATAGGCCGTGGCCGCCGCGTGGGCTGCCAGGTAACGGCCGCCGCGGAGCGGACCACGGCGGGTTGTTCTTTGTGCGGATTGCCGTTCGTGATCCGCGGCGTGCCCGGCGCCGCCGTGGCGGGCCGGGCACTCGGGGCTTGCTGTTGGTGCGGCATGACTCGTTCGGTCAGTTCCCGAGGACCGGGGGCGGGGGGACGTCGGTGCCCTCGTTCCACACGTTGTCGTCCTCGTAGAGCCAGCTGTCGTATTCGTCTTCGTCGCCGTAGGCGTTGCCGCCCGCGCCTGTGCCGCCGGCGAAGCCCGCGCCTCGGCCCGCGGCACCGCGGCCGGCCGCGCCGCCCTTGCCGGCGCCCGCTCCGCCGCCCATGCCGGCCATGCCGCCGCCCGCGCCGCGGGCACCGCCGAGGCCGGATCCGCGGCCGCCCGCGCCCTTGCCCGCGCCCGCCCCGGCGCCACCGATGCCAGCCATGCCGGCGCCGGCGCCGCGTGCCGAACCGGATCCGCGGCCGCCCGCGCCGCCGCCGATGCCGCCCATGCCCGCCATGCCGCCGCTGCCCAACTTGCCGCCGCCGGCGCCGCGGCCGGCCAGGCCGCCGCCCATGCCGGCAGGGCCGGGACTGATCGGCTTGCCCAGCGAGCCGCCGCCCGGGATGCGGCCCAGGCCGCCGGCACCGCCGAGGCCGGCGCCGCCGCTGCCCAGGCCCGCTCCGCCACCCACACCGCCGAGGCCGCCACCACTCAGGCCGCCGCCCAGGCCGGACGGGGTGCCGGTGGTCAGGCCGCCGCCGGCGCCGGCGAGGCCGGAACCTGGCTGGTAGCCGTCAAGGTCGGGGCTGGTGGGCTTGTCGATGGGTGAGCCGTCGAGGAGGCCGGGCATCTTGCCGACGCCGCTGCCACCGCCGCCGAGGTCGGGCATGCCACCGCCACCGCCTTGTGGGGCACCACCCAGGTCGGGGATGCCGCCGGGGCCGCCACCACCCGGGCCGCCACCGCCGAGGTCAGGAGTGGTGACCTTGGGGACGGTCACGTTGGACGTGCCGCCCGGGTTCGGAGCGCGGTCAGCGGCGCCCTCGTGCTGCGTGTTGACCGCGTCGTAGGCCTCGCGGGCGTCGCCCTCGACGTCGCTCAGCAGCGAGCGGAACTGGTCGGTCAACCAGCCGGCCACCTGCATGGGCGCGGAGTTGAAGAAGCCCGACTTGAGCTCCATCTCGAGCACGCCCGGACCGATGAACACGCTGGCGTCGCGTGCGGCCATGACGTCGCCGATCATCGTTGCCGGGATCGGCATCGCCGCTTGAGCCTTCTGGAGGTCTTGGGCCGCCGTCCGGAGCGTGTCGACGATGCCGGCGCCGCCTTCGGGTGCAGCGCTGTCGGCGACGGTGGTCAGGCCCTTGCTCACACCCTTGATCTTTTCGGTGAAGGCGTCGGCCGCCTTGCCCGTCCAGAACGCCTCGATCCCCTTGAGATCGCGCTCGATCGCGGTGGAGACGTCGCGGACGTTGCCGATCAGCTCCTGCCAACCGAGAGCGGCGTCCTCCACATCGGCGGGACGGCCGGCGACGACGACCTGGTTGACCATGGTCGTCCAGTCGAGAGCCACCATCTGCTCTTACCTCCCCCTTGGCAGGTGCCTAGATCTGGTGTTGCTTCGCTGCCGCGTCGTTGAAGATCGAGGTCCACTGCTGCGCGGTGAGCGCGTTGCGATCTTCGGCGGCAGCGTAGTTCTCTTTGATCTTGCCGAGCGCGTCAGCGGTGTCGCGCAGCTCCTCAATGGTGTTCTTGAGGTTGGTGCGGAACGACTCGTAGAGGAGATTGTGCTTCTGCTGAATCTGCAGAGCGCCCTCGAACGCACCCAACGTCGACGACCCCGTCCCGGAGCTCGCCGGCCCGTCGATCTTCTCCTTGATGCCCGGCATCGCGTAGTAGAGGCGGCTGAGGTAGTCGGCCTGGTCGCGCAGGTATTTCTGGGTCGACTCGAGCGACTCGAGGTCGACACCGGTCTTGGCGCCCGGAGCGTCTTCGGTCAGGCCGGCCGGTGCGACATCGGGCCGTGAGGTGCCGACGTTGTCTTGGTCCATCCGCATATCGGGATAGAACGGGACGTCGGCCTTAGAGCTGATCCGGTCACCGTTGTTGTCGACCGTGATGACCGTGCCGTCTTTGAGCTGAAGCTGGACCGTGTTCTGGTCGATCCGCTTCCAGTTTTCGACCTGTGCGTCGAGCTCCGAGTTGCCGGACTCGAACTTGTCCCCCATTTGTTACTCCCCAGGTCTCGGCGGCCGTCAATGGTGCCGAACGTCAATGCGCACTTTACCGGTCACTGGCCGGCGGCGGTTGCCGCTGTTCGGTTGGCGCCGGCGGCGGTGGTGGCGGGTAGGTGGGCTGTTGCGGTGGCCCGTAGGTCGGCGGCTGCGGCGCCGGTGCCTGACCCGGCCGCCCCGGGGGTCCGTAGACCGGTTGCCCGGGTGGCGGCCCGTAGGAGGGTTGCGTCGGCGGCGGCCCGTAGCCATGTTGCGGCGGCGGTGGCGGGTAGTGCGGCTGCTGCTGTTGCGGAGACACGTATCCGGGCGGCATCGACCCGGGGACCCCCGTCGGCGGTGGGCCGTGCCACGGGCCCGGCGCGGGCGACCCGTAGCGCTGCCCGGGCGGCCCACTGCCGGTCACGCGCCGACGGCGGCGGCTGAGCCAGACGATCAGGATGACGATGACGGCCACGACAGCCAGGCAGCCGAGCCCGTAGAGCAGCAGGCTGCCCCAGTCGGCATGGACCTTGATAGCGCCGGACGAATCGCCGTCGTCGTTGTTATCGGCACCGTTGCCGCCGTTGCCGGTCTCGTCGGGCACTGGGGCCGGTACGCCGAGCGGGTTGGCGTCGACCGGCGGAATGTTGGCCGTCAGCGCCCGGACCGGGTCGATGATGCCGAAGCCGTAGAAGGAATCCCGGCCTTTCTTGCCCTTGTCGGTGGTGGTCGTGATGAGCCGGTTGACGACGTTGGCGGCGTTGAGGTCCGGAAAGCGTGCGCGGATCAGGGCGACCACTCCGGCCACGATGGCGGTGGCCGGGCTGGTGCCGTCGCCGACGCCGTAGCCATTGGGTGACGAGGCGGCGTTGACCGACATGATCACGTTGACGCCGGGCGCGGAGACCGCGAGCTCGGGGCCGCGGCTGGAGTTTCCCCAGACCTTGCCGTTGCGATCGACGGCGGCGACCGAGACCACGCCGGGCTGGGAGGCGATCTGGCTCAGCGAGTCTTCGTTCTTGTTGCCGGCGCTCGCCACCACGACGACGTCGCGCTGCTGCGCGTAGGCGATGGCGCGGAACAGCAGCGGGGACACGACGACCGAGGCAGGCTCCATCGAGATGCTGATCACCCCGACATGCTGGTCTGCCGCAAAGCGGATGGCTTCTGGCAACGCCTCCGCGGCCATCCCGACCGCAGCCGGCATGATCTTCGCCTCCGGCGCGATGCCGAGCATCCGCTGCGGGCCACCGCCACGGCCCGCGATGAGGCTCGACATGCCGGTGCCGTGGCTGACGTTTTGATCGGGATCGGTGCGGCCATCGGGCGCGACATCATTGGCGAAGGCCTTGCCGGGCACGACCTGACCGACCAGGTCTTGATTGTCGGCCTGCACGCCGCCGTCGACGACGGCCACCGTGACTCCGGCGCCCTTGGTGATTTCCTGTGCGCGGGGAATTCGCAGTGAGTCGAGGTGCCAGGACAGGGACCGCACCGTGTCGGCCTGCGCCGGGGTGGCCACCAACGGCACTGACGCGACCGTCAACACGGCTGTCACCGTCGCGAGCAGCCGCGCTCTGGTGCGTCGGTCCTTGGACTGCTTCATCTCACCGCCCGAGTCGCTGCCGAACGGCCGGCATGCCGGCGCATCGGTTGTCGTGACTGTCCGTGGGCACCAGTGTAGAGGCCCTCAGCAGATCGGAGACGACCGCGCAAGCGGGCCTGTGGATAACCATTCAGCTGTGGACAGCCGCCCAGAGCCCTTGACAATCCTCGACACTGGCGGCCACGACACGAACGCGGCGACGACTCCGCTCGTCGCCGCCGCGTCCAGGGTGGTCAGGGGAGGTTTCAGTGGGAGCTGTGCACGACGCCCGCCGCGCCGCCACCGCGGCGAACCGGCTCGGCCGTGGCGATCAGGCCTCGACGGGTGAACTCAATCGCCGTCGCGGCACCAAGTTCGGGCGTGGGAGCAAACGTCTGACCAAGAACACCCAGCTCATCGCCGTACGCCGTGATGAAAGCGGGTTCTGCCTGCCCCGGGCCGTTGCGTTGCGAGGCCCGTGGCGCGGCCATCGCCTCCGGCAGTGTCATGCCGAGGTCGATGCGGTTGATCAGGATCTGCAACACCGTGGTGATGATCGTCGCGCCGCCCGGGCTGCCGAGCGCCAGGAACGGCTTGCTGCCGTCGAACACGATCGTCGGCGACATCGACGAGCGCGGCCGCTTGCCCGGAGCCGGCAGGTTCGGGTCGGCGGGCGCGCCCGGGGTCTGTGCGAAGTTGAAGTCGGTCATCTCGTTGTTGAGCAGGAAGCCCCGGCCGGGCACGACCATCGCGTTGCCGCCGGTCTGCTCGATCGTCAGGGTGTATTCGACGATGTTGCCCCACTTGTCGGTGACGGTGAGGTTGGTCGTGCTCTGCCCGGGGTTACCGTCAGCGACGGCTGCCGCAGTCGAGCACCCTCCATAGTGGCCGTCCGGGCTACCCGGCGCGACGGGCTTGGCCAGCGCCTTTGTCGGGTCGATCTGGCAGGCCCGCTCCGCGGCGAAGCTGTCCCGCAGCAACTCGTCGAGCACCTTGCGCGACGTGTAGTCACCGACGTAGCGGTTGCGGTCGGCGAACGACAGCGCACTCGCCTCGAGATAGAAGTGCAGCGCCTCGGCGGTGGTCATCCCGGCCAGGTCGAATTGCTCGAGGATGTTGAGCGCCTCGCTCACCGCGACGCCACCGCTCGACGGCGTAGACATGCCGTAGACGGTGTAGCCGCGATAGTCCGACCTGGTCGGCGCCGGGAACCGCACGTCGTAGCTGTCGAGGTCGGCGAGGGTCATGCCGCCCGGGCGGATCTCGAACGCCCATGGCACGGCCGGGTCGGCGACAACCGGCGGGTGCTGCACGGTCGCGACGATGTCGCGGGCGATCGCGCCCTCGTAGAACGCGTCCGTGCCGCGCCGGGAGATCTCACCGTAGGTGTCGGCGAGGTCCGGGTTGCGGAAGCGCGAGCCGACCGCCGGCGGCTGCCCGCCCGGGAGGTAGAGGTCACGGGTGGAGCCGAACTGGGCAAACTGGGCGGTGTTGTCGGCGATCTGCTGGTGGAACGTCGCGTCGACGGTGAAACCGCGCCGCGCGACCTCCGCCGCCGGCGAGAGCGACGCGGCAAGCGAGCGGCTGCCCCACTTGCGAAGGGCTTCTTTCCAGGTCAACAGCGATCCGGGTACGCCGGCCGAAATGCCACTGATCCGGGCCTCCTGGAACGCCATCGGCGTGCCGTCGGCCTTGATGAATGCGTCTTCCCCCATCGCGCGCGGTGCCGCCTCGCGCCCGTCGATGGTGTGCACCCGGCGCGTCTTGGCGTCGTAGTAGACGAAGAAGCCGCCGCCGCCGATGCCGGCGGAGAATGGTTCGGTCACGCCGAGCGTGGCCGCTGCGGCGACCGCGGCGTCGACGGCGTTGCCGCCACGGCGGAGCACGTCGAGGCCGACGGCGGTGGCGGTGGGGTCGACCGTCGAGACCGCTCCGCCATGTCCGACGGCGGTGGGGTCTCGGGGCGGCTCGCCACCACCGTGAGCGAGCGCCGGGGCAGAGCCCGGCGCCACCAGTCCTGCCGCGGCCACGACAGCGACGACTGCGATCTTTCCGAGCTTCATGTGCCCTCCCGGATCAGCATGCGTCTCTATGTCCTACCGCCACGGTCCACGAACGGCAACCGGTCGGGCCGGCACAGACGCCGCGGCACGAGCAACGAGGCAGGCGCGGGCCGAGACACGGACCGCGGCGGATCAGGTGAGCAGCAGGCCGGCCAGGCGGCGCCGGGCGAGCCACGTCGTGCCGACGCCGAGCGCCAGGAGATATGCCGTGGCGGCCAGCATGCCGGGCCCGAGATCGCCGGTGGTCAGGCCGCGCATGAGTTCGATGCTCTGGTAGAGCGGCAGCGCCGCCACCAGCACCTGGAGCACGGGCGGGTAGACCGACAACGGGTAGAACGTCGTCGCGAACAGAAACATCGGCAGCATGACCAGTTGCAGATACTGGTGGTGGTGCGGCTCGCGGATGTAGGTGGCCGCGGCTAGACCGGCGGCCGAGAACGCGTACGCGATCAGCACCGCCGCCGGCACCGCGAGCAGGGCCCACCAGGAGTGGACCATGCCGAGCAACAGGATGACAACGAAGAAGCAGGTCGACGACAGGGTGCTCCGAAGCACCGACGCGGCGATCTCGCCGAGCGCGATGTCACCGATCCGCATCGGCGTCGTGACGATCGCGTCGTAGACCTTGTCGAAGCGGACGCGCCACCAGACGTTGGCGGTCGTCTCGTTGACCGCGCTGTTCATCGCCGAGGTGGCGAGTAAGGCGGGCGCAACAAAAGCGGCATACGCGGAGACGCCCGACCCGCCCGACCCGCCGCCGACGAGTTGCCCGATGCCCACGCCGATCGACAGGAGGTAGAGGAACGGCTCGAAGACGCCGTTGACGACCAGGTTCCACGGCCGGCCGTGGCGCAGGACCCAGAGGTGGCGCACGACGATCAGGTGAGCCGACGACACGGTTCGCTTCCCTTCACGCGTGGAGGTGGCGGCGATAGGTGCGGCGCGCCACCACGTAGCCGGCGCCGCCGAGGGCAGCGAGATATCCGAGGTGTACGAGCGCCAGCGGCCACGACACCGTGCCCAGGCTCAGCGAGCGGCACAGGTCGACGCCGTGCCACAGCGGGGTCGCGTAGACGACCGGGCGTACGACCTCCGGCAGTTGTTCGATGGCGAAGAACGTGCCGGAAAACAGGTAGAGCGGCATCACCACCCATTTGAAGATGCCGTTCACCGGGCGCACGTCGGGCAATGTCACCGCCCAGGCCGCCGCCGGCAGCGCGAACGCCATCGCGGTGAGCGCCGCCGCCGGCACCGCGAGCAGCACCAACGGCGACCGCGCCGCACCGAAAGCCGTCATGACCGCCGCGAACACGGCGGCGCTGAGCAGCACCCGAGACGCCATGAAGAGGAGATGGCCGTGCAGGATGTCTTCGGGCTCCAGTGGTGTGCCGGCCGCGACGGGATACGCGCCGCCCGGCCCGCGGTTGAAGGCGACCGGGAACGCCGACTCGATGATGCCGTTCTGCATAGCGGCCGCCGCCAGCATCCCGGGTGCGAAGAACGCCAGATAGTCGACCCCGCCGAGCACCGCCGGGTCGGGCCCGACCAGCCGACCGATGCCAACGCCCATCGCCACCAGGAACAGCAACGGGTTGGCGATGCTGATCACGACCGTGCCGCGCCACGTCCGCCGGTAGCGCAGGATCCAGTAGTGATAGGCCCGGAACGCCATCGCGTCGGCGGTCGCCATCAGTCGACCAGCGTCCGGCCGGTGAGCGCGAGGAACACGTCTTCGAGGCTGGCCCGGCGCACCATCGCCGTCGCCGGCACCACGCCGAGCTGATGCACGACCGCGAGCGCCGCCTCGCCCTCGGCGGTATACCAGAGCACCCGGTCGGGCAGCTCTTCCAACCGGTCGCGGATCTCGGCGTCACGCAGCCTGGCCAGGGCCTTCTCCTGCTCACCGATCTCGAAGCGGAGTTCGAGGACCTCCTTTGTGGAGTGCGTCGCGATCAACTCGGCCGGCGAGCCCTGCGCGACGATGCGGCCCTTGTCCATCACCACCAGCCGGTCGCAGAGTTGCTCGGCCTCATCCATGTAGTGCGTGGTCAGGATCAGGCTGACGCCCTGCTGCTTGAGCCGAAACAGCCGGTCCCACAGGACGTGCCGGGCCTGCGGGTCGAGCCCGGTGGTGGGCTCGTCCAGGAGCAGGATCTCCGGCTCGTTGATCAGCGACCGGGCGATCGTGAGCCGCCGCCGCATCCCGCCGGACAGAGCGTCGACGCGCTCGCCGCCGCGCTCGGCGAGTTGGGCGAACTCCAGCAACTGGCCGCTGCGCGCGGCGATCAACGATTTGGGCAGCCCGAAGTAGCGCCCGTAGATGAGCAGGTTCTCCAGCACCGTCAGGTCGCGGTCGAGCGCGTCGTCCTGCGGCACCACGCCGAGCCGGGCCCGGATCTGCCGGCCCTGGGTCAGCGGGTCCATGCCGAGCACCCGCAGCGTGCCCGCGGTCGGCGGCGACACGCAGGCGATCATCCGCATGGTCGACGACTTGCCGGCGCCGTTCGGGCCGAGGAAGCCGAACGACTCGCCCCGGCGCAGCGCGAAGTCGATGCCGTCGACGGCCGTGAATGCCGTGCCGTGGCGATCACGGGGAGGGTAGCGCTTGACGAGGCCGGCCGCCTCGACGAGGACATCGGACATGGCGATGATCGTAGAATTCTTGCGGCGCTGCTGTCGATAGATTTCAAGGATGCGTACGAGTATTGCGTGATCGTGTCGCGTCCTGGCACGATGACCGTCGATCCGTCCCTACGTCCCAAGGAGCGGTAGACATGGCGGTCTCGCGCCGAAGATTCGTGACCTCAGTGGCGGCCGGTTCCGCCCTGGCGGCTGTCTCCACCACCGAACTGGCCGCCGTCCTGGCCAGCCCGGCCAGTGCCGCCAGCCCGCCCGGCGATGTGGTCGGGAAGATCAGTGTCGGTTATCAGGGTTGGTTCGCGTGTCCGGGTGACGGGGCGCCGATCGGTGGTTGGTGGC
>NZ_JBFAPI010000041.1:0-27363 GCF_040676615.1 Asanoa sp. NPDC049573
CAACTTGACGTAAGGAAGTAAGCCATGGCACGTGCGGTCGGCATCGACCTCGGCACGACGAACTCGGTCGTCAGCGTCCTCGAAGGCGGTGAGCCGGCAATGCGAAGCGAGCCGGACCGCGCCGCGCGACACGAGCTACTAGGCGCCACGCAGCGCCCGAGCCCAGCCAGCAACCTCGCCATTGCCACCGCAACCAAAAAATCAACCGCAAACCAAATCAGCCCCCCGCCGCCTCGGCAATGGCGACGGGGAGCTGATCAACGATCGTGTGCGCTGGCTTGCGCACCACCGAGGGTGGTTACGAGTTTGACGACGGCCTGATCACCCGAAGATCGGCCGAAGACCTCACTGCGTAACCGCTCGACCACGCTATCGATTCGACGCGCGGGGACGCAAGGGTCAGTATGCACCGCGTGTCGTGGATGGGGCAGTCGTCATCTCGCGTTCGCTGGATGGCAAGGTATGCCCGTGAGTTTCGATCTGGTGGTCTGGGCGATGGACCTGGACGCCTCGGCAGACGATGTCGGCGCGGCCTTTGAGCTGTGCCAGCAGGGCGAGCACGTTGACGGCGCCCCGCATCGGAAGATCGCCGAGTTTTACGCCGCGATGACGGCGGTGTACCCGGACCGGGACACGAACGGTTCGCCGTGGGCGGTCACGCCCCTGCATGTGGCGACCGACCACGTCGAGATGAAACTCGACGAGGAGTGCCCGGACGAGGTGCTGTTGACGGTCGAGGAGCTCGCCGGCAAGCACGGGCTGATGCTGTTCGACCCCCAGGGCGGCACGGTCTACCCGCCGGGAGCGATGTCCTCCTGACATATACGAAACGGGACGGGCGGCAAAGGCAGCCACCCGTCCCGTTTTCGTGCGCAAGAACTACTCGGTACGCAGATCCACAGCGCTCGCCGCACCCGCACCGATCGCCGTCTGGGCCGAGGCCAGCAGCTCGGCGTCGACCGACGAGTCGACGGTCAGCGTCATCAGCGCCTCGCCGCCGGCCTCGCGGCGGGCGACCTGCATGGCGGCGATGTTGACGCCGGACTCGCCGAGGATCGAACCGATCGCGCCGACCACGCCGGGCCGGTCCGCGTAGCGGAAGAACAGCAGGATGCCGTCGGCGGCCAGCTCGAGCGCGAAACCGTCCACTTCGGTCAGCTTCGCGATCTCACGGGTGCCGGAGACGGTGACCGTGCCGGAGACGCTGACCGAGCGACCGTCGGGCAGCGCGCCGCGTACGGTGACCAGGGTCGGGTGTTCGGTGGTGTCCGGCAGGGTGACCAGGTCGACCTCGACGCCCCGGTCGGCCGCGATGTGCGGCGCGTTGACGTAGGTGACCTGCTCCTCGACCACGGAGGCGAACAGGCCCTTGGTGGCGGCCAGCTTGAGCACCGACACCTCGTTGCTCAGGATCTCGCCGCTGACCTCGACGGTCACGCTGGCCGCGACGCCGCCGGCGACCGCGGTGAACGCGCGGCCGAGCTTCTCGGCGAGCGGCAGCAGCGGGCGCACGTCTTCGGCGACGATGCCGCCGGCCTGCACGTTGACCGCGTCGGGCACGAACTCGCCCTGCAAAGCCAGCTTGACCGAGCGGGCGACGGCGAGGCCGGCCTTGTCCTGCGCCTCTGCGGTGGAGGCGCCCAGGTGCGGCGTGGCGACGACGTTGTCGAAGGCGAAGAGCGGCGACGAGGTGCACGGCTCCTTGCTGTAGACGTCGATGCCGGCACCGCCGACCCGGCCCTCGGCGATGGCGTCGGCCAGCGCCTGCTCGTCGATCAGCCCGCCGCGTGCGGCGTTGACGATGCGGACGCCGGGCTTGACCAGCGCCAGTTCCTTCTCACCGATCAGGCCGACGGTCTCCGGCGTCTTCGGCAGGTGGATGGAGATGAAGTCGCTCTCCCGCAGCAACTCCTCCAGACCCACCAGGCGTACGCCGAGTTGCGCGGCCCGGGCCGGCTGCACGTAGGGGTCGTAGGCGATCAGTCGCGTGCCGAACGCGGCGATCCGCTGCGCGAACAGCACGCCGATGCGACCGAGCCCCACCACGCCGACGGTCTTCCCCTGGACCTCGACACCGGTGTACTTGGACCGCTTCCACTCCCCCGCCTTGAGCGCGGAACTCGCGCTCGCCGTGTTGCGCGCGACCGCGAGCAGCAGGGCGACCGCCTGCTCGGCCGCGGAGACGATGTTGGACGTCGGCGCGTTGACCACCATGACGCCGCGCGCGGTGGCGGCCGGCACTTCGACGTTGTCGAGGCCGACGCCCGCGCGGGCGACCACCTTCAGGCGCGGCGCGGCGGCGATCGCGGCCGCGTCGATCTGGGTGGCACTGCGAACGATCACCGCGTCGGCCTCGGCCAGCGCGGGCAGCAGCGCCTCGCGGTCGGAGCCGTCGACGTGTCGGACGTCGAAGTCGTGTGCGAGCACGTCGATTGCGGCGGGGGCCAGTTCTTCGGCGATAAGAACGACGGGAGTCATAGGTCCTCGTAAATTAGGGAAAGGGCGCCGGCAGCGGCTGCCTACCGTTGGAATGGTAGGCGCCGGGCCGGCGCCCCATGTCGTCCCTAGGGCGTGTTTGCCCTCACAACGGGAGCTTTCACGCTGTTAGGGCGTGTCGGTCGTCACGCTGTTTCAGTGATCGGGCGGTCCACCCAGCTCATCATTCCGCGCAGCTTGCGGCCGGTCTCCTCGATCGGGTGAGCCGCGCCCTCCTGACGCCACTTGGTGAAGTTGGGGCGCCCGTTGTCGTCTTCGGCGATCCACTCACGAGCGAACTCACCGGACTGGATCTCGCCGAGGATGCGGCGCATCTCGTCCTTCACGCGGGCGTCGATGACCCGCGGGCCGCGCGAGTAGTCGCCGTACTCGGCCGTGTCCGAGACGCTGTAACGCATCCGGGCGATGCCGCCCTCGTACATGAGGTCGACGATGAGCTTGAGCTCGTGCAGGCACTCGAAGTAGGCGATCTCCGGGGCGTAGCCGGCCTCGGTGAGCACCTCGAAGCCGGTCTGCACCAGCGCCGAGGCGCCTCCACAAAGGACGGCCTGCTCGCCGAAGAGGTCCGTCTCGGTCTCTTCCTTGAACGTGGTCTTAATGCCGCCGGCGCGAAGACCGCCGATCGCCTTCGCGTACGAGAGAGCGAGCGCGAGCGCGCCCCCGGTGGCGTCCTGCTCCACGGCGACCAGCACCGGCACGCCCTTGCCGTCGACGTACTGCCGGCGCACCAGGTGACCCGGGCCCTTCGGCGCGACCATCGCGACGTCCACGTTGGCCGGTGGGGTGATGAAGCCATAGCGGATGTTGAGGCCGTGGCCGAAGAACAGCGCCTTGCCCTCGGTGAGGTTCGGCTCGATCGCCTCGGCGTAGAGCTTGCGCTGGGCGGTGTCGGGTGCGAGCACCATGATCACGTCAGCCTCGGCGGACGCAACGTCCGGCGTCTCCACCCGCAGCCCCTGCTCCTGCGCCTTCTCCCGGCTCTTCGACTCGGCCGGCAGGCCGATCACGACGTCGACGCCCGAGTCGCGCAGCGACAGCGCGTGCGCGTGCCCCTGGCTGCCGTAGCCCAGGACGGCGACCTTCTTGCCCTGGATGATCGACAGATCGGCGTTGTCGTCGTAGAAAACCTCAGCGGTCATGACTTCCCTCTCGCGTGTGGTGCTGTCGGTCAGGCGGCGCGGAGCGCCGGCCCGGTCGTGATGGAACGTGATCCGCGCCCGATCGCGACCATCCCGGACTGGACCATCTCCTTGATCCCGAACGGTTCGAGGTCGCGCAGGAGCGCGTCCAGCTTGTCTGCTGTGCCGGTCGCCTCGATGGTCAACGTGTCGGAAGCCACGTCGATGACGCGCGCCCGGAACAGGTTGACCGTTTCGAGCACCTGGGAGCGCACCGACCGGTCGGCACGCACCTTGACCAGGACGAGTTCGCGCTGCACGGACTGCACCGGGTCGAGCTCGACGATCTTGAGGACGTTGACCAGTTTGTTGAGCTGCTTGGTGACCTGCTCCAACGGCGACTCGTCGGCGTTGACGACGATCGTGATGCGGGAGATCTCGGCATGCTCGGTCTCGCCGACCGCGAGCGAGTCGATGTTGAAGCCGCGCCGGGAGAACAGCCCCGACACCCGGGCCAGGACGCCGGGCTTGTTCTCCACGAGCACTGACAGTGTGTGCTTGGACATCACAACTCATCCTCGTCGAAGGCCGGGCGGACGCCGCGGGCGAACATGATCTCGTCGTTGCTCGTGCCGGCGGCCACCATCGGCCACACCATGGCGTCTTTGCCGACCACGAAGTCGATGACCACGGGGGCGTCGTTGATCGCCATCGCCGCCTCGATCGTCTTGTCGACGTCTTCCTTGGTCTCGCAGCGCAGCCCGACGCAGCCGAGTGCCTCGGCCAGCTTCACGAAGTCGGGGATGCGGTGCTTGTGCGTGCCCAGGTCGGTGTTGGAGTAGCGCTCGCCGTAGAACAGCGTCTGCCACTGGCGCACCATGCCGAGGTTGCCGTTGTTGATCACCGCGACCTTGATCGGGATGCGCTCCAGCGCGCAGGTGGCCAACTCCTGGTTGGTCATCTGGAAGCAGCCGTCGCCGTCGATCGCCCAGACCGCCGTCTCCGGCATGCCGACCTTGGCGCCCATCGCGGCCGGGACGGCGTAGCCCATCGTGCCGGCGCCGCCGGAGTTGAGCCAGGTGTAGGGCTTCTCGTATTTGATGAACTGCGACGCCCACATCTGGTGCTGGCCGACGCCCGCGCAGTAGATCGCGTCCGGCCCGACCAGCTTGCCGATCCGCTCGATCACGTATTGCGGCGCGAGGGTGCCGTCGGTCGGCTCGTCGTAGCCCGGCCCGTAACGCTGGCGCAGGTCGTCGAGCTGGGCCCACCACGCGGTGCGGTCACCCGTGCGGCCCGCGGCCTGCTCGGTGGCGATGGCGCCGAGCAGTTCCTCGATCACGTATTTCGCATCGCCCACGATCGGGACGTCGGCGGCGCGGTTCTTGCCGATCTCGGCCGGGTCGATGTCGGCGTGCACGATCGCGGCGTCCGGCGCGAACGAGTCGAGCTGGCCGGTCACCCGGTCGTCGAACCGGGCGCCGAGGGCGATCAGCAGGTCTGACTTCTGCAGCGCGTAGACCGCGGCGACGGTGCCGTGCATCCCGGGCATGCCCAGGTGCTGCGGGTGCGAGTCGGGGAACGCGCCGCGCGCCATCAGCGTGGTGACCACCGGGATGCCGGTGAGCTCGGCCAGCTTGAGCAGCCCTTCGGTGGCGCCGGCCTTGAGCACGCCGCCGCCGACGTAGAGCACCGGGCGCTTGGCGCTGCTCATCAGCCGCGCCGCCTCCCGGATCTGCTTGCCGTGGGGGTGCATCGTCGGCCGGTAGCCCGGCAGGTCGAGGGTCGGCGGCCAGGTGAAGGTGGTCTGCGCCTGGAGCACGTCCTTGGGCACGTCGACCAGGACGGGGCCGGGCCGGCCGGTGCTGGCCAGGTGGAAGGCCTCGGCCAGGATCTGCGGGATCTCCTCGGGGGTCTGCACGAGGTAGTTGTGCTTGGTGATGGGCAGCGTGATGCCCTGGATGTCGGCTTCCTGGAACGCGTCGGTGCCGATGGCCGGCCGCGCGACCTGGCCGGTGATCGCCACGATCGCGACCGAGTCCATGTAGGCGTCGGCGATCGGGGTGACCAGGTTGGTGGCACCCGGGCCGGAGGTGGCGATGCAGACGCCGACCTTGCCGGTGGCCTGCGCGTAACCCGTGGCGGCGTGTCCGGCGCCCTGCTCGTGACGGACCAGGATGTGGCGCACCGACGAGTCGTAGATCGGGTCGTACGCCGGGAGGATCGCTCCGCCGGGAATCCCGAATGCCACCTCGACGCCGAGCGACTCGAGCGACTTGACGAGGGCCTGTGCGCCGGTGACCTTTACCGGTGCGGGCTGGGCCGGCACGCGCGGCTCGGCCGGCTGGGACCGCTCGGCGTGACCGCCGTGCGCGGCCTGCGCGGCGACCGTGGCCGGCGTGGCATGGATCCGGTGGGCGATGGTCTCGGGAGTGGGTCTCGTCATGGCGGGTGCCTTCGCTCGGTTCTGCGCTCGTGTGGTGTTGACGATCTCGTTGCGGCGACCGCGGTGATCCGGGTCACGTGCGTCTGGGCACAAAAATGGCCCTCGTGCAAATGCACGGGGCCAGCGCACTCTCTGGGGTGAGAGTGCGCTCAGATAAGTACTCGAGACGACCAGCGTGGCGACATGGACCTAACTTTGGCGTATCTCGCGGGATGAGTCAACTGATCCCACATCTTGGACCGGGGGTGTCGCAGCCGTCCGCTGCGCGGGCGGCGCGAGCTCCCCGCATGCCGGGCGATCAGCCAACTTTTCGCCGACCGTACTCGAAAGAGTGGTTCTGTCCCGTCGGGCTCCGCGCGACGTCGCGGCGTCGAGCATCGCTTCGAGGTGTTCGGCCGGGACGCCCCAGCCGAAGAGCTGGCCCTGACCGAAACGGCAGCCGGCGTCGACGACGGCCGCGAGCTCGTTCTGGTTGGTCACGCCCTCCGCGATCACCTCGAGGCCGAGCCGGTGGCCCAACCGCACCACGATGTCGACCAGCGGGCCACCCTTGGGCCGGGTCGGCTTCAGGTTGCCCAGCGGGTCGAGGCCGCCGGCCAGCGTGACCATCGGCGGGATCACCAGGTCGCTGCCCGGCTCGGCCTCGGCGACCAGGCTGTGGTCGATCTTGAGGATGTCGATCGGCAGCCGGCGGAGCTGGCCGAGCGAGGAGTAGCCCGTGCCGAAGTCGTCGAGCGCGATGCGCACCCCGATCGCGCGCAGCGCCCGCAGCCGCTTGATCAGCTCGTCGAGGTCGGTGGCCACGGCGTGCTCGGTGACCTCGAGCACCAGTCGCTGCGGCGGCACCCGGTGGGCGCGGAGCGCTTCGGCGACCTGGTCGACATACTCCGGGGCGTGCAGCTCGCGCGGCGAGACGTTGACGCTGACCCAGACGTCGTGCCCGTCGGTCAGCCAGCGGGAGAGCTGGTGACAGGCCTGGTGGAGCACCCAGGCGCCGATCTTGGCGATCATGCCGCACTCTTCGGCCATCGGGATGAACTCGTCTGGCCGGATCGCGCCCAGCTCGGGGTGGTGCCAGCGGATCAGCGCCTCGGCACCGACCGGCTGGACCGACGGCATGATCACCACGGGCTGGAACGCCAGGTGCAGCTCGCCGCGCTCGATCGCGCCGCGCATCTCGTGCTCGAGCGTGGTGCGCCGGCGCAGGAGCTGGTCGTAGGAGGCGTGGTAGCGCTCGACCCGGTTCTTGCCGCGCTGCTTGGCGTAGCGCAACGCCAGGTCGGCGTGCTGGAGCAGGGTTGACTCGTCGGACGCCGTCTCGCCACCGGCGACGCCGATGCTGACGCTCAGGAACACCCGGCCGGACGCCTGCTCGTAGGGCTTGTTGAGCACCCGGAGCAGCCGCTCGGCCGCGCCCTGGGCCTCGTGCGGCCGGGCCCACATCAGCACCGCGAACTCGTCGCCGCCGAGCCGGGCGGCAACGTCACCGGGGCGCAGGTTCATCCGCAGCCGCTGACCGACCTCGACCAGCACGTCGTCGCCGACGTCGTGGCCGCGCATGTCGTTGACGTTCTTGAAGCCGTCGAGGTCGAGGCCGAGCAGCACGCACGGCTTGCCGGGCTCGACCTCCTCGGCCAGCGCGCGGAGCAGGCCGCGACGGTTGGCCAGGCCGGTCAGCGGGTCGGTGTGTGCCAACTCCTTGAAGTGCGCCTCACCGTCCTGCAGCCGGATCGCGTAGCTGCGCACGTCGCGCAGCGCGACGAACTGCCGGGCCACCAGGGCGAACCCGACGAGGCTGCCGAGCGCGATGCCCATCGCGGTGAACTGGCCGCCGATCATCACGTGCACCATGCCGGAGATGGCCATGCCCAGCATCGGGACGAACGCGTAGGAGGTGCCGCGGCGGATCACGTCGAGCTCGGCGATCGCCTCGGTGTCGACGCCGCGGCCGGCGAACGCGACGACCATCAGCGCGACCGGCATCACCACGCCGCTCAGCGTGGCCAGGCCCGGGCCGCCCTGGCAGAGGCCGGCGGTGAGGCCGACGCCACAGGCGGCCACCGAGATCGCGCCGCAGCCCATCAGCAGCAGGCGCAGCCGGGAACCGGCGCCGCGCATCGTGACGATCGCGACGATGCCGACCGCGAGGGCGGCGGCCGCGGCGGCGATGAAGATGCCGACGCACGGGCGCGGTGTGTTGGCGCCGAAGATCTGTGTCGGCTTGGAGACCAGCACCCAGCCGACGAACCAGAGCGCGAACGCGATCACCAGCGCGTCGAGCAGGTGCCGGCCGGCGATCCGCCGGGTGCCGGCGGCCCACGGCAGCCGCAGCAGGCCGGCACACATCACGCCGGCGCTCACCGCGCTGCCGATGCCGATGCCGATCGCGAGGGTGGTGCGCGCCTGCTGGTGATGGCCCCACTGGTCGGCGAACGTGAGGACGCCGACCAGCGCGATGGCCGTGGTCAGCGCCGCGAGGGCGCTGCCGATCGCGAGCATGAGGTGGGCCTGGCGGGCGGCGCCGACGCGGGCCCGCGCGGACGAGACCAACAGGACCGTGACGACCGCGGCCGCCAAGGTGCCTGCGGCGGCTGCGAGGGCCGCACCGGTCCCGAAGTGCACGCATCAACTGTGCCGGATGCGAACAACGCGTGGGGGACTCTGTGTGCGACGTGCACCATACTGACACCTACGGCGCATTCCGGCATATGACGCAATTCACCGCGCC
Organism: Asanoa sp. NPDC049573; assembly: GCF_040676615.1. Taxonomy (NCBI): domain Bacteria; kingdom Bacillati; phylum Actinomycetota; class Actinomycetes; order Micromonosporales; family Micromonosporaceae; genus Asanoa; species Asanoa sp. NPDC049573. Next base: position 8,789 of record NZ_JBFAPI010000041.1, read on the forward strand.
ACCCGTCCCGTCTGGTGGACGTATGCCGTACCTGCGGAGCGCTCGACCGGTCGCGCGGTGCGAGACTTGACAACATGCCTGAGCTGCGCTCCAGAACTTCGACACACGGACGGACGATGGCCGGCGCCCGGGCCCTCTGGCGGGCCACCGGGATGACCGACGACGACTTCGGCAAGCCGATCGTGGCTATCGCCAACAGCTTCACGCAGTTCGTACCCGGGCATGTGCACCTGCGCAACATGGGCGCGCTCGTCGCCGACGCGGTGGCCGAGGCCGGCGGCGTGGGCCGCGAGTTCAACACGATCGCGGTCGACGACGGCATCGCGATGGGCCACGGCGGCATGCTCTACTCGCTGCCCAGCCGCGAGCTGATCGCCGACGCGGTCGAATACATGGTCAACGCGCACTGTGCCGACGCCCTGGTCTGCATCTCCAACTGCGACAAGATCACGCCGGGCATGCTCATCGCCGCGCTGCGGCTCAACATTCCCACCGTGTTCGTCTCCGGCGGCCCGATGGAGGCCGGCAAGACGATCGCCGTCGACGGCGTGGTGGGCAACAAGCTCGACCTGATCGACGCGATGATCGCCGCGTCCAACGACGAGGTGACCGACGCCGAACTCGGCGAGATCGAGCGGTCGGCCTGCCCGACCTGCGGCTCCTGCTCCGGGATGTTCACCGCCAACTCGATGAACTGCCTGACCGAGGCGATCGGCCTGTCGCTGCCCGGCAACGGCTCGACGCTGGCCACCCACGCGGCCCGCCGCAAGCTGTTCACCGACGCCGGCCGCACGGTCGTCGACCTGGCCCGCCGCTACTACGACGGCGACGACGCCTCGGTGCTGCCGCGCGCCATCGCCGGCCGGCCGGCGTTCGAGAACGCGGTCGCGCTCGACGTCGCGATGGGCGGCTCCACCAACACGGTGCTGCACCTGCTGGCCGCCGCGCGCGAGGCCGAACTCGACTTCACCGTCACCGACATCGACGCGATCTCGCGCCGGGTGCCGTGCCTGTCGAAGGTCGCACCCAACACGCAGAAGTTCCACATGGAAGACGTGCACCGCGCCGGCGGCATCCCCGCCATCCTGGGCGAGCTGGCCCGCGGCGGTGCGCTCAACACCGACGTGCACTCAGTGCACTCCCCCGACCTGAACACGTGGCTGGCCGAGTGGGACATCCGCGGCGGCTCCGCCTCCGACGCGGCGCTCGAGCTGTTCCACGCGGCGCCCGGCGGCGTGCGCACCACCGAGCCGTTCTCGACGGAGAACCGATGGTCCACGTTGGACACCGACGCGGCCGACGGGTGCATCCGCGACTTCGCGCACGCCTACACCGCCGACGGCGGGCTGGCCATACTGCACGGCAACCTCGCGCCGGAAGGCTCGGTCGTCAAGACGGCCGGCGTCGACGAGGAACTGTGGCGGTTCCGCGGCCCGGCCAAGGTGTTCGAGTCGCAGGAGGCCGCCGTCGACGGCATCCTGGCCAAGGAGATCCAGCCGGGTGACGTCGTGGTCATCCGCTACGAGGGCCCGCGCGGCGGTCCCGGTATGCAGGAGATGCTCTACCCGACCTCGTTCCTCAAGGGCCGCGGGCTCGGCAAGCTGTGCGCGCTGATCACCGACGGCCGCTTCTCCGGCGGCACGTCCGGCCTGTCGATCGGCCACGTCTCCCCGGAGGCGGCCGGCGGCGGCCTGATCGCCCTGGTCGAAGACGGCGACGAGATCGTGATCGACATCCCGTCCCGGTCGCTGACCCTCGACGTGCCCGACGACGTGCTCGACGCGCGCCGGGTCGCGCAGGAGAAGCGCGACAAGCCCTACACGCCGGTCGACCGCCAGCGCACGGTGTCGGCGGCGCTGCGGGCGTACGCGTCGATGGCCACCTCGGCCAGTGACGGCGCCTACCGCAAGGTGCCGGAGTAATTCGTCGTTACCCGGCGGCCGCCCCGGGCGGCCGCCGGCTCGGCTAGCATTTGCGGGTACTCGCGACTGGCGCAGCGAGGTGGAACTGACCACCGGGGAGCGACCGCAGGCAACGACGCACCGCGCGCCTGGGTGTGGCGTTCTCGACGCCTCAGGAGGCTGCCGTGCACGTGCCACCGATTCCCCACCTCGCCGCCGAAGACCCCGATCTCGCCGCGCTGATCGAGGCCGAGGCCACCCGCCAGCACGACAAGCTGCGGATGATCGCTTCCGAGAACTACGTCTCCGAAGCGGTGCTCGAGGCCAGTTCCACCGTTTTGACGAACAAATACAGTGAGGGCTACGCGGGCAAGCGTTACTACGAGGGCCAGCAGCTGATCGACCCGATCGAGACGCTGGCGATCGACCGGGCCAAGAGCCTGTTCGGTGTCGACCACGCCAACGTCCAGCCCTACTCGGGTTCGCCGGCCAACCTCGCCGTCTACCTGGCGTTCCTGAAGCCCGGCGACACCGTGATGGGCATGTCGCTGCCGATGGGCGGCCACCTGACCCACGGCTGGTCGGTGTCGGCCACCGGCAAGTGGTTCAACCCGGTCCGCTACGACGTCGACCGGGAGACCGGCCGGGTCGACCTCGACCAGGTCCGCGACCTGGCCCGCGCCGAGCGTCCCAAGGTGATCTTCTGCGGCGGCACCGCCGTACCCCGGACGATTGATTTTCCGGGTTTCGCCGCCGTTGCCCGCGAGGTCGGCGCGATCCTGGTCGCCGACATCGCACACATCGCCGGCCTGATCGCGGGCGGCGCGCACCCGTCGCCGGTCGGCCACGCCGACGTCATCACCACGACGACACACAAGACCCTGCGCGGCCCCCGCGGCGCCATGATCATGACGACCGCGGAACACGCGACGGCCATCGACAAGGCGGTTTTCCCCGGCCTGCAAGGCGGCCCGCACAACCACACCACGGCGGCGATCGCGGTGTCGTTGAAGGAGGCCGCCACCGCCGATTTCCGGAAATATGCGCATCAGGTGGTCGCCAACGCCGCGGCCCTCGCGACCGCCCTGACCGACCACGGCTTCAGCCTGATCTCCGGCGGCACCGACAACCACCTGATCCTGGCCGACCTGACCAGCAAGGGCATCGCGGGCAAGCCGGCGGCGCAGGCACTCGACCGGGCGGGCATCGAACTCAACTACAACACGGTGCCGTTCGACACCCGCAAGCCGTTCGACCCGTCCGGCATCCGGCTCGGCACGCCGGCCCTGACCACCCGCGGCCTGACCGAGGAACACATGCCCCAGGTGGCGGCCTGGATGGACGAGACGGTCACGGCCGCGCTCAAGGACGACGAGGCGACCATCGACCGCATCGCCGGCGAGGTCCGTGACCTGCTCTCCGCTTTCCCGATGCCGGGGTACCGGGCAGCCTGACCCGCGCAGCGGTTGGGCGGCGGTCGCACGCCGCCCAACCGTAGGGGTCTCGAGGAGGGGATGGCTCGGGTCCGCGGTGGGCACGACCGTCGCTCCCGCCAGACAACGCTCCGCTGCCAGGTCCGCCGCCGGTCGCCCACACCCCAAACCCCGCTGGTCGCGTGGTGCGCAGATGGCACAGGAGACGCGTCGGGGGATCTATCCGCGGACCGCGGCTCGGCTGGCCCTCCGATCGCCGCCCACCCCCGACCGCCCACCGTATGCCCGATTGGCCCTCCAATCGCCGCCCACCCCCGACCGCGGCCCGGCTGGCGCACCGATCACCGCCCACCGCTGAACCGCCGACCGACCGGCCCTCCGATCACCGCCAAGTGGCGGGGCAGCCCTGATCACGGGTATTCCGGCGTGTATCTGGGTGACGCCGAAGGCCGCTGACCGGGCGCTGGCGACGACGATGGGCCCGACATGGCCCAGCGTCGAAACCAGGCACCGAGGTGTATGCCCGGGCGGCCGCCCAGTTGGAGACCCCTCATTGACGGGATCCCGCCCGCCACGATCAGCGGCGGGCCGGGGTTCCGGATGGGGTCGTCGAGAGCGGTTCGACGGGCTCGGTCGGGGGCGCGGTGGTGTCGTCCGGCGGCGTGCCCGTCGGGGTGGGCGCCGTCGGGGTAGGGGTCGGCTTGGCCGGGGGGCGGGCGATGACCGAGCGGTTGAGCGTCACCTGGGCCTGGCCGGTGCCGCCCAACTGGATGTCGTCGTAGGCCTGGAGCTTCTTGGCGTCGTCGAAGTAGAGGACCGACATCTGCAGCGGCGTGGGTTGCTCGCCCTCCAGGCCGCGCAGGCCGGCGCCGCCGGTCGAGCCCTCGACCAGCACCCGGCTCGGGTTGGGGATCGTCGGGCCGGCCGGCAGCATGCGGACCTCGCGGTGGTGGATGTGGCCGGCGAGGATGTTCGGGCAGACGCCGTTGAGCGCGGGCGCCGACTCCGGGTCGTGCACCAGGCACAGGTCGGCCGGCTTGCCGCTGGCCTTGACTGTGGCGGCGAGTCGGGCGCCGGCGTCGTACACCTGCTCGATGACCTGCCTTGATCTTCCAGAGCCGGCCGGTGAGGTCTCCTTGTCAGGGGTGAAGCGCGGGTCGCCGATGCCGGCGATGCGCAGGCCGGCGACGTCGGCGACCTGGTTGTCGAGGACGACCGCGCCGGCTTGGCGGCCTACCGCGGCGGCCGTCTTCGACGAGTCGTGGTTGCCGCGGATGTAGACGTAAGGGACGCCGAGCAGGGAGATCGAACCGACGTAGGCGGCTTCGGGCTCGGAACCCCAGTCGGTGATGTCGCCGGTGTCGATCACCGCGTCGATGTCGAACTGCTCGACGACCGTGCGGATGGTCGGCCAGGCCGACGGGTTGAGGTGCAGGTCGGAGATGTGCAGGATGCGGATGCCGCCGTCGACCTGCTCGTAGATCGGCAGGCGGTTGACCGTCGTGTAGATCCGGCTGACGTTGGCGACGATGGTCTTGAGCTGCTCGGCGTATTTGCCGTAGTCCTGGGCGATCCGGCGCGCGTCACCGACGATCGCGGGCGCGTTGACCAGCAGGCCCTCGTACCTCGGTTGCTCGATCGAATCCGGTCTGAGGGTGCCGGCCGCGAGCCCGAAGGTGCCCGCGGTGACCAGCAACGCGACGCCGCCGCACCAGGCCGCGCGCCGGGTGTTGCGGAAGACCAGCAAACCGAGGGCGATCGCACCGAGTACGGCGACCGCGACCGTCCGGAAGCCCAGCCGCAGGAGGCCGCCCTGCAGATCGTCGACCACGCTCTGGCTGGCCCGGGCGATGCCGTTGGGGTCGCTGATCAGCGCCTGGGTGCGGTCCTGGTCGAGGGCGCCGAGCCGCACGGTGAACCGAAGCGGGCCGTCGTGGCTGTCGATGTGTAGCGCGCCCAGCGGCGGCACCACCACCTCGGTCTCGCCGCTGGTCGCCGGGCGCAGCGAGAGGTCGGCCTGGAACGGGCCGATGTCGGTCTGGGCGCGGGCGCCGAGGAGGACGCCGATGACCAGGCCGACCAGCGCGACGGCCAGGATCGAGAGGACCACGCCGGTGCGCCGGGTCGGTCGCGACGCCACGGCCCGGCGGGTCGCCGCCCAGACCCGGGCCCGCCGCGCCGGCTTCGCGTCGGCCTCCTCAGTCACGTCGTCCATCATTCCCCGCCGCCGGCACGATCAACTCTTTCCCGCGCCGCCGCCGGAGAACACCAGGCGCAGGATGCGGTCGTCGTCGGGCTTGGGGTCGCCGCGGCCGTCTTTGTTGGAGGTGCTGATCCAGAGCGACCCGTCGGGGGCGACCGCCGCGGCGCGCAACCGGCCGTATTCGCCCTGGAGCAGCGGGCGCGGCGCGCCCAGGATCGTGCCGGAGTCGGTGAGTTCCATCGCCCACAGCCGCTCGCCCTTGAGACAGGCCGCGACCAGGATCCGGTCGACCACGGCCGCGCCGGAGCACGACGACTCGCTGGTCGGCCAGGTCACCAGCGGGTCGACGAACTTGCCCTTGTCGGCGCCCTCGGCCTTGCCCTCGACGGTGGGCCAGCCGTAGTTCTTGCCCGGCTGGATGAGGTTGATCTCGTCCCAGGTGCTCTGGCCGAACTCGGTGGCCCAGAGCCGCTTGCCGGAGTCCCAGGCGATGCCCTGCACGTTGCGGTGGCCCATCGACCAGACCAGCGAGTTGGGGAACGGGTTGCCGGGCGCCGGCTTGCCGTCGGTGGTCATCCGCAGGATCTTGCCGCCCAGGCTGGCCTTGTCTTGCGAGTGCCCGCGCTCGGACGCGTCGCCGGTGGTGGCGTAGAGGTAGCCGTCGGGCCCGAACGCCAGCCGCCCGCCGTTGTGGATGCCGGACAGCGGGATGCCGGTGACGATCGGCTTGGGCTGGCCGCCGAGGGTCATCTTGGCGACCCGGTTGTCGTCGGCGGTCGAGTAGTAGATGAAGACGGTCTTGTCGGTCTCGTATTTCGGCGAGACCGCGATGCCGAGCAGCCCGCTCTCCCCCTGCGCGTCGACGCCGTCGAGCGTCTGCGCGGTGGTCACCTTGAGCCCGTTGGTGTCGGACTCGGGGCCGACCTTCAGGATCCGCGCGGTGTCGCGCTCGGTGACCAGGGCGCCACCGTCGGGCAGGAACGCGATGCCCCACGGCACCTCGAGCCCCTTGGCGATGACCGAGACCGCGACCGACTGGTCGAGCTCCGCGGCACCGGACGCCGACGGCTCCGCCGAGGGTGTCGGCAGGTTGGGCGGCTCACCCGCGGCGTCGGGATCGGGCGGCCCGAACGCACACCCGGAAGCCGCGAGCAGCAGGGCGGCCACGGCGGCGACGGCGAAGCCACGGCGGCGGATCGAGGGATGGCCGGTCACCCGGCACAGCCTAGCGGGGCTCCCTGACAAGACGATGCGCATGCATCATCGGAGCCCCGCCACGCCCGCGCGGTTCCGTCGATCAGCTCTCGACGATGGGTTCCGAGACGATCCAGAGGTGGCCGTAGGGGTCGGCGAACCGGCCGTCCTTCATGCCGTAGCCGTGGTCGGCGACCGGGAACACGACGGTCGCACCGGCCTCGACCAGCGCCTTGGCCGCCATGTCGGCGTCGGTGACCCCGAGGTGCATGATCACTGGGGTGCCGCCCAGCGAGGTCGGTGCGCGGTCGCCGCCGTCCTCGTCCTTGAGGTGGATCCGGGAACTGCCGATGGTGAGTTCGGTGTGGACGATCCGGCCCGCGACGTCTGTGTAGCGCTTCCCTTCTGCGGCGCCGAGCGCGCGCTGGTAGAACGCGACAGCACCGGCGCCGTCGGCGACGACCAGGCGGGGAATCAGTTCGGTGACAAACTCCATGGACCCATCGTCACCCGCCCGACGGGTGGCCGATAGGAAAAATCGCCGCTCGGCCTCAGGTCGATGGCACGGTTCCGCGGCCCGGCTACGGAGCGCACGGTCCGCACGGCGGATTCGCCCGTCGCAGGTCGCGACGAAGCGGGCCGGCAGGCCACGACAGGTGGGCCGTCATCCCCACTACGTCCGTCCGGCGCCGGCCGCAACATGAGCGCCGCAACCCTCGCCTAGCCGCCCACGCCAACCATCGATTTGAAACCGGCCGCGACGCGCGGCCGGCGGGCGCCGCCATGCCCGCCGCCGCGACCAACGCCATCGGGCCGACTCCGACAACGGCCCCCAACGGCGCGCGGCACCACCCCCACCCACGCCATCAGGCCGGCCCGGACAAACAGCCCCCACCGGCGCGGCGCCACCCCTACCCCGACCCACGCCATCAGGCCGGCCCGGACAAACAGCCCCCAACGGCGCGGCACCACCCCTGCCCCGACCCCGGCCCACGCCATCGGGCCGGCTAGCGGGGCGGACGGCTGCCTTGCTCGCCCCCGAGACAAGCGATGCGACCTGTCGGTCGAAACCGCGCTGCTAGCCGCCCGCCACCGAGGGGAGGACCTGGATCTCGGCGCCGGCCGGGACTGGGGTGTCGAGGCCGGCTGAGCGGCGGCAGTCGTCGCCGTTGATGTAGATGTTGATGTAGCGGCGGAGTTCGCCCTGTTCGTCGCGGAGGCGACGGTCGAGGCGGGGCCAGGTTGTCGCCACCGCGTCGAGGACCGAGCGGAGTGAGCCCGCGGCGTCGATGGTCAGGTGGCTCTGGCCCGCCGCCTCGCCGCGGAGGACGCCCGGGAGCAGCACCGTCACCGCGGTCATAGCTCGGCCGCCCGCACGGATAGGACGTCGGGCAGGTGTGCGGCCACCGGGACCCAGGACTCGCCCTCGTCGCGGCTGGACCAGACCTCGCCGGAGCGGGTGCCGAAATAGACGCCGCCGGGGGTGGCGTTGTCGGCGCACATCGCGTCGCGCAGGACCGTCGGGTAGAACGGGGCGGTGGGTAGGCCCGCCGACAGGGCCGTCCAGGAGGTGCCGGCGTCGGTCGAGCGGAAGACCCGGCAGCGGTGGTCGACCGGGAAGCGTTCGCTGTCGGCGGCGAGCGGGAAGGTCCAGAGGGTCGACGGCCGCGCCGGATGGGTGACGATCGGGAAGCCGAAGTCGCTTGGCAGGCCGTCGGCGATCGAGGCCCAGGTCGCACCCTCGTCGTCGGAGCGGTAGACGCCGCCGTGGTTTTGCGCGTAGAGGCGGGTCGGGTCGCCGGCGTCGCGGGCGACCTTGTGGACGCACTGCCCGAACTCGGGGAACGGGTCGGGGAAGAAGCCTGCCCGGATGCCGGTGTTGCCGGGCGACCAGGTCTGGCCGCCGTCACTCGTGCGGTAGACGCCGCCGGTCGACATCGCGACCAGCACCCGGGCCGGCTCGGTCGGGTGCGGCAGGATCGTGTGGATCGCCTGGCCGCCGAAGCCGGCGCCCCACTCGGGGCGGTGCGGGTGCTCCCACAGGCTACGGACCAGGGCGAACGTGTGGCCGCCATCCTCGGAGCGGAAGAGCGCCGAGGGCTGGGTGCCGGCGTAGACCACGTCGGGCTCGCCGGCCGGGCCGGGCGTGAGCTGCCAGACCCGGACCAGGGAGGCGTCGGTGTCGGCGGGGAAGGCGACCGGCGCATGGTCGGGCTCGGACCAGGTCTCGCCCAGGTCGTCGCTGGTCGCCACGCTCGGGCCGAAGTGTGAGCTGTCGACGCCGGCCAGCAGGCGCGGCACGCCCCGGCGCTGGTCGATGCCGACGGCATAGATCGAAGTCATCGGGAAGCGGGGACCGCTGACCTGCCAGTCGACCCGGTTGTCGCTGGTCGCCAGGAAGAGGCCCTTGCTCGTGCCGATCGCGAGGAGGACGGTCATGGGCACGAGTATGCGCGCGACCACCGACAGAAAGGGCGCGAAGGGAAGGTGCCAAAATGGCCGACATGAACCGGGTACGTTTCCGTCCGCATCAGTCGATCTTGATTGCCGCGTTTATCGCCTTCGTTGGTGTTCTCCCGATCGCGTTCGGCCCCAACCTGCCGGGTGACGCGGTCTCGGCCGACGGCGGTACGCCGGTGCGCTGGGCCTTCGTACCCCTGCTGCTGATCCCGATCGCCGTTTTTGTCTGGGTTCTTCGGTCTGGCACCGACGCCGACGCTTCCGGGCTGCGGGTGCGTGGGCTGCTCGCGACCAAGCGCATCCCCTGGTCGGAGATTCGCGAGCTGGCCACCGACAACCGCGGGCGGGCGGTCGCCCTGCTGCGCGACGGCTACGCCGTCAACCTCGCCTCCGTGAAGCAAGACGACGTGAGCCGGCTGGTCGCGGCCAGCGGCAACCCCATCGTCTGGCACAAGAACAAGAACGAGGATCAGTAGCCGGCGACGACCTCGTTGGCCAGCTCCTCGCCGGCCACGAACCGGCGGAGCTGCGAGCCGACCAGCCGGTAGGCGCGCGGGTGCAGGCCCCGCACCGAGCCGGCCACGTGCGGCGTGATCAACACGTTCGGCAGGTCCCAGAGCGGATGGTCGGCCGGCAGCGGCTCGGGCTCGGTCACGTCGACCGCCGCCCCGATCCGGCCGGATGCTGCCGCCTCGACCAGGGCCGCCGTGTCGGCCACCGGGCCGCGGGCCGCGTTGACCAGCAGCGCGCCGTCTTTCATCGACGCCAGGAAGCGCGCCGAGATCAGGCCCCGGGTCTCGGCGGTCAACGGCACGATCACCACGACGACGTCGGCCTCGGGCAGCAACGAAGGCAGCTCGGCGACCGAGTGGACACCCGAGCGGGCGGTACGCGCGACCGACGTCACCGACACCTCGAACGGAGCCAGCCGGGCCTTGATCGCGGCACCGATCGAGCCGGCGCCGACGATCAGGACGTGCTTGCCGGCCAGCTCGTCGGTCGGCGCATAACGGGCATAGGACCAGGCGTGTCGAGCCTGGGCGCGCGCGAACCCCGGGAACTCGCGCAGGTAGGACAGGATCGCCGTGAGCACCCACTCCGCGGTCGACGAGTCGTGCACGCCGCGGGCGTCGTGCACCGTCACGCCCGGCGCGAGGTGGCCGAACCAGGCGTCGGCGCCGGCACTGAGCAGTTGCACCACCCGCAGGGCCGGCATCTTCGCCGCCAGTTGCACGGAGTCCGCCTGGGCCAGGAACGGCGGCACCCAGAAGACGACGTCGGCCGGGTCGGACGGGAGGCGGTCGGGTCGCTCGGCGACCTCCAGCGTCACCGAGGGCGGCACCGGGCCAAGCAGCGCGCGGCCGTTCTCGTGGGGGATCCAGACCTTCACGCCGCTCACGCTACCGTCAATCGGGCAGTGGGAGATCGACCCGGGTCGCCGGCTGGATGAGGTCGTAACCGGACACCACCGACGCGGTGTAGCGAACACCATGCGAGTCGAGGTACGAGCGCACCGCCGCGCTCTCCGCCGAGTCCACCGGCAGCGCGAACGTCCGCGTCGGGGCGGCCGCGACGGCGTCCCGATAGGGCCGGAAGCGGTCGAAGCCCGGCGTCAGGTCGGCCGCGATCACCGCACAGCGCACCCGCTCGGCCGAGATGTAGGCGACGTAGTCGCAGGTCCAGTACTCCGAGTAGACCAGCGTCACACCCCGCCGGTCGAGTTCCGCGAGCAAACCCACCTGCCGGTCGTCGACCGCCTTGATCCGCGGCAACTCGTGCACCACCGAAGCGGTCGCCACCACCGCGGCCAACGCCACCACGGCCAGCCCGGCCGCGCCGAACCAGCGCGACACCCGGCCCAGCAGAAGAGTCCACAATGGCCACAGCACGGCCGGCGTCGAGATCAGCAGGCAGTGCAGATAGCGGCCGCTCTCGAGCGGGGTGTTGCCGGCCGCGTTGCTGCGCACGTACATCAGCAGGCTCACCAGGGCGGCGAGAACGAGGGCCAACCGGCCCGCGGCCAGTCGCCGATCCGTCCGGACCAGCCGCCACGCGCCGTAGCCCGCCACCGCGAGGAGCACCAGCCACGCCGGCCCCCACCAGAGCTGCCACGGCTCGCACCGTCCCGGCGCACACATGCCGGTCGACAGCGGGATGCCGGTCAGCACGCCGCCGTGCAGCCGATCGGCCCACGACGCGTCGGGTCCACCGCCGTTGAGGCCGAGGAACGTCGGCACCGCGCTGTGCCGCCACGGCGAGGTCAAATCATGGATCAACAGCGGCGCGGCGCCCAGGACGGCGCCGCCGGCCAGCGCGATCCAGGACCGCCGGGACGCCTTCTTCATCAGGAGTACGCACGACGCGGCGGCCAAATAGGGCAGGACCAGCCAGTCGACCCACAGCATGAGCCCGGCCAGCAGCCCGAACGCGGCGTAGCCAAGGGTCCGCGGTCGCCGCGGCAGGGCGACGGCCAGCAGCATCAGCGCCGCACCGGCCGCGTTGATCTCCGGATATCCGCCGCCCGAGATGACCTGATTTTTCAGGACACGGTCGGAGCCAAGAGCCAGGATGCCCACGACGACCGTCGCGAACCACGGCGTGTAGAGCCGCCTCGTCAGCCCCCACATAGCGGCTAGGAACCCGACATACAGCAACAGGTTGGGCAGCCGCAACGCCAACACCGACCCGTGCGCGAAGGCCACCAGCGGCGCCGCGAGGTAGGCCTCGAGCGTGCCCATGTAGTTCTGCCCGTAGAAATAGACCGGCAGCCCGCGACCCTGTGCGATGTGCAGCGCGGCCAGGCCCATCGTGCCTTCGTCGCTGTTGGTCGGCGGGGCGCCGGCGAGCATGACCGCCAACCGGTAGCCGAGGCCGGCCACGCCGAGCAGGATCGCGACCGTCGCCGCGGTACTGGGCCGGCGGCGGCCAGACGCTGGCGACGCCGCGGGCGTGGAGGTCTCGGCCCCGGTCAGGATCGCCACGCCGGGCAGTCTCTCACGATGCCGGCGGCGCCGTCGGTGACCGGTGCGCCAGAAGATCACCCACGGGCGGCTGGCCGGCCCGGATCCGGCTCCGGAGCAGCGCGGTGACCGCCAGGCTGGCCAGCGCCGCGACCGTCATCGCGGTCGCCGCGCCGGTGACCTCCGCCACCGAACCGGTCGCGCTGGCCCCGACCGCCTGGAAGCTCATCCGCCCGCTGCTGTCCAGCCCGAGTGCCTGACCGCGCAGGGCCTCCGGGGTGATCTCGACCAGCCGCTGCTGCAGCCCCAGCGTCCCCGCGTACCCGAACGACGCGACGAACACCGCCGCCGCGCCGACCACCGGGCCGGGATGCAGGAAGAAGAGGAGGTACGGCACGGCCAGCAGGGTCTGCAGCGGGGTGATGAACCGGTCCAGCATCGCGGCCGGCACGAACCGGCCGACGACCAGGTCGCCGGCGAGCATCCCGGCCGCCCCGGCCACGAACAGCACCGCGGCCAGGTCACCGGCGTACGGGACGTACATCGCCTCCGCTCCGACGATCAGGCCGTTGGGCAGCCAGGCGGCGAGCAGCACGGCCCGGATCCCCGGGTCGCCGAACAGTGCGCGGTTGCCCCGCCAGGTCGCGGCGACCCCGGCCCGGCCGGCGGCCCGCGGCGGCCGGGTGTGCAGCCCCAGGTAGGTGACCAGCGCCGAGATGGCGATCAGCACGGCGGCGACGGCCAGCGCGCGCTGCGGCCCGAGCGTCGCCAGCAGCGTGCCGCCGGTGGCGAACCCGATGATCTGCATCGCGCCGACGGAGACGTTGAGAGTGGCCCGGCCGAGCACGTAGCCGCCCGGCAGCACGTCGACGATGATCGCGGAGCGGACCCCGCCGCTGAGCGCGTCGACCACGCCGAACGACATGATCAGCAGGAGCATGCCCCAGACCGGCAGCACGCCGGTGGCGAGCAACACCGCCGTGAGGGCACGCGCGAGGTCCCAGCCGGCGAGGAAACCGCGCGGGCGCACCCGATCGGCGTACGCCAGCAGGGTCATCGCACCTAATGCCTGTGGCAGCAGGCCGCCGAGGAACGCGAGGGCCGACAGGAGCGGTGAGCCGGTCGAGGTGAACACCAGCGCGGAGAGCGCGAGCATCTGGACGGTCTTGCCGGCGACCGAGGCGGCGTTGCCGGCGAACAGCGCCCGGAACTCGCGGCTGGCGAAGATCTCGCGATAGGTGGTCACGCTCCGCACGATCGGCCAGCGACAAGCGCGGGCGGTAGAGTTTCGTCCGGAGACGAAAATGACCGTGGTGAAAGTCGACCCGACCGACCTGGCCAACACCCGCTTCGCGCTGTCGCCCATGGTCGAGTTGGTCGGCGCGCTGATGGTGCTGGCCACCCGGGGAGCGCCGAACGCCGCTCAGGCGCCCTGGGTGGCCCGGCACCGCCCGGTGTTCGACGCCGTCGCCGCGACCGAGCCCACGCTCGCCGCCCTGCTGGCCGTGCTGCGCGGTGCCCGCTGGACGCCCGACTTCCTGGTGCCGCCACCGTCCGGAATGGACACCACGTTCGCGGCCGAACTGGCCCGGGTGCGGGCGACGCCGCTCGACCGCGTACACCGCGATCTCGAACTGACCGCACTGGCCGGCCCGCACAACGCCGGTCGGCTCGGCGACGCCCGCCGGCCGCCACCCACCGCATTCGCCGCTGCGGACGCGCTCGATCGGCTCGCCGGCGCCCTCGACGCGCTCTGGACGCGCGCGCTGGCACCCGACTGGCCGGTGCGGCGGGCACTGCTGGAACGCGACGTGGTGCAGCGCGCCGGCCGGCTGGCCACCTACGGTTGGGCCCGCGCGCTGGCCGGGCTGCGCCCCGGTTTCCGCTGGCTCGACGGCGGCGCGATCCAGGTCAACGACTGGGACTCACCGCCGTACGTCGTCGGCGGCGCCGGTCTGGTCCTGGTGCCCTGCGGCTTCGGCCGGGGCTGGATCAGCGCCGACCCGGACGCGGGCTACGCCCTGGTCTACCCGGCTCGCGGCATCGCGGCGCCCACCGACCGCCCCGCCGCCGACGGCCTCGACCGCCTGGTCGGCGCGGCCCGGGCCCGGTTGCTGCGCGCGCTGGACGAACCGGCGAGCACCACCCACCTGGTCGGCGCGCTCGGCATGACCCTCGGCGCGGTCGGCGACCACCTGGCCGTGCTGCGCGACGCCGGCCTGGTCACCCGGACCCGCAGCGGCCGTTCGGTGCTCTACCGCCTCACCCCGCTCGGCGCGGCGCTGGCCGCCGGCCCCTAGGCTTGTCGCCGTGGGTTTCACCGTCGCAGAAGCCAACGGCGTGCTGGCCGACAACTTCGCCCCGTGGGTGCGCGATCTCGGCCTGCTGGTCGAGGAGATCGAGCCCGGCCTGGCCACCCTGCGGCTGCCCTGGTCAGACCGGCTGGCCCGGGAGGGCGGCGCGATGAGCGGCCAGGCGCTGATGGCGGCGGCCGACACCGCGACCGTCATCGCGATCTCCGCGGCGCGCGGTGGCTTCGTGCCGATGACCACTGTGCAACTGTCGACCACGTTCCAGCGACCGATCGCCGGGGTCGACGTGCGGGTGCTGGCCAAGGTCACCAAGCTGGGCCGCACGCTGGCCTTCGCCGACATCACCCTCACCCCCGACGGCGCGAGCGCACCAGCGGCGCAGGCACACACCGTCTACGCCCTGCTCGGCTGAGCCACCCGGGACATCTGTCGGCGTAACTTCGCGCGCGGGACGCTCGTTGTCGATATGAGGCGCGGTATCTTCATCGCCGCGACTCCCCGGCCCCTCCACCCAAGGGGATGACCACCGTGTCATCTACGCCCCCACAGCTGCCCCGGTTCGTGCGGATCGTCGTCGTTGCCGGGCCGCCCACAGCGGCCCTGGTCATGCTGGTCTGCGCGGGCGTCGGGGCGATACCGGCGCTGACCGCGATGGCGGCCGCGACGGCGCTGACGGCCGCCGTCGGCACCACCCGGCTGGTCCGCCTGGCCCTGCGCATCCACGCCCGGGTTCACTCGTTCGGGCCATGCCGCGGCGCCGGCTACCTCGGCCTCGGCGTGCTGGCCACCGGCCTGTCGGTGGTGCTGCTGCCGGTCGCGCCGCGCGATGCCCGCGAGCCGATCGCCACCGTCGGGCTGGCCTTCGCGGCCGTGCTGTACGCGATCGGCCTGCTGCTCCTGCCCGGCGCCGCGACCACCACACACGCCCGCCTGCGCCGCGTCTTCGACGGGGCGAGCCTGGGCATCAGCATCGCGTTCGCGGTCTGGCTGCTGCCACCACAGGGCGGCATGCCGGCGTCGGCCCTGGCCGCGGCCCTGATCTCCTCGTTCGGCCTGGCCACGACCACGGTGATCGTGCTGCGGACGGTCAGCTACCGGCGGGCGGCGTGGCTGTGCGGCTCCGGCGTCGGCGCCGCGCTGGGCGGGGGCGGCGCGCTGGCGATCATCCTGGCGTACCAGGCACCGACCTGGGCTCTGCTGGTCGCGGCCGCACCGGTGGTGATCAGCCCCGCGCTGGTGCTGGCCGGGGCGGCGCGCACCGAATCCGGCGTCGAACCGGTGCCCGTCGGCGAGCCCGAGTCGCACCTGTCCGCGTACCCGTTGCTGACCATCCCCGCGACGGTGGCCACCCTGGCGGCGGCCTGGCACCTGATCACGGTCGGCGAGTTCGACAAGACCTCGATCGTGCTCGGCCTATCGGTCATCCCGACCGTGGTCGCCCGCGAGGTGTTCGCGGTCGCCGACGTCCGCACCTACGCCAAGCGGCTGTCCATACAGGAGGCCCACTTCCGCTCGCTGGTGTCCGGCGCCGGCGACCTCACGATGGTGGTCGGCGAAGACCTGCGGGTGGCCTGGCAGTCACCGGCCGCCGCTCGGCTGTTCGGGCTCTCCGACGCCGACGTGGTCGGGCGCCCCTTCCCCGACCTGATGCACCCCGAAGACGCGGCCGACGTGCTGTCGGTGCTCAACCAGGTGCTGTCCGACAAAGACGGCGCCGAGGGTGCCCGGCCGACACTGGTACCCGCCCGGTTGCGCGACGGCCACGGCAGCTGGCGCGACACCGAGTCGACGGTGAGCGACCAGCGCGGTATCCCCGAGGTGGCGGCCCTGGTGGTGCACATCCGCGACGTCGGCGAGCGCCGCCACCTGGAGCGGACGCTGCACAAGCTGGCGTTCACCGACCAGCTCACCGGCCTGGCCAACCGCCGCGAACTGATGCGCACGATCGCGACCCAGCGGTCGGTCGAGGGCCACCGGGGCGCGCTGCTGGTGATCGACCTGCACGGTCTTGCGGGCGTCAACGACAACCGCGGCCGCGAGGTCGGCGACGCGGTGCTGATCGAGGTCGGCCGCCGCCTGCGGGCGACGGTCGGCAGCGACGACGTTGCGGCCCGGCTGGCCGGCGACGAGTTCGCGGTGGTCACCGTCGAGGGCCCGGTCGTCGCGTACGCCCTGGGCACCAGGCTGTTGACCGCCCTGACCGAGCCCTACCTGCTGCCCGGCGCCACGGTGCACATCTACGTCAGCGTCGGCCTGGCCGAGCTGGCCGGCGGCGACGGCGTCGACGACGTGCTCCGCCGGGCCGACCTCGCCCGCCGCCGAGCCGGCCAGCTGGGTCGCAACCGCATCGAGTGGTACGACGCCTACCTGGAAGAACAACTCGTCCGGCGAATGGACCTGGAGCGCGAACTACCCGGCGCCGCCAGCCGAGGCGAACTCGACCTCGTCTACCAGCCGGTCCTCAACCTGCACGACGGCGCACCGGTCGGCGCCGAGGCCCTGCTGCGCTGGCGCAGTCCGCCGCTGGGCACGGTGCTGCCCAGCGAGCTGCTCCCGGTCGCGGAAGACCTCGGCATGATCGGCGAAATCGGCCAGTGGGTGCTGCAGAACGCGTGCCGCCAGATCGCGTCGTGGGACCCGCGGTTGTGGCTGTCGGTCAACGTCTCGCCGCTGGAATTGGCCGCACCCGACTTCGTCGGCCAGGTCGCCGCGACCCTGGTCGCCAACCGCCTCGCGCCGGAACGCCTGGTGATCGAGATCGCCGAGGCCCGGGTCGGCGCCGACACCCCGACGGTGGTCACCCAACTCGCGGGGTTGCGGGCGTTGGGCGTACGGACGGCGCTGGACGACTTCGGCGCGGCGCAGGCGAGCCTGGCCCACCTTCGCCGCCTACCGATCGACATCCTCAAGGTCGACCGCGCCCTGGTCGGCGAACACGGCGCCACCCGCCAGAGCGGCGGCATCGCCAAGCCCCTGATCGACGTCGTGGTCAGCGTCGGCCGCCGCCTGGGCATGGAGATCATCGCCGAGGGCCTGGAATCCGGCGCCCAGGTCGAACAGGCCCGCGGGGCCGGCTGCCAACTGGGCCAGGGCTTCGCGCTGGCCCACCCGTCCCCGGCAGAACGCTTCGAAGCCTTCCTGGCCGAACGCCTACCCCAACCCAACTAACCAAGATCAAAACCAGCCCTCCCCCAACTCCGCCGCCAGCGCGACCGCCCCTCCCGCGGCGGAGATCAACTTTGTCCCACCATGCGCGCCAACGCACGCGGCTGGAATGCTGGCCGCCACTGTGCAGCTCGCCGCGATCTGAGTCCTGCTGGCCGCGATGGTCACGTCCCGTCGCCGTCAGCGGAATTGCGCTGTATTCCGGCCGGCAATCGAGATCAACTTCGTCGCGCGAGGGATTTGTCGGCGTTTGGCGGGCGGGGATGGACGTTGCCTCGGTCGGTCGGCCGTGGCGGGTCGGGATGGACCTTGCCTCGGTCGGTCGGCCGTGGCGCGTCGGGAGGGACGTCGCCTCGGTCGGTCGGCGGGCGGCGCGCGCGTATCGCGGACGCGGCAGCGAACGCACCGCATGGTCCCCGTTCCGGCCACAGGAAAGACTCGGGGCCGCTGCCGCCCGCAGCCCGACCACTTGATGGCCAACCCCAGCCACCGAGATCAACTGCGCCGCCAAGGCACGACATCGGCAGACCGACCCCGAAGAAGACCACGGCTAACCCGGCGATCCCGTTGCCACCCACCCGCAAGACGGCGAAGAAGGGTGCCACGGCCTCGGCCTTCCGGCGGTGAGCAGCACGATCATCGCCGACGGCGGAGTCGCCCGATCGGGCACCCAGCGCCCCGCCGCGACGGGATTCCTGCGCGCTGCGGCCAAATCAACCCGCCACCCCGACCGTGCTCTGCCCGCCGGGACGAAGCACCCGACCCAGCCGCCGCCGTACCCAGCGGCATCAACCGACGCGGATGTCCCACCGCGAACACCGCCAATGGACTGTGTCCCCCGCACCGTGATCGTTGGTCGCGGCCAGCGACTGCGTCAGGTCCGGGGAGGGTGTCATGCGCTGGAGCGTAAAAGCGCTCTCCCCCAGCCCGTAGCTCCAGCGCATGAC
>NZ_JBFAPI010000042.1:0-27090 GCF_040676615.1 Asanoa sp. NPDC049573
AACTTGATCTGATCAACGATCACCTGCGACACCCGATTAAGCGAGACCGCCTTGAACATGTCGGCGTCATCACCGGCCCAAGCGGCGGGCGGAGTTTTGGCGGCAGCCATCGGCTCTTCCTCATAATGGACGGACGGGACTACAGAAATGATGTCATACCACTCTACCAATATCGGGAAGCGCTCTTCCGCGGCGAGCGGAACCGATCTTGACCTTCTCCCCTTAGGCGGGAGCTGGGGCGGTGCGTCGAGGAGGTGGGAATTGGTCGCATGCGACCTCGACCCGGACCGGTCCTACGGGTACGGCAAGCCGTTCTCCGACCTGTTCCGCGACTTGCCGAGCCTGCCCCTGGTGATCCGCACGGCGGCGGCGCCGCGCCATGCCACTGCGGGCCTGGCCGACCGGCTCGGCCGAGCACGTCTGTCTAAGCAGGACCGGGCGAGGACGTTTGAGCGCAACGCCTGCCGCGTCCGCTCGCAGCGCTCAGCGTCCGGCCGACGTCGACCGGCGCCCATGTCTCCCGTGACGCGCTGAAGGGCACCTCAGGGCCGGGCCGACATCGCCAGGTCAGGCATCAGCGAGATGTGGATGGCGTCGTCGTCGGTCTCGCCGGCCAGCACGCGGATCGCATGGTCCACCTGCTCCAGCGCGAACCGATGGGTGGCGAGCTTCTCCAGCGGGAAGCGGTGGGACGCGAGCTGCTCCAGCGCCAGCTCACACGCCCGGTACGAGTGACCGCGCGCACTCTTGATGGTGATCGCCTTCTCCGTGAGCTTCTTGACCGGGAAATCCGGGAACCCCGCGAGTTCGCCCTGGATGAGCAGGACACCTTCCCGCCGCTTGAGCGCCTCGATGCCGAGGAGCACGGGCGCGGTGCCCGCCCGGGATGTGCAGTCGAGGACGAAGTCGACGCCGCGTCCGCCGGTGAGCTCCCTGACCCGCTCCAGCGGATCGTCCTGGCGGATGTCGATGACGTGGTCGGCGCCGAGTTCCCGGGCCAGGTCAAGCCGGGCCTTGTCGCGGGTGGTGCCGGTGACGATGATCTGCGCCGCCCCGGCCTGTTTCGCGGCGACCACCTGGGACAGTCCCTGCTGCCCCGGCCCCTGGATGAGCACGGTACTGCTGTAACCGACGCCGGCGGCGAGCAATGCCCACTCGATGCCGTTGGACAGCGGTGTCACCAGGCCGGCGAGCTCCGAGGTGACGGTGTCGGGCACCTTGTGCAGAACGGCATTCCAGGGCAGGTACATGTAGTCGGCGAAGCCGCCCCACAGCGTGCCCGGGTTCGCGGCCGAGGTGTAGCCGTAGCGGCGGGCATCGGGGTTGGTGCGCCAGTCAGTCGCCTCGCAATGCCGATACTCGCCGATCCGGCACCATTCGCAGGTGTAGCAGCCGACGTAGTGCTCGACGAAGACGCGGTCACCCTCACGCACGCCGTGTCGGCGCTCGAAGTCGCGACCCGCTCGCGCGATGACACCGACGTTCTCATGACCCATGATCACCGGGCCGTGGATCATGCTCGGTGGGTTGGCGTAGATCTTCACGTCGGTGCCGCAGATGCCGGCGACCTCGACCCGCAACAGGGCCGAGTCGTCGTCGAGCTCCGGCAGCGGAAGCTCCCGCAGTTCGGTCCTACCCGCCGAGACCCGCACCGCCGCACGTACCAATTCGGGCATGACCGCAAACTCCTCGTTGAGCGGAATGGTCAGCCCAATATACCGTAGGGCCAGACGTCGTGATCTACGACCTGATCGGAAGGGCAGTGCGACAATGGCGCAGCTGTTGGTGACCGTCACGCGAACCCAAGGCAACAACCGGGCGCTGAAGGCGGGCACGGTCTCGCCGGCCGGCTACCCGCTGACCTTCAACGAGGTGCCGGTGCTGGTGGACGGGTTCCGCCGGATGGTCCGCGAGCTGGCCTACGACATCAGCGAGATGGCGCTGACCACCTACCTGTGCGCGCGCGAACACGGCGTCGCCTTCACCGCGCTGCCCATCTTCCTGGTCCGCGGCTTCCACCACGGCGCCATCCTCGTCCGGCGCGATGGCGAGATCACCAAGCCGAGCCAGCTCGAAGGTCGCCGGGTCGGCGTCAACCGCGGCTACACCGTCACCACCGGCGTGTGGGCGCGCGCCATCCTCGCCCTCGAACACGGACTCGACCTCGACTCGGTGACCTGGGTGCTCTCCGGCGACGAACACGTCGAGGCTTACCGGCCGCCCGCCAACGTCGTCCCCGCCGGACCGGGCAAGAAGCTCGACCAGATGCTGCGCGACGGCGAGGTGGACGCGGTGATCGGTGCACCGATCGACGGCCCCGACGTCGCCCCGCTGATCCCCGCACCGGAGGAGGCCGCGCTCGCCGCCCTGCGCGGCTGCGGCTTCTACCCGATCAACCACCTCGTGGTCGTCCGCAACGACGTGCTCGCGTCCGACCCGGCCATCGCGACGACGGTCTTCGAGGCCTTCGCTGAGTCCAAGCGCCGCTACGTCGCGGGCCTGCGACTCGGAGCGATCAACGACTCGACCGACAGGATGTACGCCCGGGTCATGGCCGAGACCGGCACCGACCCACTGCCGTACGGGATCGGACCGAACCGCAAGGTCCTCGAGCTCCTGACCGCACAGGCCGTTGCCCAGCACATCCTGCGCGAGCCGGTGGACGTCGATTCGCTCTTCGCACCGTCTACGGTGGACCTTGTCGGTTGACCCGCGGGAAGTCGAGGATGCGGTCCGGCGCGGTCCGCGCGGTCTGGTCGGCGACGCTAACGTGACCACCGCCCCGATCCGTATCCCGCCTACTCGACCAGTGCCCGGTGTTCGGCAGGCGCTCCTGCAGCTAGCGCGCCGCCGCGGGCCGGGTCACGGCCGAGAGGCGCCGCGCACAGGCCCCCCGGGCGTCCTTGCTGGACCTCTCGGGTGGCCCGGGCCAGCACGGCCACCAGCGCCCAGGCCCTGCTCGGCGAGGAGCGCGATGTGGGTGACGAACCGCTCGTGCTGCTTCATCCGCTAGGGACATCGGCGGCCGCCAAGTCGCGGAAGCGACGAGCCACTCAGAGACGATCTTGACTCGGGCAGGGGCTCAGCAGCTCGTTGATTCCAGTTCTGAGCAAGGCCATCTCGTCCTCTCACACGACGAGGGCTGGAACGCGGGTTCAGACGACCTGCTCCGGCGGGACGTCGAGAACGATCCCGTCGAGCTGGGCGGTCAGCGGTATCTGGCAGGCGAGCCGGCTGCCGGCCCGTCTGTCACCGACCGCCAGATCGAGCAGGTCGTCCTCCATGTCGCCCGGCCCGCCGACGTCCGCAAGGAACTCGTCGCGAACCCAGACGTGGCACGTTCCACATGAGATGTTTCCACCGCATTCGCCGATGATGCCCGGGACCCCGTTTCGCACCGCGGCGGACATCGCGCTCTCCCCCGCGGCGGCCTCGACGACGCGCTGCTCACCGGTGTGGTCGACGTACACGACCTTCGGCACGATCGGTCTCCAGCTCAGCTCGCGGCGACCGGTTGTGCCGCGGCCGCGGCGACCGGAGACGCCGACGCCGCCTCGTTCTGGTGCCCGTGACCGCGGTTCGAGCTGGCCCGCTGAGCGTGCCGGATGTGGTCGAGACCGCACGTCGGCGACGACATGCCCCGAACGAACACGCGCTCGCTCTTAACCATTGGTGCCTCCGCAGCTTTGGCTATTGGTATGACCATAATTCCGAAACCCGTTTACAGCAAGCGGCCTCACGCCGACGCACGTGACCGAGTTGGGGCACACCGGGAACGCGGCCGAGACAGCCAGCCAACCGGCCGGGCCGAACGCCGACGCGAGGCCGCCGACGATCACTTGGCAGAGCGACGGGGCGCCGTTGGAAGCCACCTGCTACAGCGACGAGCCCCGCTCCCGCAGGTGGGAAGACCGTTCAGGTCGCCAGCAGCGCCCCGCGCTCGGTGCGGCGGCCAGAATCTCGTAGCCGGTCGGCCGACGTGGAACACGGCGGTGGCGAGCCGGCCGCACGACGCGGTAGGAGCCGAACAGCGTCGCCGACAGGTCGAGCGCGATGAGCTGCACGAATAGCGGGCGCTCGGCGACGTGCCGGGCGCCCGCGCGGAGTTCGCTGAAGAACGGCGCCTCTATCGGGCGGCCCGGCAGCCCGGGAGTGCGTGATAACGACGAGGGCCAGGGCGCCGAGCAGCGACAGACGGAAAGCCGCTGGCCTCGACGGCGCTGCCTGAAGATCTGCCGGCCGAGGCTCTGACCAACGGCGGTGCGTGCCGGTTGCCTGACCCACCCGGCAGCCTGACGCGAAGGGGGCCGTGGGTCCGACGCTCGCCGCCGGCGACACGGGTCGAGCTCGGCGCACCGCTCACGAGCGGTCGGGGACCGCGCGGCGCGAGGTGGTTGGCAGGTCGCGCCCGTCGGCGGGAGACGGCGGCGCGAGGTGTGCTTCGAGAGCCGTCGGCGCGAGCGAAGTGGCGGCGGGTGCGGCGCGGCCGTCCTGGTCGGGGGTGATCACCTTCCGGAGGGAGGCCGACAGCAGCGCGGCCGTTAGGCAGCCGGCCACCGTGAGGGCTAGCCAGATCGTGCTGTGGCCGCCGCCGATGAGGGGGGCGGCGGTGATCGGGCCGACGATGCCGCTGATGCCCCAGACCATGGAGCCGAGGGCGTTGAAGCGGCCGCGTAGTTCGTCGGTGGCCAGCGCGTTGAGCAGGGTTGGGCTGATCGGCGACAACAGCGTCTCGCCGGAGGCGAACACGGCCGCGCAGGCGATGACCGCGACCGCCGAGATCGCCAGGTTGCGGCCGTCGACCGCACCGGCCACGCCGAGGACCAGCCAGGACGCGGCCATGATGACGCCGACCAGGGACAGCAGGCGGGTGCGGCTGCGGCCCTGGATCAGGCGCACGACGAACAGCTGGGCGAGCACGATGACCAAAGTGTTCGCGGTGAAGGCGTAGGCCACCGTCTGTGGGCCCACGTGGGCCACGTCGATCGAGAAGGCGGTGAAGCCCACCTCGATCTGGGCGTAGCCGCTGATCGTGAGCACGATGCTGAACGCCAGCAGGCGGCGGAAGCCGCGGTGGGCGAAGACCTCCCGGTAGCCCGGCTGGCGTTGCTGGGTGGCAGTGGCGTCGGCGGCCACGATGCGCCGGCCGACGCCGGGCATGGTCAGCAGGTTGATGAACGGCACCAGGTAGAGACAGGCGTCGATCAGATAGATGAGTTGGAAGGTGCCGGGGCGGTCGAGGTCGACGATCGCACCGGCGATGACCGTGCCGGTGCCGATGCCGAGGTTGAGCAGGGCGAAGCTCAGGCCGAACGTCTTCTGGCGCTCGAGGCCGTCGGTGACCGAGGACAGGATCGTGTTGTTGGCCGCCCAGACCACGCCGCTGCCGGCGCCGATCAGTGTCACGGAGAGGAGCGCCTGCCAGGCCGTGTGTGCGAAGCCAACGCTGCCCACACCGGCGGCCTCGACCAAGAGCAGCGGCAGCAAGACCCGGCGCGCGCCGTAGCGGTCGACGGCCCAGCCGCCGATCGGGCCGATGGTCAGGGCGCACACGGCCAGCCAGGCGATGATCAGGCCCGCGGTGCCGGACGGTATGTCTCTGACTTTGGTCAGGTAGATGAACATGAACGGCAGCGTCAGGCCCCGGCCGGTGGCCGAGAAGAAGGTCGCGGCCAGCAGCCGGCGGGCCTCGGGTCGGTGGGGCAGGACGTTGTGCAGCATGGGTTCATCTTGGCGAGGGGGTACGACAATTCGCGAACGAGTTATCGGCCCGGCCGAGGCTCAACGGGAAACCGTTTGATCCACGCCGCACCCGCTGGCAGCCTGGCTCCCCGTGCCCGACGTCGAAGCGTCGCAGGATCGCGAACGGCCTCTGCGGTCACCAGCCTTCCGGTGGTTCTTCGCCGGCCGCTCGATCTCCATGGCCGGCAGCTTCATGTCGCCCGTCGCGCTGGCCTTCGCCGTCCTGGAACTGACCGACAACCCAGGCTGGTTGTCCGCCGTCACCAGTGCCTCGTACGTGCCGATGGTCGCGACGATGCTCCTCGGCGGCGGCATCGCCGACCGCCACCGCCGCGACACCGTGCTGCGGCTGACCAGCCTCGGCGCCGGCCTCACCCAGGGCTGCGTCGCGGTCCTCCTGCTCACGCACCAGCACCCGGCGCTGCTGCTGCCGTTCGCCGCGCTCAACGGTGTCTTTCAGGGGCTGACCACCCCGGCACTGCGCGGCATCGTCTCGAACCTGGCCGTCGGAGGCGGTCTCCAGCAGGCCAGCTCCCTGCTGGCCTCCGCCGGAAACACCGCCCGCATCCTCGGGCCGACCACCGCCGGTCTGCTGACCGCCTCGGTCGGGGGCGGCTGGGCCATCGCCGCGGACGCCTCCTCTTTCCTGCTGGCCGCCGCCCTGTTCGCCCGGATCTCGCTGCCCGACCTACCGCCGCGTGCCGAGGGGAACCCGACGATGCGCAGCGAGATGCGGGAGGGGTGGGCCTACTTCAGGTCGCAGACGTGGATCTGGTCGGTAACGCTGGCCTTCGCCGTCTTCAACGGCACCAACATGGGCGTCTGGCAGATCCTCGGCCCGACGATCGCGAACGACACGATCGGGGCCGCGGGCTGGGGCCTGGTGCTGAGCGCCCGCGGAGTCGGGGCACTGCTGGCCAGCGTGGTGCTGGTGAAGGTGACGGTGATGCGGCGCCCGATGGTGCCAGCCCTGTCCGCGATGGCGCTCGCCACTCTCCCGCTCATCCTGCTCGGCACCGGCGCGAACACCTTCTGGCTGGCCGCGGCGTCGCTGCTCGGCGGCGTCGTCGCCGAGTTCTTCACGGTGGTCTGGGAGACCGTGAACTACACCCACATTCCCGAGCGGCTGCTCTCGCGCGTCGGTGCCCACGACGAGTTCTGGTCGTCGGCGTCCTTCCCCATCGGTCAGCTGTCCGCCCCGGCCCTCGCGGCCGCGTTCGGGACGACAGCGGTGGCGGTCGCCGGCGGCGGGACGGCCGCGACAGCGATGCTGCTCGCGTCCTTCGTCCCAGCCCTCCGGCGGATCGAGATAAACAGGACACGGGCGCCTCGGGTCGCGCAGCGCCTGACTCGCCAACGCCGTGCTCGACCGGATCGCGGTGCGGCCCCAGGTGTCGATCAGTCCAGAGGCAAGGCCAGGTAGCCGGGCCACGCCGCCCGGAGCAAGGACGAAGCCACGAGCGAAAGGGCTACGACACGAACACCGCCACGGTACGGGCCGGCACGGTGAAGGTGCCGCCGCCGTTGTAGTGGGCGGCCTTGACCACCGGGTCGCCGCCGGTGGCCTGGACCGGGTGCAACGCGTAGGAGCGGCCGGCCGTGCCGGGGACGGTCTGGGTCGTCGCGGTCGGCGAGGCGTTGAAGACCACCACGAGGCGCTCCCAGCGCCGGTCGAGGTCCTTGCCTGCCGTGTCGTCGAGGGTCATCGCGATGACACCCGGCGTCTGGTCAGGCCCGCCGATCGGGAACGCCACCCGGCGCTGCACCTCTGCCGCCGACGGCAGGGCGAACAGCGGTGAGGAACCGGCGATCCGCAGCAGCTCCGAGGACCGCGCCGAGGCGGCCGCGATGTCGGCGGGCGCCGGCTTCAGGGCGGGGTCCGACAGCAGCGGCCGCATGTAGGGCCACTTCGCCTCGTTGTCGCCGCGCGGAGGTAGGCCCGAGCCCCACGTCGAGGAGGACATCGACCAGTCGACCCGGTTGAACCAGTCGCCCGAGTCGAAGGAGTTGCGGTCCAGCGACTTGGAGCGCAGGAGGTCGGTGCCGGCGTGCCAGAAGCCGACGCCCTGGGAGAAGGTTGTCGTGGCCAGGGACAGGGTGTTCATCCTGACCCGGTCGGGCATCGGCAGCGACTGCGGCAGCTTGTATTGCAGGTTGTCGAACAGTGTCTCGTTGTCATGGGCGTCCACATAGGTCACCGTGTCGGCCGGGGAGGCCGCATAGCCGGCCGGCTGGCCGTTGTAGTCGACCTCCGCGCCGGAAACCACGGCGCCCGTGCGCGACGGGAAGCGGTAGGAGCGGAGGTTGCCGGCCAGGCCGACCTTGATCTGGTCCTGCTGCAGCAGTAGCCGGTCACGTTGTTCGGCGGGCGTGCCGTTGACCGGGTCGCCGTTGGGGTCGGTGAACAGCCCGGAACCGAAACCCTGCAGGTGCGGGTTGGCATCGAAGGGGCCGCCACCGCGCACCGCGTCGCGCAGGCGGTCCGAGAACGTGGCGATGCCGGTGCCGGCCATGTTGGCCTGGGTGGCCTGCACGAAGCGGGCGTCGTTGGCCACCTCGCCGAAGTTCCAACCCTCGCCGTAGAGCAACACGTCGCGGCCGTCGACGCCGTCGCGGGCCGGCGTGAGCTTGTCGAGGGCGTGCCGCACGGCCAGCATGTTGGCCTTGGAGTGGTGGCCCATCAGGTCGAAGCGGAAGCCGTCGACCTTGTAGTCGCGGGCCCAGGTGACCACCGAGTCGACCATCAGCTTTTCCATCATGCGGTGCTCGGTCGCCGTGTTGGCGCAGCAGGTCGAGGTCTCCTGCAGGCCGGTCAGGGTGAGCCGGTGGTAGTAGCCGGGCACGGTCCGGTCGAGCACCGACTTCGGCGCCTGGCCCGACGCGGTCGTGTGGTTGTAGACCACGTCCATCACGACCCGCAGGCCCGCCCCGTTGATGCCGGCGACCATCGAGCGGAACTCACGGGTACGCGCGGCGCCAGCGGGATCGATCGCGTAGGAGCCTTCGGGCGTGGTGTAGTGCCACGGGTCGTACCCCCAGTTGAAGCCGTCCGTCGGCCGGACCGGCTCGACGCATGCCTGCTGCGCCTCCGACGCCGGCGGCAGCGACGCCAGGTCACACGCCGGCACGGCCTGGTCGGCCCGACGCTCCGGGACGGTCGCGAAGTCGAACACCGGCAACAGGTGCAGGTGGCTCACCCCGGCGGAGGCCAGTGCCCGCAGGTGCCGCATCCCGGCACTCGACCTGTCGGTGAACGCCGCGTAGGTGCCCCGATGCGCGGCCGGCACCGAGGTGTCGCCGATCGAGAAGTCCCGGACCTGCAACTCATAGACCTGGGACGCGGTGGACGGAACGGCCGCCGGCTTGCGCAGGCGATCCCACCCGGAAGGCATCAGCGCCGGATCCGACAAGGAGGCCAGCACGGACCGGGTCGAGTCCGCGGTCAGCGCCACCGAGTAGGGATCGGTGACGAGATTGGTCTCCACCCGCCCGGTGGTCGGCGCGAAGACCCGCACCGAGTAGAGGTAGGACGCGCCGCGCCAGGACCGGGAACCCGCCGCCGTCCAGACCCCGTCGCCGTCGCGCCGCATCGGCACCAGGCCGGAAACGCCGTCGACCTGCAACGACACCGACTGTGCGGTGGGCGCCCACAGCGCGAACGACGGCACCCCGCCCCGGGACCAGGTCACCCCGAGCGTGCGCCGCGCGGCGCCGCCGTACACGTCGTCGAGCACGCCGGGGATCTGGACACCGGTCGCCTCGACCAGCGACCCGGCCGCGTCGAACGCGGCGACCGCGAGCTGGCCGGTCAGCACCGAGGCGACCGGCACGGCCGACGGGACCGTCAGCGCACGGTAACCGGCCAGGTGCGGGAAGTCCGACACCACGGGGCGGGGCAACCCGGCCGCGCGTACCCCCAGGGGATGAGCGGAACCGCCGACCACCGCGCCGCCGGTCACGGACATGCCGCCCGACGGCGCGGTGTAGAGCGCGAAGCGCACCGCGTTCGCCGGCGGCTGCCAGGCGATCAGGCCCCGCCGCACCCAGTGCGCGGCCGACTCGGCGCCCAGCGCCCGCGGCGCGTCGTCGACGATCCGGTGCGTCTCGTGGTCGTAGGTGAACGTCAGCACCCCACCCGGCGCAGTCAGCGGGATGTTGGCCCCACCCGGTGCGCCGCCGGCGCCGTAGTTCTCGTCCCACGTGCCGCCCAGCGCGACCTTGTATTCGAACGTGCCCGCCGGCACGGTGAACGACGCCCGGAACAGCCCCGGCGAACCGGCGACCGGAAGCAGCGCGGTCTGCGCGCACTCCGGTTGCCAGTCACCGGGGCAGCCGAGCTCGGACTGCAGGGAGCCGACCAGCGTGACCTGGGAGGGCAACGGTGTGTGGTCGGCGAAGGCCGGCGCCGCGACGAGCGACAGCAGCAGACCGGACACAGCGGCGACAGCGACACGGAACCGCATCGGACCCTCCCCCAACAGCGACGGCATTGACGCTGATGAGAATTGGAGTCGCCCGGCGACGTGGAGTCAACCCTCACATATTGATCATGTGACCGGCCAGCCCGTGCACGGCCTCCTTGACCGCCTCGCTGAGCGTCGGGTGCGAGTGCACGTTGCGCCCCACCTCGTGCACGGTCAGGTCCCATTGCTGGGCCAGCGTCAGCTCCGGCAGCAGCTCGGTCACCTCGGGCCCGATCAGGTGCGCACCGAGAATCTCCCCGTACTTGGCGTCGGACAGGATCTTGACGAACCCGACCGTGTCACCGAGCCCGTTGGACTTGCCGTTGGCGGTGAACGGGAACTTCGCGACCTGCACGTCGTAGCCCTGCTCCAGCGCCTGCGTCTCGGTGTAGCCGAAGCTGGCCACCTGCGGCTGGCAGAACGTCGCCCGCGGGATCATCACGAAGTCGAGTTCCATGGTCTCCGCGTTGGCGATCGTCTCGGCGGCGATGATGCCCATGCTCTCCGCCGCGTGCGCGAGCATCAGCTTGGCGGTCACGTCACCGATCGCGTAGATGCCGTCGACATTGGTACGGCCACGCCCGTCGACCGCGATCGCACCGCGCGGGGTCAGGTCGACGCCGGTGTTCTCCAGCCCGTACCCGGTGACATTGGGTTGGAAGCCGATCGCCTGGAGCAGCTTGTCGGCCTCGAGCACCTGGGACCGCCCCTCGGTGTCGGAAACGGTCACCTGCACACCCGACGCCGACTCAGACACCGATTCGACGCGCGTCGAGACCAGCACCTTGATGCCCAGCCGCTTGTAACGCTTGAACAGCTCCGCCGAGACTTCCTCGTCCTCCAGCGGCAGCATCCGGTCGAGGAACTCGACGATCGTCACCCGCACGCCGTAGTTGTGCAGCACGTAGGCGAACTCGACCCCGATCGCGCCGGCGCCCGCGATGACGATTGACTTCGGCAACTCGGAGCTGAGGATCTGCTCCTCGTAGGTGACGACCCGGTCGGACAGCGAGGTGCCGGGGATCAGCCGGGTCGACGCGCCGGTCGCGATGATGCAGTTGTCGAACGTCACCGTCTGGTCGCCCACGGCGAGGGTGTGCGCGTCGACGAACGTACCCCGGCCATTGATCTCGGTGATGTTGTTCTTCTTCATCAGGTAGTGGACGCCGCGCACCCGGCCGTCGGCCACCTTGCGGCTGCGGTTGAACGCCACCTCGTAGTCGAAGGTCACCTCGCCGGTGACGTTGATCCCGAAGGTCTTCGCCTCCTGGGTGAAGATGTGGTTGAGCTCCGCGTTGCGCAGGAGGGCCTTCGAGGGGATGCAGCCCACGTTGAGACACACGCCGCCCCAGTAGCGCTCCTCGACGACCGCGGTCCGCAGGCCGAGTTGGGCGCCGCGGACCGCTGCGGTGTATCCGCCCGGGCCCGCGCCGAGAACGACGAGGTCGAAATGCTCTGTCATACGGCCAAGCCTAGGACTCCCTGCGGCGCGATGCGGGCGGCTAGCATCCGGCCATGCGGATCGGTGTCATCGGATGCGGCAAGATCAGCTCGATCTACTTCAAGAACCTGACCCAACTGCCTCAGACAGAGGTCGTACGCTGCGCGGACCTCGACGTGGGCCGGGCCAAGGAGGCAGCGTCGCGGTTCGGCGTCCCGGCGGCCGGAACGGTTGACGAGCTGCTCGACGACCCATCCGTCGATCTTGTGGTCAACCTCACCATCCCGGCGGCGCACGTCGAAGTCGGGCTGGCCGCCGTGCGCGCGGGCAAGCACGTCTACGGCGAGAAGCCGCTGGCGATCACCACCGCGAGCGCGAGGGAGTTGCTGGCCGAGGCGAGCACGGCGGGGGTACGGGTCGGCAGCGCACCGGACACCTTCCTCGGCGCGGGGCTGCAGACCGCGCGCGCCCTGCTCGACGAGGGCGCGATCGGCACGCCGCTGTCCGGTGCGGTGTTCATGCTCTCCCCCGGCCACGAGCACTGGCACCCGGCGCCCGACTTCTACTACCAGCCCGGCGGCGGCCCGCTCCTCGACATGGGTCCCTACTACGTGACCGGGCTGATCAGCCTGCTCGGCCCGGTGGCGGCGGTGAGCGCGGTCGCCACCTCGGGCTACGCCACCCGGCGGACGCCGCAGGGCCGGGAGATCCGGGTCGAGGTGCCAACCCACGTGGCCGCGGTGCTCGAGTTCGAGGGCGGCGCCAGCGTCACCGCGACCTTCAGCTTCGACGTGCCCGCCTCGACGATCCCGCACGGCATCGAGATCTACGGCAGCGACGGCACCCTGGTCGTCGACGACCCCAACAACTTCGGCGGGCCGGTCCTGGTCGGCGGCCGGGGTGCGCAGTGGCGCGAGGAGGCACTGCGCACGCCCTGGTCGGCCGACTCGCGGGGCCTCGGTGTCGCCGAGATGGTCGAGGCGATCGAGGCCGGCCGCGACCACCGCGCGTCGGGCGCGTTGGCCAACCACGTGCTCGACGTCATGGAGACCATCCACACCGCCGCCGAGCGCGGCGCCCGGCTGCCGGTCGCGTCGACCTGCCCGCGACCGGCGCCGTTCACCGGCCTGGACGCTAGTCCAGCTCGCTGACCCGCCTGACCATGTCGGCCAGGTCGCGCACGGCCGGGTCCTCGGTGCGGTCCGCGGCCCGTTCGGCGATCCGGAGCAGGTCGGCGCGGCTGATGGCGGCGTCGCCGCCGCGAAGCGACTCGGCCAGGTAGGCGGCGACGTAGTCGACCGTGAACCGCGGAGTCGCCGCTTCGAAGCCCCGGTCGAGGTCGGAGACGGTCACCACGCCGGCGGCTTCGCTGGGTGACCGGGTGGTCGGGTCGAGCCAGCGCACCCGGGCCCGGGCCACCTCCGCACCGAGGTCGGCACCCTCACGCAGGCGCACCGCGTAAAGGGCGGTCACGCTGTGCCCGGGGCCGACCTCGCCGCCGTCGACGCCGTCGTCGCGGAAGTCCTGGTCGGCGACGGCGCGGTTCTCGTACCCGATGAGCTTGTAGTCCGTGACCGTGCGGGAGTCGAACGTCACCTGGACCTTGGCGTCGAGGGCGCGCACCTCGAGCGTGGCCGGCAGGCGGTTGACGAACACGTCGCGGGCCTGGTCGAGTTCGCTGACGTAGACGGCGAACCCGTCGCCGCCGTCGGCCAGTTGCTCCATCAGCGCGTCGCCGTAGTCGCTGCCGACGCCGACGCCGAGCAACGCGATCTGCTTGGCCGCCTCCTCGCGGACCTTGGCCAGGATCGTGGCCGCGCTGGTGCTGCCGGTGTTGGCCAGCCCGTCGGAGAGCACGATCACCCGGTTGGAGGTGCCCTCCCGGAAACCGTCGCGGGCGACCCGGTAGCCGAGCGTCAGCCCGGCGTCGAGGTTGGTGCTCGCGTCGACACGCAGCCGGTCGATCGCGGCGTGCAGGTCTTCCCGCTCGGACACCCGGGTCATCTCGCGCAGCACCCTGGCCTTGGTGCTGAACGCGACGATGGCGACCGAGTCGCTCGGGCGGAGTTGGTCGACGAGGGTGTGCAGCGCGTCACGGACCAGGTCGAGGCGGCCGGGCTCGGCCATCGAGCCGGACACGTCGACGACGAAGGTCAGCGTCGCGTCGGGCCGCCGGCGGTCGCTCTCCGAACGCGTCTGCAGGCCCACCCGCATGATGCGCAGGTCGCTGTCGGCGTGGTGGGCGGCGGGCGGCCGGGCGCCGTCGGTGTAGACGGCGAACCCGTCGCCCCGCGGCTCGGGGTAGTCCTGGTCGAACGCGTTGACGAACTCCTCGGGGCGGACCATGGTCGGGTCGGGCAGGTTGCCCTCACCGATCACCCGCCGGGCGTAGCCGTAGGACGCGGTGTCGACGTCGACCGCGAACGTCGACTGTGGATCGTCGAGCGGGTCGCGCTCGGCGGCGCCGCCTTCGCTGTGATAGTTGGGCGCCGAGGCCTCGTTGGCGGTCGAGTCGCCGGTCGCCGTGCACCCGGCCAAGACCAGCAGAGCCGCCGCGGACATCGCCGCGGCGCGGATGAGCGTGCGCTTCATGGTCGTCCTCCCCGTTTCTCGTGTCCCTTTCGCCATTGGACAGACGGGGTGCGTGGCCGGCTCCCGTTGTGGCCGAGCCGTTGCCTAAGCGTGAGAAGCGTGACCGCCGCGAGTCACCGCCGAGACCGTGCGGAGGCCGTACCGAGACCTTGACCCGAATGGCCGTGCCTCGGCAGCCCACCGACCGGGTGGAGCCGTCGTCTTGGCTCGGCGTCGCGCCGGTCGGTGTGAGATCCGCCCCTTCGGGCATGGCTCGGGCGCCGTGCGGCGTTACCCGTCACGTGCCGGATATCGACGTCGTGGTGATCGGGGCCGGGCAGGCGGGGCTTTCCAGCGCCTACCACCTGCGCGGTTCCGGGCTTTCCTCTGTCGTGCTCGACGCCAACCCAGGCCCCGGCGGCGCCTGGCAGCACCGCTGGCCGACCCTGCGGATGGCCACCGTCCACGGCATCTTCGACCTGCCCGGGATGCACTTCGACCCGCCCGCGCCCGACGAGCGCGCCGCCGACGCGGTGCCCGCCTACTTCGCCGCGTTCGAGCGGCGGTTCGACCTCGACGTGCGGCGCCCGGTGCGGGTGCTGGCCGTCGACGAGGGTCCCGACGGGCGACTCGTCGTTTCGACCGAGCACGGGGTGTGGCGGGCCCGCGGGCTGATCAACGCCACCGGCACCTGGACCCGGCCGTTCTGGCCGCGCTACCCCGGGCAGGAGACGTTCCGGGGCCGTCAGCTGCACACGGCCGACTACCGCGGTCCGGCCGACTTCGCCGGCAAACGGGTGGTGGTCGTCGGCGGCGGCACGTCGGCGGTCCAGATCCTGCTGGAGATCGCCGACGTCGCGGCCTCGACCGCCTGGGTCACCCGCCGGCCGCCGGTGTTCCGGGAGGGACCCTTCGACCAGGAGTACGGCCGGGCCGTGATCGCCAAGGTCGAGGCCCGGGTCAAGGCCGGGCTGCCGCCGCGCAGCGTGGTCAGCGTGACCGACCTGCCCTGGACACCGGCGATGGCCGCGGCCGCGGAACGCGGCGTCCTGGTCCGCCGGCCGATGTTCGACCGTCTCTCGCCGGACGGGGTGGTCTGGGCCGATGGTGCGTCGTACCCGGCGGACGTTGTCCTCTGGGCCACCGGGTGGCGGGCCGCGCTCGACCACCTGGCGCCGCTGCACCTGCGCGGGCCTGGCGGCGGCATCGTGATGGACGGGACCCGGGTGGTCGCCGACCCGCGGATCCACCTGGTCGGCTACGGGCCGTCGGCGAGCACGGTCGGCGCCAACCGCGCCGGCCGGGCGGCGGTGCGGGAGCTGCGCGCGCTGCTGGCGCCGGGGGTCACTGCCGGCTCCGGCGTCGCCGGCGGGCGCGAGGCCTCAGGCGGCCCGGGCGTGGCCCGGGGGCATGCCTCAGGCGGCCCGGGGGTGGCCGGCGGGCGCGAGGCCTCAGGCGGCCCGGGCGTGGCCGGCGGTGCGGAGCAGGAACTCGGCGTTGCTGCCGGTCTTGGCTAGCTGGTCGAGCAGCTGCGGCAGGGCCTGCATCGTCTCCCGCCCGGCCAGCGCGCGGCGCAGCAGGTGCACGGCGGCCAGCTCGTCGGGCGGCAGGAGCAGGTGCTCGTTGCGGGTGCCGGAGGCGTTGATGTCGACGGCCGGGAAGATCCGCCCGTCGGCGCTGGCCCGGTCGAGGGTGAGCTCGGCGTTGCCGGTGCCCTTGAACTCCTCGTAGATCAGCGTGTCGCCGCGCGAACCGGTGTCGATCAGGGCGCTCGCGACGATGGTCAACGACCCGCCGCCGTCGATGGCCCGGGCCGCCCCGAGCAGCCGCTTGGGCGGGGCGAGGGCAGAGGCACCGACACCGCCGGACAGGGTACGGCTGTTGCCGCCCGCCAGGTTGTTGTAGGCGCGGCCGAGCCGGGTCAGCGAGTCCATCACGATCACCACGTCGCGGCCGAGTTCGACGAGCCGCTTGGCCCGCTCGATGGCGAGTTCGGCGACGCCGGTGTGGTCCTGGGCCGGGCGGTCGAACGGCGAGGCGATGATCTCGCCGCGCACCGATCGCTGCAGGTCGGTGACCTCTTCCGGCCGCTCGTCGATGAGCAGCACCATCACGTGGCACTCGGGGTTGTTGCGCAGGACCGACTGGGCGATGGCCTTGAGCACGATGGTCTTGCCGGCCTTGGGCGGCGAGACGATCAGCGCGCGCTGACCCTTGCCGATCGGCATCACCAGGTCGATCACCCGGGTGGTCAGCACGCGGGGGTCGGTCTCCAGGCGCAGCCGTTGGCTCGGATGCACCGGGGTCAGGTCGTAGAAGTCGGGCCGCTTGCGGGAGGCCTCCGGGTCGCGCCCGTTGATGGTCTCGACGCTCTCGACCGGGCGGGGCCGGTCGCTCCTGGGCTGGGGCTTGCGGTTGCCGCCGCTCCTGGCCCGGCTGTTGCGGTCGCGCTGGTCGTCACCGGCGCGGAGGGTGCCGGTGATCCGGTCACCGGGCCGCAGGCCGAGCTTGCGGACCAGCGGCGGGGGCAGGTAGGCGTCGTGCGGCCCGGGCGCGTAGCCCTGGGTGCGTACGAAGTACTGCTCGCCGCGCTGGTCGACGATCCCGTCGACGGGATCGAGAGCGGTCTCTTGTGGAGCATTGGGTGGGGTTGCGCGCACGCGCGTCTCCTCGTGGGTGTCGTCTCTGGTCGGCTCGTTCGTCGGGCGGACCAGCGGCGGTTGACAGCGACCGGGCCTGTGCCTCGATCATGACCGGCCTCCCGGGGGGCAGCAGGACAGCTGCGCACATCCGCGGGGTGACCGGAAGGCGTCGCGATGCGATCGCGTCGCGGCGGCTGAGGCTTGTTGGTCCCCGGCCTGGCTGAACGGTAGCGCGCCGCCACTACACATCGCAAGCACTCCGGGAATTCCCCTTACGGGTGGGGATGGCACTACCAAGGATCCGGTTGGCGGCCGGATCGTGGCGGCGACACGCCGAACCTAGCGTCAAAACATGACCGCGACGGCAATCCCCTCACCCGTCGCCAACGCTCCGCGCCCGGCCGTGCCGCCGCGCGAAAGGGCCATCGATGGCTTGCGGGCACTGGCGATCCTCGGCGTCGTATGTGGACACTGGCTGGTCGGCGGGCTGAGCCCCGGCGGGGCCGGTGGGCTGGTGGTCGACAGCCCGCTGCGGGCGTCGGCCTGGCTCGCACCGCTGACCTGGATCCTCCAGATGCTCGGCGTGTTCTTCCTCGTCGGCGGCTACTCGGCCGGCCAGAGCCTGACCCGCTGGCGGGCCGGCGGAGGCGGCGACCGGGCCTGGTCGCGGCGGCGGTTCCTGCGGCTGGTCTGGCCGGTGGTCGCGGCGGTCGCCCTGGTCACGGCCGCCCTGCCGGTCGCGGCGCTGGCCGGTGCCGCGCCCGCCACGCTGCGTACCTGGGTGATCCTGCTGGTCCAACCGTTCTGGTTCATCGGCATCTACGCGGTGGTGACCGCGCTCACCCCGGTCGCGATGTGGCTCGACCGGCGCTGGGGCTGGGCGGCGGCGCTGCCGATGGCCGGTGCCGTCGCCCTGCTCGACGTCGCCCGCTACGGGCTGCACGTGGTGCCGGACTGGGCCGGCTACCTGACGGTCGTACCCGCCTGGATGTTCACCTATCAACTCGGCGTCGCGTGGGCCCGCGGCGGGGTCAGCCGGACCACCGCGTGGCGGCTCCTGTGGGGTGGCGCGGCACTGTTCACCACGCTGCTGGTGGTCGCGCACTACCCGGCGAGCATGGTGACCGTGCCGGGCGCCGGCCGGTCCAACTCCAACCCGCCGTCACTGCTCGTGCCGGCGCTGGCGGCCATCCAGGCCGGTGCGGCGATCCTGCTCCGCGGCCGGTTGGACCGGTTGCTGCACCGGCACAGCGCGCTCTGGACGGCGGTGGCCGTGCTCAACCTGTGCGCGATGACGATCTTCTGCTGGCACCAGACCGCGCTGGTCACGGTGTCGGCCGGCGCGGCCCGGCTGGGCAGCTTCGCCGGACTGACCGATCCCCCGCTGACGAGCGCCTGGATCGCGCAGCGGCTGGGCTGGTTCCCGCTGCTGGCGGTCGCGCTCGGGCTGCTGGTCGCGCTCGTACGACGGTTCGAGCGGCCGGCGCCGGTGGTCACCCCGCGGCACCGGCTCTTCGCGGCGGCGATCGTGACCGCCTTCACGGCGTACCTCCTTGTGGTCTATTGATCCGGTTTCGCGGCGTGCCGTCGGCACTCACCGCGCCCGCTTGACTACGCTTCGTGTGCTCGTCGACACGTTGGGTTGGTCATTCGGGGGTTTCGATGGCGCGCTGGTATGCGACCGTGCTCGCCCTGGCGGCGTTCCTCGCGCCGCTGTCGGCGTCGCCGGCGCTGGCGGACGGGTCCGGTGGTCGTGGCGCCGTTCCAGGCCGCACCGGCGGTTGGCCCGGCCGGCCCGCCGGCGGCTCGGCCCGGCTCGTCTGGTTCCCGGCCGGCGACGGGATCTTCTCGGTCGACGCCGACTCGCGGACGGTGCGCTACCGGTCGTGCTCGGTGGACACCGGGCGGGTCTACAACCCCGGCATGCGGGTCGCGGGCGGGGTGGCCAGCGGGCGGATCAACTTCGAAGGAACGGCGTACCGGTATCGGACGCCGCTGGCCGGCCGCGCGACCGCGACGCTCGAGGTCGGCGGGCGCACGTTGACCGGCACGACGGTGACCAGCCCGCAGCCACCGGCCAACGCCGCGCTCGGCCGGCGACTGCGGCCGTTGACCACGAAACTGCAGGAGATCGTCGACGCCGCGCCGGTCACCGCGGCGGTCACGGTCCGCGACCTGTCCGGCCGCTACGGCGACCAGCAGGTGTCGGTGGCCGGCCGGTTCCGCCCGAAAGCGGCCAGCCTGATCAAACTGTGGGTGCTGGTCGAGGTGATGCGCCGGATCGACTGCGGCCAGGCCGCCTACACCGACGGCGTCCTGGTGCTCCCGACGGACGTGGTCGGCGGCACCGGCGAACTGCAACACGAAACGTTCCCGCAGGTCGTCACCCTGTTCCGGCTCGCCCAGTACATGATCAAGTACAGCGACAACACGGCGACGAACGTGCTGATCGACTATCTGGGCGGGTTCGCCCCGGTCAACGATCTGATCGACTCGATGAACCAGCGGGAGACCGTGCTCGGCCGCAAGATGCTCGCGACGCCGCCGCCGGAGAACTTCACCAGCCCCGACGACGTCATCTCGCTGCTCGGCGCGGTCTGGGACCGCCTGGTGCTCAAGCAGGTCAACCGCGACCTGATGCTGAGCTTCATGCTGGAGCAGACCCTCAATGGCAAGATTCCCGCCGCCCTGCCGTCCGGGGTACCGGTCGCGCACAAGACGGGCGAGTTGCCCGACGTCTCCCACGACGTGGGTTACTACCTCATTCCGGGTACGGAGATCGCGGTCGCCTTCCTGACCGCCGGGGTCGAGACCGACGGGGCGCAGACGGTGCGCGAGTTGGCCCGCGCGGTCTACGACTACATCGACGCGCCTCCCCCGGCGGCGTCGCTGCCGATCACGGGCGTACACGTCTGGCCGATCGGGGCGTTCTTCCTGGGCTTCGGCGTGCTGTTGCTGTTCGTCTTCAGGCGTAGAGCGCTCCGCTGAGGTATTTCAGTCCACTGTCGACCTGAACGGTGACGACCCGCTGGCCACGGCCGGCGATCCGGTTCGCGGCCGCCAGGTTGGCGCCGGTTGATGGGCCGCTGAAGATGCCGTGCGTCCTGGCCGCCTGCCGGGCCGTCTCGAACGCCTCGGCGTCGGGGATCGCGATCACCTCGTCGACGTCGCTGGGCGTGAGCTGCGGCGGCCAGTAGCCGATCCCGCCGCCCTCGATGCGGTGTGTGCCCGGGGCCCGCCCGGAGAGCACCGCCGACTCGGCGGGTTCAACGGCCACCCGGTGCAGATCCGTCTGGTGCTCGCGCATCGCCCGCGTGGCACCGAGGAACGCGCCGGCCGTCCCCACGTACGCGCAGAACGCGTCAAGGGTCTTGATCTGCTCGATGATCTCCTCCCCCATCCGCCGGTAGCCGTCGGTCATGTCGGTATTGTGGAACTGGTCGGTCCAGAACGCCCCGGTCTCGGCCGCGATCTCGGCCGCCCGGGCGACCATCGCCGGCACCAGCTTCGGCGTGATCCCCTCCGGGCTGTGAATGAGCTCGACCTCGGCCCCGAACGCCCGCATGGTCTTGATCTTCTCCGCGGCGAAGGCATCGGACGACACGATCCGCAGCGGGTAGCCCTTGACGGCACAGACAAAGGCCAACGACGAGCCGGTGCTCCCGCCGGTGTATTCGACCACCGTCTGGCCGGGCCGCAGGCGGCCGTCGCGCTCGGCCGCCTCGATCATGGCCAGCGCCATCCGGTCCTTGTACGAGCCGGTCGGGTTGGCCGCCTCGAGCTTGACCCACACCTCGCCCGGCCCGTCGCGCCGGTCAAGCACGACCAGGGGTGTGTTCCCGATCCCGTCCAGGCCTCCCACTGTCCCCTCCTGTCCCACCGGCCCCCTCCCCGACACTACGGACCACACCGCAACGAGGGCCACCCCATGCGCTACTCTGTAGCGGCTGCCGAGGGCGATGTGACACCCTGTCGGCAACGGGACGTGGCGCAGCTTGGTAGCGCACTTGACTGGGGGTCAAGGGGTCGTGGGTTCGAATCCCGCCGTCCCGACAGTGTGAGGGTTTCCGCAGGTCAGCGACTTGCGGAGGCCCTCTTTTCATAGCTCGGCATCGATGTCAGGTCTAGCACGCCGCTGTTGGACCCCTTGACTCGGAGTTATTTGACCATGCCGACCATCGACATCCGTAAGATCACCGCCGGGCTGTCCCCCACCTGGTCCGGCTACCTGCGCGACTGGGACCGCACCCTGCGCGCCGCCAACCATCCCGAGACCACCCGCTACAGCTACCTGCTCGCCGCTGCTCAGCTCGGCCGCTACCTCGCGCAGGAGTGCGACGAGTTCGACGCCCCGCAGGCCGCCGACGATCCGTGCCTGGTCGGGCGCGGTCACGTCGAGGGCTTCCAGGCGTGGATGGTCGACACCCGGTCCGCGTCGACGGCGCTAAACAAGCACAAGAGCCTGCAGCAGTTCTTCAAATGGCTCACCGTCGACGAAGAGGCGATCCGCCGCTCGCCGATGGACCGGGTCCGCCAGCCCAAGACACCCGAGAAGCTGGTCCCGGTCCTGACCGCGGAGGAGACCCGCAAGCTGTTGGCTGTGTGCGGGACCGCGTCGTTCGTGGACCTGCGGGACCAGGCGCTCATCCGCCTGTTCTACAACACCGGCGGACGGTTGGCCGAGGTCGGCAATCTCACCCTTGACGATCTCGACCTGCACGCCGACACCGTCCGCTTCCATGGCAAGGGCGCCAAGGACCGCCGGGTGCGGATCGGACCTCGGACCGGCCGGGCAATCAGCCGCTACCTGCGGGCCCGGTCCGGGCGGCGCGGGGCGGACCTGCCGCACCTGTGGCTGTCCGCACGCGGCGCCTGCCGCCTCGAACCGAACGGCATCAAGATCCGCCTCAAGCAACTCGGCGCAGCGGCCGGGGTCGCGAACGTGCACGCCCACCGGTGGCGGCACAGCTTCGCCCACGAGTGGAAACTCGCCGGCGGCGATACCGGCGACCTGATGCTCTTGTTGGGGTGGTCCTCAGACGACATGCCCCGCCACTACGGCGCCAGCGCCGCAGCCGAGCGGGCCCAGCAGACCCAGGCCCGCCTGGCAATCGGGGAACGAGTCTGACGACGGGGCGATGACCTCAGTCCTCCCGCCATCGCAGTCCCGCGCCAGAGTCGGCCCGCGGTGAATGACGGAAGGCAACATCGACATCCATCATGGACGGTGTTCATCGCGGACTTGCTCAGGTCAGGGCGGAACCGAATCAGGCCGATTAAGCGCTCTTTCAGCGTCCCACACCGGAGCCTTCCGCCGGGCGGCCGGTCGCCTCAACTAGCCGCCCCTCGCAGCGTCCTCGTCACGCTCGGCCAATCCAACGAAATCGACCAAACGACGCCTCGGCGGAGTTCGTAGCCTTCCTGTCGATCGAGAGCGTCAGGGCTCGGATCTGCCGAGCGGTCCGACCGCTAAACCCCAACGGCGTCTAGCTCGCGATCATGGGCCCGAACCCGACCGGCAATGGGCGAGGGCGCTAGATGGGTTGATCAGGTCTGCACCCGTGATCCTCGACGTTTCGGCCGGCGTTGCTCGAGTTACATCTGCCGTATGAGGGCTGGGACTGCGGTACGGCCCGCGGCCCGGCCACGATCGCCAGCGAGATTCCTCGTTGCTTTGCCCCGGCGGTCAGGTCACCGAATTGTCATGGCCGGGGCGTACGTTGGCACCAGGTGCTCGTAGACGGTCGTTGGCGGCATCATGTTCCAGTGGTGACCGAGCATGAGCGCCGCACCCGCTGGAGCAGCAAAGAACAGGTGCAGGTGCCTAGCGGCCGTTCGTTGCGTGGCTATCGCGATCGCGGTCCGTGCGGCGTGTGCCCAGCCGACCGCGAAGGCGGCGTCCGGCACTGCGGTCTGGCTCGGTCCGTGCGCAGGTCCGAAGACGACAAGTTCACCAACAGACGTGCCGTTCGAGCGCAGATACGCCTCGACGTCGCCAGCAATGTCGTGTGTCAGCGCGACTGCGACGGCGAGGTCGGCGCCCTGTCCAAGTTCGGCCTTATGTAGCTCTCGGGCTTCGACCAAAGAGGGTGTTACGTCACTGCGCCACTCGTCGGTGCGTTGATCAGCGGACACGACCCAGCCGCGAATGTCCGGAAGGCGCACTCCGGTGGCGAACCACATGGGCAGGCGCATGGCACCGATGACGTGCACCCGTCGCACGCCGAACGCTTCGAGGTCTTGCACCTTCGCCGCCAACTGCGGCATGACCGTCGTCTGCCAGTCGTCGGGGTTGACGAGTTGCCGGCGTTCCCGGTCAGTCTCGCCCTCGTAGAGGTCCACGAAGTCGAGAACCTGCACCGGCTGCAAGCTGTGCGCAGGGCGATCAATCGCGTGAACCGCGAAGATGAGCGTCCCTTTGCGTGCGAGAAGATCAGCGGCTGTCACCTCTTTGCGGATGTCGTCGCGGGTTCGCGCCCCAGCGCCGGTCTTGACCCATTCGCGGACGAGGTCGCGGCCAAGAGTCACGGCGTCGTTGTCGATGCGCAGGCCGGCGCCACGCATCGCGTCTCGAGCCTGGCGGAACCACGACGCTTCGTTGCCTTCATGGTGGAGTTCAAATTGGTCAAGGAAGGCCGACATCTCGGTCACGGTGATACCGAGATGCTCGGCCCAGCTCTTGCGCTGCTTGCCGGCTTTACTGCCAGGGGTGCTCGGACGGAGGCGCTGGCCGACCGTGTTGCTGTGCTTGTCGAGGAACCTGAGGATCGGGTCGATATGGTCGAAGGCGCGGTTTGAGATCAGTTGGAACCTGGGCAGCGGGTCGTCGTACCGGTGGGCCGCCCAGGTCGCGTGGAAATGCTTTAGCGGGCTCTTGCCGTTGGGAGTCGATGCGGTCGTGAGCCAGTTCGCATCGATGATCGTCTCGGCAGTGTTCGAGCTTTTGACCTGCAGGAAGCAGCTGGGGTCGGTGTGGCGCCGGACGACGATGTCGTCGAACGCGCCTCCATCGACGTCCTCGATGCTGATCGAGATGATGTCCGGGTCCAGCAGGGCCTGACAGGCCCAGTACCAGCCAATGATGTGCTGGTAGTCGTCGCCGCGGAGTGCAGCGGCACGAGCCGGAGGCGTCATGGCTGGGTCCTCGTCGCAGGAGATGTCGGCGTGTTGCGGGCAATGAGCTCGACCTTGTCAAGCACGAGCGGGGGCTTTGTGCTTGTTCAGCGCGGTCGAGGCAGACCGGGTGTCGATCATCCACGCCTGGAAGTCTTCGACGTGGCGGCGGGTAACGGCGACCGGTGTGCGTGCTTCCCCGCCCCGCTGGGGCGCCCGCGCATCGTTGGCGAGAAACCGGCCCAGCTGGGCGGCGGCGAGCAGGTAGTTATACCGGGTGGTGAGTGGATAGTTACCTGCCCGCAGCGACCTGTCCCAGTCGAGCAAAAAGGTTGCCCAGGCATCTGGCAGGCCGGCGCGGACCCGTACGAGGTGGTCAGTCATTGCCGGTCCCCGATTCGGTTGTCTGGTGGCCGCAGGACGGCCGGCGCCCTTCTGCGGAGACCCCATACAGCCGCGGCCGTGTCGGTGACGTCGTCGTCGCTGCTGCCTGGGTGTCCGGCGGTGAAGACCAGGAGGTCGACGTGGTCGCTAAGACCGCGGGCTGTTTCCGTCTGGACGTGCCGAGCGGCCTCAGCTTCTGCCGGGGTCGCGTAGTAGAGAAACTCGTCGCGATCCCAAGCGCCGATGACCGCGACGATGTGTAGCACACAGGTCATTCTCGTCGATCGAGCGGCGGGCAGGATCTGGTCGAGGTGCTTAGCGAATGTTGGACCGGGCTGACCTGGTAGGGCG
Organism: Asanoa sp. NPDC049573; assembly: GCF_040676615.1. Taxonomy (NCBI): domain Bacteria; kingdom Bacillati; phylum Actinomycetota; class Actinomycetes; order Micromonosporales; family Micromonosporaceae; genus Asanoa; species Asanoa sp. NPDC049573. Next base: position 24,708 of record NZ_JBFAPI010000042.1, read on the forward strand.
GCTCGGACGGCGGCAATGGCGCAGGTGTCGGCGGTCAGAATGGGCTGGCAGGCGCCAAAGTGGTCGGCGATGCTGGCCGGTGTCGCGGGGTTGGGCGGCGTCGACCAGCCCAGGAAGACAAGGCTGACGGGTGCGGCGAGTTCGGCTAACGCGGTGGGATCGTTGATGGACAGGTACGTCCGCGACTCGCTGCCGCTGGTTTGCTCGAGGTTCGGGTCGCTGTCGAAGTCGACGATCGCGTCGCCGCGCTGGGTGTACACGAGGACGAGTCGCTGCGCTAAGCGCGGCGCAAGCCCACTGTGCGGCGTGGTGGAGCCGGTGTCGTCGCGGTCATCGAGCCGCCAGACGGCGATCGCGGTGTCGCCGCCGACGAGCGCAGGAGGCGGTCCAGTGCCGACCAGTCGTTCATGATTGCTCCGCGGTGTCGTGGTGCAGATGCCCGTGAGCAGCGAGCGCGGTGCGCAACTTCCGTCGAGCGTCGAACATGGTCTTGTAGATCGCCTTCCGGTTCGATCCGAGCCGCGCGACCACGGCATCCAATGGCACGCCGTTGAGCACGATCTCGACGAAGACCTGACGCTGGCGCTCGGTCAGCTCCGTCTCCACCGCCCGGCGTAGCGCCGCGACCAGCGCGCGCCATTCGGATTCCCGGGCGGGATCGAGGCCGAACCGGTCGGGGAGCAGATCCCACTCCTCGACCTCCAGCGACACCTGCGGCCCGCGCCAGAAGTGTCGCCCGATCTTGTTCGACACCTCGAACACGATAAACTTGTAAGCCCGGGTGGTGAAGCGGCTCTCGCCTCGGAACTGCCCGATCTTGGCGGTTATCGCCAGCAACGCGTCCGCGGCTGCCTGGTGCGCCAGGTCGTCGAGTTCGGGGCCGTCGACGCGCAGCAGCCCGCCTCGGCGCCGCACCTCGCCGCGTGCGACACGGAGCAGAATCTCGTGCAGCCGCAGCACGGCTGCCTCTCTCGCCGTCCCGCCCCCGCGCAACGCGCACACCCACTCGACCGACTCCGGGTCGAGTCGAGCCAGAACGTCTGGGCTGTCGTCCAGCCACGGGTCTGCCGGCATCACACGCGAACACTAACCACGGCCAGCGGAACCCGGCGTGGTACTGGTGACGCTGATCTCACCGTCGTAAGAACCCGGACAACGCGTGCCGCCAACCTCGCCCCATTCGTTCACGGACAAGACCTCGAGGAGACTCATCTTGTGCCCGCTGCACCCTGGTCAGCAGTTCCCTGCCCTGACGCTGTCGCTGCCGGGCGGGCGAGACCCTCCAACTGCCTGAGGCGCTCGCCGACGGCTTCGGCGTCGTGCTCTTCTACCGTGGCGCCTGGTGCCCTTACTGCAACGGCCAACTCCGCGCCTTCCAGCGGTCCCGCAAGACGCTCGCCGAACTTGGCGTCAAGGTGGTCGCGGTCTCGGTCGACGACGAGGGCACCACCAAGGAGACGATCGCCAATCACGGTCTGGAGTTCCCGGTGGGCCACAGCGCGGACGCCGCGGCCCTCGCCGAAGCAACTGGCGCGTTTGTCAACGACGACCCGACATACGTCCAGTCGACGGGCTTCGTGCTCGACCCGCAGGGCAAGGTCGTCGTCAGCGTCTATTCCAGCGGCGCCATCGGACGGCTCGTACCCGAGGACGTCGCCGGACTGGTCCGCTACCTCCGCGAGCATCAGGCTGCCTAGTTGGAGGCCGCACGCGAGACGCCGAACGCGGGAACGCATCGACTCCGGTAGGGTCCCGATCAGGTGTGCCGGGAAGTCTGGTCGGCGAGGCGTACACCCGCGTTCGGAGGCCAGCCATGCGAGCACCAGACCTTGTCGCACCCGGTCACTGTGGCTTCCCATGAGCAGCGACGTAGTGGCCTTCGCGGGGGTCACCAAACGATATGGCGACGTGGTCGCCGTCGACGACGTGTCGCTGCGGATCCGGCGCGGCGACATCTACGGTCTGCTCGGGCTCAACGGTGCCGGCAAGACGACCTTGATCCGGCTACTGCCGGGCATGGTCCGCCCGACCGCCGGCGTCGTGTCGGTGTTCGGGGAGCCGATCGGTCCGCGCACGCGTCGGGTCTGGGCGCGGGTGGGGCATCTCGTCGAGGCGCCCTCCGCATACCCGGAGCTGACGGTCCTGGAGAATCTGTCGCTGCAGGCTCACCGCGACGTTGCCGGTCGTGCTGCCGCCACCGACGAGCACCTTCGCCACGCCGCTGTCCCTGGTGGCGAAGCCGTCATAGTGGGAGCTTGGTGTCACCGCCGCGATCTGGCCGGTCTGCCCGGCGTAGAAGTTGTAGACCCACCACTCCCCCTTCGGCTGGTATTGCCCGGTCGAGTCGCGCACCAGCAGGTTGCCGAGGTCGTTGTGCAGGTTT
>NZ_JBFAPI010000043.1:0-25763 GCF_040676615.1 Asanoa sp. NPDC049573
GGGGTGCCGACGTACTGGCGGCAGGGGATCAACGACTCCCGGGCCGGGTTCTTGGAGGTCTATCACGCGTTCAACATGATCTCGCCGTGGATGGTCGGCCGCACCGGTGACCTGGCCGGCCTGGACTGGTTCTACACCAATGTCAACGTCCCGGACCAGGCTGACTGCAACGCCAACGGGATCGACTACCAGCCGTGTGTGATGCCCGGTGACCTGTCCTCGGGTCATCGCCGGCACGGCGATTTCTATTGGCGGCACATCTACAACATGGTCCGGGTCGGCGCGGCCGGTCTGTATGTGTCGATGTTCGACGAGTTCAACGAGGGCAACCAGATCGCCAAGACCAGTGAAACCCAGGCGACCACCCCGGCCGGGGCCACCATTCGTGCCCTGGACGAAGACGGCACGTTCTGCTCTTCGGACTACTACCTGCGGATCACCGCCGACGGCGGCCGGATGCTCAAAGGCCAACTCGCACTGACCCCGACCCGCCCCACCCAGCCCACGACCGGCACCCCGCCCGACCCGCCGACCGGCAACCTCGCCCTCAACAAGCCGACGTCGGCCAGCTCGCAGAACGGCGGGTTCGTCGCGGGCAACGCCGTCGACAGCAACGCCGGCAGCTACTGGGAGAGCGCCAACAACGCCTTCCCGCAGTGGCTACAGGTCGACCTCGGCACCGCCGTGCTGGTCAACCGCCTGGTGCTGAAGCTGCCGCCGGGCTGGGAGACGCGTACCCAGACGATCCTGGTCCAGGGCAGCACCAACGGATCGCAGTGGGGGACGCTGGCGGCGACCGGCGGGGTGACCTTCAACCCGGCGTCCGGCAACACCGTCACGCTGCCGGTGCTCGCGTCCCAGGCCCGATATGTTCGGTTGACGATCAGCGGCAACACCGGCTGGCCCGCCGCGCAGATCTCCCAACTCGAGGTTTACGGCGGGATCAGCGAACCCGGCGGCCCGCCGACCGCGCCGGGCAACCTCACCGTGACCGGCAAGACCACCACCAGCGTCTCGCTGTCGTGGACCGCGTCGACCGACGACACGGGCGTGGTCGGCTACGACGTGCGGCAGGGCGGCACCGTGGTCGGCACCCCCACCGGCACGTCCTACACGGTCAACGGGTTGACCCCGAACACGAGCTACAGCTTCTCGGTTGTCGCCCGCGACAACGCCGGCAACGTCTCCAGCTCGTCCAATGTGGTCACGACGACGACCAGCGCACCGCCGGCCAACACCAACCTCGCGTTGGGCAAGCCGACCGCCGAGAGCGGGCACACGCAAAACTACGGATCCGGCAACGTCGTCGACGGCAACGCCGACAGCTACTGGGAAAGCCCCAACAACGCGTTCCCGCAATGGGTGCAGGTCGACCTCGGCGCCGCGACCTCGGTCGGCCGGGTCGTGCTCAAGCTGCCGCCGCAGGCCGCCTGGCAGACGCGCACCCAGACGCTCTCGATCCAGGGGAGCACCAACGGGTCGACGTGGACCACGCTTTCCGCCTCCGCCGGCCGGGTGTTCAACCCCGCGACCGGCAACGCGGTGACCGTCAGCTTCACCCCGATTTCGACCCGCTACGTGCGGGTCAACGTCACCGGCAACACCGGCTGGCCCGCGGGCCAGCTCTCCGAGATCGAGGTGTACGCCAGCTGACGACCGAACCCCGCCGGCCGCTGTCAATCGCCCTTCGCAGCGGCCGGCGGTTCGGCCGTTGGCGCCCCGTCGGGCCGGAAAGCGAGCAGTCTGCGCCGCCGCACGATGAGCATCCCGGCGGCGACGAGCATGGCCAGCCCGGCCAGGCCTAGCAGGCTCGCCGCGATCGCCTCGCCGGCCATGATCGCGGCGGTGCCGAGCGCGAGCGCGCCCACGACCTGGATCGTCGCGACCAGCCCGAGCCGGCCGGTCGTCGGGTGCTCCCGCAGGTCGACGACCAGCTCGTCGATCCGCGATTCCGGCGCGAAACCGTCCTGGATGGCGCGGTTCACCGCTTTACGTGTGGCGGCGTCGGCACCGTCGAGCAACGGCCGCTTGCGGTTTCTGGCCCCGATCACCAACGGCGCCAGGAGCCCGAGGAAGACCAAGAACGGCAGCAGCGGCACGACCACGTTCCACGGCACGGGCAGCCCGCTCGTCTCGCCGCGCGCGGCGAACACGGCCGCCAGCGCGGCGAAGCCGACCACCATCGCCAGCAGCACCCAGCGGGCCGCCGTCGCGGATCCGGATCGCTCGGTCACGCAGCGGAACGTACCCCCGGCGATCGAAGATCAATCGTTGTCGAGTTGCCGCAACCGTTGCGCGGCGCTCTCCGGCGTGATGTCGCGTTGCGGCTGGGCCAGCAACTCGAAACCGACCATGAACTTGCGCACGGTCGCCGACCGCAGCAGCGGCGGGTAGAAGTGCGCGTGCAGGTGCGCGCGCGGGTGTTCGCTGCCGTCGGTGGGACGCTGGTGGAAGCCCATCGAGTAGGGGAACGTGATGCCGAACAGCCGGTCGTAGCGGCGGGTCACCTGGCCGAGGATGTCGGCCAGCCCGTCGCGCTCGGCACCGTCCAAATCGGTCAGTGACCCGTGGTGTGACCGGGGCAGCACCAGCGTCTCGAACGGCCAGACCGCCCAGAACGGCACCAGCGAGACGTAGTGCCCGTTGCTGTCGACCACCCGCGACCCGTCGCGCAGCTCGGCGGCGAGATAGTCACAGAGCAGGCAGTCGCCTTCGTACGCCGCCTGCTGCGCGAGTTCCTTCGCCGGCTCGTTGGGCACGCTCTCGGTCGCCCAGATCTGGCCGTGCGGATGGGGGTTGCTGGCACCCATCATCGCGCCACGGTTCTCGAAGACCTGCACGTGCCCGACCCAGTCGATGGCGCCGAGCTGCTCGGTCTGCTCGGCCCAGGTGTCGACCACGGTCCGGAGAGCGGGCTGCGACATGCCGCCGAGGGTCAGGTCGTGCCGGGGCGAGAAGCAGACGACCCGGCAGATCCCGCGCTCCGGCCGGGCGACCAGCAGGCCGTCGTCGACACCGTCCTTGGCGGCCTCGGGCAGCAGGGCCGCGAAGTCGTTGTCGAAGACGTATGTCGAGTCGTACACCGGTGTCTGCACCCCGCCCGCCCGGGTGTTGCCGGGGCAGAGGTAGCACGACGGGTCGTACTCGGGGCGCTTCTCCGGTGTCGTCTCCTCGACCTGGCCTTGCCAGGGTCGAGCCGTGCGGTGCGGTGAGACCAGGACCCACTCGCCGGTCAGCCGGTTGAGCCGGCGATGCGGCGCGTCTGGAAGAAGGTCCATGCGTCCTCCACGATCGATGCCAGGTCGGGTTTCGCGGCGACCCAGCCCAGCTCAGCGCGCGCCCGGACCGACGACGCGATGAGCGTAGCGGGGTCGCCGGCGCGGCGCGGAGCGGGTGAGACCTTCACCTCCTCGCCGGTCACCGTGCGCACCATCTCCACGATCTGGAGGTTGGAGAAGCCCTTGCCGTTGCCCAGGTTGTAGATCTTGTGGCGCCCCGGGTCGATCGCCTCCAGCGCGAGCAGGTGCGCCGCCGCGAGGTCCTCGATGTGGATGTAGTCGCGCACACACGTGCCGTCGCGGGTCGGGTAGTCGCCGCCGAAGATCCGCAGGCTCGGGCGCAGGCCGGCCGCCACCTCGAGCGCGGCCGGGATCAGGTGGGTCTCCGGCTCGTGGCACTCGCCGAGCGGGATCGGCCCGTCGAGCGCCGCGCCCGCGACGTTGAAGTAGCGAAGGCTGGTCGCGCCGAGTTGGTGGGCCTTGACCGCGTGGGCGATGGCCATGTCGATGGCGAGCTTGGTCCAGCCGTAGGGGTTGGTCGGCGCGACCGGCGCCTGCTCGGTGATCGGAAGGGTGCTCGGGTTGCCGTAGACCGCGGCGGTGGAACTGAACACCAGCCGCTGCACGCCGGCCACCCGCATCGCATCGAGCAGCGCGAGCGAACCGGAGACGTTGGTGTGCCAGTAGATCTCGGGCCGTTCCACCGACTCGCCCGCCGCGATCTTGGCCGCGAAGTGCAGTACGCCGTCGAACCCGGCGTCGGCGGTCAAGACCTCGCCGACCTGGTGCAGGTCGCGCTTGTGCAACATCACCTCGCCCGGCAGCGAACCGACGTGGCCGGTCGAGAGGTCGTCGATGACCTCGACCGTGTGGCCGGCGTCGAGCAGTTGATGCACGACAACGGACCCGATATATCCGGCACCGCCGGTCACGAGCAACTTCATGGGACTGACCCTATGGCCATCGGCGCCCCCGGCCGCAACCGTGATGAGCAATCCGCGGAAATGTCGTCTCAATACACGAGAGGATCAACCGATAGCGCCCGGAGGAACGCTCATGCTTGAGCACAAGAAGGCGATCGTGTACGGCGGCGGCGGCGCCATCGGCGGCCAGATCGCTCGTGTTTTCGCAGGTCAGGGCGCGCGGGTCTATCTGGCGGGGCGAACCGCGTCGGCCCTCTCGACGGTGGCGGCGGACATCGGCACACTCGGCCGCGAGCCGGCCGAGACCGCCGTGGTGGATGTGCTCGACGAGGCGTCGGTGAACGCGTTCGCGGCTCAGGTCGGCGACCTCGACATCTGCGTCAACGCGGTCGGCCTGGACGGCGGCGCGCAGGGCATGCCTTTGATCGAAATGAGCGCCGACACTGTCGTCGGACCGATCGCCGACGCGGCCCGCGCCGCCTACAACACGGCCAAGGCGGCGGCCGTGCACATGACAGACGGCGTGATCATCATGCTGTCGACACCGATGGCCCGGATGCCGGCCGCGACGACCGGTCCGTTCGGCAGCGCGTCGGCGGCGGTGGAGACGATGGCCCGGCAGCTCGCGGCCGAACTCGGCCCGCGCGGCACCCGGGTCGTCTGTCTCCGCCTGACCGGCATTCCCGAGACGGCCCTGCGACTGGGGTCGTTGACCGAGCGCCTGTGGCGCGACGCGGCGGCCCGCCTCGGCAAGTCGTTCGAGGAGGTCGCCGAGGCGGCCGGGGCGGGGAGCCCGCTGGGACGTCCGCTGACGGTGGCCCGGGTCGCCGAGGTGGCGGCGTTCGTCGCGTCGGACCGGGCAAGCGCCCTGACCGGCACGGTCCTGAACGTAACCGCCGGCGCGGTGGTCGATTAGGCCCGCAGCTCGACGACCCGGGCGCCGGAGATGTTGGCCGCGATCGGCCCGGCACCCGTCAGGAACCGCGCCCCCGTTGGCTGAGGAGTGAGCCGACGGACCACCATCGGCCGCCGGCGTCGTTGGCCGAGGTCGGCCCGGCACCTGTCTGGAACTGCACCCGGCGTTGGCTGAGGGTGAGCCGACAGACCACCCGTGCCCGCCGGCTATCGGCCGGGCAGCGCGCCCCCGTTGACCTGGATGATCTGCGCGGTGACGTGGCCGGCGCCCGGCGAGGTCAACCATCGGATCGCGGCGGCGACATCGTCGGTGTGCCCGGGGCGCTTGTTGAGTGCCTGGTTGATCAGCAACTCGTGGCGCTGGTCGGTCATCGTGTCGGCGAAGAACTCGGTCTCGGTCGTGTAGCCCGGTGCGACCACGTTGACCGTGATGCCGCGCGGACCGAGCGCCGCGGCGAGGTCGATCGCGTAGGGATGCAGCGCCGCCTTGCTGCCACCGTAGGAGCCGCTGCCGGAACCGCGGAACGCGGCGATCGAGCTGAGCAGGACGACCCGGGCGTCGTCGGCGAGCAGGTCGCGCAGCGCTTCGGTGAGATGGACGGCAGTGAGCACATTGGAGCGCAGGTTGGCCGTCCAGGCCGCCGAGGCCCGGGCCACTGGACCGACCTCGGGGCCCGGCTCGGGCAAGGCCAGCACGGCGTTGCCGCCGGCGTTGTTGACCAGCACGTCGACCCGGCCGAAGCGCTCACCGACCTCGCTCGCGACCCGCTCCGCGTCGCCGACCTCACCGACGTCGGCGACGATCGGATGCGCACCGATTTCTTCTGCCGCAAGGGAAAGAACGTCGGCGCGCCGGCCGACGATCACCACCGTGTCGCCGTCTTTCGCGCAGGACGCGGCCACCGCCCGGCCGATGCCGGTGCCTCCGCCGCTGACTACCACCACCCGTGACATGGCGACGAGCCTAGCGATGGCGGACGCCGGCCGCCTCCGTCGAAAAAGGCCTGTGGATAACCGCGGGCGGCGCCCATTTCTGTCGTACCCCCGGTCGAGGATTCCCTCATGACCAAACGACCAGCGATCCGACCGCGAAGCTTGATGGCCAGACCGGGCGCGAGCCGGCAGCCACTGCGGGGAGGCACGGAGGTTGGGATGGCGCGGCCGCCGCCGAGAGCGGAGCGAGCCCGGTGAGCGGGGGAGGCGCGGGCTCGGGACGCGACCTACGAGCTGATTCGCCGCGCCACCCCGGGTCGCGAACGCTGGCCGGCCCAGGCACGGCGTGCCGGCACTGCCTGCTCGGCTGTGCGCGTGGTCGCGCGGTCGGTGGGCCGACGCGTCTGTATGCCTTGACAGGCATATTCCGTGGGGGGCATATTGGGTGAGTGCCTGTAAACGCGTTCGCGGTGCTGGCGGAGCCGGCGCGTCGGCGGATCCTCGATGAGTTGCGTGTCTCCGACCGCAGTGTGGGTGAGCTGGTCGCCGCGTTGACGATCAGTCAGCCGGCGGTGTCGAAGCATCTCAAGGTGCTGCGGGAGGCGGGCTTCGTCTCGTCGCGCGTCGCGGCACAACACCGGATCTACCGCGTCGAGCCGGCCCAGTTCGCGGCGATCGACGAGTGGCTCGCGCCCTACCGTCTGCTGTGGACGAAGCACCTCGACAAGCTGGCACGTCACCTCGATGAGACGGAGCAGTGATGAAGGACTACGAACCAGGTCCGCTGGCAGAAGCGCGCACCGAGCGGGCGAGTGAAGGCCGCTGGGCGCTCGTGTTCATCCGTGATTTTCCGCATCCGCCGCCGCGTGTCTGGCGGGCGCTGACCGTGCCTGCCGAGTTGGGCGAATGGGCGCCCTACACGGCCGACCGCGACCTGGCCGCGCTCGGCCCGGCCACGCTGACGATGATCGACAGCGACCAGCACAGCGATATCGCGGTTGAGGTGACCGAGGTCGACCCCGAACGCAGCTTGACCTACAGCTGGGGCACCGACCTTCTACGGTGGGACCTCGTAGCGACCCCGACGGGCTCACGCCTCACGCTCCACCACACGGTGAGCGACCCTTCCTCGGTGACCCAGGTAGCCGCCGGCTGGCACATCTGCCTCGACGTCGCCGAGCGCCTGCTGTCCGGCAATCCGGTCGGCCCGATCCGCGGCAACGAAGCCCGGGCCTACGGGTGGGAATCCCTCCGCGACGCCTACGCGCTGAAGCTCGACCACCCATCGACCGAGGAGGGCTAGCGACCGATCTCGACAGCCGCGATCAACGTGCCGTCGGCAGGGACGCGCCGTCGGTGTCGGCGCCGAGGCGCCACAGGGCGAAGCGGTCGACGGCCGCCAGCACGGCGAAGGCCACACCGAGCGCCCAGTGGCCGGTCGCGATCAACGCCACGGTCGCACCGCCGAAGACGAGCCACTCGGGGAGGAGGCGTTGGGGGTCGGGGAGCTTGTGTTTGGCGCGGGGCGCTACCCAGCGGCTCCAGACTGCGATCGCCACTGCGACGAGCACGATCGCCAGCAGGGCACCGGCCCAGGCCGCTGACGGAATGCTCCAGCCGCCGAACCCGATCGCGGCCAGGGCGACGAGTTCGAGCAGGAAACGGAGGGTGAGCGCGAGTGCCTTCATGACGGCGTCCACGATACTGGTCGGCGATGAGCATTCCCGCAGTAGTGGATCTTGTTGAGCGGTTGGACACAGCGGACCAGGTGGAGGCCGAGCACCGGGCCGACACGCTGCGATGGCTCGCTGGCACGACCGACGTCTTCCGGCGGATCAAACCGGCTACGCCGCCGCGGCACCTGGTGTCCTACGTCGTGCCGATCGACGGCGACGGCAGCGTCCTGCTCGTCGATCACGTCAACGCCGGGCTCTGGCTCCCACCCGGCGGTCACGTCGAACCCGGCGAGCACCCGGCCGACACCGCGCGGCGCGAGGCGCTCGAAGAACTCGGGCTGCGGATCACGGTCGGCGACCCGGTGTTCCTCACCGTCACGACGACGATCGGGATCGACCGCGGGCACACCGACGTGAGCCTGTGGTTTCCGGTCGCCGTGCCGCGGGATCAGCGGATCACCGCCGACGAGCGCGAGTTCGCCGAGGCGCGGTGGTGGTCAGCCGCGGAGCTCGACGCAGCCGACCCCACGCGCTTCGATCCGCACTTCTTCCGGTTTCTGGGGAAGATCGCTCAGAGGTAGAAGCCGCTCGCGGTGGGCGCCTGTGGTGTGGCGACCGCCGGCCGGCCGTCGCGCAGGGCCAGCAGTTCGGCCAGCGTCGCACCATAGGCGCCGACGCCCGCCGACGAGCCGAGCCATTCGGTGGCCTGCTCGTACGGCAGCGGTCCGACTTCGATCTGAGCCATGCACCGACCGGGCCGCAGCACCGCGGGGTGCAGGCGCCCGATCTTCTCGTTCGTGGTCACCGCCACGATCACGTTGCCGCCCTGGCCCAGTAGGCCGTCGGTCAGGTTGAGCAACCGGGAGAGCTGCTGCGTGGTCGCGGTCAAGCCGTCGGCGCGGATCAGGTCGTCGCTGTCCTCGAGCAGAAGCAGTCGCCAGCGGCGGCTGTCGGTGGGGCCCTGGCCGCCCGCGGCGACCCTGGCCAGGTAGCCGGGGTCGGTGAACAGCGCCTGGGGATCGATTACGACGTCCACCTGGCACCACTCGCGCCAGGAGCGCGCCAGCGCGCGCAAGGCTGTGGTCTTCCCGGTGCCGGGGCTGCCGTGCATGATCAGCAGCCGGCCGTTGACCGTCTCGGGGGTGAGCTTGGCGAGCTGGTCAATCGCGTCGCCGGCGCCCTTCTCGTAGTTGTCGCGGATCGAGGTCCACTCGTCGCAAGCCACGTGCCGGGCGGTGCGGGTCGGACCCATCTGCGACTGGTGCCAGAAGCCGATCTCGACCTCGCCGGTGTCGACCGCCGCGGGCTCGGCCGCGCCGGCGGTGCACTCGTCGAGCACCGACTGCGCCAGCTCCTCGGTGATCGCGGTTACCGTGATCGACGCGCCGCCGGTGCGCCAGCGGACCGCGCGGACCGTCCACCCGTCGCCGGTCGCCAGCCGGGCATCGCGGCCCTCGTCGACCGCGACCCGGGCGAGCTTGGCGGTGGGGGGAAGGAGGCTCGCGTCCGCGCGTACCCGATCAAGTCGCTTGGTCCGCGCCCACGGCTGGTCACCGGAGACGAAGTGCGACAGGGCCAGCGCGTCGACGACGTCGGACGGGACGTCCATGTCGTCGAAGTGCAGCATGCGGCCCAAGGGGCCGGTGTGGTCACCGTTACCGCCAGGTGTTCCGCCATCCAACATTCACCGATAGTGACTACTCTCGGCGACCAGCGTCCACCGCATATGCGTGGTGTGTGGCATTTGTCGCGCCGAACCGAGATGGGAAGAAGGGCGGTGGCTACGCAGGGTCACTCAGCCGGCGCGCTCAGCAGTGCACCCTTGATCACCTTTCCGGTCGCGGTCCGGGGCAGCGCCGCGACGAAATGGACATCCCGCGGCACCGCGAACCGGGCACCGTGCTCGCGCACATGCGAGCGCACCGCGTCGGCCGACAGCGAAGCGCCCGGATGGAGCACCACGAAGGCGGCCAACCGGTGGCCGAATGAGTCGTCGGTCACCCCGACGACGGCCACCTCACGCACGGCCGACAGGGCGGCCAACAGATCCTCGACCGCCGACGGAAACACGTTCTCGCCGCCGGAGATCACCATGTCGTCCTCGCGCCCGACGACCGTGAGCAACCCGGCGGCATCGAGCACCCCAAGATACCGGCGATGACATGCTGTGCCATCAACCGAGGTGGATCTTGGGCTTCGTCGTGTAGTGGGTAAGACTGCGTTGCGACCGAGCGATCTGGCGGCCCTGCAACGGGCCTGGACCGCACCCGCAGGCGGAGACGAATTCGTCCCCGCCTGCGGTGGGAGTCGCTAGATGGCCCACACGCCGTACGCGGTCTCGTCCCAGAACGACTTCACCTGGATGCTCGCGCCCTTGAGCTTCGCCTTGGGCACATCGAATACCACCAACCCGGCCTTCTTTTGGCCCTTGCCCAGATCCGCCGACTCGAACAGCCCGTCGTGCATTGAGATCGTAGTCTCGAACACCTCACCGTCGGCGGTGACAAGGGAAATGTCGCTCGGGTTGGCGAAGTGGCTGCCTGCCTTCACCTGCACAGTCAGGTCGACGCCGTAGTACACGCCCTTCGGATCGTCGAACTCGTTGGCCGGCTTCAGCTGCCGCCCCTTGGCAACGGTGAACGCCACCACCTGGTCGCCCTGTCCGAACAGGGACGAGTCGACGGTGATTGTTTCGCCCAACTTGGCCTTCACGGGGCGCTCCGGCTTGCCCTTCTCAGCGGCCGGGGCGGAGGCAGCGGTGTCGCCGCCGCCTGAGCTGACCGTTACATCGTCGCCGCTGTCACCACCACTGCCGCAGCCGATGGCAATAGCCGCCCCGAGAACGAGGCCGGCGGCAGTCAGGATGGTGCGCTTACGCATTAGGTTTCCTCCGTTTTAAGTTCAGCTTAAGTTTGCAAGAAGACCCACCTTGGACCGTGCCGTTACAGAGTGGAAGTGGATCTACGGGCATGGTTGGCCCATCCGTTCGGTCGAAGGCAAGGGTTGATGTGCGTAGTTGTCCGTATCGCGTCGCCGTATAGGACCGAGCGGGTCTCCGGCAGTTACCTCCGGACCCTGCGCCTGCGGCGGGCGGGCCAGGTCGCCGAATATGGACTGCTGCACCAAGCCGAGCCGGGCCTTCAGGTCAAATCTGGCCGGTGAGCGCCGTGATCGTCCCGTCGCATGCGGCCAGCTCCGTATAGAGGTGGCCACGCTCCCCTTGTGCGACCCAGAGCCTCCGCTTCAGCCGCTGTCAGATGCACGACACGACACCCGGCGTCAAGCAGACGTTCCAACATCACCGGTACGGCGAACGCGTTCAGGCGGTGATGCCGCCGCGTGAGGTTCCACAGTGGGCCCGGACGTGAACCGCGGCGCGAGCACGACCGTCGCGCGGAGCGCGAAGGCCATGTGCAGCGCGGCATACCCTCAGGTGTGGAACAGCGGCGGCAATCAGCCCGCGCGAACCGGCCCGCACGGGGACCCGGTCGAGGATCGACACCAACGGCCCAAGGCCGCCCGGGTTCGGCCGCCGGGCCCCCTTGGACGTCCCGGTATTTCCAGACGTCAGCACCACCGTGCGCCCCGGCCGCGCCGGCGGTCTCCGGGCCCGATCCCGGGCGAGGCGAGCAACCCCAGCGCCAGCGCCGCAACTCGCCATAGATCAACGCGCCACGCGAATCGACCAGGGTCACGCGAATCGCCCAGCGTCACGCGAATCGACCAGCGCCACGCGAATCGACCAGCACCACGCGAATCGACCAGGGCCACCCGCCTAGGAGACCGCGCCGCCGCCTGGTGCAGTTCGCCGCCGAGGCCGTAGCCCCAGCGGCGAAGAGCATGTAGTTGTGCGACCAGACGCCACGGCGGACCCGGTGTGATGAGCCCCCGCCGCGCGAGGGTGTAGACGGCGTGGGCCGTCGTCACCGGATCTGGTGGCCCGAGATGGCTCGGGAGACCACCAACCGCTGGATCTCCGAGGTGCCCTCGAAGATGGTGTAGATCTTGGCGTCGCGGTACCAGCGCTCGACCGGGTGGTCGCGCACGTAGCCGGCCCCGCCGAGGATCTGGAGGGCCTTTTCGGTGACCGAGACCGCTACCTCGCCGGCGCGGAGCTTCGACATCGAGCCCTCGCCCGCCTCGAACGGGCGATTGTTGCGGCCCATCCACGCGGCCCGCCACACCAGCAGGCGCGCGGCGTCGATGTCCGTGCGCATGTCGGCCAGCGCGAACGCGACGGCCTGGTTTTCGATGATCGGGCGGCCGAACTGTTCCCGGGTCTTGGCGTAGTCGAGCGCGTATTCGTACGCGGCCCGGGCCACCCCGAGGGCCTGTGCGCCGACCGTCGGGCGGGTGATCTCGAAGGTCCGCATCGCCGACGACGACGCTGACCGCTGCCCCGAGCGCGCCCGCTCAAGGCGCGATTGCAAGGCGGAATAGGTCCCGAGCAGGCACGACCCCGGCACCCGCACGTCGTCGAGGAACACGTCGGCGGTGTGCGAGGCGTGCAGCCCCAGCTTCTGCAGCTTCCGCGGCGAGGACAGCCCGGGCGTACCGGGTGGCACCACGAACGCGGCCTGCCCGCGCGCACCCAGCGAAGGATCGACACTCGCCGTCACCACGTGCACAGAAGCTATTCCGCCGTTGGTGGCATAGGCCTTCTGTCCATTGAGGATCCATGTGTCGCTGGCCGCGTCATAGACGGCGCGAGTGCGCATCGCGGATACGTCAGAACCAGCACCCGGCTCGGTCGAACAGAACGCCGCCACCGCCGGCTCGTCGACCGACCCGAAACACTGGGGCACCCACTCGACAAGCTGATCCGGCGTCCCCGAGCCGTAGATCGCCGCCACCGCCAGCGACGTGCCCATCAGGGCCATGCCGATCCCGGCGTCACCCCAGAAGAGCTCTTCGCTCGCGATCGGCAGCGACAACCCGGTCGGGTCGGCCCACGCGTTGGCCAGGAACTCGAATCCGTAGAGGCCGACCTTGGCTGCCTCCTGGATCACCGGCCAGGGTGTCTCCTCGCGGGCGTCCCACTCCGCCGCCGCCGGGCGCACGACCGACTCCGCGAAGCCGTGCACCCAGTCGCGGAGGTCGCGTTGCTCCTCACTCAGGTCGAGCGAGAACTCCGCCATGTCAGCTCTTGGGGATGTCGAAGAGGTTGGCGATGTTGGCCGCCAGGCCCAGGTCTCCCTTGGCCTTGAGCTTGCCGGTCATGAACATCATCACCGGGTTGCCGCTGCCCGAAACGATCTTCATGAAGTCGACGGGGCCCATCGTCAGCGACAGCCGCGGGTCGCGCTCGGCGGTGTTGTTGACGGTGCAGGTGCCGTCTTCGATGACCACCTCGTAGGTGTCGCTGCCGCCGTCGGGGCGGCCGGTCACCGTCCAGTGGATCACCGCGTTGGTCGAGCCGGCGCGGTCGGCGCGGAACAGGGTAGGCATCCGCTCGAAGACCTGGTCGAGGACCTTGCCGCGCGCGTCGCTCTGCATGATCTCAGCGATCTTGGCGTCGGGCGTGGACTTGACCAGCTGCGCGAACTCCTTGGGGCCGACCGCGGCGAACGGGGTCGGGTCGAAGTCAGTCATCGCGGAAATACCCTTCAACCGATTTAGCTACTCTGGAGTAACCCTACGCACGAGTAGATATGCTGGCAAGCGTGCCGAGCCGGCCGACCTTCAAGCGCCTACCCCGCGCGGTTCGCGAGCAGCAGATGCTCGAGGCGGCCGTGCGGGTCTTCGCGCGCCGCGGCTTCCACGCGGCCAGCATGGACGAGATCGCCGACGAGGCCGGCATTTCCAAACCGATGGTGTACGCCTACCTGGGCAGCAAGGACGACCTCTTCCGGGCCTGTGTCAACCAGGAGGGCACCCGCCTGCTGGAGTCCATCGTCGCCGTGGTCCGTGACGACCTGCCGGCCGACGAGCAACTCTGGCGTGGCCTGCAAGGCTTCTTCGGCTTCGTCGGCGCCCACCGCGAGGGCTGGGCGGTGCTCTACCGCCAGGCCAGCGCCCGCGAGCCGTTCGCGGCCGACATCGCCGCCCTGCGCGGCCGCATGGTCGAGGTGATCGCCGGCATGCTCCGCCGCGCCGTGCTCGCCAGCGGCGCCGAGGCCCGCGAGCCGGATCTGACCGCGAGCGCCTACGCCCTGGTCGGCGCGGCCGAGTCGGTCGCCGACTGGCTGGCCGACCACCCCGAGGCCGATCCCGACCACTCGGCCGCGCGACTGATGAACTTCACCTGGCTGGGTGCCCGCCAGCTGTTGCAGGGTGAGCTCTGGCAGCCCAGTTCGGCCTGAGCACCTGCTTCCCTTCCGCCGTCGGGCCGTGCGAGGTGATCACGACGGGCGCGTCGAGCGCGGCCGAGACGGCCGAGGGCCAGTCGACGGGTCCGTTGGAATAGCGGGGCCGGGTGCTGAACAGCCGCCGGGTCAGCGCCTCCTGCCGGGAGAGGTCGCCGACCGGGCCGGGCAGCAGCCGGTCGGTCCAGTCGTAGCTGTCGCAGAACTTCAACGCCGGACCGACCAGGTCGAGGTGGGTCAGCGCGATCCCGTCGACCCCGCCGCAGACCTCGATGGCGTAGCGGTGTGCCACCGCGTCGAAGTGTCCGAACCGGAATCGGCCCTGCCACCTGTTGGTCGGGTTGTTGGGGTCGGTCAGCGGCAGCCCGGGGTCTTCGGTGACCAGCGGGCCGGGGCCGTGCCGGGTGGTCACCACCCGGAGCACGCCGAGCCGGGTCGCGTTGCCGGCCTGGCCGGCCTCGACCAGCAGCGTCTCGGCGTTGTCGAAGGTGGTCGTGCTCCACGTCGTGTAGGGGTGGAAGCCGTGCCACTCGTCGAGCAGGACGCCCTGCGCTCCTTCGAAGACGACCGGACCGACCGCCAGCAGGTTGCCGAGGAAGGCCCGGCTGACGATCGGCACCCGCGCCGCGAACGCGCCGAACGCCTGCACCGTCGCGTCGATCGGCGGGACGTCGAGCGGGCCGAGTTCGTCGACCAGCCGGTCGCGGAGCACGGCGAGCTTGGCGCCGAGCACCCCGGGGGCCTGCGCGTCGGCCACCCGGGGCGCGTCGGCGGGGTGGGCGAGCGCGTACCCCATAGCCTCGCCCACCCCCTTGCCGCAGGACCCATGCCGGTGGGCCCCGCGGGCGATCTCCCGGGCGCGGCCGGCGGCCCGGTGATAGGGCGTGGCGAGCAGCGCGTCACCCTCGACGGTGAGCCGGTCCCACGCATCCGGCACACCGATGTCGGCCAGGTGGTCGGCCTCGACGACGAGCGCCAGCGGGTCGACCACCATGAACCGGGACAGGTGCGTGTGCACGCCACGCAACGTGCCGGCGCCGAACTGGGCGAAGACGTGACGCCGCCCGTCGGGCAGAACGACACTGTGGCCGGCCTGCCCGCCCCCGTTGTACCGCACCACCGCGGCAACCGGACGGCCGTCGATCCCCTTCGCGCACAACCAGTCGACGACGGTTCCCTTGCCCGCGTCGCCGTATCCCAGGTCGGCCACCAGCACGTGGTTCATAGCCGGCTGATCCGGTCGTCGCCGTGCAGGGTGGTGGGCAGGCCCCAGGTGGACAGCACCCGCCCGCCCCGGTCGACCGGCGCCAGCGCGGTGGAGACCGATGCCGTCACCGTGCTGCCGGCCGCGGCGAGGTCGGCAAGGCCGGCGTCGAGGTCGATCGCCGCCTCGCCGAGGCCCACGGCCAGGGCGATCGTCTCGCAGACCGCGTTGGGGTCGTCGAGTTCGATCGCGTTCTGGCCGAGCAGCCCCCGCCAGAAGTCGAGCACCCTGGTGCTGCCGGCGTAGCTCGCGCCGCGCGGCAGCAGGTAATAGGTGTCGAACTTGCGCCGCACCTCGGAGACGATCCGCCGCAGCGGGATGTCTTCGCTCAGGTCGTCACCGCAGACGTTGCGCACCTCGCGCGCCTTGACCCGGTCGTAGGCCAGTTCGTCGCCGATCACGAACAGGTAGCCGCGCCGCCCGCGCTTGGTGAAGCAGTCCAACTCGGTGTGCCGCGCCATGTGGTAGAGGGCCAGCTCGTAGGACTCGGTCATCTGCCCGCCGCCGCCGCCCTCGAGCACGATCCGGCCCAGGTCGTCGTCCATCCTGTTGTCGGACTCGAACTGGCCGATCTGCAGCGGCACCCGGTCGCAGGTGGCGTCGCCGATCGCGCCGAAGAGGATCTGCGGGTCGCGGGCGTAGCCGTTGCGCAGCAGCAGGCCGAGCAGCTTGGGCAGCTTGGTCTGTAGCACCCGGGGCACGTCGCCCATCGAGCCGGTCACGTCGAAGAGCACCGCGATGGCGATCGACTCGGGGTGCTCGGCCGAGTCGCGGCTCTCCCGGACGGTGCCGTGCGGGTCGAGCTTGGGGTGGACGGTGCGCGCGCCGCTGTCGCTGTAGGCGAAGGCGCTCCGGCCGGTCGAGCGCCGGTAGCGGTCGGCGGCATCGTAGACGTCGGTTGACCAGACTCCGCTGCCCATCGCGGGCCTCCTTAAAGGTGGAGCGGGCGGAACTTCCGCGCGCCGTAGAGTCGTTCGAGCAGGTCGTCGAGTTCGGCCAGGAGCACCCAGGCGTCGTCGGGCCGATGCCGGGGCGACGGTTGCGCGCAACCCTTGGCGAAGGCCAGCAACGCGGCCGGCGCGTAGGCACCCATCAGTGCGGTCATCGAGCGGGCGGCCATCGCGATGTCGGTGCCCGGCCCCGGCGGCTGTCGCTTGTGGACTTCGGGCGGATACCAGTCGGCGTAGCCGGGCACGACGGCCGGCACGTGGTCGAGCCGGTCGACCACCGCGTAGCACCAGTCGACCAGCACCACGCCGTGGTCGGTGGTCTCGACCAGGATGTGCTCGGGGAGCACGGCGCCGTGCACGACGCCGGCGCGGTGCGCCAGCCCGAGCGCGACCAGCAACCGCCGCCAGATCCAGGCGGCATCGCGCGGGTCGAGGCCGTCGGGCCGCATCCGGATCAGGTCGGCGACGCTGAGCAGCTGGGGTACGGAGCCGAGCACGTTGACCCGGCGCTCTTCGCCGGTGCCCGGATCGCGGTGCCGGAACGTCTCGACCAGCCGGGGCACGTAGGGCAGGTAGCGCGGGTCGCCCACGGCGGCGATCCGGCTCAGCGCGTGCGCCTCGCGATCCATCAGGTCGTTGTTGGCCGGTCGGCGCGGCTGCTTGAGGAACATGCCCCGGCCGAGCGCGTAGAGGTTGGCCAGGTCACCGGCGTGCGCCACCGCGCCGACCCGGTAGTGCCCGAAGGCCACCGTGCCGCGGGCCCGCCAGCGGTTGGTGAGCGTGATGAACGCCTCGGTCGCGACGGCCTTGGCGGCCGGCGCCACCCGGTCGGGGTGCAGCACGGCAGCCAGCCGCAGGTAGCCGCGGTGCGGGTCGTCGGCGCCGAACAGCTCGAGGTCGCCGGCATCGTTGACCAGGCGGATCGCTTCGTCGAGGGTGGTCATCGGAACGTCTCCTCCCGGGCCGGCCGGAGCAGGGCGGGGTGCAGCAACCGGGCGTCGCCGGCCCGGTAGAGGCGGGCGCGGGGGCCGCCGCGCGGCCCGCCGTGCTCGGTGGTCGCGCCGGTGCCCTCGACGAGCCCCGGCACCGAAAGCACCTTGCGGTGGAAGTTGCCGGCGTGCAGCGGGTGGCCCCAGACGGTCTCGTAGACCGCGCGCAGGTCGGCGATGGTGAACTCCTCGCCGACGAACGCGGTCGCCAGCGGGGTGTATTCGAGCTTCGACCGCGCCCGCTCCAGGCCGTCGTCGACGATCCGCCGGTGGTCGAAGGCCAGCTCGCGGCTGGGCAGCGCGGTCACCGCCAGCCACTCGGCGTCGCCGGCGTCGGAACCGGCCGACGGATCCGGCAGGTCGGGTGCGAAGGCCAGGTAGGCAATCGAGACGATCCGCATCCGGGGGTCGCGGTCGGGCGTGCCGTAGGAGGCGAGCTGCTCGAAGTGCACCCGCCGCAGCGGCTCGCCGCCGAGCCCGGTCTCTTCACCGAACTCCCGGCGAGCCGCCGCGGCGAGCTCCTCGTCGGGCCGGACGAAGCCCCCCGGCAACGCCCAGAACCCGGCGAATGGCGGGCCGGCCCGCTGGATGAGCAGGACCTGGAGCTCACCGTCGCGGATCGTGAAGGCGACCACGTCGACCGTGACCGCGACCGCGGGGTAGGCCCGCGGGTCGTAACCCGCCAGGAACTCCTGCTCGTTGACCACGGCCCGTCCTTCTCACCCTAAGAAATTCTCTGCTTAAGAATAACTCAAGATGAGAATAACCCCGGGCACAGGCGGGCCACAAGGGCCCGCCGTCAGCTGATGGTGCCGGTGAGGTGTGGCGCGCCGGTCTTCGGATCGTGCAGGGCGAAGGTCTCGCCCGGCGTCGCCGCGAACGCGACCGTGCCGGGCAGCAGGATCGGCCGCTTGAAGGCGACCTCGACGGTGTACGCGTCGGGCAGCCGCCCGTCGAGCGCCGCCAGGCAGCGGGCCTTGCTCCACATCCCGTGCGCGATCGGCCGCGGGAACCCGAACAGGCGGGCACCGAGCCGCGAGGTGTGGATCGGGTTGCGGTCACCCGAGACCCGGGCATACTCGACGCCCACCCGGGCCGGCACCTTCCAGGTCGCCGACGCGGGCGGCGGCACATCCCGCGGCGCCGAGCCAGCCGCGCCAGCCCCGCCAGCCGAGCCAGCCGAGCCAGCCGCGCCGGCCGCGCCGGCCGCGCCGGCCGCGCCGGCCGCGCCGGCCGAGCCAGCCCCGCCAGCCCCGCCAGCCGAGCCAGCCGAGCCAGCCGCGCCGGCCGAGCCGGCAGTCCGCCCCCGGCGCAGGTAGGTCGAGACGTCCCGCCAGACCTCGACCCCGTCGACGGTCGCGACCGCGACCACGTCGAACTGGCGGCCGCGCTCGTGCGGGCGCAGGTCGACCGCCCGCACCGAAAGGTCGAACCGGTCGCCCGCGTCGAGCGGCCGGATCACGGTGATCCGGTTGGCCACGTGCACCAACCCGACCACCGGATACGGAAACTCGGGGCTGGTCATCAGCCGCATCGCCAGCGGCGTGGCCAGCACGTGCGGAAACGTCACCGGCAGCCGGTCGGTCAGCCGGAAACCGCACACCCGGTCGTACTCGGCCAGGCGGCCACGGTCCACGGCGACCCCGCGCAACACGAGTTCGACGTCGGGCAGCACCTCGATCGGGGGCCGCCGGTCGCTGCCCGGCACCAGGCCGATGCGGGGCAGCGCCCGGATCGCGGCCCGCCGGTAGAGCGGACCCAACTCCGGCGGGCCGTCGAGCTCGACGATCGACATCAGGCCCCCAGCCACATCTGGCCGCAGACCCGCACCACGTTGCCGGTGATGCCGGCCGAACCGGGCGCCGCCAGCCACGCGATCGTCTCGGCCACGTCGACCGGCAGGCCGCCCTGCGCCATGCTGTTCATCCGGCGGCCGATCTCGCGGGCACCCATCGGCATTCGCGCGGTCATCCGGGTCTCGATGAAGCCTGGCGCCACCGCGTTGATGGTGATCCCCTGCTGCGCGAGCACCGGCGCCATCGACTGCACCAGCCCGATCACGCCGGCCTTGGAGGTGGCGTAGTTGGTCTGGCCCCGGTTGCCGGCGATGCCGCTGGTCGACGAGACCGCGACGATCCGCCCGCCCTCCGGCATCAGCGGCACCAGCGCGTCGTTGATCCGCTCCTGGCTGGACAGGTTGACGTCGACGACGGCATCCCACTGCTCGGCCGTCATCCGGCCGATCGTCTTGTCGCGGGTGATCCCGGCGTTGTGCACCACGACGTCTACCTTGCCGTGTCGCGAGCTGAGCTGGGTGGCCAGTGCCGACGGTGCGTCGGGCCGGGTGAGGTCGAGTTGCAGCGCCGTGCCGCCGATCTCGTTGGCGACGCGGGCCAGGCTCTCGCCCGCGGCCGGCACGTCGAGGGCGACCACGCGGGCGCCGTCGCGGGCCAGCACCCGTGCGATGGCCGCGCCGATGCCCTGTGCGGCCCCGGTCACCAGGGCCACCTTGCCCTCCAGCGGGTGCGCCCAGTCGGTCATCGGCGACGAGAGCACCTGGCCGATCCGGATCACCTGGCCCGACACGTACGCCGAGCGCCCGGAAAGCAGGAAGCGCACGGTCGAGTCGGTGAACTCTTCGGCGCCGGGGGCCACATAGACCAGTTGGGCGGTCGAGCCGTGGCCGAACTCCTTGCCGATGCTGCGGGTCAGCCCTTCCAGCGCGCGCTGGGCGGTGGCCTCGCGCGGCGACGCACAAGTCTCCGGTGGTGTGCCGAAGACGATCACTCGGCCGCTCGGGGCCAGCGACCGCGCGTTGGTGTGGAAGAACTCGTAGGCCGGGTGCAGGCCGGTGGACCCGGTGATACCGCTCGCGTCGAAGATCAGTGCGGACCAGGGCGGCCCGCCCTCGAAGGCGACGCCGGCGATGGTGAGCATCTTGCGGACCGGCTCGTCGAGCCGGCCGCCGGGCGCGGCGCCGAGCAGCACCGGGCCGGTGACCAGCGGATCTCCGGGATGGAAGCGGCGTAGATGCGGTGGCTGGGGCAGCCCGAGCCGCTTGACCAGCGCGCGGCCGGGACCGGAGTTCGCGAAGCTCGCGTATCGGTCGCTCATAGCGGTAGCCTACTCGCGAGTAACTCATGAGGGAGGCGACTGATGGAGACCAGACGAGTCGCGATCGTCGGCGGCAACCGTGTCCCGTTCGCCCGCTCCAACAGCCGCTATGCGGCGGCGAGCAACCTCGATCTGCTCACCGCCGCGCTCGACGGTCTGGTCGCCCGCTTCGGGCTGGCCGGCACCCGGGTCGGCGAGTTGGTCGCCGGTGCCGTGCTCAAGCACTCGCGTGACTTCAACCTGACCCGCGAGGTGGTGCTCGGGTCCAAGCTCGACCCCACCACCCCGGCGTACGACATTCAGCAGGCCTGCGGCACCGGCCTGGAGGCCGCGATCCTGGTGGCCAACAAGATCGCGCTCGGGCAGGTCGACGCGGGCATCGCGGGCGGCGTCGACACCACATCGGACGCGCCGCTGGCACTCAACGAAGACCTGCGCCGCACGCTGCTGCAGATGAACGCGGCCCGCACCACCGGCGCCAAGCTGCGCGCGGCCGCCCGGCTGCGCCCGCACCACGCGTTCCTGCCCGAGACGCCGCGCAACGCCGAGCCGCGCACCGGCCTGTCGATGGGCGACCACGCCGCGATCACCGCGCTGCGCTGGAGCGTCGACCGGGAGGCGCAGGACGCGCTGGCCCTGGCCTCGCACCAGCGGCTCGCGGCCGCCTACGACCGCGGCTTCTTCGACGACCTGATGACGCCCTACCTGGGGCTGACCCGCGACCAGAACCTGCGGGCCGACACGTCGATGGAGAAACTGGCCAAGCTGCGGCCGGTGTTCGGCACCCGCGGGCCCGACGCCGAGCGGGCGACGATGACCGCCGGCAACTCGTCGCCGCTGACCGACGGCGCGTCGACCGTGCTGCTCGCGACCGACGAGTGGGCCGCCGAGCGCCGGCTGCCGGTGCTCGCGCACTTCGTCGACGCCGAGACCGCGGCGGTCGACTTCGTGCACGGCGACGAGGGGCTGCTGATGGCGCCGGCCTACGCGGTGCCGCGACTGCTCGCCCGCCACGGGCTGAGCCTGCAGGACTTCGACTTCTACGAGATCCACGAGGCGTTCGCGTCGCAGGTGCTCTCGACGCTGGCGGCCTGGGAGTCGCCGGAGTTCTGCAAGGAGCGACTCGGTCTCGACGCGCCGCTCGGCTCGATCGACCGCGCCAAGCTCAACGTCAACGGATCGTCGCTGGCGGCCGGCCACCCGTTCGCCGCGACGGGCGGGCGGATCGTGGCGACGCTGGCCAAGCTGCTCGCCGAGAAGGGCGGCGGGCGCGGGCTGATCTCCATCTGCGCGGCCGGTGGCCAGGGCGTCGTGGCCATTCTGGAGCGCTGACCACCCCGTACCCCCAAATGAATGTTTGACAGTGTGTGCGGGCCCCGCGCACACTGTCCAACATGTCTTTGGGAGATGACCCGACCCTCAAGCTCCGCGCGCTGGCCCACCCCATCCGGCTGCGGATCCTCTCCCTGCTGACCGGGTCGGCGATGACCGCCGCGGAAGTCGCGCGGGAGCTGGACCTCACGCACGCCAATGCCAGCTATCATCTGCGGCACCTGCTCGCCGCCGGCCAGATCGAGGCGGCCGGCGAAGAACGGATCCGCGGCGGGGTCGCGAAGCGCTACCGGCACAACGCCGCGGCCGACTTCGAGCGGCCCGAGCCCGACATCCCCGACGGCGCCCCCCGCACGGCCGACCACCTGCTGATGTATGAGGTGCTCGCAGGCGAGTTGCGCCGGCGCTCCCGGGCGCTGATGCGGGCGAAGGGCAACCACCTCACCGACGCCGAACTCTGGGTCGACCCGGCCGTCTGGGCCGCGGTGAAAAAGCAGATCGACCAGGCCAGCCTGACCCTGCACCGGGCGGCCATGGCACCCCGCACCCCCGGCACGATCCGCGTGAACGCGACGATCGCACTGTTCAGAATGGAGCCCGACGCCCGATGACCGACATCGTCGCCGCCCCGGCCCCCACCGGTGAGGAGCCACGACCGGGAATGCTGGCGCCGCTGCGCCACGCCCCGTTCCGGTTCCTCGTGGCGGGGCGCACGACCACCATGCTGGGCAACGCGGTGGCTCCGATCGCCCTCGCGTTCGCCGTGCTCGACCTCACCGGCTCCGCCCGCGACCTGGGTCTGGTCGTCGGCGCCCGGTCGCTGGCAAACGTCGTCTTCATCCTCTTCGGCGGCGTCATCGCCGACCGCCTGCCGCGCCACCTGGTGATGGTCGGTGCGTCCGTGCTGGCCGGCGCGACCCAGGCGACGGTCGCGTTGACGGTGCTCACCGGCACGGCGACGATCCCGTTGCTGCTGTGCCTGTCGGCCGTCAACGGCGTCGCGGCCGCCGTCTCGTTCCCGGCGGTCGCGGCGATCGTGCCCCAGACCGTGCCGGCCGGGATGCTCCAGCAGGCCAACGCGATCAACCGGCTCGCCTTCAACTCCGCGATGATCGCCGGTTCGTCGCTCGGCGGCGTCCTGGTCGCCACGGCCGGGCCGGGGTGGGGCCTCGCGGTCGACGCCGGCACCTTCTTCCTAGCGGGCCTGCTCTTCACGCTGGTGCGGGTGCCGAAGTCAGACCAGCCGGCGGTGCTGGAGCGCCCAGGCATCTTCGCCGAGATGCGGCTCGGCTGGACCGCCTTCATCAGCCGGACCTGGCTGTGGGTCGTGGTCGCCGGGTTCTGTGTGATCAACGCCGCGTTGTCGGGATCGGTCAGCGTGCTCGGCCCGGTGGTCGCCGACGCGAGCTTCGGCCGGACGACCTGGGGCCTGATCCTGGCCCTGGAGACCGCCGGCATGATCGCCGGCGCGTTCGTCGCGATGCGGGTGCGGGTCGGCCGGCTGCTCTTCTACGGCGTGCTCTGGTGCCTCGGCGACGTGCTGCTGGTGCTGGCCCTCGGGCTGACCTCGACGGTGCTGGTGTTACTGCTGGCCGGGTTCGCGGTCGGGTTCGCGCTCGAGCAGTTCACGGTCGCCTGGGACACCACCATGCAGGAGCACGTGCCGAGCGAGATGCTGGCGCGCGTCTACTCGTACGACATGCTCGGTTCGATCCTCGCCCTGCCGGTCGGCCAGGTCGCGGCCGGGCCGCTGGCCGAGCACTTCGGGGTGCGACACACCCTGGTCGGTGCCGCAGCGGTGATCGCGGTGGCCACCGTGGCCATGCTTTTCAGCCGCGACGTGCGCCAGTTGCGGCACACGCTCTAGGACAGGGACTTCCAGCGGTCGGCCCAGGCCTCCTCGACCGCGGCGAACCCGGCGTCGTCGAGGCCGAAGGTCGAGACAGTGACCGTGGCGTCGGTCGGCTCGGTGGAGTCGACCGACGCCTGCGTCGCCAGGGCGACCAGGTGGCCCGAGCCGTCGACGGTCATCCGCAGGTGGCGGCTCCGGTGCCAGACCGGACCCGCGTCGGTGCGCAGCGCCGGGTTCACCACACCCTGGAAGAACAGCGTCCGCCGGGCGCCGTGGCCGCGGGCGAGCAGGAAGCGCAACTGCTCGAGAAACTGCCGCCAGCCCTCTTCGATGGCGTCGTATTCGCCGGTCGGCTCGCCGGGCGACTCGATCCGGACCGTGGTGCTGGTGGGGCTCTCGGCGGTCAGCGTGATCAGGTGGTCGTCGCCCAGGGCGATCCGGTCGGGCGGGCTGAGCCGGGCGTCGCGCAGGAAGATCAGCTGGATCTCGTCGGAGAGGCCCTCGTGATCCCAGCCGAACCACTGACGGATCAGCTCCGGCTCGGTGAAGTGCCGCCAGACCAGCGCCTGCGGTGCGTCCACAGTGGTCTCGACCCGAAATGGCTTCATGCGGCTCACGATAGCCGTTGTGTGGTGGGTCACAACTCCACCGCTCGCAGCTGCGAGTGGTGCTCCGGCCGGGTGCCAGAATGGCCGGGTGACCCAGGTGCCCAACGTTCTCGCTGCCCGCTACGCCTCGCCCGAGCTGGTCGACCTCTGGTCGCCGACCGAGAAGGTGAAGCTGGAGCGACGGCTGTGGATCGCGGTGCTGGAGGCGCAGCGCGACCTCGGCATCGACGTGCCGGCGGGCGCGGTCGAGGCCTACCGCGCGGTGCTCGACGACGTCGACCTCGCCTCGATCGCCGAGCGCGAGCGGGTCACCCGCCACGACGTGAAGGCCCGGATCGAGGAATTCGCCGAGCTGGCCGGGCACGAGCAGATCCACAAGGGGATGACCTCGCGCGACCTGACCGAAAACGTCGAGCAACTGCAGATCCGCTCCTCGCTCGAGCTGATCCGCGACCGGGTGGTGGCCACGCTGGCCCGGCTGGCCCGGCTCGCCGTCGAGCACGAGCAGCTGGTGATGGCCGGCCGGTCGCACAACGTCGCGGCGCAGGCGACCACGCTGGGCAAGCGATTCGCATCGGCCGGCGAGGAGCTGCTGATCGCCTACGAGCGGCTCGACAACCTGATCGGCCGCTATCCGCTGCGCGGCATCAAGGGCCCGGTCGGCACCGCCGCCGACCAGCTCGACCTCTTCGACGGCGACGCGACCAAGGTCGCCGAGCTGGAGGCCCGGGTCGCGGCGCACCTCGGCTTCTCGTCGGTGCTGCGCAGCGTCGGCCAGATCTACCCGCGCTCGCTCGACCTCGACGTGGTCACCGCGCTGGCCCAGGTGGTCGCCGCGCCGAGCAGCCTGGCCACCACGATCCGGTTGATGGTCGGCCAGGAGCTGGTCACCGAGGGCTTCCGGCCGGGCCAGGTCGGCTCCAGCGCGATGCCGCACAAGATGAACACCCGCTCCAGCGAGCGGGTCAACGGGCTCGCGGTCGTCGTCCGCGGCTACGTGTCGATGATCGGCGAGCTGGCCGGCGACCAGTGGAACGAGGGCGACGTCTCGGACTCGGTGGTCCGCCGGGTCGCGCTGCCCGACGCGTTCTTCGCCACCGACGGCCTCTTCCAGACCTTCCTCACGGTGCTCGACGAGTTCGGCGCCTATCCGGCGGTGGTGGCCCGCGAGCTCGACCGCTACCTGCCGTTCCTGGCCACGACCAAGATCCTGGTCGCCGCCGTACGCCGGGGAGTCGGTCGCGAGACGGCGCATGAGGTGATCAAGGAGAACTCGGTCGCCGTGGCGCTCGCGATGCGCGAGAAGGGCACCACCGACAACGACCTGTTCGACCGCCTGGCCGCCGACGGCCGGCTGGGCCTGACCCGGGGCGAGATCGACGGGCTGGTCGCCGACCGGGCGGCCTACGTCGGTGCGGCCGGCGCCCAGGTGGCCGCCGTGGCCGAGAAGATCGGCGACGTCGTCCGGAAACACCCGGCCGCCGCGGGCTACACCCCCCGCCCGATCCTCTGAACCCGCCGGCGTGGGCGCCCCGCAGCGAGCGGGCCCCCCCCCGGGGTGGGTGAGGGCTGGGGGGGGGGGGCACCCCCCCCGGGGGAGGGGGACCCGGGCGGGTGGTTGGGG
>NZ_JBFAPI010000044.1:0-7503 GCF_040676615.1 Asanoa sp. NPDC049573
ATCGTCCTGGCCGCCGGCTACGCCGGACACACCTGGGGCCTCGGCCGGATCTGGGCCCGCCTACCCCTCGTCCAACACAACCGCTGGATGATCTAAACCCCACCGTCGAACGTGCCGGACCGCCACAGGCGGCCCGGCACATCGCGTTGAACCGCGCATGGTGTCGCTCTATCGGCAACCCTTCCGTGGCCACGACGCTGCCGCTGCTGCCGACACGCGGCCGACAGGGAGGGACGTGGTCCACGCACCAGCGTCGACCAGGACGACGCGCCGAGGGCCGCGGCGTCGACCCGCGATCTATTCGCCGGCGGTCGCCGGCTCGACCACGGCGTCAACGCCACCGGCCGTGGCCCACCGATGATCTTGCAGACGGCCGGCGGCCGGTGCGCGGCGAGGGTGTCACCACCACCCTGTGACGTCGGGGAAGGGCGCCGGCTGCACCCCGGGAAGCCGGACGGAGGCGAGTACGCCGGCCCGCAGCGTCGACCGCCTCGAACTCGAGGTCGGGAGCGGCCGGGGCGTCGACGACGACGGCCAGCCCGGTCACATCCACACTGTCGAATAGGCAAGAGGGTGGCGGCACCGGTCGTGTCGTTGGGAGTCCACATCGGAGCGCTGGTCGCGACCGAGCCGTGGGACTGGGCGTCATATCGGACGTCCACCGTCACTGCCCGCCGCGGGGCACCCACGGTACCGCCGTCACCACCGCGGCGCCGTTGTGGGAGCCATCGGCATCGGGTTTCGCGCCGGCGGTCCGCCCGCCCGACAGCACCCGGCTGGTCCCCTCACCCGGTTTTGGTTGCCGACCATGGCGGTGTTGACCGCGTCGAATGCCAGACTCCGGTCGACCTGCCCTCGGGCGCCGGTGAGCGCGGCGTCGAGGTAGGCTTCGCGCAACGACGGGAACGGCAGCAGGGGATCGGCGGGCCCGACGTCTTTGACGACACAGTCCCAGACCACACGCCACCACTCCGCTCGTTGCGTGGCGCGGGCTCGCACCAGGTAGGACCCGGTGGCCTCGGGCGTCCACTGGTCGAGATCCGGCAGCGGCGCGGACTTGGCCGCCACCCGTAGGTGACAGCAGGATCGCGGCGGTAGCCGCCACCGCCACCGCCACCGCCACCGCGGCCGCGGTCGCGGTCGCCACCAGGCGCCGCCGCCGAGCGCGCCGGTGGCGTGCCCGCAATCGGCCATAAGGGTCCGGTGCCGGTCGCGCTTCGCCGGCCATGTCGTCGAGGACTTCGCGGATGCGTTCGTCCACGGTCATCGCAGGCTTCCTTTCGCCGGTTCGTTGTCGCAGAGGGCGGCCCGCAACCGGGCCAGCCCGCGCGACGCGTGGCTTTTCGACCGTAGTCAGTCTGCGTAGAAAGCCAGAACAATCTAGAATCCATCGCGTCCCTGACCAGGGACATCCCGCCTGGTGCGATCCCGAGCTATGCACCGCCGACCCGGCAACGACCGCCGATGACGGCTGCCGGGCCGGTGCTGTCGGGCAGCACCGGTCGGCCCCGGTCCCGCTGAACCTCACCACCGCCATCTGGCTTCCGCAGCGGGCCGGTACCGCCTTTCTCGCCGAGGCGGTAGCCCCGTGGCCGTGCGCGCCGTACCTGCTGGTTTGCCTCGGTGATGCGGAGCTGTCCATTCCCGTCGCGCATGCCGGCCCGGTACTGACGGGGCTGTCCGCGCTCGCTTCCTCAGCTGGTCAGGGGGCGGACTGGTGAGGATCGTACGGACAAGGCGCTGCGTGTGCTGACCGGGTTGACCGTTGCCGGGTTGGCCATCGTGGCGGGCGCGATCTCATTCGCGCACATGACCGAACTCGCCCTCAAGCACGGTCAGGCTGGTTGGAAGGCGTACGCCTTGGATATCAGTGCGGCCCGACCGCGCGGACGCCGCACGGCTGTTGCTGCTGCACATTCAATGGCGGTTCAGTGGACGACAGATGCGTCGGGCGGTGACGCGCGGCGGCCGCCTGGATGTCTGACTCGGCTTGTGCCGACCGGCTGGAGCGGTGATCCGCCTCGCTGAGGTATCACCGTACGGTTCTGTGGCTGTGCGCGGCGTCGTCGAGGACCCGGAGGCGGCGGGCGTACTCCTCTTCGTCGATGTCGCCATGAGCGAACCGATCGGCCAGCACCTGTTGCGGGGTCCGTTCCCGGCTTGTTGGTCCGGCTGCTCGGCGGTCGTGAGCCAGATACCGGGCCACCAGCACGATGGCGCCGATGATCAGGCTCCAGAACAGCACGTTGCTCACCACCATGAGCAACGTGCCCCAGCCGTTCATGCCGTTGCCCCAGTACATCATCGTCCTCTCCCTCCGCAGGCCTTCACTGTCTCGTCGGCTAACGGAACCGGGTACGGGCGAACGTCACCGAAGGCAATGCCGAAGGTCACCTCCTCGTCGACGGACCAGGTCATGAGCAGCCACACCACCTGAGCCCCGGTCTGGGCGCGACCACTCCGAAGGTCTGATCGCGAAACTACTGGCGGGCGCCTCCGTCTCCGGGCCGGCCCAGAAACGGGCGGCTGGTCCGTCGAAACAGGATGGTCGCTCACCCGGATCGGCGGATGACGCGGATTGACCTGGCGGCCGCCAGGTCGAGCTTGGCTGGCCTGCCGCGGTTGTCGATCTCAATGGCGACGTCGCGGCGGGCCGTGAGGGTGAGGACGGAGCCGATGCGGATGCCGAGTTCGTCCAGTCGGCGCAGAAGCGTTGGATCGCCGTCCCACACTCGGGTGACCTGGACGCTGCTGCCGGTAGGCACGGTCGCAAGCAGCGCTGGTTGCTCCTCGGGCAGTGTTCCGTCCGGCCCTGGGATGGGGTCGCCGTGCGGGTCGTGCGTGGGCCAGCCGAGCAGCCGTGCGAGCCGTTCCACGAATGTGTCGGAGACGGCGTGCTCGAGGATGTCGGCTTCCTCGTGCACCTCGTCCCAGCCGTAGCCCAGCTGCGCGACGAGGAAGGTCTCGATGATGCGGTGCTTGCGGACGATCGCCAATGCGATCCGGCGTCCCTCGCAGGTGAGATCGACCGTTCCGTAGCGGGCGTGGCGCAGCAGTCCGCGGTCGGCGAGCCTGCCGACCTGTTCCGACGCGGACGAGGGCGCGAGGCCGAGCAGCGATGCGAGCGCACCGACGGTGATCGGCCGGTCGGACCATTCGCCGGCGTTAAAGATCACCTTGAGGTACGTTTCGGCGACTGTCGATGGCATGGTATTCATCCCGTCGCGAGGCGCCGCGCCGTACGGCGGCGTCCGATAATGCCGTGCCGGGGGCTGAACAGGTAGACCACTGCGAACAGCGTGCCCTGTACGACGACGACGAGTCCGCCGGAGGCCGCGTCGAGCCAGAAGCTGAGGTAGATGCCGACCACCGAGGCCGACGCGGACAGGGCCGGTGCGATGACGATCATCCGGCCGAACCGGTCGGTCAGCAGGTAGGCGGTAGCGCCCGGGATGATCAGCATGGCGACGACGAGGATGACTCCGACGACCTGCAGGGCGACGACGGCGGTGAGCGCGAGGATCGCGAGCAGCAGAGCGCCCAGCAGCCGGGGGCTGATCCCGACCACGTGCGCGTGCGTGGGGTCGAACGCGTACAGCGTGATGTCACGGCGCTTGAGGACGAGGACCACGAAGGCGCCGGCGGCGAGCACGCCGATCTGGGTGAGGTCGGACGCGGAGATGCCGAGGATGTTGCCGAAGATGATGTGATTCAGGTCGGTCTGGCTGGGCGTGACGGAGATGAGGACGAGCCCGAGGGCGAACAGGGTGGTGAAGACGATGCCGATCGCGGCGTCCTCCTTCACGCGGCTGGTGCCGCGGATCGCGCCGATCAGGGCGACGGCGAGGAAGCCGAACACGAGTGCGCCGACCGCGAACGGCGCGCCCACGACGTAGGCGATGACCACCCCCGGAAGCACCGAGTGCGACACGGCATCACCCATCAGCGACCAGCCGACCAGCACGAGCCAGCACGACAGGAGGGCGCAGACGACGGCCGCGATCACGGTGGTGACCAGGGCGCGGACCATGAAGTCGTACTGCAGCGGTTGGACGACGAGATCGAGCGGGTTCACCCCACGCCCTCCGATGCGAACAGGTCGAGCCCGAACGCGCGGGCGAGGGTTTCCGGTCGCAGCGCCTCGTCGACCGGCCCGTGGAACAGCACTCGGCGCAGCAGGAGCACCGCCTCGTCGGCGAGGCTCGGCAAGGCGTGCAGATCGTGCGTGGAAACCACAATGGACCGTCCGTCGGCGAGTTCGCGCAGGAGCCGGACGATCGTCGCTTCGGACCGCTTGTCGACGCCGGCGAACGGCTCGTCCAGCAGCAAGATCCGCGCGTCCTGTGCGATGACGCGGGCCACGAAGGCCCGCTTGCGCTGCCCGCCGGAAAGTTGGCCGATCTGCCGTTCGGCAAGATCGGTCAGCTCGACCCGGGCGAGTGCCCTTGCTACCGCGACGTGGTCCTCCGGGCGGGGCCGACGGGTGAAGCCGAGCCGGCCGTAGCGGCCCATCATGACCACGTCGCCGACCGAGACGGGAAATGTCCAGTCGACGTTCTCACTCTGCGGCACGTATCCAACCAGGCCGCGCCGTCGGGCGGCGGCGGGCTCCGCGCCGTCAATGAGAACGTGCCCGCGTTCGGCTTTGACGATCCCCATGACGGTTTTGAACAACGTCGACTTACCCGACCCGTTCATGCCGACCAGCCCGGTGACCCGCCCCGGGTGCAGCCTGAGCGAGACGTCGTCCAGCGCGACCACGTCGCCGTACCGGACGGTCGTCCGGTCGATGTGGATCGCCGCCGTCGTCACAGCTTGACCCCGGTCAACGCGTGGACGATCAGCGAAGCGTCGTAGCGGATCAGGTCCAGGTACGTCGGAACCGGGCCGTCGGCGTCCGACAGGGAATCCACGTACAGGATGCCGCCGAAGTTGGCCCCCGTGGCCTCGACCACCTGCCGCATCGGGCGGTCGGAGACCGTCGACTCGCAGAAGACCGCCGGCACGCGCTTGGTACGGACGAACTCGATCGTGTCAGCCACCCGCTGCGGCGTCGCCTGCTGCTCGGCGTTCACCGCCCAGATGTAGCGTTCCGTCAACCCGGCATCCCGGGCCAGGTATGAGAAGGCGCCCTCGCATGTCACCAGCGACCGCTCGTTGGCCGGCAACGTCGACAGACGCGCGACGAGCCCGTCGTGCACGTCCTGCAGGTCCCTCTTGTAGGCCGCGCCGTTCGCCCGGAAGTCCGCGGCATCGCGCGGCGAGAGCGCGCTGAACGCTTCGACCATGTTGTCGACGTACAGTTGCACATTCAGCGGGCTCATCCACGCGTGCGGGTTGGGCTTTCCGGCGTACGCGTCCTCCGTAATGTCCTGTGTGCGCACGCCTTTGGTCACCACCACATGCGGCGCGTCGGCGGATTCGAGGAACTGGGCGAACCACGTCTCGAGGTTCAGCCCGTTGTCGAGGACGAGGTCCGCCTTGGCTGCCTTCGCGACGTCGCCCGGTGTCGGCTCGTACCCGTGAATCTCGGCACCGAATTTGGTGATGGAGTCGACCCGCAGGTGGTTCCCGCCCACGACCCGGGCGATGTCGGCCAGCACCGTGAAGGTCGTCAGCACCACGGGCCGGTCGTCCGCCGCCGCCGGACCCCGATCCGCGGCGCAGGCGGACGACAACGCGATGGCGAGCACCGAGAGGCCTGCTGCTAGCTGGGCTCTGCAGCTTTTCGGCATGCCAAAACTGTAGGAGACCGGACAATTCGGCGGACCGAAAACCACTGATTGGTGCCACCTGAAATCGCGATTGTTTCTCGGGTTTATTCAGATCCAGCGTCCGATCGTGCGCGCCGGCGGCGGGCTCGGCACCTTGGACGAACCGACCCCATCACCTTTGCCACACCGGTATCGTGAGTCTCGCCCGCCACTGGTCGCGGGCCACCTCCACCGCGAGAGCTCTGCCGAGTCATGCACATGTCAGATCGGAGCCACACATGGACCACAGGTTTATCGCGCAGGCTATCTCGTGCAGTACGGAATCCGTGGCAGATCGACAACGGCTCAAGCGGCTCGTGGATCCGAGCATATGCTATGCGGACCCAGCGGGCGGGGGCGCGCCTAGTGATGGTGCCATTCTCAATTTCGCGCTGAACCTCGAATACCTTGAGGCCGAGTTCTACCTTCGTGCGACAACCGGTTCCGGCCTGCCTGATGAGATGACCACCGGAGTCGGAACACGAGGCGAGGTATCCGGCGGCGGCTCGGTCAACTTCAGCAGCAATCTCGTGCGGAAGTTCGCGAGGGAAATCGCCTCCGACGAGATGGAACACGTCGCCTTCCTGCGATCGGCACTCGGCAGCGCCGCCGTCGCCCGGCCCACGATCTCGCTCGACACGAGCTTCACCGCTGCGGCCACCGCCGCCGGACTCATCAAACAGGGCGAGAGCTTCGACCCGTATGCGAACGACCTCAACTTCCTCTTCGCGGCATTTCTCTTCGAGGACGTCGGCGTTACCGCGTTCAAGGGATCCGCGGCGCTCTTGTCGAACAAGACTTACCTCGACGCCGCCGCCGGTTTGCTCGCGACCGAGGCATATCATGCTGGGATTGTCCGGTCCGCACTCTACAATGCCGGGATTGCCGACGACGCCGTGTTCCGCGGCGTCCAGAAAATCTCCGACGCCCGCAACAGCCTCGACGGTCCAACCGATGACGACCAAGGTATCGGCACAGCGGAAGAGGCGAATTTCATCCCGACCGACGACAACGGAATGTGCTATGGCCGGTCGGCCGGAGCAATCCTGAACATCGTATATCTGAACCCAAATTAACTGCGTCGGGCGGCTTCTACCCGGACGGCTTGAATGGTGAGATCGTCACAAGCGGCGGGCCCGCGCGGGGATAGCCTCCTTCGGGCACCGGCGCGCGGACGCGGAGTACCCGGCGGGTCCGGCCGCGAACCGAAGACGACGATGAACAGCGTGCACGTCCGCAGCGCCTCGGCGGCAGCGCTGGATGGTCAGCGCCGCGGTTTGTCCTCGGGGTAGGAGGCGCCGCCGTTGGATTCGCGGGTGAACGGCTTGGCGCCGCCCTCTGGCGGGCCGGCGATCGACTGGGAGCCGGCGGCCAACTCGGGGAACTTCTGGTCGAAGGCCGGCCGCTCGGAGCGGATCCGCGGCATCCTGTCGAAGTTGCGCAACGGCGGCGGCGAAGAGGTCGCCCATTCCAGCGAGTTGCCGTGGCCCCATGGGTCGTCGGCCAGCACGACGGGACCGGCCTTGTAGGCCTTCCAGACGTTGTAGATGAACGGCAGCATCGAGATGCCGAGGATGAACGCGCCGATCGTCGAGATCGTGTTGAGTGTGGTGAAGCCGTCGGTGGGGCGGTAGTCGGCGTACCGCCGCGGCATGCCCTCGTTGCCCAGCCAGTGCTGCACCAGGAACGTGGTGTGGAAGCCCACGAACGTCAGCCAGAAGTGCACCTTGCCCAACCGGTCGTCGAGCAT
>NZ_JBFAPI010000045.1:0-7064 GCF_040676615.1 Asanoa sp. NPDC049573
CTATGCCTGGACGTCAACGGCGCCGCCACCGCCAACGGCACCGCGGTCATCGTCTGGACCTGCCACGGCGGCAGCAACCAACGCTGGACCCGCGCCTGACACCGCGTCGCGTCCGGCTTCGCGGGAGCTGAGAGACCGTCGCCGGTCGGCGCACACCGGGCACGCCGACCGGCGGCGGTCGACGCCCCGTCACAGGGGTGTGGTGGGGCCACGCACTACTGAGGCGCCACGGACCGGGCCCTCGTTCCCGAGGCTGTCGGCGATCCGGCGCTTCGCGTCGGACACGGCCTCGTCGGAAGCCCGGGGCAGGACCTCCTCCCACAGCGGGAGCATCATCTTCTGTGCCTGGAGCATTCCCAGCGGGCGGGGCAGAAACCAGACGTGGAAGTGTGCTCCGCCGTCACCCCAGCGGTAAACGTGCGTTCGCGCGACGTCCGGCAGGGCCAGCAGCGCCCGATCGATCCGGCCGGTCAGGACGCCGAAGTCCTGGGCCAGGGCGGGATCCAGGTCGGCGAACGAGTCGACGTGTACGCGGGTCGCGAGCCAGACCGCCCCCGCGAGGCTGGTTTTCCACGCCGTGGTTGAGGATCCAGTTCTCGTCGGACCAGATGGTGTGCGGGCCGTCCCCGCCCGGGCAGACGCGGCACGGCTCGCCGCCCGGGTCGCCTCGTCGCGGCGGTTCGGGAACGACCGGGGCCGCCAACGGTCGTCGCGTCAGCGGTGGTGCGTACGGCAGCTCCATCATTGTCCTTCCTCTCTCGGGTCTCGGCTGTCTCGTCAGGCGCGCACCGCGGAGAACGAGAACCACTCGTCCTCCGGCTGGATGTCGACCCTGATGTCGGTGAACCCGGCAGCAGTGAGGCGGTCTCGCAGCCCGTGCGGGTCGACCGGTGTGTAGATGTCGTCGTGATGGAATTCGCGCAGGCCCGAACTGGCGATGCTGTCCGATCCGGCGAAGACGCCGCCGGACCGCAGCACCCGTCGCGCGTGCCGGAACAGGGCGTCCTGGTCCGGCGCGGAATGGACGTGGTGCAGCATCGTGAAGGACAGCACCGCCGTGAAGGTGCCATCCGGGAACGGCAGATCCTCGCCGCGGCCTTCGACCACCGCTATGTCCGGCAGCCGGCGACGTAGTCTCGCGGCCAGCCCGGGGTCGATCTCGACGGCGGTCAGCTGTCCACCCAGGACGGCGAGGCGAGCGGTCGACGCACCGTAGCCCGGCCCGATCTCCAACAGCCGATGCCCGACGTCGCGACCGTCGAGTGCGCTGGGCACCACCTCGCCGGCGATGAACTCGGCCCACCGACGCGAGCTGCACAAACGCGCGTGCCCATCATTCACAGCGCCTCCTCGGTTCACTCGTGTGTCACTAGTGAAACACGAGCGTTTCAAGGATGGCAAGACATCGCCGCAGGCGTTATGACGCCGGGAGCAGGCCGTGCATGACCAGGTGGAGCACCTTCTGCTGGGCCCGTTCGGCCGACCATTGATGCCGTCCGCGCAGGTGGCTGTAGGTCCACGCCACGCAGTTGAAGGCCACCTCCGCAACCTCGTCGGCGCTGTCGCCGCCGGCCAGCGTGCCGTCGGCCTGTCCGTCGCGAACGAAGCGGCGATAAGGGTCGAGATAGTTCAGTTGCCGCCGACCCGGGTCTCCCTGGTGAAAGACCTCGTCCGACGCGAGTACGAGCGGAAGGTGCCGTTCGATCACCTGGCACAGCACCGACAGGCCGTGTTCCAGCCGGACCCGCCCCGACTCGTCCGAGGTCAGCAGGGGCCACATGGAGAGGCGGAAGTCGTCGGCGACGGCGTCGAGCAGCGCCGCCAGCAGCGCGTCGCGCGTGACACCTTTCCGCCACACCGTCGACCGCGACTGCCCAGCCCGTTCGGCCACCTTCTCCAGCGTCACACCATCCCACCCGGTCTCGGCCAGGACGGCGATGGCAGCATCCAGAAGTCGCGGATCGAGTACCGGGTCGGTCATACCCCGCACACTAGCGCCCCATCGTTGCAACGCCGACGTAGCACTGCGGCACCGCCGAGCCACACCTCGGCGCCCTACACCGGGCCGCCGACGGTGCGGTGCGCCGGTGCGGCTGGCCGGCCTCCGAAGCTGGCCAGGGCCGACTCGAGCAGCGGCAGGGCACGGGTGATGCCGCCGGTGCGGATCAGCACGTCCCACAGTGGCTCGAACTTCTTCCAGCCACCGGCGTACGCCAGGTGCCGCAGGCGGTCCCGGGTCTGGTCCTTCGTCGACGCGCCGCGCCAGATCGCGGCCCAGCGGTAGAACTCGCGGTAGGCCCGCCAGTAGCCGTCTTCGAGCTGTCGCGGTGTCATCCCCACCGGCCGGTAGACGACGTGTCGGGTGTCGTAGCGGTCCCAGTCGTCGTGCGTGATCCGGCCGGCCGCGGCCATCCGCCGGTAGAGCCCGGTGCCGGGATAGGGCGTCATGATGTGGAACGTCGCGGTCTCGATGCCCTGGGCCACCGCCCAGTCGACGGTGCGGTCGAAGACGTCCGGAGCGTCGCCGTCCATTCCGAAGACGAAGCTGGCGTTGACCATCACGCCGAGGTCGCGCAGCCGGCGCACCACGGCCGCGTAGTCGCGGCCGATGTTCTGGCGCTTGCGTTGGGTGCGCAGGTTGTCGCCGTTGATGCTCTCGAAGCCGACGAAGAGGCTGCGCAGACCGGCGCCGACCGCCTGCTCCAGCAGGCCGGGCGCGAGCACCGAGTCGACCGTGCCGGCCGCCTGCCACACCCGCCCGGTGCCGGCCATCCCGGCGAACAGCGCCTCCGCGAACCGCCGGTTGCCGAGCAGGTGGTCGTCGAGGAAGTAGACGTGCCGGCCGGGCAGCCGGTCGATCTCGGCGAGCGCCGCGTCGACCGTCTGCGTGTAGAAGGACTTCCCGCCTTCGAAGAACGCGTCCTTGTAGCAGAAGTCGCAGTGGTGCGGGCA
Source organism: Asanoa sp. NPDC049573 (assembly GCF_040676615.1). Lineage (NCBI taxonomy): Bacteria > Bacillati > Actinomycetota > Actinomycetes > Micromonosporales > Micromonosporaceae > Asanoa > Asanoa sp. NPDC049573. The sequence continues at coordinate 2,953 of NZ_JBFAPI010000045.1, forward strand.
GCCGCGGGAGACCACGATGGAGTTCGGCACGAGGTAGCGGTGTCGCGCGATCAGGTCGCGGCGCACCGGCGGCAGCCCGGTCAGCGTCCGGGTCGTCGAGTCATACCGCCGTCGCGGTTCGCCGCGGCGGAACTCCTCGAGGAACACCGGCCAGGTGTCCTCCCCCGGCCCGACGAAGATGGTGTCCGCGTGCGCGGCGGCCTCCTCGGGCAACGACGTGACATGCAGACCACCCATCGCCACGGGTACGCCACGGGCGCGGTAGCCGTCGGCCAGCTCGTAGGAGCGCCGGGCCGAGGTGATGTAGGGCTGGATGACGACCAGGTCCGGGCGGTCGTCGTCGATCCGGAGCCGCTCGACGTGCTCGTCCCAGATCCGCACCTCGTCGTCGGGGTGCAGATAGCCGGCCAGCGTGGCCAGGCCGAGCGGTGGGAACAGCGCGTACTTGACCGGCCGGAACATTGGGCTGGTGGCCTCGGTGAGCGCCGGGAGGATCATGGTGACCCGCATGACCCGGACGCTACGGAGCCGATGTGGTCAGCCGGCGGCGGCCGTGTGCAGATCCTGTGCCCGTGCCGGCACCGCCTGTGGCACCACCCGGTGCGCGGTCGCCAGCACCGCGGCGACCAGCAGGCCGGCGGTGCCGGCGATGCCGAGCGCGCCGCCACCGTATGCGGTGAGCAGCCGGTACCGGCTCAGCTCGTCGACCGGCGTCGCCAGGACCTGGTTGGTCAGCACCACGGCGAGCGCGGCGCCGGCCAGCAGACCGAGCCCGACCACGGCGAGGGTGACCGAGGTGAACCTGTTGGCCGGGCCGTAGTCGACACCGCCGTGCCCGCGCTGCGCGGCCAGGATGAACAGCCCGGCGACGTTGGCCCAGACGCCGACGACGAGCAGCGCGGCCACCACGTCGCTGGGCCGGTGCCAGCCGGCCGACAGCGTCGCGATCCCGACCACGGCGGTGGCCGCCGCGCCGAGCAGCGCCCCCGCGCCGCGCAGCCGTGCCGGCAGCACGAGCAGGAGGGCGACCGCCACGGCCGCGGCGATCGTCGCGTGCCCGCTGGGCAGGCTGTTGCCGGCGGCCGCCCGCTCCATGTCGACGCCCAGCTCCGGGCGCTCGACCAGCCGCTTGAGCAGCTGGGTGGTCACGTTGGCGCCGACGATCAGCAGGATCGCGCCGAACGCCACCGCGACCCGGCGCCGGATCAGCGCGATGAAGCCGATCACTGCGGTGGCGGCGACCAGCGACACCACCGACACGGTGTTGAGGACCGAGTTGACGACGTCTTCGATCCGGGCCTGCCCGATCCAGTTGCCGGCCAGTGCCACGGTGTCGAGCAGTTGCCCGTGCGTGGAGCGCACGAAGAACTGCCAGACCGCGATGAGGCCGGCGACCTCGACGACGGCCAGCAGCACGAACCAGAGGGCCAGGCCGATCGGCCACCTACGCATGCCGAGAAACCTAGCCGACGGCCGGGCGGCCCGCCGGAATGGCTCAGGACTCCGCGCGGCCCTGACGCCAGTAGCCCATGAACGCGACCGACCCGCGGTCCCAGCCGAGCTCGTTGACCAGGTGCCGGCGCAGGGTGGTGATCGCGGCCGACTCGCCGGCCAGCCAGGCGTAGCGGTCGCCGACCGCGCCCTCTTCGGGCACCTCCCAGATGTCGCCGCCGGGCTCCAACGCGTCGACGGCCGCGCGGAGGCCGGCGCGCACCGGCCGGCCGGCCACCACCAGCCGGACCGCGGCCACCAACGGCGCGCCGTAGTCATGCCCGCCGTCGCGGGACACCCAGGTCAGCCGCACGCCGGCCGGGGTGGCCAGCGGCAGCACGTCGTCGGTGGTCGGGACCTCCAGGACGACCTCGCCGCGGGCGTCCTCGGGCAGGCGGGCCAGGATCGCCGCGACCGCCGGCACCGCGGTCTCGTCGCCCGCGATCAGCAGCTTGGCCACCCCGGCCGGCGGGCGGAACTCCAGCCCGCCGTGGTCGCCGTCGTGCTCGGCGTCGGGGCCGAGCAGCACCAGCGGGTCGCCGGTGGCAGCGCTCAGCACCCAGCGCGAGGCCGGCCCGCCGTCGCCGTGCACGACCATGTCGACGTCGACCTCGCCCGCGTCGCGGCGCACCGCCGCGGCGGTGTAGGTGCGGATCGGGTTGCGCCGCTCGTCGGGCAGCGCACGCCAGGTCGACCACCAGCCCTCGCCCGTCGGAAGGTGCTCGAAGCCGTGCTCGGGCACCGGCAGGCACAGCTTGATCCGCTGGTCGTAGCCGTTGTCGGCGAACGACGTGAGGCAGTCGCCGACGAAGGTGACCCGGACGAACGACGGGCTGACCCGGCGCACCGCTCCGACGGTCACGGGGAAGAACCGCCACGAGGGGGTCATGACACACCTCCGGACGCGGTGCGCGACCGCCACAGGAGCCAGACGAAGTAGGGCGTGCCGATCAGCGCCGTGACCAGGCCGGCCGGGATCTGGGCCGGCGCGATGACCGTGCGGCCGAGGGTGTCGGCCGCGCTGACCAGCACCGCGCCGAGCAGTGCGGCCACCGGCAGCACCCGGGTGTGCCGGCCGCCGACCAGGGCCCGGGCCGCGTGCGGTGCGACCAGGCCGACGAAGCCGACCACGCCGACGGCCGACACCGCGGTCGAGGTCAGCAGCGCGGCCGAGACCAGGGCGATCATCCGGGTGCGTTCCAGCCGCACCCCGAGCACCCGCGGCGTGTCCTCGTCGAGAGCCAGCAGGTCAAGGTCACGCCGGGCGTACGCCAGCAGGGGCACCGTGATCGCCAGGGCCACCAGCACCGGCATCACCTGACCCGCGGTGCGGCCGTAGGTCGACCCGGACAACCAGGTCAGCGCCTTGCCGGTGTTGTAGGGATCGGTGGCGATGATGATCATCGTGATCACCGCGAAGAGCCCGGTCTGCATCCCGATGCCGACCAGCACCAGCCGGTCGGAGCTGAGACCGCCGCGCCAGGCCAGGCCGTAGACGATCGCGAAGGCGATCAGCGCGCCGGCACCGGCCACCCCCGACATGACCCACACGGAGGCGAGCGGCGCCACCGAGATGAGGATGACCGCGCCGACTCCGGCGCCGGCCGAGATGCCCAGCAGGCCCGGCTCGGCGAGCGGGTTGCGGCAGACCGCCTGCACGGTCGTGCCGGCGACGGCGAGGGCCGCGCCGGCCAGCAGGGCCGCGAACACCCGCGGGTAGCGCTGGTCGAGCACGAACGTGTAGGCCGGGCCCGTCTGGTCGCGCAGCCAGTTGACCACGTCGCCGAGCAGCACCCAGGTGTCGCCTGCGAGCATGCCGAGGACCACGGCGGCGATCGTGAGCGCGATGCCGACCGCGAGCACGACCAGGAACGCGGCGCGGGACCGCAGCCGGCCGGACGTCGACTGCGACGTGGTGCGGGCGTCCCGGTGCCGCCGGGCCAACCAGACCAGCAGCGCCGCGCCCAGGATCGAGGTGACCACGCCGGTCGGCACCTCGACGCCGGCCTGGGCGCCGACGGCGGCCCGCAGCAGCACGTCCGAGCCGACCACGACGAGCACGCCGACGATGCCCGACAGCGGCAGCAGCACGGCATGCCGTCGCACCCCCGGTACCACGCGCGCGAGCAGGCGCACGATCGCCGGGGCGCACAGGCCGACAAAGCCCACCGGGCCGACCAGCGTGACCGCGGCCGACCCGAGCAGCACGGTCAGCACGACCACGACCAGCCGGGTGCGCCGCACGTCGACGCCGAGCACGGTGGCCGGGTCGTCGCCTAGGGCCAGGACGTCCAGCCGGCGGGCGGCGAGCAGCAGGCCGGCCAGGCCCAGTGCGACAACCGGGGTCAGCCGGGTGACGGCGTCGAGGTCGCTCTGCACCAGGGAGCCGTTGCCCCACGCGTACAGGCCGATGGTGTCCTGCTCGAAGAGCAGCAGGAGCACGGTGGTCAGCGACCCGAGGGCCAGCGCGACCGCGGTGCCCGCGAGGATCAGCCGGGGGGGGGGGGGGCGGCCCCCCCGGGGGGGGGGGGGGGGGGGGGGGGCGGGGCCCCCCCCCCCCCGGCCCCCCCCCGCGCCCGCGGGGCGGGCCCCGCCGCGGGGGGGGGGCGCCGACCCCGGGC
>NZ_JBFAPI010000046.1:0-6971 GCF_040676615.1 Asanoa sp. NPDC049573
AAGCCCTCCTTGTACCACTCGGTCAGATACGTCGGCTGGAACACCGCGACGTCCACGTACCCGTCCTCGAAGACGTCCTTCATCAGGTCGTCCTCCGTGTAGGACATGAACTTCTCGATCGGCCAGTGCGTCTCCGCCGGCCCGAGACCCTGGTAGGCGTGGAAGCACTCGATCCAGCCCTTGGCGTAGTGCTCGGCACCGGGCACCCAGGTTTCCGGGCCCGCCTGCCAGAAGTGCATGTGGCTGTCGACGACGAAATACTTCTCCCCGTCCTTCTCGTACAAGGCGTTACCTCCCACCGGCCGTGAGGTCGAAGCCGATGTATTCGGCGGCGTCCTCGGGGTTGGCGAACATGATGGTCCGGTCGTCTTCGTGGATCATGCGGCCGTAGTGGGTCGACATGCTCTCCTCGAACTCGGCCGCGTCGAAGTAGCCGGGCTCCTCGCCCAGCGCCTCGGAGATCTCGTCGTAGACGACGTCCATCCGGTTCGACGCGTCGACCCGGATCATCGACGGCAACGGCGTCACGGTCACGTTGGGCTTGGCCCGCATGACGTCGGCGACGACGACGCCGACCTGGTTGTTCATCAGCGTGAAGCCGCACATGTTGGAGGCCGAGTTGTCGGACTTGAACGGGCTCTCCGCAACCTTGAACTGCGTCACTGGGCCAGCTCCTTCGGTGTCTCCAGGCCGAGGTCGGTCACGATGCCGCTGAACCGGTTCTTGGCGCTGTCCAGCGCGTCCTCGAAGCGCGGCGGCTTGGCGTCGGGCTGCGACCACAGCGGCTGCAGCGCCCGGGCCGCCGCGATCGAGACCGGCACCCAGTCGGCCAGCCACGAGTGCAGGATCCGGGTGTTGTGCTCGGCGAACTCGCGGTCGGCGGTGAGCAGCTCGAAGATCGCCTTCGTGTAGCGCAGGTCGCGCTCGGAGAAGTCGTACTCCTCGGCGCCGACGATCGTCGGGGTGACGAAGTCGCCGTTGCGCGGTGCGGCGTGCTGCACCAGGTGGCTGCGGAACAGCTCACCCACCAGCGGTTCGAACACCACGTTGGCCGCGAAGATCGCCTCGCACCAGTCGTCGACCGCGGTCAGCCGCTCGGCCACCTCCCGTACGCCCTGCCAGGCCGGGTCGTTGTTCCAGGCGTCGAGGTGGGCCGAGCCGTCGAAGTCGGCGATCTCCTCGCTCAGGGTCAGGCCGTAGAGCGCCAGATCCTGCGCCGCCCGGATCCGGTGCATGCTGTTCACCGAGATCGCGTTGTTGTGCATGTTGGTGGGCGCCCGCCGGTTGGCGTTGGCGAACAGGTAGAGCCCGAGGCCGTGGTCGACGTGCATCCACGCGCCGACGTGCCGCTCGACGAAGCGCACCCAGTTGGGGTTCCACTGCTCGAAGGCCTTCGACCGGCGGGCGGCTTCGACATTTTGACCGACCTGGCGTACGACGTTGGCGTTGTAGCGGTAGAGCGAGAGTTCCCATTCCTCGTTGGGGTCGCGGAACTCGTGCCAGCCGTGCGCCGGCCAGTCGTAACCCTTGCCGCCCGAGCCCGGCCCGCGGGTCGGCTCGGGGCGGTCCGAGCCCCACGCCTTCAGCACGGTCCAGTCCAGCGGGTAGCCGCCGCGCCCGTCGGAGAAGCCGTAGAGCCAGCCCTGGGCGAGATAGTGCCGCGGATCGGGCTGGACCTCGACGGTCACGTCCTCGTAGTGGGTCTGCTTGCGCTTCTGCGGGACGTAGTAGTTGAACCGGCGCGCGGTCGAGTCCGGAAACTCCTTCGCGCCGGCCTCGGCGTCGGTGAAGACGGGCTTGGGAACACTACGTTCCGTCGCGGTCGTCATCAGACCTCCCCACCTGTCGTCGTGAACTTGTCGTAGTAGATGTGCTTGTCGGGCACGCCGAGGCGGGCGAGCAGCGGCATGGCCGCCTCGACCATCGGCGGCGGCCCGCAGAGGTACGCGTGCGCGCGGCTCAGGTTCTGCTCGTGCCGCTTGACCACGTCGGTGATCAGGCCGACCTCGCCGTCCCAGCCGTCGCCGTCTTCGGGCTCCGAGAGCGCCGGCACGAAGCGGAAGTTGGGCAGCTTGTCCTCGAGCGCCTTGAGCTCGTCGACGAAGCAGAGATCGCGGCGACGCCGGGTGCCGTAGTAGAAGACCGCCCGGCGGTCGATCCCGCGCTCCGCCATCGAGCGCAGCAACGCCAGGATCGGTGCGAGCCCGGCGCCGCCGCCGACGAAGACGATGTCCTCGCCCTGTGCCTCGCGCAGGGTGAAGACCCCGAAGGGTCCGGTCAGGTCGAGCCGGTCGCCGACGGCCAGCCGGCTGTCGAGGAACGACGAGAACAGCCCGTCCGGGTAGACCTTGATGACGAACTCCAGCCGCCCGCCCTCACGGCTGGAGGTGTTCGCCATCGAGAACGAGCGGGTGTGCTCGGTGCCGGGCACCGCGATGTCCATGTACTGGCCCGGGAAGAACGTCAGGTCCGCCGGCTCGACCAGCCGGAGCACCAGGTGCCGGAGGTCGTGTGTCACATGGTCGATCGACACGACCTCCGCCACCGCGTTCTGGATGGGCAGCCCGGACCGGAGGATCTCCTCGTCGAAGTTGAGCAGTTCGATCGTCACGTCCTCGTAGACGTGCGCCCGGCAGAGGAGCGTGAAGCCCTCCTCCTTCTCGTAGTCGGGCAGGGCGAAGGTCGAGTACCGGTCGAGTTCGATGTCGTCGCCGTCGAGCACGAACGACTTGCAGGCCGCGCACTGGCCCTCCTTGCACCCGTGCATGAGCATCAGCCCCTGCTCGGACGCGGAACGCAGCACGGTCTGGTCCTCGTCGACCTCGATCTCGATGCCGACGGGCTCGAACCGGACCCGGTGCTTGTCGCCCATGGCCCGGTCTCAGGCCTTGTCGGTGCGGGCGGGGCGGCCGGCCGGTCCGCCCTGGATGTAGGCGGCGTGGAACGCGTTGCGCTCCTCGTCGGTCATCTCGTTGAGCAGCACGTTCGGCGACAGCAGCGGGTCCATCCGGCGCAGGTGGTCCAGCGTCCACATCTTCGACGGGTCGAGGTTGAGGTGCGGCTGTGCGACCAGGGTCTTGCCGTCGTCGCGGACGAAGCCCATGTCGGAGACCACGTCGGCCCAGTTCCAGCCGTGGTAGAGCGTCTCCCACTCGCGGGCGCCGATCAGCTGACCCATGTTGGGCGTCTCGCGGCCCTGGTAGGTCGGCCGGAAGGCCTCGACGTCGGTCCACCGGCAGGCCTCGTGGCAGTAGGTGCGCCACTGGCCGTTGACCTCGGCCATCACCATGTCCTCGCGGACCAGGCACGGGACCATGCAGACCCAGCAGCGGTGCGGGTACTGGTAGTCGACGTCCTCGGCGACGATCGGGTGGTGCCCGTTGGGCGTCGACAGGCGGTTGTACTGCTCCCACCACTTGCCGTACCGGTCATACCAGCCCGGGTACTTGTACTCGAACCACTCGAAGTCCTTGTCGGTCATCGGGTCGATCCGCCAGTAGTTGGCCAGCCAGCCGGTCGCGAAGAACTGGGCGACCTCGTGCACGTAGCCCTTGTTCCAGATCTGGTTCCAGGCTTCCTCGATGAGGTCGTGCGGGATGACCAGGCCATACTTTTCCAGCGGGACCAGGTACGAGCGGTAGTAGTCGTCGTAGATCCAGCGGCGCCACATCTCGGCGTACGACTCGCGCTCCTTGCGGCGGTCCTTCGTGCCGTACTCGATGAACGTGCCGATCGCGGCGTCGACCACGCGGTGGTTGTTCCACCAGGCGTAGCGCAGGTCGCGCTCGAGAAGCTGGTGGTTGCCCTCGTCTGCCAGCGCCATGAGCAACGTCGCGTAACCGTTGCTGATGTGCCGCGACTCGTCGGACTGCACCGAGTGGAACACCGTCGGCAGCAGGTAGTCGCCGTTCGCGGCGGCCTCGGCCGGCATCGCGACGAACAGCGTGTTGGTGAACGCCGTCTCGGCCACGATCGTCAGGTAGATGCTGGCCGCGGTGATCGCGTCGCCGGTGATGAAGCCCTCGGCGAACTGCCGGCCGATCGTGCCGCAGTAGTCGTTCTGGAAGTTGCGCAGGCTGCTGTTGAATCCGGCCGGGTCGATGTAGTTGTTCATGTAGAGCCGCTTGAGGTTCTGCTGGATCGTCGAGTGCCTGACCTCGTCGATCATCTGGATCGCCTGGCCGTTGTGCAGTTCCGGGTTGGGCACCGTGCGGAACAGCAGCGGCATCGCCCGGGCGGCCGAGATCTCCGGCAACGGGATGATCGAGAGGAACAGCTTCTGCCACTCCAGCCAGCGCTCCTGCACCTGGCGGAACATGTTGCCGCGGATCGCGCCGTCGGACGCCCCGTACACCCGGTGGTCCTTCTCCTCCTGCATCGGGAAGTAGGACCGCAGCACCTGCTTGAGCGGGTCTTTCTTCTGCGCCTTCCGGAAGGTGTAGTCCGTGCCGTAGTGGGACACCGGCTGGTGGTAGGCCGGTTCCCAGGACAACTCCTGGATCTTCTGATGAGCCCTGGCCACGCTCTGCCGACTCATAGGTGTCTCCTCACCGTTGGCTGTGCGTCATGCGACGGATCAGACCGCACGTCGGCCCGGGGTGCGGTCTCACATTGAGTCAGGAGTCCTGCTCCTCGAACATCGCGGCCCGGATCTCCGCGAGGTGACGTTTGACCTTCTCGCCGACCTGCCGGTCGCCCTCGGCGGCCGGATCGATGCCCAGGGCGCGCAACAGGTCCGCGGCCGGGCCGCCGGGGTCATCGCCGCCCAGGATCGGATGCAGACCCTGCGCCGCGAGGTGGTGGAAGACCACGTTGACGACGCTCCACGGGTTGAACGACTCGCGCGTCGACTCCATCGCCCGAGTCCACACCCGTGCGCGGCCAGTGGGGTCTCAACATGAGACGGCCACCATCGGCGCGGAGCGTAACGTGTAACCAGGACGTAACCAGAGCGTGCTCCGGCCATCCCCCGCCGGCGCGCGTTCGACCGGGCAGGGGGCCGTCCATGCCACCGGGTTCGACGTTTCCAGACGAGATCAGCGACACCGCGCAGCTGGCGAAGACGCGTGAGCAGTTCCTGACGGCCGAGGCCGTCGACCCCAACCAGGTCCGCGACGCGATCCTGGCGTCGTGGTGGCGATCCCGGCGCTGGAACGTGGCCGCCGACCGGGTCGACCTGACCTACCTGCGCGATCCCGACCTCGACACGCCGCTGTCACGCAGCGCGCTGCCCGTCTTGCGCCATTTGCGCGAACATCTCGACGGCCAGCCGATCAGCATCATCCTGACCGACCCCGCCGGCCTGGTGCTGACCAGGATGGACGCCGGCCGCGCGCTCGACGCCCACCTCGACCGGGTCAACCTGTCGCCGGGATTCAGTTATGCGGAGGAGTACGTCGGAACGAACGGGATCGGCACGGCGCTGGAGGGCGGCCGGCCGATGCACGTCTTCGGGCACGAGCACTACGCGGAGAATCTCGAGGATCTGGCCTGTGCCGGGGTGCCGATCCACCACCCGATCTCCGGGAAGACCGTGGGCGCGGTCGACCTGACCTGCTGGCGGAAGGACGCCGATCCGCTGCTGCTGATCCTGGCCAAGACCACGGCCGGGCAGATCCAGCAGGCGCTGCTCACCGACAGCGGCATCCGCGAGCTCGATCTGTTGCAGGAGTACCTGCGCACGTGCCGGCGTACCGCGGGGATCGTTTTCGCACTCAACAACGACGTCGTGATGATGAACGACAACGCGCGGCAGGTGCTCGATCCGGCCGAGCAGTCGGTGCTGCTGGCCCAGGCGGCGGAGACGCTGGCCAGCCGCACGCCGACGGCGTCGGTCGTGGTCGACCTGCCGACGGGGGTCAAGGCGCGGATGTACTGCCGGCCGGTGCGTGGCGAGGGCCGGCTGGCCGGCGGGGTGGTGCACGTCAAGCTGTCGTCGCCGGCGCGGCCCCGGGCCGAGACCGCCGCCGCGCCGCGGATGTTCATGCCCGGCCTGGTCGGGTCGGGCGCCCTCTGGCTGCGCGGCTGCCACCAGGTGCAGGCGGTTTTCGACGCCGGCGAATGGCTGGCGGTCGAGGGCGAGCCCGGGGTCGGCAAGCTCGCTGTCATTCGCGCCGTCCACCAGCAGCGGCGTCCGGGGGTGCATTTCGCGGTGCTGGACGCGGCGGCGGCCGGGCGGCACGGGTGGCTGGCCGACGCGCGCCGTGAGTTGCTCGACGCCGGCGGGACGCTGGTGATCCAGCATGTCGACAAGCTGAGCCGGGGACGGTTGCGCACCCTGTCGCGGCTGCTGGAGGAGGCGCGGGCGGCTGACCCGCAACCGTGGGTGGCGGTGACCCTGAGCCAGCGCCACGACGGCGGCGAGATGGCCGGGCTCCTGCGGTTCTTCCCGAGCACGGTCGAACTGCCGCCGCTGCGTCATCACGTCGAAGACGTGCAGGCCCTCGTCCCGTTCTTCCTGTCCCGCCTGGCCACCGGCGGCAACCTGGCCTGCTCACCCGAAGCGATGCAGCTCCTGGTCCGATCTTCGTGGCCCGGCAACACGGAGCAGCTCTTCGCGGTGTTGCGGCGCATCGTGCAGCATCGCCGCAGCGGCGCGATCCTGCCGGCCGACCTGCCGCCGGAGTGCCGCACGGTCAGCCGCCGCCTGCTGAGCCCGCTGGAGGCGATGGAACGCGACGCCATCGTCCGCAGCCTGATCGACTGGGACGGCAACAAGATCAAGGCGGCCGGGTCCCTGGGCATGTCCCGGGCCACGATCTACCGCAAGATCCACGAGTACGGCATCGTCACGCCCGCGACCTGACCGACCGCTCGCCGAGCAGCGGGCCGGCCCACCGCGATCGCCGTGGGCCGGCCCTGTTGACCCGTGTCTATGCGCGGGTCCAGCGTTGGTTGCTGCCGCCGTGGCAGGTCCAGACGATGACCGCGGTGCCGTTGGCGGTGGCGGCGCCGTTGACGTCCAGGCATAG
>NZ_JBFAPI010000047.1:0-6360 GCF_040676615.1 Asanoa sp. NPDC049573
CACCCGCTTCGCGAAACGCGCCGCGATCTACCGGGCCAGCCTGCTGCTGATAGCCACCATCATCTGGCTCTCATGATCGGCAGGACACGCCCTAGGCCGCTGCGGCCGTCGATCGATCCGAGCTGTCCGAGCAGGTGCCGCATCGGCGGCAAGAGGATGTGTTGTCCGTCCGCGCCGGCTCCCTGCCGGCACGCTCCGGCAACGATGACGGCTGCGACCAGCGACCACGCCGACCACCGCAGCGTCCTGCCCAAGCGACGGGAGCCACCAACCATGTCCACGCCGTAGGAGCTCCAGCGGCGCGCCGACGAGCTGGACTCAGCGGACACTCAGGCCCGTCCTTTTTCGCCGTGCCCGATCATTGATGCATGGACACGACACGTTGGCGCGTGGCGGCGCGGGCGTTCCCCGGTCCGGTCCTGCTCACCCTTTGGGCCGGGGCAACTGTGACCGCGCCGCTGGTGTTCTTCAATGCCACCCATCGGTGGGAAGACGACCAACCCGTCTCGACCGCCGTCTGCTGGACCGTCGGGGCCGCGCCAGCGCTCGCAGCCGTGGTGGCGGCGAGGTGGACCTGGCACGACGGGCAGCGCCGCACTGCGTCGGCCTTCGCCTTGGCCGTGGCCGCGGCGACGTTGGCCGGCATAGCGTTCGTCGGCGTGTCCCTGGCCGTCTTCCGGTGGGTCATCCCTCTTGGTGGTGCCGCCGACTGGTTGCGGATTGCGGTCAGTGCGGTGTCGTTAGCAGCATGCGGAGCGGCCGTCGGCTACATGATCGGGCTGCGGCTCATGCCCGCCGGCCGGCTCTCAGGCGGGCGTGCCTTGGTCGTTGGCGGCGTGGTCGCGGTGCTGGGAGCCTTTTTCGCGCAGACGGCGGTCCAACTGGGCGCTGAGGACAGCACCGTGGAGCCGCATCCGAGTCAGAATTACGGCGGTGTCGGCCCGTTCACGTCCTCGGCCCTCGATCCGGGTTTGTTGGCGTTGCCGGCGGCCGGCCGGTACGCGATCTACGCGGTGGGGTCTGCGAATCCCGCCGACTGCGAGGTCACCGGTTCTGGCCTGACGGCCCGGTCCGCTGAGGCTGTCGCTATCCCACCCGCCGACTACGGCGACGACTACGCCACGTACGCCTGGGTCGCCTTCTTCGACGTTCCAGGATCCGGCACCTACACGCTGACCTGCCAAAGGAACGAGCAGGCGTCGTACACCGTTGGTGAGATTCCCGAAATCCGCGGTGCTGTCAGTGGGCTGATCCACTGGCCGTTGGCCGTGATCCTGGTGCTTGGTGCGCTCCCAGGTCTGTCGTTCATCGCGGATGCGTCCAGGCGCGCTGGGGGGCGGCGGGTCAGCTAGCCGCCAGTGCGCGAGCGGGACAACGCCGCTGACGACCGTGACGTTCGCCGCCACAAGCAGGGCCCGGGTTTTTCCCAGATTCCCGTATGGGGACGGTCAAGGAGTCGTTCGAGCAGGGCGGACCAGGCCGGCGTCGTAGGCGGCGATGACCAGTTGGGCGCGGTCCCGGGCCGCAAGCTTCATGAGCAGTCGGCCGACGTGGGTCTTCGCCGTGGACAGGCTCACGTGCAGGTGAGCGGCGATCTCCGCGTTGGACATGCCGAGCCCTACCAGCATAAGGACCTCCCGCTCGCGTTCGGTCGCCTCGGCCAGAGCAACCGCGGGCCGTGGCAGCATCGCCGGACGGCGGGCGAACTCCTCGATCAGTCGGCGGGTGACGCCAGGGGCGAGCAGTGCGTCGCCGGCGGCGATCACCCGGATGGCCGCCAGCAGGTCGGCGGGCCTGGTGTCCTTGAGCAGGAACCCGCTCGCGCCGGCATGGATGGCGGAGAACACGTACTCGTCGAGGTCGAACGTCGTCAGGATCAGGATCTTGGTCGACGGGGTCTCGCCGCCGGCGCAGATCCGGCGGGTCGCCTCGATCCCGTCCAGGTCCGGCATCCGCACGTCCATCAGCACCACGTCGGGCTTCTCGCGTCGCGCGACGTCGACCGCTTCGAGGCCGGTCGCGGCCTCACCGACGGTCGTCAGATCGGGTGCCGTGTCGACCAGCAGCCGGAAACTGCCGCGAACCAGGGCCTGGTCGTCAGCGACAACCACGCGAATCACGATGCCGCCGGAGTGCTCAGCGGGAACCGGGCGGCAACGCGGAACCCTTGGCCCGGTCGCGGACCGGCTTCGAACTCACCGCGGTACATGGCCACCCGTTCCCGCATTCCTGAGATACCGTGACCGGCCCGGGACGTCGCGGTACCGCCCCGCCCTTCGTCGATCACCTCGACCGCGAAGACGTCGGCCTGGTAAGCGACGAGCACCTGGCAGCGGTCGGTGAGAGCGTGCTTGATCACGTTGGTCACCGCCTCCTGGACGACCCGGTAGGCGGCCAGCTCGAGGCCGGCGGACAGGCCCACGGGTTCACCGCTCGACTCTAGGTCGACGTGGACGCCGGCCGCCGCAGCGCGGCGCACCATGGCAGCCAGCTCGCCCAGACCCGGAGCGGGAACCGGCTCCTCATTGCCGTCGTCGCGGAGCACACCAAGCAGTGCCCGCATCTCGCGCAACGCACCGCGACTGGTCTCTTCGATGGAGGACAGCGCACGGCGTACCTCGTCAGGTCTTGCCTCGGCCACGTGGTTGGCGACCCCGGCCTGAACCGCGATCAGGCTCATCGTGTGCGCGACGACGTCGTGGAGTTCGCGGGCGATCCGCAGACGCTCCTCACTGACCGCTCGGCGAGCTTCGGCCCGCTGCTCGAGCGCCTGCTGCTCCGCGCGCTCGCGGACGCTGGCGGCGTACATCCGTTGCTGGCGGACCGCGTACCCAATGGTCCACGCCGTCGTGATCAGCAGGGCCGTCCCGGCGATCATGGCGGCCCGGTTGGGACCGGGTCCGCCGTACGGGTCCGACAGGACGACCCCGGCCGCCAGGATCGTCCCGGCGAGCCACCACAGCGCCTCGGTGCGTGGCAGCCGGACCGGGACCATGTACATCACGAACGCGACCGCGATCCACGGTGCGGGAAACGTCGCGATCCCCCTGGACAGGAGCCCAACAGCGACGACGAGCGCGAGCGCCGCGCGGGTGGACCGTCGACGGATTCCGGCGGCGATTGTCGCGGTCGCCACGACGAAGGCGTCGGCCGCCGTCGGGCCTCGCGTGACCATCGGGCCCTGTGCGAAGTACGTCGACAGCGCCACGGTCAAAGCCGCGACGACACAGTCGACCGCGACCCACTGCGCCGGCGTGACACGCCGGATGAACGGCAGGCGCACCGGTTCCATCGCCACACGGTAGCCGCCGTTTCGAGGACCGGCGTCGGCCTGGAGGCCACCTTCTCCGGTTGTACCTGGGTCCAAAACGTCTGGTCCCAGGCCTGACGATCGCCGCCTCCAACGGCGGGACGGTAGACAGCGTCGCCGCGCGTGGCGGTGACCGTGTCGAAGGAAGGAAGGTTCCGATGACCGCCGTTCTGGATGCCCGCGGGTTGGGCTTGCGCTACAAGGGTGGGTGGGCGCTGACGGACTGCACGCTCTCGATCCCGCCGGGCCGCGTGGTTGGGCTGGTGGGCCCGAACGGCGCCGGTAAGACCACGCTGCTGAACCTGGCGGTCGGGTTTCTGGTGCCGACGACCGGCACGGTCGAGGTCCTGGGCGGCCGCCCAGGGTCGAGCCTGGCCAGGGTCGGGTTCATGGCGCAGGACGCACCGTTGTACGCCTCCATGTCGACGGCGGATCACCTCAAGATCGGTGCACGGCTCAACCCCGGTTGGGACGACGCGTACGCCGCACGCCGTGTCCAGTCCCTCGGGTTCGATCCGGCCAAGCCGGCCAGCAAGCTTTCCGGCGGCCAGCGGGCCCAGCTCGCCCTGACCTTGGCTCTGGCCAAACGGCCGGAACTGCTGGTCCTTGACGAGCCGGCCGCCAGCCTCGATCCGCTGGCCCGCCGCGAGTTCCTGGAGCAACTGGCCGAGGCCGTCGCCGAGCGGGAGATGACCGTCGTGCTGTCGTCGCACCTGGTCTCGGATCTGGCCTCGATCTGCGACTACCTCGTCGTGCTGAGCACCGCCCGTGTCCAGGTGGCCGGCCCGATCACGGAGTTGCTGGCCGCGCACCGCGGGTCGACCAGGTCGCAGTCGGGGCTGGAGGAACTCGTGCTCGCCTACCTGAGCCAGGGCCGCCGCGACGAGACGGAGGCGGCGAAATGACATGGTTGACGTGGCGTCAGTTCCGGGCGCAAAGCTCGGCGGTCGTGGGTGTGGTCGCCGTGTTGGTCGTTGCCTTCGCCGTCACCGGCCCGCAACTGGCGCATCTGTTCGACGCGAGCGGGCTGCCGTCGTGCGTCTCGGGTGCCGACTGTCAAAGCGCGCTGACCCACTTCGCGGCGGCAGTGAATGCGAGCAAGGTCTATCCGCTGTTGTACGTCGCCGGCCTGGCCGCCCTCTACGGGATGCCGGCGGTCCTCGGCATCTTCTGGGGGGCGCCGTTGATCGCTCGGGAACTGGAGACCGGCACCGTACGACTGGCCTGGAGCCAGAGCGTCAGCCGCGTCCGGTGGGCCGCCACCAAGGTCGGCCTCATCGCGTTGGCTGCGGGGGCGGCGGCAGCGCTGCTGAGCCTGGCCGTCACCTGGTGGGCCGGCCCGATCGACCGGGCCGCCGCGCTCGCCGGTCAGGGCCAAGGGTTGGGATTCCCGCACCGGTTCATGCCATTGGTCTTCGGCGCCAGAGACGTCGTCCCGATCGGGCACGCCGTCTTCGCCTTCGCGCTCGGCGTCACGGTGGGGCTGGTGGTGCGGCGAACACTGCCGGCCATGGCGTTGACGCTGGCCGCCGTCGCCGCGATGCAGGTGGTGGTGCCGACGACGGTGCGGGCACACTACGCCACCCCGGCGGAAACCAGTATGGCGTTGACTTTGGCTCCGGAAACCCCACATTCGATATTCATCACCGATGACACCTTGGAGGTGTCGATGCCGGTGACGCTGCCCGGTGACTGGATCACTTCGATCCGTGCCGTAGACGCGGCCGGGCAGCCGTTCACCGGGCCGGCACCGCAGATCTGCATATCGCCGACGAGCTCAATGGCGGATTGCGACGCCGCCGTCAACGCGTTACACCTGCGGCAGCTCGTCTCCTATCAACCCGCCGACCGATATTGGACCTTCCAGTGGTACGAGACAGCCATTTACTTCGTTCTGGCGCTCGCGCTTGCTGCCTTCTCCGTCGCCCGGGTCCGCCGGATCCGCCTGTCGTGACGGAGGTCCGCATTCTGGCGGCGGCTCCGTACCAGTTTCACGACGACGGGATGAAGGAGACCGCGGCGATGGCGACCAGAACCGACTCCATATTGGAGCGCACGAAAGCCAAGTGGTCCAGGAAGTAGCCGAAGACGGTGACACCGGTGCCCCACAGGACGCCGCGGATGATGTTGTAGGTGGCGAAGGTGCCGTGAGGCATCCGCGCCGCGCCCGCCAGAACCGGCGTGAACGTGCGCACGACCGGTACGAACAGCGCGAGAACCACCGAACGGGCACGTCCTGCGAAGAAGGCCTCCGCCCGCCGTAGGTGCTCCTGCTTTAACAGCCGCGAGTCGGGCCGGCGGGACAACGCCGGCCGACCCGTCGCCCGAACACGTAGCCCACCTAGTCGCCCGCGACCGCCGCCACGCTGATCAGCACGGCGACCAGCCACAGCGGAACGTGCAGCGCCGCCGGCGACCAGCAGGCCGGCGGTGAACAGAAACGAGTCCCCCGGCAGGAAGAAGCCGGCCAGGATCCCCCACTCGGCGAAGACCGCCACCAGGATCCCGAGCAGCCGAACGAGGAGATCAGCCAGTGCGGATCAAGGACGGCGCCTGCCGCCCCGAACGGAACGGAATCAAGAACCAACGCGCCCCATTTGCTCCCGCCGGGCACCGGACGTCCGGTTCGGCTGCCAAGGTGACGTGACCGGACGGCCGTCGAACAATGCGAGGTGAGAAGCGATGCCGGGCGCGAGCGAGGCCACTCGTCGGGTGACGATTTTGAACGCCAACTGGGTTGCGGACACGGACGGCGGTGACGGGCAGTTCGAGTTGCTGATCGTCACTGAGGACGAGGAACGCCACGCGGTCCGAGCCAGCGCGGCCGCGATGTCCGCCCTGGTTGCGCTCGCGAAGGCCGACACCGTGCTGGCCTGGGATCCCAGCAATCGGACGCTGATCGCGGCGAACATCGTCGGGACAATGCCCTGGACCGTAAACGAAACGGCCAGCTGACTAGGTGTACTGCCCAGGGACGTTGGTCAACCTGGTGATGGGTGGCCGGCCGCCGACGGCGGTGTGGGGCCGGTGGTGATTGTAGTGATGGAGCC
>NZ_JBFAPI010000048.1:0-3374 GCF_040676615.1 Asanoa sp. NPDC049573
TGTCCGGCGGTGTCCTACTCTCCCACACCCTCCCGGGTGCAGTACCATCGGCGCTGGAGGGCTTAGCTTCCGGGTTCGGAATGTTACCGGGCGTTTCCCCTCCGCCATGACCGCCGTAACTCTATCGACATATCAAACAACCGACCAACAAATCGGTCTCGGGTGTTTGTTTGTCGGGAGTTGCACAGTGGACGCGTAGCAGCTTTGTAGGTCAAGTCCTCGGCCTATTAGTACCGGTCAACTGAACCCGTTACCGGGCTTACATTTCCGGCCTATCAACCCAGTGGTCTAGCTGGGGGCCTTACCCCACACAAGTGTGGGTGGGATACCTCATCTTGAAGCGAGCTTCCCGCTTAGATGCTTTCAGCGGTTATCCCTTCCGAACGTAGCTAACCAGCCGTGCCCCTGGCGGGACAACTGGCACACCAGAGGTTCGTCCGTCCCGGTCCTCTCGTACTAGGGACAGCCCTTCTCAAGTATCCTACGCGCACGGCGGATAGGGACCGAACTGTCTCACGACGTTCTAAACCCAGCTCGCGTACCGCTTTAATGGGCGAACAGCCCAACCCTTGGGACCTGCTACAGCCCCAGGATGCGACGAGCCGACATCGAGGTGCCAAACCATCCCGTCGATATGGACTCTTGGGGAAGATCAGCCTGTTATCCCCGGGGTACCTTTTATCCGTTGAGCGACACCGCTTCCACATGCCGGTGCCGGATCACTAGTCCCGACTTTCGTCCCTGCTCGACCTGTCAGTCTCACAGTCAAGCTCCCTTGTGCACTTACACTCAACACCTGATTGCCAACCAGGCTGAGGGAACCTTTGGGCGCCTCCGTTACTCTTTAGGAGGCAACCGCCCCAGTTAAACTACCCACCAGACACTGTCCCTGAACCGGATCACGGTCCGAAGTTAGATACCCGAATCAACCAGAGTGGTATTTCAAGATTGCCTCCACCCGTACTGGCGTACGAGCTTCACCGGCTCCCACCTATCCTACACAAATTAACTCAGATACCAATGTCAAGCTATAGTAAAGGTCCCGGGGTCTTTCCGTCCTGCCGCGCGTAACGAGCATCTTTACTCGTACTGCAATTTCGCCGGGCCTGTGGTTGAGACAGTAGGGAAGTCGTTACGCCATTCGTGCAGGTCGGAACTTACCCGACAAGGAATTTCGCTACCTTAGGATGGTTATAGTTACCACCGCCGTTTACTGGCGCTTAAGTTCTCCGCTTCGCCCCGAAGAGCTAACAGGTCCCCTTAACGTTCCAGCACCGGGCAGGCGTCAGTCCATATACATCGAATTACTTCTTCGCATGGACCTGTGTTTTTAGTAAACAGTCGCTTCCCCCTGGTCTCTGCGGCCATACCACGCTCCACAAGCGTGTTGCTTCACGTGTCCGGCCCCCCTTCTCCCGAAGTTACGGGGGTAATTTGCCGAGTTCCTTAACCACAGTTCGCCCGTCGCCTTAGTATTCTCTACCTGACCACCTGTGTCGGTTTGGGGTACGGGCCGCTAAGAACTCGCTAGAGGCTTTTCTCGGCAGCATAGGATCACTGACTTCACCTGAATCGGCTCGGCATCACGTCTCAGCCTCCATGCACCACGGATTTGCCTATGGTGCGGCCTACACGCTTACCCCGGCACAACCACCGGCCGGGATCAGCTACCTTCCTGCGTCACCCCATCGCTTGACTACTACCCACCAGGTTCCCACGCTCCCCACCCTCAACCCGAAGGTCTTGGATGGCTTGGGTGGTTAGCACAGTAAGGTTCATCAGGGACGCTCTTTCGCGGGTACGGGAATATCAACCCGTTGTCCATCGACTACGCCTCTCGGCCTCGCCTTAGGTCCCGACTCACCCAGGGCGGATTAGCCTGGCCCTGGAACCCTTGGTCATCCGGCGGAAGGGTTTCTCACCCTTCTTGCGCTACTCATGCCTGCATTCTCACTCGCACCGCGTCCACAACTCGATCACTCGGCTGCTTCACCCGCGGCACGACGCTCCCCTACCCATCCACACACCTGCACCCAAACCCGAAAGTTTAGGCGGGGTTATTATGTGAATGCCACAGCTTCGGCGGTGTACTTGAGCCCCGCTACATTGTCGGCGCGGAACCACTTGACCAGTGAGCTATTACGCACTCTTTAAAGGGTGGCTGCTTCTAAGCCAACCTCCTGGTTGTCTAAGCGACCCCACATCCTTTTCCACTTAGCACACGCTTAGGGGCCTTAGCTGGTGATCTGGGCTGTTTCCCTCTCGACTACGAAGCTTATCCCCCGCAGTCTCACTGCCGCGCTCTCACTTACCGGCATTCGGAGTTTGGCTGATTTCGGTAAGCTTGTAGGCCCCCTAGACCATCCAGTGCTCTACCTCCGGCAAGAAACACGCGACGCTGCACCTAAATGCATTTCGGGGAGAACCAGCTATCACGGAGTTTGATTGGCCTTTCACCCCTAACCACAGGTCATCCCCCAACTTTTCAACGTTGGTGGGTTCGGCCCTCCACGCGGTCTTACCCGCGCTTCAGCCTGCCCATGGCTAGATCACTCCGCTTCGGGTCTAGAACACGCGACTCAACGCCCTATTCGGACTCGCTTTCGCTACGGCTCCCCCACACGGGTTAACCTCGCCACGTGCCACTAACTCGCAGGCTCATTCTTCAAAAGGCACGCCGTCACCCCTAAAGGCTCCGACGGATTGTAGGCGAACGGTTTCAGGTACTATTTCACTCCCCTCCCGGGGTACTTTTCACCATTCCCTCACGGTACTCGTCCGCTATCGGTCACCAGGAAGTATTTAGCCTTACCAGGTGGTCCTGGCAGATTCACGGCAGATTACAGGGGTCCGCCGCTACTCGGGAACAACCACAGAAGACCAGCCACTTTCACCTACCGGACTATCACCGTCTACGGTCGGCCTTTCCAGACCATTCAGCTAGCAACTGGTTTTGTAACTCCTCGACTGGTTGTCAGCCCAGCCCGTGATGTCCCACAACCCCGACCACGCAACCCCTGACAGGTATCACACGCAACCGGTTTAGGCTCAATCCGCTTTCGCTCGCCACTACTCACGGAATCACATATTGTTTTCTCTTCCTACGGGTACTGAGATGTTTCACTTCCCCGCGTTCCCTCCACACACCCTATGAATTCAGGTGCAGGTGACACCACATAACTGGTGCCGGGTTACCCCATTCGGACACCCTGGGATCACAGCTAGGTTGGCAGCTCCCCCAGGCCTATCGCGGCCTCCCACGTCCTTCATCGGCTCCTGGTGCCAAGGCATCCACCGTTCGCCCTTGACAACTTGACCACAAAGATGCTCGCGTCCACTGTGCAATTCTCAACAAACAACCAACCCACAACCAT
>NZ_JBFAPI010000049.1:0-2313 GCF_040676615.1 Asanoa sp. NPDC049573
TGCCTCGTTGCGCAGCCGGTTACCGGTCGGATTGGGTGTCGAGGTGCCGTTGAACGTGTCGAGGACCGCGGTATAGGCCGCCTTCTTGTTGCCGGCGCAGTCGAACAGCAGCGCGTTGTCGCCACCCCGCCACGAGTCGCAGTCCCGCACGCCCCACACGGTGATGCCGGCGCAACGCGAGACCGCCAGGCAGGCGCGGGTGACGGTGGCGTAGATGTTGGCCTGGTTGCCGCCCTGCGTGACGTCGAGTTCGGTGATCTGCACGTCGACGCCGAGGTCGGCGAAGCGCTGCAGGTTGCTCTGGTAGTCGCCGGCGATCGAGGTGCCCAGGTGGGACTGGAAGCCCACGCAGTCGATGGGCACGCCGCGGGCCTTGAAGTCGCGGACCATGTTGTAGATGCCGGTCGACTTCGCGTTGACGCCGTCGGTGTTGTAGTCGTTGTAGCAGAGCTTGGCGTTCGGGTCGGCGGCGCGGGCGGCGCGGAAGGCGGCCTCGATCCAGTCGTTTCCGGTGCGCTGGAGGTTCGAGTCACGCCGGCCACCGCCGCCACCGTCGGCGAATGCCTCGTTCACCACGTCCCAGGAGTGGATCTGCCCGCGGAAGTGGGTGGCCACCTGGGTGACGTGGTTGATGGCGGCGTTCCGCAGGTCGCTGCCGGACAGGCCCTGGGCCCATCCGGGTTGCTGGGCGTGCCAGAGCAGGTTGTGGCCGCGCACGCTCATCCCGTTGGCGCGGGCGTGGCTGACGATGCGGTCCCCGGCGCCGTAGTTGAACACCCCCCGCTGCGGTTCGGTCGCGTCCCACTTCATCTCGTTCTCGGCGACGAGGCTGTTGAACTCGCGGTTGAGGACCGACATGTAGGTGGTGTCGTTGAACTTGTACGTGCCGACGGCGGCACCGAAGTAGCGGCCCTTCTCGGCCGCCGACGCTCTCAGCGTGGTGCCGGCGTCGGCGGTGCCCGTGAAGACCAGCGCCGCGCCGGTGGCGAGCAACCCGGTCAGCAGGAGTGGCACCAGTGCTCTCACCTGCCGCCGCCGCGACGAACTGTTCGAGCGAACGAGGTCTCTCATCACTCACTTACCTTTCGGACGGGGCGCCGCAGCAGGGATAGGCGCAACGACTGAGATCGATGCGCGCGACCTTGCCACGTTGTTTCCGGGCATTCAAGAGGCAATTGACGACGATGCCGAATGGCCGATGTTCGAAATCGAGATGCAAAAATGTGTTATGGGATCGATCCCATCAAAGTCGCATTGACATCCCACGATGCCCGACCTCATGCTGGCCAACAGACTACGGGACGGGAACGGAGTACACCTATGCCCCAGGGCACCAATCGGCATCGATGGCGCATGCTGTTCGCGGTCGCGGCGACCGTCGTTCTGGCCACCGCCGGTCTCACCGGCATCCGGCTCGCCTCGGCGGCGGCGGACGCCGCCACCCTCGCGGCGACGGCCGGATGCGGCAAGGCCCCGGCGTTGAACAGCGGCACGTACACGATCCAGAGCAGCGGTCAGACTCGCAGCTTCATCCTGCGGGTTCCGGCCAACTACAACAGCAACAACCCGTACCGGCTGATTTTCGCGTTCCACTGGCGCGGCGGCACCATGAACGACGTCGCCTCGGGCGGGAGCAGCGGAAGCGCCTGGGCCTACTACGGGATGCAGGAACAGTCGAACAACAGCGCGATCCTCGTGGCGCCGCAGGGCATCGGAAACGGCTGGGCCAACTCCGGTGGGCAGGACCTCACGCTGGTCGACGACATCATGACGCGAATCGAAAACGGGCTGTGTGTCGACACGACGCAGCGCTTCGCGATGGGGTTCAGCTACGGCGGCGGCATGAGCTACGCGATCGCGTGCGCCCGTGCCAACGTCTTCCGGGCGGTCGCCGTCTACTCGGGCGCGCAGCTGAGCGGGTGCAGTGGCGGCACCCAGCCGATCGCCTACTTCGGGATCCACGGGATCTCGGACAACGTCCTCAACATCTCCATGGGACGTTCGCTGCGTGACACGTTCGTCCGCGCCAACGGCTGCGCCGCCCAGAGTCCGCGCGAGCCGGCACCGGGAAGCGGGTCACACATCACCACCGTCTACTCGTGCCGGGCGGGATACCCGGTGCAGTGGGCCGCGTTCGACGGAGGCCACGGGCCGGGCCCGGTCGACGGATGCTCCGGCTGCGAGGACGGCGTCAGGACCTGGACCAAGGGGGAGGTGTGGAGGTTCTTCGCCCAGTTCGGGGGCACCACCCCGCCGCCCGACCCGACCACTCCGCCGCCCAATCCGACCGGTAACCGGTTGCGCAACGAGGCG
>NZ_JBFAPI010000050.1:0-1663 GCF_040676615.1 Asanoa sp. NPDC049573
TCCAGCACCCGGTTGTATTTGAAGGGCTTGTAGAGGCTGCGGCTGTAGCCGGCCTCCGACCACCGCCGGTGCTGTGTGGACGGTTTGGTCTGCTCGTACATCACGAAGTCGCCGCCCACGGCGCCGACCCAGTGGTCGAAGAGCACCACGTGCGAACCGTTCACCGGGTTTGCCTTGTTGTGGTAGAGCAGCATGTCGCCGGGGCGAAGGTCGTTGTAGGTGATCTGCGTGGCGATGGTGTTCAGATCGCCGGTCCACCAGTAGTTGTCGTTGGTGTGCCAGGCCATCGCCACATAGCCGGAACAGTCGGTGCGGTAGCCACCCCGGTAGGCCTGTTGGCTGTAGGGGACCTTGGCGTCGTACCAGGACTTCGCGCGGGCGAGGATCTCGGTCCGGGTGATCCACGGCCCGGGGTTGTCGGCGGCCGCGGCCGCCATGTTGTCGGGCTGCGTCGCCCGGCCGCCGGCCGTGACGCCCTGCGGCCGTAGCGTTCCGTCGTCGCTCGCCGCCTGTGCCCCCGCGGGCACCGCCAGCGCCAGGGCGACGGCCACGCCGAGCGCCGTCAGCACGTCGGGCCAGCGCCATTGACTCGGTTTCATCGATACATCTCCCTCGGGTCCGGTCGTTGCCGCCAGACCCTGGCGGTACGGGCTATCCGAGGACTGGACACGACGCCCGGAGTACGGGCGCCAGCGAATAGCGTTCGGATAGCCCGTACCGCGAAGGTCACCGGCTGGGTGCTGGCGCGAGCGCGCCGAAGTCACCCGGACCGGAGGAGTCCGATGGGCATCAGCAGAGAACCGACGCGCGGATTGCGGTTGGCCGCCGCGCTTTCGGCGGCGATCGTGGTGGTCGTCATGGCCCCCGGCAGCGCCACGGCCAGCGGCCCGTTCCGCGAACCGTCCGGCGCGGCCGCGACGGGCGAACCATCCGTGGCCGACAACGGCTGGCCCGGCCGGGGTGCGCCGACGCACTCGACCGGCCTGGCCGCGCAGGCCATCATCCCGCCGCCGTCCGGCTATCCGATCAACGGCCGGGACGTGTCCAGCCACGACCACAACGGAGGAAAAACGGTCAGCTGGCCGGCGCAGAAGGCGGCCGGTGACGAGTTCGCCTACGTCAAGGCGACCGAGGGCACCACGTACACCAACGAGTACTTCGCGCAGGACTACCACGGCGCGAAGTCCGCCGGACTCTACGTCGGCGCTTACCACTGGGCACGACCCGACAAGGGAAACCCGGTCGGCCAGGCCAACTACTTCGTCGACCACATGGAGTTTTCACGGGACGGCCGGACCCTGCCGCCGTTCCTCGACATCGAGTGGCCCTACAACGACCTGCCCGATTGCTACGGCCTGAGCCAGAGCGCGATGCGCACGTGGATCAGCTCGTTCCTCAGCCAGGTCCAGGCCCGCATCGGTGTCACGCCGATGATCTACACCAACGTCAACTGGTGGAATCCCTGTACCGGCAACAGCACCGCGTTCGGCAACTACCTGCTCGACATCTCCAGCTGCAACTCCTCGCCACCGTCGGTGCCGGGCTGGGGCAACCGCTGGACGTTCTGGCAGTACGACATCCCGGACTGCCAGCGCGGCAGCGACCGAGACTCCAACGTCTTCAACGGCAGCCTCGCGCAACTGGCCCAACTCGCCGGCGGCCG
>NZ_JBFAPI010000051.1:0-1216 GCF_040676615.1 Asanoa sp. NPDC049573
GCGACCGTCATCGACGCCCCCGACGTCGTCGACGGCAACCTCGTCTCCTGCCGGGGCTGGCCCGACATGCCGCAATTCGGCCGGGCGATGATGGAACTCTTCGCGAAGTCCGTCGACGCCGCATCGGCATGAGCTCACCTGGCCTGCCCCGGTGACGGCACTGCGGACCGTCACGGTGGATGGCTCCCCCGTCAACGTCCTGGAAAGCGGCATCGGGCCCGCGGTGCTGATGCTGCACGGCTCCGGACCTGGCACGACCGGGTCCGCCGCCTGGGCGACGACGGCGCAGGCGCTGGCCACGTCCTGGCATCTGGTGGCTCCTGACCAGGCGGGGTTCGGCCGTACGCCTGTCCCGGCGGGATTAAGGGGTGGGCTGCGGCTGTGGACGGAGCAGGCCGCGGGCTTGATGGATGCTCTCGGCATCGAGCACTACGCGGTGGTGGGTCACTCCATGGGCGGTGCCGTGGCGTTGGCGTTGGCGGCCGCGCGCCCCCAGCAGGTCACCCGCGTCGTGGCGGTCTCGACGATGGGCGCCCCCGGTGCGCCGCTGTCCGCCGATCTCGACGCGGTCTGGGCCGCCCCCGCCGGCCCGCTCGGGGCACGAGACGTGCTCAGTCGCCTCGTCCTCGACCAAGCGCTCGTGACCGATTCGGCCGTCGACGCGCGTGCGGCCGCGATGCGAACGGGGGCGGCCGCATACGCATCGTTGTTCCCTCCACCCAGGACACGATGGGTCGAGGATCTCACCCTCTCGGCGCAAACCCTGGCGACGGTACGCGCGCCCGTGCTGCTCGTTCACGGCGCGCAGGACCGAATCACCCCGCTCGGGACGGCAGCCCTCCCCCTGCTCGAACACCTGGCCGATGTCCGCCTGCATGTGCTCGGCCGATGCGGACACGTGCCGGCTATCGAGCACCCGCACGAGTTCAGGCAACTGCTGTCGTGCTTCCTCGGCCAGGACCGAAGTCACTAATTGATGCCCGTCGCCTGCTCACGTTGGCCAACGCACAGTGACGTTAGATGTCTGCCCGTACCTCTGGGAACGTCCGGTCGAGGTGGTCGGGGCTGGGTGCGGATCGCACCGCATAGTCCAGGAAAGCTAAAACGCAGGAATCGGTGATGCCTAGGGCGTGTCCTGCCGATCATGTGCTGGTGAGTGGTTCACCATGCGTTGGTGGTGGGTCGCGGTGAGTTGACCGACAAGGCGTGGGCGGTG
>NZ_JBFAPI010000052.1:0-1122 GCF_040676615.1 Asanoa sp. NPDC049573
TGTACTGCCCAGGCAGGTTGGTCGAGGTTGTGTGACGTCGGAGTGTGACGTTGCTGGACGGGTGAAGGCCTCCGGTTGTGGAGTGGAGCTGTCTAGAAACCGCTCCGCCAACAGGAGGCCTTCGTGTCCCACGCTAACGCTGCTTTGACCCCGCGCGCACGTCTGCGTCTGGCGCGTCTGATCGTGGATGAGGGCTGGCCGGTGGCCCGCGCGGCCGAACGCTATGACGTGTCCTGGCCGACGGCGAAGCGGTGGGCTGACCGGTACGCGCGCGAGGGTGAGGCGGGGATGGCGGACCGGTCGTCCCGGCCGCACCACAGCCCGACCCGCACACCCCAGCCGGTGGTCCGCAAGATTGTGCATCTGCGGCTCAAGCAGCGGTTGGGGCCGGTCCAGATCGCGGGGCGGCTGGCGATGGCGGCCTCCAGCGTGCACGCCGTTCTGGTCCGATGCCGGA
This sequence comes from Asanoa sp. NPDC049573, assembly GCF_040676615.1. Classification (NCBI taxonomy): domain Bacteria; kingdom Bacillati; phylum Actinomycetota; class Actinomycetes; order Micromonosporales; family Micromonosporaceae; genus Asanoa; species Asanoa sp. NPDC049573. The sequence continues at coordinate 458 of NZ_JBFAPI010000052.1, forward strand.
TCAACCGGCTCTCGCATATCGACCGGGTCACCGGGGAACCGGTCCGCCGCTACGAACACGACCATCCCGGAGCGATGCTCCACGTGGATGTCAAAAAATACGGCAACGTCCCCGACGGTGGTGGCTGGCGCTTTGTCGGCCGCCGCCGGGGCGACCGGAACCGGGAAGCGACCGCCCGGCGCACCGGCGTCCGCAACGCCAAGTGGGAACCACGCGTCGGGACGGCGTTCGTTCATACCGTCATCGATGACCACTCCCGGGTCGCCTACGCCGAGATCCGCGACGACGAGACAGCCGCCACCGCCATCGACGTGCTCCGCAACGCGGTCACCTGGTTCGCCGCCCGCGGCGTCACCGTCGAGCGGGTCCTGTCGGACAACGGCTCGGCCTACAAATCCCACGCCTGGCACGACGCCTGCAACCAGCTGAGCATCCGCCCCCGCAAGACCCGCCCCTACCGCCCACAAACCAACGGCAAGGTCGAACGGTTCCACCGGACCATGACCAACGGCTGGGCCATCGCCCGCTTCTACCGCTCCGAGCACGCCCGCCGCCAAGCCCTACCCGCCTGGCTCCATCACTACAATCACCACCGGCCCCACACCGCCGTCGGCGGCCGGCCACCCATCACCAGGTTGACCAACGTCCCTGGGCAGTACACCTAG